>NZ_JBIAHY010000008.1:0-397439 GCF_042870975.1 Streptomyces sp. NPDC006259 | reverse complement strand
TGGTACTGCAGGGGGGACCCTGTGGGAGAGTAGGACGCCGCCGAACAATTTTTGGGAAAACCCCCGTGCCTTCAGGCACGGGGGTTTTCTGCGTTTATGGGTCCAGGGCGTGGGTTTATTGGGATGAGTGGGTCGGTGGCCGGGTACTACGGTGGCCCCATGAGTTATCTCATCAGGTCCGTGCGTGCCGACGAGTGGCCGGCTGTGAAGGAGCTGCGGCTCCTCGCCCTGCGGGACCCCGTCGCCCACCTCGCCTTCCTGGAGACGTACGACGAAGGGCTGGCGCGGTCGGACTCCTACTGGGAGGAGCGGACGACGAGGGCCGCCGAAGGGGCCGACGACGCGCAGCAGATCATCGCCGAGGGACCGGACGGGGAGTGGGTCGCGACGCTGACGGTGCTGGTCGAGGAGGCCGGCACCAAGGACTGGGCGGGCTTCCCGGTCGAACGGCGGCAGGGACATGTCGTCGGGGTCTTCGTGCGGCCCGAGTACCGCGGGATCGGGCTGACCGAGGTGCTGTTCGACGCCGGGCTGGAGTGGGCGTGGGCGCGCGGCCTGGAGCGGGTGCGGCTCATCGTGCACGAGGACAACGGCCGGGCGCGGACCTTCTACAGCAGGGCCGGGTTCATGCCGAGCGGGGTCGTCGTGTCCCTCGGCGATGACGCCGACGGGCGGGAGCTGGAGTACGTACTGGAACGGCCGTAGGCGTCACACGGGCAGTTCCTGGTGCGGCCAGCGGGCCCTCGCCTGCTCGCGGGAGCGGAGGAGGGCCAGGGTGGGCAGCCCGCGGTCCCGGCCGACGGCCAGGAGGTCGGGGAGCTGGGCGAGCGGGGCCACGGCCGCCACGTCGTCCAGGATCAGGGTCAGTGGTGGGTCGAGCCGACCGGAGGATGACCGTTCGGCCATGCGCCGGCCGCGCTCGACCACGCTGGAGACGAGGGCCGTCAGGAGCGGCATGGCGCCGGGATGGGTCCTGGGGTCCTCGATGGATTCACCGACCACATAAAGCGTTCCCCCTTCGTTGACGAAGGAATCCAAGGCGAGGGCGTCAGTTCGGTGGGGGGTGCAGGCCTCGCGGATGTTCACCGTGGAGAGCGCGGACAGTGCTCGGGCCGTCAGTTCCTGGGCGATGTCCCGGCGTTCCGGGTGGGCCGTGAGAGCGGCTTCGAGTTCCCCCGCGGAGCCGGCCGCCGCCTTCGGGTTCGTGCGGAGGGTGCGGACCGCTTCCTGGATGCCGATGCCCTGGGACCAGCGGTGGACGTGGCGGACGGTGCGCCCGTCGACGGCGGCCGCGTGCAGACAGCTGCGCAGGAGCGTCTCGGCCGTCTCGGCGACCGCCTGGTCCAGCCGGGCGGTCGGACGTACCGGGGTGAGGAGAGCGGTCGCTCTGGCCGCCGCCGTCGCCTTGTCCTCGCAGCCCGCGGTGGGGGACCAGTGGAGGCGGGCCGGGGTGTCGCACAGGTGGGTGGGGTCGTAGAGCAGGACCGGGCCGAGTTTGGCGCGGGCGTCCTTGGTGTCCCGCCAGAGGGCGGGGTGCGAGGTGAGGACCAGGACGGCCCCCTCGGCGTCGTGTACGGCCCGGGTCGCGGTGGCGTGGCGGGTCTCCGGGGGGCCGTAGAGGACCGGGCCTTCCGGGCGGGACGCCGCCCAGCCGACCGCGGGTTCGGTCCCGGCGACGGGGAAGGGGGTCGTCGCGGTTTCCGGTTCGGGTTCCGTCCTCGGGGTGGGCACCTCGCGGTGGGCCGGGGGGACCACCGGCTCCGGGGCCGGCGCGGGCACCGGCACCTCGTGGCGGGGGCGCGTCCGCCGCTCCGCCCGTACCGCCCGCCATCTCGCCACCGTGCCCAGCGTGAAGACGGTGAGGACCAGGAGGATCATCACCTGGCCGATGAACAGGCCCCAGAACAGGCCGTAGCCGGAGAGGGCCGACGGGGCGGCGTCCGGCCAGGCTCCGGCGATGTCGTGCGGTCGGCCCACGAGGTGGCGCATGGCCAGCGGGGTGCGGGCGAAGGTGACGCCGGCCGGCCAGGAGCCGTGCGTGAAGAGGGCCGCGAGGCCGGTCGCCGTCCACACCAGCAGCGTCATGCCGAGCAGGAACGCGAGCAGTCCGATCAGCAGGCCGTCGGGGATGCCCCCCTGCCCCTGGCCCTGGCCGCGGTCGTCGCCCGGTCTCATCGCGTCCCCCGTGCCCCTACGCCACCGTCGACTCGGACGAGCCGTCCAGGTCGGGCAGGTGCTGTTCCATGAAGGCCGCCGCCCGCTGTTCCTGTTCCAGCTCGGCGGCGCGCAGCGCGTCGTCCTCGGCGAGGTCGGCGGAGGACTGGGTCATCGCCCGGTCGGTGAAGACCAGGGGGCGTTCCGTGTCGGTGATCAGGTGTTTGACGACCTGCACATTGCCGTTGACGTCCCACACCGCGATGCCCGGGGTGAGGGTGGGGATGATCTCCACCGCCCAGCGGGGCAGACCCAGTACGCGGCCCGTCGCCCTCGCCTCGTCCGCCTTCTGGGCGTAGATCGTCCTCGTCGACGCCATCTTGAGGATGGCCGCGGCCTCTTTCGCCGCCGCTCCGTCCACCACGTCGGACAGGTGGTGGACGACCGCGACGAAGGACAGGCCGAGGCGGCGACCGAACTTCAGCAGCCGCTGGAACAGCTGGGCCACGAACGGGCTGTTGATGATGTGCCACGCCTCCTCGACGAGGAAGATGCGCTTCTTGCGGTCGGGGCGGATCCAGGTGTGCTCCAGCCACACGCCCACGATCGCCATCAGGATCGGCATGGCGATGGAGTTGCGGTCGATGTGGGACAGGTCGAAGACGATGAGCGGGGCGTCCAGGTCGATGCCGACCGTCGTAGGGCCGTCGAACATGCCGCGCAGGTCACCGTCGACGAGGCGGTCCAGGACCAGCGCCACGTCGAGGCCCCACGCCCGTACGTCGTCCAGGGCGACGTTCATCGCCTCGGCCGACTCCGGCTCGGGGTGCCGTAGCTGCTCGACGATGTCGGTGAGCACGGGCTGGCGTTCGACGATCGTCTCGTTGACGTAGGCGTGGGCGACCTTGAGGGCGAAGCCGGCGCGTTCGTCCAGGCCGTGGCCCATCGCGACCTCGATGATGGTCCGCAGCAGCGCCAGCTGGCCCGTCGTCGTGATCGAGGGGTCCAGCGGGTTGAGGCGGATGCCGAGGTCCAGGGCGGCCGTCGGGTCCAGGCGGATGGGGGTTATGCCCAGCGCCTGCGCGATGAGGTTCCACTCGCCGACACCGTCCTCGCCCTGGGCGTCCAGGACACATACCTGGCGGTCGCGGAAGCGGAGCTGGCGCAGGACGTACGTCTTCTCGAGGGCCGACTTGCCGTTGCCGGACTCTCCGAGGACCAGCCAGTGCGGGGCCGGGAGCTGCTGGCCGTACAGCTGGAAGGGGTCGTAGATGTAGCCCTTGCCCGAGTAGACCTCGCGGCCGATGATCACACCCGAGTCGCCGAGGCCGGGCGCGGCGGTCGGCAGATAGACGGCCTGGGCCTGGCCGGTGGAGGTGCGCACGGGCAGGCGGGTCGTCTCGACCTTGCCGAAGAGGAAGGACGTGAAGGCGTCGGTGAGGACGGACATCGGGTCCCGCATGTAAAGCCCTACCTTCGGATGCCGGTGGCGAACGGGAGGGTGTTCACGAACGCGCGGTGGTGCTCTCGGTCGCACCACTCCAGCTTGAGGTACGACTTGCCCGCGGACGCCCTTATCGTCCGCTTGTCGCGGGCCAATGCCTCCGGATTGCGGGAGGAGACCGTGATGTAGCCGACGAGGTTGACGCCGGCCGCGCCGCTCGCCAGGTCCTCGCCGCGCTGGTCGATACGGGAGTGGGCGGCCACGTCCCGCGGGTCGACCGTACGGTTCATCTTGGCGGCCCGGCTCGCCTCCGCCTCGTCGTTCGTCTTCTCCGTCAGCATGCGTTCGATGGCCACCTCGGTGGGTTCGAGGTCCATCGTCACGGCGACCGTTCGGATGACGTCAGGGGTGTGGACGAGGAGCGGGGCCAGGAAGTTCACGCCGACGGGCGTCATCGGCCATTCCTTCACCCAGGCCGTGGCGTGGCACCAGGGGGCGCGGGTGGAGGACTCGCGGGTCTTGGCCTTGAGGTAGGTCGGCTCCATGGCGTCCAGCTCGGCCGGCCAGGCGTTGCGCCGGGTCATCGCCTGGATGTGGTCGATCGGGTGGTCCGGGTCGTACATGGAGTGGATCAGCGACGAGAGCCGGCCCTGGCCGAGGGGCTGGCGGACCCGGATGTCCGCTTCCTGGAGGCGGGAGCAGATGTCGGTCAGCTCGCGGGCCATGACGACGGCGAGACCGGCGTCGCGGTCCAGCTTGCGGCCGTTCTGCGGGCGTGCGGCACGGGCCATGGCGTTCGCCTCGGCGGCGAGTTCGCGCGTGTAGTGCATGCAGGCGACGAGGTAGGCGCGGTGCTGCTCGCTGCTCGTCGAGACCATCGACTGGAGCTGGTCGTACGACGACTGGAGCCACGGCGGTGACTTCTCGTCGCCGCGCTGGGAGACGTCCTTGGCGTGGGCGTCGGGGTCGGCCGGGAGGGTGCGGGCGAGCATCTGGATGCGGGTGACGAAACCGTCGCCGTTGGCCACGTGCTTGAGGAGGGTGCCGAAGCGGTCGACGAGGGCTTCCTGGTCCTCGCTGTCGCGCAGGCCGACGCCCGGTCCCTCGATCTCGATGGCCGCGGTGACCGTGCGGCGGTCGGCGTGCAGCAGGACGGCGATCTCGTCGGGGCCGAAGGGGGCGGCGAGCCAGTTGATCCGGCCGATGCCGGGCGGCGGACCGACCTCGATCTCCTGGCCGTCGATCCGGGTGCCCGCCTCCATGGCGGTCGAGCGGTAGACCGTGCCACGGCGCAGGGTGCGCTTGTAGCTGCGGTTGATCTCGAACCACTTGTAGAACGTGCGGTGCTTGTAGGGCACGTAGACCGCGGCCAGCGCGATCATCGGGAAGCCGGCGAGCAGGACGATCCGCAGGGCCAGGACGGGGACGAGGAGCCCGCACATCATGCCGAGGAACGCGCCGATGACGATGAGCGCGATCTCTCCGGACTCGCGGTTGCGGCCGACGATCGCGTTCGGCCGGGCGCGGCCGATCAGATATGTACGGCGGGGCGTGACCACGTGGGACACGTGGGACTCGGTCGTCAACGCCCTTCACCTCCTGGGCGGTTCGTACTGCTGTTGCGGGTGTTGCCTGCGTGCGGGGTGTTCAGCGGGCTGCTCGCGCGGGGCGCGGGGGCGGCGGAGGGGACAGATCCGCCGCCTCCGTTCGAGGTGCGCGAGCTGTGCGCCGCTACGCCGCCGGCGGCCTGGTTGGCCGGGCGCTGGCCGCTGGAGGAGGGCGCACCGCCGCCGTTGCTGTCGGCGCGGCTGCTGTGGGTCTTGATGCCCTGGGCGACGAGGCTCGCCGGGGAGCTGATGACGGCCGCGGCCTTGCCCTCGGCGCCCTGCATGATGCGGTTGTTGCGCGAGTTGGCGATCTCGTCGCCGAAGCCGGGCACGAAGCGGTAGATCATCGCGCTGGCGAAGATGGCCAGCAGGATGATGGACAGGCCGGAGACGACGGCGCCGAAGGCGTTGGGGCCGTCGTCGGCGGAGAGCGCACCGGCCAGGCCGAGGACGATCACGATGACCGGCTTGACCAGGATGACGGCGATCATGATGCCGGCCCAGCGGCGGACGTGGCCCCACAGGTTCTTGTCGACGAGGCCCGCGTAGACGACCGTGCCGAGCAGGGCGCCGACGTACAGCAGGGCGGCCCGCAGGACCAGTTCCAGCCACAGGACGCCGGCGGCGAGGATCGACACCAGGGAGACGACGATCAGCATGATCGGGCCGCCGCCGATGTCCTCGCCCTTCGCCAGGGCGGCGGAGAAGGTGCCGAAGAAGGTGTCGGTCTGGTTGCCCGTCGTCTTCGCCAGGACCTCGCTGATGCCGTCGGTGGCCGAGACGACCGTGTAGAGGATCAGCGGGGTGAAGGCGGAGGCGAGGACGGTGAGCCAGAGGAAGCCGACGGCCTCGCCGATGGCGGTGGTGAGGGGGACGCCCCGGACCGCTCGCTTGGCGACGGCCAGCAGCCACAGCAGGAGGGTCAGGACGGTCGACGCGGCGAACACGACGGCGTACTGCTGGAGGAACCGGGCGTTGGTGAAGTCGACGTTCGCGGTGTCCTGCACGGCGACGCTGAGTCTCTCCACGGTCCAGGCGGCGGCGTCGGCACAGCCCTTGGCCAGCGAGGACAGCGGGTCGAGGGTGTCGGAGACGCCGGGGGTGGTGGTGCCGGAGGGGGTGTTGCCCTTCTCGCAGTACTTCTTGGCTTCGCCGGAGATGAGGTGGCAGTCGAGGCTGCCCGACGGAGACGGAGAAGGGGACGTCGACGGCGTGGGGGACGCGCTGGGCGTGGGCACGGCGAAGGCGCGGGTGGCCAGTAGTACGGCCGACGCCTGGACGGCGGCGACGACTCCTGCGAGCCGGAGCACGCGGTGCGGGTTACCGGGCATACGTGAACCCTCCGTACTCCTCGATGGCCTTGCTGATCTCGTCGGAGGCGGCGGCCTTGTCGTCGCCCGGAACCGGGGCCGGGCCGTCGTGCTGCGCGTCGGCGGCGACCTTCCAGTCGCCCTCGACCCACTGGAGGTCGAAGGTCCAGGTCTTCCACGACGAGGTGACGGGGTCGGTCGAGGTCTCCCCGGACATGCCGATCAGACCGAGGTACCAGACGGCGACCTTGGCGGTGGTGCCGTCGTAGGACTGGACCGTGGTCCCGACCGGGACGACGCGGGAGACGAAGGTGTTGCCCGTGGGGGCGTTGCCGTTGGCGTCGAGCCCCAGCTTGGCGAGGAAGTCGGCCGAGTAGGCCTGGTCCATCGGGGTCTGGAGCCTGCTCGCCGCGGCGGCGGTGTAGACGGTGCCGACGAGGGCGTGCCGGCTGTCCCTCTGGAACATGCCGGTCGAACCCAGCGCGACGGCGTAGTTGGCGGCGGCCGACTCGGCGCCCTGCTGGGTCCGGGGGAACCCGGACGGGATGCCGCCGGTCCTGGACTCCACCGGCTTCGTGCCGCTTGCCGCGGTCGACGCGGTTCTCGGCTTGTCGCCGTTGCCCGCGCCGGTGGCCGCGGAGGAGGGGGAATCGTCTCCCCCACGGTTCGCGAAGGCGATCGCGGCGATGAGCAGGACGACGACGCCGACGACCATGACCAGGCTCCGTGAGGAGGAGCGGGCGGGGCGGCGGGCGCCGCCGTAGGGGTCGGCTTCGGGGAGGCGCATGCGGGTACCCGCCGGCTCGCCGTAGTCGTGTTCGTCTCCGGGACTCATGCCGTGTACGCCCCCTCGCTGCCGTACCGGAACGCGTGGTGGTACGACGGTAGCCGTGCTGGTTCCCGCGCGGGCGCGGTGTGGTGACTCGACATCAGGGAAACGCAACCTCAGCCGGTGGGCACGACGGGTGGGTGGGGTGGAGAGGGCCGGGAGTGCCCGGAGCGGAGTGGCGGTGGGCGAGGTTCGCTACACGGCCATGCCGTACACGATCGTGAACAGGGTGCCGAGGGACCCGATGATGAAGACGCCCGTCAGTCCGGCGATGATGAGGCCCTTGCCCTGTTCCGCGCTGAACGTGTCGCGCAGGGCCGTGGCGCCGATGCGCTGCTTGGCGGCGCCCCAGATCGCGATGCCGAGGCAGAGGAGGATGGCGACGGCCATCACCACCTCGATCATCACCTTGGCCTCGTTGCCCAGGCTGCCGAAGGGGCCCCAGTCCGGAGCGATCCCGCCGATGATGGTGTTGATGTCTCCCTTGTCGGCCGCAAAGAGCATGTAAGTCACCGCCCCTGGTGGGTAGTTCCGAGAGGCCCCTGCGGTGTGCAGAGGTCAGGACTCATTGTCGCCGACAACGCCGCCTTCGTATGTCGACTTGGCGCCATTGACGGGCGGGATTCATACGAATAGCACGCACTCGTCACTCTGTGTATCACGACGGGTCACGCCGGGCAATGAGGTCGGAGCGGAACCTGTCGTGTGGTTCCGTCGTTTACCCACTTCACGGCCGTGGGCCGTTTCTGACGGCTGGTCGGGTGAGGGTCCGCTTCGATGTTCTCATGACTGACGGCGAACGGGCGGCGGAGCCGGTGTCCGGTGCGCGTTCCTCTCCGACCTGGTGTCAGGGCGTGGCGAGGCCGTCGTCGAGTGGGCCCTCGGCGTGCTCCGCCTCTTGTACGAAGTGGTCGAACTCCCCTGCCCGTACGCCCAGTACGAAGGCGTCCCACTTGCGGCGGTTGGTCGTGACCACGTTGTCCGGGTCGCTGGTCTCGCGGAGGTAGACGGGGGCCTCTCCGTCCTCGCCCTCGCCGAAGGCGATCTCGATCCAGGGGCCGGGACCGGTGGCCTCCGGCGGGGCGGCGCGCACCCACGTCAGGTCGGGGGGGATGTCGGTCACGGGGGAGTTCCTTCCGCACGGGCCTCGACGACAGGTGGACGATAGCCGGGTCTGACCTGGCTCTCACCTTCGTGGGCCACCGTGGGTGCGATGAAGCGCAGCCCGCGTCCCTACGCCGCCCTGCTCGGCCTCGTACTGCTGGCGGCCACCTCCGCATCGGAGTCGGCGGCCGGGGACGGGCCCGGTCCGCTCGGGGTGACGGTCGTCGCGCGGGCGCCGTCGGGGGCGGCGCGGGTGGGGGCACTGTTCGACGCGGACGACGCGGACGACGCGGACGACGCGGACGACGCGGCGGGTGCCGGCGGGTTCGTCGGCGCGCACTTCTGTACGGCGTCCGTGGTCCACAGCCCGCACCGCGATCTCCTCGTCACCGCCGCGCACTGTCTCGCCGGGCAGGGCGCCCTCGTCTTCGTCCCCGGATACCGGGACGGGAAGGCCCCCTACGGGGTGTGGAGCGTCCGGCGGGACTTCCTGCCCGACGGGTGGGCCGAGGGGCGTGACGAGGACAGCGACGTCGCGTTCGCGGTGGCCGGGGAGGTGGGCGGCAGGCGCGTCGAGGATGTCGTCGGGGCCGACCGGTTCGTGACCCGGACGGACGTCGGCGCCACGGACGTGACCGTCACCGGCTACCCCGACTCCCGCGAAGCGCCGCTCACCTGCACGAACAGGCCGCTTCGGCTCAGCCGTACCCAGCAGCGCATCGACTGCCCGGACTTCAGCGGGGGCACCAGCGGCAGTCCGTGGGTCAACGGGTACGGGGAGGTCGTGGGGGTGCTGGGGGGTCATGAGGAGGGGGGTGCCACGGACGACGTCTCGTACAGCGTGGTCCTCGGGGCGGAGGCCGCGGCGCTGTACCGGGAGGCGTCCTCCGACCCGAGGGGCGGTCAGGAGAGGCGGTGGACGGTCTGCGTGGTCAGCTCGTAGCGGGCGCCCACGACGGCCAGTCGACCGGCCGTGATCTTCGCGGCGAGGTCCGGTTCGGCGGCGAGCCGGGCGCGGACGGCGAGCACGTTCGCGTCGATGGTGGCGTCGATGCGGGCGTCGCCCTCCCGCGTGCGGTCGATGACCGGGCGTATCTGGTCGGCCAGGTACTGGATGTGGGCGGGCAGCCGTTCGCCGGAGAGGTCCGCCGCGACGGCCGCGCGCACGGCTCCGCAGGACTGGTGACCGAGGACCACGACCAGGGGGATGCCCAGCTCCAGCACGCCGTACGCGACGCTGCCGAGGACGGCCTCGTCGAGGACCTCGCCGGCCGTGCGGACGGTCATCAGGTCGCCGAGGCCCTGGTCGAAGACCAGTTCGGGCGGGACGCGGGAGTCGATGCAGCCGAGGACGACGGCGAACGGGTGCTGTCCCTGCGTCAGGCTCTGCCGGACCGCCGGGGTCTCGTCCGGGTGCCGCTCCCGGAAGGCGCGCCAGCGGCGGTTGCCGGCGGCCAGTTCCCGCAGGGCCTCGGCGGCGGTCGTGGGGCGGGCGGGCGCGGGGGCGTGCGGGGTGGGCGAGGCGGAAGGGGAGGCGGTGGCGTTGGCGGCGGTCGCGGTGAGGGCGGCGCCGCCCGCCGCCATCGCACCGACGAGGCTGCCGCGCAGCAGCGCGCGGCGGGCGGGGAGCGAGCGGGGGGTGGCGTCAGCGTCAGGGATCACGGAGGGGAACGTATGCGCGAGTCCTGGATCCGGTGCGGTGGTTGCCCAATCATGGGAGGGGATGGGGAACCCGCGACCGAACGTTGGGCAAAGCTTGGCGCGCGCCATGACGGGTTTTGACGTGTCTTCAGAGGGCCGGGGGCGGTGACGGTGGGAGGCGGCGCCCCGCGGGAGCGGCCCGACCGGCGGTGAGGGCGTCGGTTGCCAGCGATTCCGTGGGGGAAGCTCTTAGACTGACGCGGGCGGAAACCCTGGCCCGGAGGGGCGGTTGACGGTGCGTAAGGCATGGATCCTGGCGGGTGCCGGGACGGCGGCGGGGCTCAGCTTCGTGATGCTGCTCGTCATCGGCGTGTACGTCATCGCCGGGAACCTCTCCAACGGCGTCGGCGGCAGGAGCGTGGGGCTGGCCAAGGGCGCCGTGCCCGCCGCGTACCAGGCGCTCGTGCAGAAATGGGGCAACCTCTGCCCCGCCATCGATCCCGCGCTGCTCGCCGCCCAGCTGTACCAGGAGAGCGGATTCAACCCGCAGGCCAGGAGCCCCGCGAAAGCCCAGGGAATAGCGCAGTTCATCCCCGGCACGTGGGCCACGCACGGCATCGACGGCGACGGGGACGGCGACCGTGACGTGTGGGATCCGAATGACGCGATTCCATCGGCCGCGACGTACGACTGCGAGCTTGCCTCGTACGTCGAGAAAGTGCCCGGCGACCCCACCCACAACATGCTGGCGTCCTACAACGCGGGGGCCTACGCGGTCATCAGGTACGGCGGTGTGCCGCCGTACCGGGAGACCCAGAACTACGTGAAGACGATCACCACGCTGGCGAAGAGTTTCGCCGCGCCGGTCACACGGGTCGATCCGTCCGAGCAGGCCGCCGGGGCCATCTACTACGCGCAGAAGAAGCTGGGGACGCCGTATCTGTGGGGCGGGAACGGTACGCCTGAGCAGGGCGGACGGTTCGACTGCTCGGGGTTGACGAAGGCGGCCTACGAGAGTGTCGGGATCCCCCTGCCCCGGGTGGCCAACGACCAGTACAACGCGGGGCCGCACCCCTCGCGGGACCAGCTGCTGCCGGGCGATCTGGTGTTCTTCTCGACCGATCCCACCAACTCCCGGGCCATCGACCACGTCGGCATCTACGTCGGCGGCGGGTACATGATCGACGCGCCCCGCACGGGGGCCGTCATCCGGTTCGACCCGATCGACACCCGGAAGTACTTCGGTGCCACGCGGGTCACCGAAGATGGCGCGAAAGCACTCCCCACCAGGGTCTGAACCGGACGGCGACCCGCCCGCTGAGCTGCGGTGATGTGTCTCTCTTCGGTAACGTCTGCGTGATCATTCGGTGGAGAGTGGAACGTATCAACGGGAGCCGTGCGTTCCTGTTGACGTAGCCGAGCGATGCCTGTGACCGACGGACCGGCGAACGCGGATCCGCGAGCACGGGCATGGGTACGAGCGGCGTGCGTGAGGCGCGCCGGGCACAGCACACGACGAAGGGGCCGCAGCACCATGGCTGGACTCGCCGCATCCGGGTCGAACCCCGACGTCGACCTGCTCTATGACATCAACGGCCTCGCCAAGGACGCACCGCACTGGCTGGACCGGATCGTCGAGTTCGTCGGCGAGTACGGGCTGCTGCTGGCGATGGTGCTGCTCGTGGTCTGGTGCTGGTGGACCGTGCGGCGGCGGCCCGCGTCGGCCGAGGAGGCCGCCTCGTCGGTGGCCGCGCTGGTGTGGGCGCCGTTGGCCGCCGGGGTCGCCGTGCTGGTGAACGTGCCGATACGCGGATTCGTGGAGCGGCCCCGGCCCTTCCTCGATCACCAGGGGCTCGAGGTCCTCGTCTCCGGCAAGACCGACTACTCCTTCGTGAGCGACCACGCGACGATCACCATGGCGATGGGGGTCGCGCTGTTCGTCGCCAACCGCAGGTTCGGACTCGTCGGCCTCGGGCTGGGGCTGGCGGAGGGGTTCTGCCGGGTCTACATGGGGGTGCACTACCCGACGGACGTGGTCGGCGGGTTCGCGCTCGGTACGGCTGTGGCGCTGCTGCTGTCGCCGGTGGCGTCGATGCTGCTGACGCCCGTGCTGAGGGCGGTCGACGGCTCCGGGTGGGCGGGGTGGCTCGTGCGGGCGCGTTCCGCTCGCGGGGGCGGCCACGACGCCGTGGTGCCGGGGACCCGGCTGGAGGCCGCTGCCGAGGAGCGGGATCTGGCCGCCTAGGCCGGGAAGTGGCCCCGCGCCGACGGGCTGGACCGGGCGGCCATGCCTTCCCCGCCGGGCCGCACGCCGGCGCCGGGTCTACAGCGACTGGGCGTAGGTGAAGAAGCCGTCGGGGTCGTACCGGTGTTTCAGCTGGGTCAGGCGCGGGAGCGCGGGGCCGTAGTACGCCTTCTTCCACGTGGTCAGGGTGGGGTCCGCGTAGTTCTGGTAGGCGGCTCCCGAGGCGTGGGGGGCCATGGAGCGGTGGGCCGTGGTGAGCCAGGACTGGGCCGTCGTGCCCGGGGTGCCCGCGGGCCAGGACACGAGGTACTGGGCCAGCATCCTGGAACGGCGGTGGACGAAGGCGGTGGCCGTGGGGGAGACCCGGTTGATCGCGCCGCCCAGGGCGGTGAGCGCGATGCTGCCCGAGCCGCCGCGGACGGTTCTCAGCTGCTGGAGCAGGGTCTGGATGCCGGCCGCCGAGAGGGAGCGGTCGAAGAAGTCGGAGCGGGCCGCGTACGTCTCGCGGCCCAGGGCGCCTCGCGGGGAGCGGCCGGGGGTCGAACCCGGCAGGTGGCACTGTGCGTCGGTGGCGAAGGAGGAGCATCCGGCGTAGATCTCCATGGCCTCCTCGTAGGAGCGGCGGCGCAGTGACACGCTCGTCGCGGAGGCGCCCACCCGGCCGGCGAGGCGGTCTACGGCGTTCTGGAGCTGGCCGTGGGTGCCGATGCAGAAGGCGGAGACGGAGATCTTCGGGGTGCCGCCGGGCGTGCTCGCCAGATGGAGGGCGGACCAGATCTCGTCGGGCTGGGACGGGCCCCATTCCTGCCAGGCCCTCACCACCGCCGCGGCCTTCGACCAGGGCCAGGAGAGGTGGCCGGTCACCGCCTGGGGGGCCGGGTGGGTGGTGAAGTGGAGTTCGGTGACGACACCGAAGTTGCCGTTGCCGGCTCCGCGCAGCGCCCAGAACAGTTCCTTCTCGTGGGTGGCGTCGACGGTGCGCTGCCTGCCGTCCGCCGTGACGATCACCGCCCGGGTGAGGCTGTCGCAGGTCAGGCCGTAGGCGCGGGAGACCACGCCGTGGCCGCCGCCCAGGACCAGCCCGGAGACGCCGACCGTCGGGCAGGAGCCGGCCGGGATCGTCGTGCCCTTGGCGGCGAGCGCGCGGTAGACGTCGATCAGCTTGGCGCCGGCGCCGACGACGGCGGAGTCGCCGCTCGCGCGCACCCGGTTCAGCCGGGAGACGTCGAGGACCAGCCGGCCGTTGCCCGAGGACCAGCCGCCGTAGGAGTGGCCGCCGTTGCGGATGGCGACCTTCGTGCCGTGGGCGCGGGCGTGGGCGAGGGCCGTACGGATGTCGTCGGTGTGGGCGACGTAGGCGACCGCTGCCGGTCTCAGGGTGTCGAAGCGGGTGTTGTAGAGCTGCCGGGCCGCCGTCCAGGAGGCGTCGCCCGGACGGATCAGGGGGCCGTCGAGGGAGCGTCCGAGGGCGGCCCAGTTCGCGGCCGTCGCGGCGCTCGTGGTGCGCAGCGGGATCTTGCCGTCCGCGGTCCCGGAGCCGGTCCCGGAGCCGGTCGCGGTCGCGGAGGAGCCGCCGCCGTCGGTGTCCGACCGGCACGCGGCCGTCGCGACTGCCGCGACGGCGGCCGTGCCGCCTGCGATGAACGTACGCCGTTGCATATCTGACCGCCTGTGCCTTGCGTCGCCTTCATGGAGCGAGACGGGGCCGTGGGCCCGCGGGTTCCCGGAAGAGGGAAACGGAACGGTCAGTCGTGGGTGTGGCCCGCCGCGTCGGCTCGGGCCAGGCTTCTCGCCCTGCGGGCCGGGCCGCGCCAGCCGCAGGTGCAGCGGGCCAGGCAGAAGGGGCCGCGTTCGACGGTCGTCGTGGTGTGGGGTTCCCCGGCGTGCGGGGAGGGGGCCGGACGGTCCTTCTGGGTCACGCGGACAACCGTACCCAGCCTCGGCGAAACGACGCCTGCGGCCACCGTCGGCCCCGGTCACGCGTGACGCGTGCCACCCGGCCGTCGTTATCGGGAACGACACGGGGCCCGTGACGGACGTACCGGCTGGGAGTGACAGGCGATGGCTCAGCGGCAGCAGCGACGGTGGGGTACGGCGGTCGTCGCGGGGCTGGTGGCCGGGGTCTGCGCCGGCGCCGCCGGATGCGCCGGTCCCGGGGAGGCCGCCGAGGACGCCCGCGCCGCGGACCCGGTCGAGACGCTCCGCCGGGCGGCTGACGCGCTGGTGACGGCGGGCAGTTCCAAGGCCCGGACGTCGATGGAGATGGCCACCGGCGGGACCCGCGTGACGATCAGGGGCGAGGGCGTCTACGACTACCATCAGCGGCTCGGACGGCTGAAGGTGGTCCTCCCGCAGGATCCGGCCGGGACCAGTGAGCACCGGCCCATCCTCGAACTCCTCGCGCCCGGAGCGCTGTTCATGAAGAACCGGGGCGCGGGCGTGCCCGCCGACAAATGGGTGCGGGTGGACACGGCGACGCTGTCCGACGGGAACCTGGTGACCGGCGGCGCGACCGACCCGTACGCCGCCGCCGAGGTGCTGCGCGGGACACGGACCGCCACCTATGTGGGCCGGAGCCGGCTGGCGGGGACCGAGGTGCGGCACTTCCGCGGCGTCGCCGACCTCGCGGTGGCCGCGAGGGGCGCCTCGGCGGGCGGGCGGGACGCGCTGGGCGCGGCGGCGAAAGGGTTCGCCACCGCCCGGGTCCCCTTCGACGTCTACCTCGACGACGAGGGGCGCATCCGCAAGGTCCGGCACCGGTTCAGCTTCGTCAACGGCCGGCGCAAGGAGGCCGTCGTGGTGGCCTCGACGACGCTGCTCTACGACTTCGGGGCCCCGGTCGACGTACGGCTGCCGGCGGCGGCGGACATCTACGCCGGGCGGATCGCCGAGGAGTGAACGGGGCCGGCGCCGGGGCGGGAACCCGGCCCGGCCGTCCGGTGGGGGCCGGATCCGGCCATGGAACCGGTATGAGGACTAGCCCGTCCGTGCCATGCGCGGGCTGTACGCCGCTCCCTACTCTAGGAAGCCGGTGACGGCAGGGACGAGGTGATGCGCGTGGCTCCGGTCGGCGGTACGGCGGTTCAGGACCACGTGGCCCTCGCCGAGATCGAACTGTGCGGGGAGCTGATCATCGCGGCCTCCGCCGCCGAGGACCGGCTCAGTCTGGAGAGCATCGACGCGGTGCTGAGGGTGGCCGAGGAGCGGGAGGCCCGCGCCGGCTGAGGCGAGGGTCCGGCCGGCGCGCGGGTCAGGTGCGCAGCAGGCGGCCGATGGCTTTCGTGGCCTCCGCCACCTTCGCGTCGATCTCGTCGCCACCCTTGACGGCCGCGTCGGCGACGCAGTGGCGCAGGTGCTCCTCCAGCAGTTGCAGCGCGAAGGACTGCAACGCCTTGGTGGAGGCGGACACCTGGGTGAGTATGTCGATGCAGTAGGTGTCCTCCTCGACCATGCGCTGCAAACCCCGGATCTGGCCCTCGATGCGGCGCAGGCGCTTGAGGTGCTCGTCCTTCTGCTGGTGGTAGCCGTGCACACCGCGGTCGTGGTCGGTCACGACCTCTTCGGTGGCCGCCCCGGCCTCGGTGGTCGTCATCGCATCCTCCAGACGTATACCCCTACTGGGTATATGGTACCGAACTTCGCAGGGTATAGGGCCTGTGCCCGCCGCTGTCGGCGGACCGTGGACCGGACCACCGGGCGGCCCCGCTGCCGGTCGCCGTGCTCGATGGGCGACACTGGTGGACGGCCCATTAGCCGTGGCCGGATGATGCGCCTAGCATCAGCCTGACCGAAACCCATGCATCCTGAGGACCCCACGTGCGCTTTCGTCTGACCCCCAGGGAGACGAGCTTCTACGACATGTTCGCCGCGTCCGCGGACAACATCGTCACGGGCTCGAAACTCCTCATGGAACTGCTCGGGGCGGACACCGCCGGCCGGGCCGAGATCGCGGAGCGTATGCGGGCCGCGGAGCACGCCGGTGACGACGCGACGCACGCGATCTTCCACCAGCTGAACTCCTCCTTCATCACGCCGTTCGACCGCGAGGACATCTACAACCTCGCGTCGTCCCTCGACGACATCATGGACTTCATGGAGGAGGCCGTCGACCTCGTCGTCCTCTACAACGTCGAGGAACTGCCCAAGGGCGTCGAGCAGCAGATCGAGGTGCTGGCGCGGGCGGCCGAGCTGACCGCCGAGGCCATGCCGAACCTGCGGACCATGTCCAACCTCACCGAGTACTGGATCGAGGTCAACCGGCTCGAGAACCAGGCCGACCAGATCCACCGCAAGCTGCTCGCCCACCTCTTCAACGGCAAGTACGAAGCGATCGAGGTGCTGAAGCTCAAGCAGATCGTGGACGTGCTGGAGGAGGCCGCGGACGCCTTCGAGCACGTGGCGAACACGGTGGAGACCATCGCGGTCAAGGAGTCCTGACCCTTTCATGGACACCTTCGCACTGATCGTGACCATCGGGGTCGCGCTCGGATTCACGTACACGAACGGCTTCCACGACTCGGCGAACGCCATCGCCACGTCGGTGTCGACGCGGGCGCTGACCCCGCGGGCGGCGCTCGCCATGGCCGCGGTGATGAACCTCGCGGGCGCGTTCCTCGGCAGCGGGGTCGCGCACACCGTCAGCAAGGGCCTGATCGAGACGCCCGAGGGCTCGAAGGGGATGGGCATCCTCTTCGCGGCGCTCGTCGGCGCCATCGTCTGGAACCTCGTCACCTGGTACTTCGGTCTGCCGTCGTCCTCCTCCCACGCGCTGTTCGGCGGCATGGTGGGCGCGGCGCTGGCGGGCGGTACGGAGGTCATCTGGTCCGGCGTGCTGGACAAGGTCGTCATCCCCATGTTCGTCTCGCCGGTCGTCGGACTGGTCGCCGGATACCTGGTGATGTGCGCGATCATGTGGCTGTTCCGCCGGTCCAACCCGCACAAGGCCAAGCGTGGTTTCCGGATCGCGCAGACGGTGTCGGCGGCCGGGATGGCGCTCGGGCACGGTCTTCAGGACGCCCAGAAGACGATGGGCATCGTGGTGATGGCGCTCGTCATCGGCGATGTGCAGAGTGCCGACGACCCGATTCCGGTGTGGGTGAAGATCGCCTGTGCGGTGATGCTGTCACTCGGCACGTACGCCGGCGGGTGGCGGATCATGCGGACGCTGGGGCGCAAGATCATCGAGCTGGACCCGCCGCAGGGCTTCGCGGCCGAGACGACCGGCGCCTCGATCATGTTCGTCTCCGCGTTCCTCTTCAAGGCGCCGATCTCGACGACGCACGTCATCACCTCGGCGATCATGGGCGTGGGCGCGACCAAGCGGGTCAACGCCGTGCGCTGGGGCGTCGCCAAGAACATCGTGCTCGGCTGGTTCATCACCATGCCGGCGGCGGCGGCCGTCGCGGCCTGCGCCTTCTGGATCGTCGACCTGGCGGTTCTGTAGGCCCCGGCCCTCCCCCCCCACACACCACGCACGAGCCCGCCCCCCGGGAGCCAGGGGGCGGGCTCTCTGCGTCCTCGCGGTGGCACCGCCATGCAGCACCGCGAGGGGTCTTGGCCCTCCGGACCCCTCCGCCCTGATCGGGGCCGACCCGGTCCGGAGAAAGGCCGTACGAAAGGCCCGGAGGAGAGGCCGGACCCGGGGAAGGCCCGGAGGAGAGGCCGGAGGAGAGGCCGGAGGAGAGGCCGGATCCGGGGGAAGGGCCGGAGGAGAGGCCGGACCCGGGGGAAGGGTGGGACGGGAGGCCTAGCCGAAGCGGCCCGAGATGTAGTCCTCGGTGGCCTGGACCGACGGGTTGGAGAAGATGCGCTCGGTGTCGTCGATCTCGATCAGCCGGCCGGGCCGGCCGACGGCCGACAGGTTGAAGAAGGCCGTGCGGTCGGAGACGCGGGCCGCCTGCTGCATGTTGTGCGTCACGATGACGATCGTGAAGCGCTCCTTCAGCTCGCCGATCAGGTCCTCGATGGCGAGGGTGGAGATCGGGTCGAGCGCGGAGCACGGCTCGTCCATCAGCAGGACGTTCGGCTCCACCGCGATCGCGCGCGCGATGCACAGCCGCTGCTGCTGGCCGCCGGAGAGGCCCGAGCCCGGCTTGTTCAGGCGGTCCTTCACCTCGTTCCAGAGGTTCGCGCCCCTGAGGGACTTCTCCACGACGTCCTGCAACGCGTTCTTCTTGTAGCTGCCGTTCAGCCGCAGGCCCGCGGCCACGTTGTCGAAGATCGACATCGTGGGGAAGGGGTTCGGGCGCTGGAACACCATGCCGACCTCGCGCCGCACCGACACCGGGTCGATGCCGTGGCCGTACAGGTCCTCGTCGTCGAGGAGCACCTTGCCCTCGACGCGGCCACCGGAGGTCACCTCGTGCATGCGGTTCAGGGTGCGCAGGAACGTCGACTTGCCGCAGCCGGAGGGGCCGATGAACGCCGTCACCGAGCGCGGCTCGACCGTCATCGAGATGTCCTCGATCGCCTTGTGGGAGCCGTAGTACGCGGTCAGTCCGCTTACGTCGATTCGCTTCGCCATGTCTGCTACTTCACTTCCAGAAGTCTGAAGGGTCGCCGGGGGGTTCCGCGCGGCGGCAGCCGCACGTCGGTGCTCAGCGACCGGTCTTCGGGGCCTTCCAACGGGCGATGCCGCGGGCCACCAGGTTGAGGATCATCACGAAGGCGATCAGCGTGAGCGATGCCGCCCAGGCGCGGTCGTACGCCGCCTGCGAACCGGCGCTCTGCGAGTACTGCTGGTAGATGTACAGCGGCAGGGACGCCTGCGCCCCCTCGAACGGGTTCGAGTTGATGAACGGGTTGCCGAACACGAGGAGGAGGACGGGCGCGGTCTCACCCGCGATACGGGCCACCGCCAGCATGACGCCGGTGATGATGCCGCCGATCGAGGTCGGGACGACCACCTTCAGGATCGTGCGCCACTTGGGCACGCCCAGGGCGAGGGAGGCCTCGCGCAGCTCGTTGGGCACGAGCTTGAGCATCTCCTCCGTGGAGCGCACGACGACCGGCATCATCAGGATGGCCAGCGCCAGGGAGCCCGCGAAGCCGAAGGGCTGCATGTCGAACATCAGCATGAGGCTGAGGATGAACAGACCCGCGACGATCGACGGGATGCCCGTCATGACGTCCACGAAGAAGGTGACCGCGCGCGCGAGGTTGCCGCGCCCGTACTCCACCAGGTAGATCGCGGTGAGGATGCCGATCGGGGCGCCGATCACGGTGGCCAGACCGACCTGCTCCAGGCTGCCGAGGATGGCGTGGTAGATACCGCCGCCGGGCTCCGAGTCGGCGACGACGCCCATCGAGTGCGTCAGGAAGTAGACGTCCAGGACCTTCGTGCCGCGCTGCACGGTCGCCCAGACCAGCGAGGCGAGCGGGACGACGGCGATCAGGAAGGCGACCCAGACCAGGGCGGTGGCGATGCGGTCCTTGGCCTGGCGGCGGCCCTCGACGCGGGCGGCGATGCCGTAGGTGGCCAGGAGGAAGAGGAGGCCGGCGATCAGGCCCCACTGGACGCGGCTGCCGAGGCCCCCGGCCCAGCCGATGACCACGGCCAGGGCGATCGAACCGCCCGCGATGGCCCACGGGGACCACGTGGGCAGGCTGGCGCCGCGCAGGCTGCTGGGGCGCTGGTCGTCGACGACGGCGTGGCTCATGCGTTGGCCCCCGAGTACTCCTTGCGGCGGGCGATGATCGCTCGGGCCGCGCCGTTGACCAGCAGGGTGATGACGAACAGGACAAGACCGGAGGCGATGAGCGCGTCGCGGCCGAACTCGTTCGCCTCGTTGAACTTGCTGGCGATGTTCTGGGCGAAGGTGCCGCCGCCCGGGTTGAGCAGGCTGGCGTGGATGTCGAAGTCGGGGGAGAGGACCGTGGCGACGGCCATCGTCTCGCCGAGGGCGCGGCCGAGGCCCAGCATCGACGCGGAGATCACACCGGAGCGGCCGAACGGCAGCACGGACATCCGCACGACCTCCCAGCGCGTGGCGCCGAGGGCCAGGGCGGCCTCCTCGTGCATCTGCGGGACCTGGCGGAAGACCTCGCGGCTGACGTTGGTGATGATCGGCAGGATCATGATCGCCAGGAGGATGCCGACGGTGAGCATCGAACGCGGGGCGCCCCGGTCCCAGGAGAAGATCCCGGTCCAGCCCAGGTAGTCGTCCAGCCAGCCGAACAGGCCGTCCATGTGCGGTACGAGGATCAGGGCGCCCCACAGGCCGTACACGATGGACGGCACGGCGGCGAGCAGGTCGATCACGTACGAGATCGGGTTGCGCAGCCTGCGCGGGGCGTAGTGGGTGAGGAACAGCGCGATGGCGACGGCGATCGGGACGGCGAGGACCATGGCCACGATCGAGGAGACGACCGTGCCGAAGGCGAGGACGGCGATGCCGAACCGCGGCGGGACCAGGCTGGTGTTCCACTCGAAGGCGGTGAGGAAGTTCGCGTCGTCCTCGCTGATGGCCAGCGAGGCCCGGTACGCGAGGAAGCCCGCGATCGCGGCCATGATCGCGAGCAGCAGGATGCCCGACCCGCGGGAGAGACCGAGGAAGATCCGGTCACCGGGTCGGGTGGCGCCGCGTGCCGCGCGCTTGTGCTCGGCGGTGGCGGGCGGGGCCGTGGGTGGAGGTGCTTCGGTCGTCTGTGTCGTTGCGTCCATGGGGTTCTCCGGTCTGCGGAGCCGCTCGTGGGTGGGCGGCTCGGGCGGGGCCGGGTGTGCGTGCGGCCCCTGGCGGCGGTGCACCGGACGGCGCGGTCCGGGCCGGGTGATGACCTCGGCGCCGGACCGCGCCTTCAGATCAGCTCAGGCCCTCGACGGTGGTGCGGACCTTGGTGATGATGGTGTCGGGGATCGGCGCGTAGTCGATGCCCGAGAGGATGCCCTGGCCCTGCTCGCTGGCCAGGTAGCGCAGGAAGGCCTTGGTGGCGGGCAGGGTGTCGGCCTTGTTGCCCTTGTCGCAGACGATCTCGTACGTCACCAGGGTGATCGGGTAGGCGCCTTCGGCCTTGCTGGTGTAGTCGATCTTCAGCGCCAGGTCGTTGCCCGTGCCGACGACCTTGGCGGCCGCGACGGCCTTGGTGGCGGCGTCGGAGGAGGCCTTGACCGGGGCGGCGGCCCCCGTGTTCAGGGCGACGGTGCCCAGACCGTCCTTGGCGTACGACAGCTCCATGTAGCCGATGGCGCCGTTGGTCTGCTTGACGCCCTGGGCGACACCGGAGGAACCGGACGCGGACTGGCCGCCCTTGGCCTGCCAGGCCTTGCCGCCGGAGTACTTCCAGTCGTTCGGGGCGGCGGCGATCAGGTACTTCGTGAAGTTGTCCGTGGTGCCGGACTCGTCCGAGCGGTGGTACGGCTGGATCTGGAGGTCGGGAAGCTTCGCGCCGGGGTTGAGCTTGGCGATGGCCGCGTCGTTCCAGTTCTTGATCTTGCCGTCGAAGATCTTCGCCAGGGTCGGCGCGTCCAGGACGAGGTTCTCGACACCGGACAGGTTGTACGCGACGGCGATCGGTCCCGCCACCATCGGCAGGTCGATGCCCTGGCCGCCGGCGCAGACCTTCTTGGAGGCGGTGACCTCTTCGGGCTTCAGCGCGGAGTCGGAGCCGGCGAAGGCGACCGTGCCCTGCGTGAACGCGGTGATGCCGGCGCCGGAACCGGAGCCCTTGTAGTTGACCTGGACCCGGTTGCAGGCCTGGGTGAAGTTCTTGACCCAGGCGTCGATCGCGTTCTTCTGCGCGGAGGAGCCGTCGGCGAGGAGCTGACCCTGGGCGTCGTCGCACTTGATGTCACTGGCGCCGGTGGCGGCCGCGGAGCTGGCGCCGCTGCCGGAGCCGGTGTCGTCCGAGCCGCACGCCGTGAGGGCCAGGGCGCCGGAGACGGCGAGAGCACCGAGGGTGAGGGCCCGCCGGTTCATGCGCTGAAGCGTCACTTGGGGAGATCCTTCCAGAAGCCGCCGTCCTGAATCCGGCGGCGTGCGAAGACTGGGCGGCGCGAACGCTTCCGCGAGGACGCGCACCGCACCGGGTAAGGCCGAAACTAGGCAGAACAGGTGAAGCCGCCTATGGGCCTGAATGAACGCGGGGTGAACCCCTGGAGGCGGTGTGGTTAGGTCACGGAACGCTCACGTCGGGGACACAGCGTGATTCCGGTCCGGGCCCCGGCTAGGCCAGGCCCAGAGCGCTGAGCAGTGCGTCCACGAGGTCGCGGTCCCTCGGCCGGGTGAGGCGGTCACGGGCGGCCGACGGGGACAGCCACACCACGCGGTCCACCTCGTCGTTCGGGACGAACCGGCCGGCGCCTGCCTCGGCCGCCCAGTAGCGGACCTCCTTGGGGCGGCCCTGGACGAGATAGCGGACCGTGGGCAGCCGGGCTCCCGGGCGCGCCGTACGTCCCGTCTCCTCGGCCACCTCCCGCACGGCGCACGCCAGCCAGTCCTCGCCGCGCCTGAGCTTCCCCTTGGGATGCGACCAGTCGTCGTACTTCGGCCGGTGGACGAGGCAGATCAACAGCTCGCCGTCGGACGGGGACCGGCGCCACAGGACGCAGCCGGCCGCCCGGACGGGAGTCGCGCCGCAGCCGCCGTCGGGAGGGTTGTCGGGAGTGCCGTCGGAAGTGCTGCCGTCGGGAGTGCTGTCGGGATGGTTCACCGGTCACCGCCTCCTGGAGGGCTGGGCATGCGCGGGCTACGACGGGCCGGCTGGGCCCGCGGGCTACGACGGGCCGGCTGGGCCCGCGCGGGCTACGACGGGCCGGTGGCGACGGTCTGCGTCTGCCACGCACGCTGGAATGCGTAACGGGCCGCCTCCACCTCGTGCCGTTGGTCCGCGTGCAGCACGCCCAGCGCGTACGCCGTGGCCGGGGCGATGCGGGGCGTACGGGCCGCGTGGGCCGCCGCGGCCGCGGCCTCCGAGGCGTCGCGGTGACGGTCGAGGGCCCGGCCCGCCGAGAGCAGCCGGACGTCCGGCGGGGCGTCGTCGCCGTGCAGCGCCTCCAGGGCGTACCGGTGCAGACGCAGCAGGAGGCGGACCTGGTGCCAGGGGGCGTCCTGCGGGTGCGGGGACGGGTCCGGGGACAACCCGTGGACCAGCGCCTCCGCGTTGTACGGATGGCCCGCGGTCACCAGGGGCAGCGCGGCCACCGCTTCCGCGAGGCGCTCCTCGGCCGCGGCGGCCAGCGGGCGCGGATCGGCGCCGGCGGCCCGCGGCAGGAGGGGGACCTCGCTGGCCAGGACGGCGACCTTGTCCGCGACGGCGTGGAAGCGGGAGGACCCGAGGGCCTGGAGAGCGGTGGAGTGGGCCCGGGTGCGGGCGAGGGTGAGCTGACGGTCGAGGAGGGCGCCCGCCTTGGCCGCGCCCACGGTGAGGTTGCCGCGGTCGGGGGCTGCGTGGTCGGGGGTGGCGCGGTCGGGCGTGGCGCCGGCTTTCCGTGCCGTGGCCGGGGCTGAGGCCGTGGCTGTCGCCGCCGACGCGGCTGTGCCGGGGGCCGCGGCCGCGGCCAGGGCTGTGGCGGGGGCCGTTCCCGCGGGGACGGCCGGCTCGGGGGCCATCGCCACGGACAGCGCCGTCGCGGGGGTTGTTCCCCCTCCCGTCCCCAGGGCCTGCGTCGGTACCGCCGTCGTCCCCGACAGCCGGTGCAGTGCGAGCAGCAGCCGCTCCAGGCGGGACTCGCAGGCGTGCTCCACCGCCAGGGTGCCCGACAGCCAGGCCAGTTCGGGACGGATCTCCTCCGTCCAGCCGGGGTCGAGCAGCGGGCGGAAGGTGTGCAGGCTGCCGCTGATCCGGCGGGCCGAGCGGCGCAGGGCGCGCGCCGCGTCGACGGCGTCCGCCGTGCCGCCTCCCGAGCCGTTCGGCCCGCCGCCGGCCTCCCGGTGCAGGCGCAGCGCGCGGAGGAACTCGGTCGCCTGGCCCCGGAGATAGCCCGCGAGGGCCTCCCCGGTCACGGGCCGGGCGGTGGGCCCGGCCGCACGGTCCGTCAGGTCATGGTGTCGCTGTGCCACGCCGGCGCCTCCGGGCGTCTATGAGCATCTCCTGGACGTTGCGCAGGGGTTGGCCGTCCGCGTCGGTGGCGTGCCGGGTCCACTCGCCGTCCGGACCGAGGTGCCAGGAGGCGGTGGAGTCCGACATGCCGGTCTCCAGGAGCCGGTTCAGGGCCGCGCGGTGGGCCGGGTCGACGACCCTGACCAGCGCCTCGATGCGACGGTCGAGGTTGCGGTGCATCATGTCGGCGCTGCCGATCCACACCTCGGGCTCGCCGCCGTTGCCGAAGCCGAACACCCGCGAGTGCTCCAGGAAACGGCCGAGGATCGAACGGACCCGGATGTTCTCCGACAGGCCCGGCACGCCCGGCCGCACGGCGCAGATGCCGCGCACCCAGACATCGACCGGGACACCGGCCTGCGAGGCCCGGTAGAGGGCGTCGATGATCGCCTCGTCCACCATCGAGTTGACCTTGATGCGGACGTGGGCGGGACGTCCGGCGCGATGGTGCTGGACCTCCTTGTCGATCCGCGAGATCAGGCCGTCGCGCAGGGACTTGGGGGCCACCAGCAGCCGGCGGTAGGTCTCGCGGCGGGAGTAGCCGGAGAGCCGGTTGAAGAGGTCGGAGAGGTCCGCGCCGACCTGCGGGTCGGCGGTGAGCAGGCCGAGGTCCTCGTACAGGCGGGCCGTCTTCGGGTGGTAGTTGCCGGTACCGACGTGGCTGTAACGCCGTAGCGTCTCACCCTCCTGGCGGACCACCAGGGACAACTTGCAGTGGGTCTTCAGGCCGACGAGGCCGTAGACGACGTGGCAGCCGGCCTCCTCCAGCTTGCGCGCCCACTTGATGTTGGCGTGCTCGTCGAAGCGGGCCTTGATCTCGACCAGGACGAGGACCTGCTTGCCGGACTCGGCGGCGTCGATGAGCGCGTCCACTATCGGGGAGTCGCCGGAGGTCCGGTACAGGGTCTGCTTGATGGCGAGGACGTCCGGGTCGTCGGCCGCCTGCTGGAGGAACGCCTGCACGGAGGTGGAGAACGAGTCGTACGGGTGGTGCAGCAGCACGTCACGGTTGCGCAGCGCGGCGAATATGTCGGGCTCCGAGGCCGACTCGACCTCCGCCAGGTCGCGGTGGACGCCCGCGACGAACTTGCGGTACTTCAGCTCGGGCCGGTCCAGGCCGTGGATGCGGAAGAGGCCGGTGAGGTCCAGGGGGCCCGGCAGCGGGTACACCTCGGCCTCGCCGATCTTCAGCTCGCGCACCAGCAGGTCGAGCACCTCGCGGTCGATGGACTCCTCCACCTCCAGGCGCACCGGCGGCCCGAAGCGGCGCCGCATGAGTTCCTTCTCCAGGGCCTGGAGGAGGTTCTCGGCGTCGTCCTCCTCGACCTCGAGGTCTTCGTTGCGGGTGAGGCGGAAGGCGTGGCTCTCCAGCACCTCCATGCCCGGGAACAGCTCCTCCAGGTGGGCGGCGATGACGTCCTCGACGGGGACGTAACGGCCCGGGGAGCACTCCAGGAAGCGGGACAGCAGCGGCGGCACCTTCACGCGCGCGAAGTGCTTGTGCCCGCTGACCGGGTTGCGCACGATCACCGCGAGGTTCAGGGAGAGACCCGAGATGTACGGGAAGGGGTGCGCCGGGTCGACCGCCAGGGGCGTCAGCACCGGGAAGATCTGGTGCCGGAACAGGGTGAAGAGGCGGGCCTGCTCCTTCTCCGTCAGCTCTCCCCAGCGGACCAGGTGGATGCCCTCCTGGGCGAGGGCCGGCGCGATGTCCTCGTGGTAGCAGGCGGCGTGCCGCGCCATCAGCTCGCGGGAGCGGGCCCAGAT
Source organism: Streptomyces sp. NPDC006259 (assembly GCF_042870975.1). Taxonomy (NCBI): domain Bacteria; kingdom Bacillati; phylum Actinomycetota; class Actinomycetes; order Kitasatosporales; family Streptomycetaceae; genus Streptomyces; species Streptomyces sp. NPDC006259. Next base: position 371,302 of record NZ_JBIAHY010000008.1, on the reverse strand, counting down.
CATCTCCAGCACCTCGCGCGGCTGGAGGCCGGAGGCGGAGCGGGTGGCCACGCCGGTGGCGATACGGCGCTTGAGGCCGGCCACCCGGACCATGAAGAACTCGTCGAGGTTGCTCGCGAAGATGGCGAGGAAGTTGGCCCGTTCCAGCAGGGGCGTGTTGGGGTCCTCGGCGAGTTCGAGAACCCGCTCGTTGAACGCCAGCCAACTGCGCTCCCGGTCGAGGAAGCGACCCTGGGGAAGCTGGGGCCCGTCGTACGGCGACTCCTCGTAGCCGTCGAGGTCGGCGTCGATGTCGGGTTCCAGATCGGAGACCACGGCGGCCACCGTGTGCGGGCGGTGCGCGGCTATGGAGCCCACGGAGGGCTGCTCGTGCTGGACCTTGGCCTGGGCGTTCGACTGGCTCATGGACCTATTCTTCCGCGCCGACAGCGACACAGGCGCGTCGGAACGCGCGCGGGGGAGCGCGGCGGCGTTCCCGGCGCGGAGTTCGTCCTCGGGGGGCGGCGAGGGCTCGGGCACGGCGCGGTTCATTGCCCGAGCCTCGCAAGGCCGTCTGAACCGGTGGTTACGGAGACATGGCGTGCGGGATATCTGGCGGCGGCCTGCGGGGGTGGGTGGGGCTGGCTGACGGCTGCGGGTGGGTGAGGCTCGGGGGGTCTGCGGAGGCCTGTGGGGGCCTGTGGGAGCTTGCGGGGGGCCTACTGGGGGCCTACTGGGGGCCTGCGGGGGTGCGGTGGGGGCTTCGGGGGGCGGGCTTGCCGAGGTGGTGGGGCTCACCGGAGTGGCGGGGGTTCGCTGAGGCGGGTGGGGGTTTCGCAGGGCCGGCGGGGGTTCGCTGAGGCGGGTGGGGGCTTCGCAGGGCGGGCGTGTGCGGTGATGACGGTGGTCGGGCGGTGGCCGCCTCGGGGGCGGGCGTCGGGATGCGGCTGGTGGTGCCCGTCGTGGCCGGCGACCGCGTGAGCAGGGCGAAGGCGACGACGGTGAGGCCGCCTCCAGCTGACCACCAGCGTCCTTGAGCCGGCCGCCGCCGTGCCGCGAGAAGCCGGTGACGTCGAGCTTGGCGTACGTCTCGGCACGGCACTCAGGTGGGACGGCCCGCAGCCGGGGTCGGAGATGTACGCCCCACCGGCGGTGACCAGGCCCGAGTCGACCTCGATGCCCTCCGTGACGTAGCCGGTGTCGAGGCCGGTGACCGGCGAGGCCGGAGACCCGGGTGACGGTCGGCCTCGGATGCGGCATGGCCAGGTCGGCGGCGAGCCCGGGGCGACGGTCACGCCCGGTCGGGCGACCGGCGCGGGCAGCCTACGGCGTCACGACGGGTCCGTGCGGGCGGCGGGGCGGCCAGGGCGGGGCGGCGAGCGTCGGGCGGCGCGGGCGGGGGCGGGGGCGACCGTGGCGGCGGCGGGCAGCCTACGGCGCCACGGCAGGTCCCTGCGGGCACCGGCGGCGGGGCGGCCAGAGCGAGGGCGACCGGGATGGTGAGCAGGTCGGGGCGGTGTAGGCGCAGGAGGCACGGCGGCAGACGGGGAGCGGGTGCGGGGCGAGGGGGCGCGCTGTGACGGGTGGGGCCGGAGCGGGGGTGCGGAGCCGGGAGCCCGGGAGCTGTCGGGAGGTGTCGGGAGCCGGGCGGGGCCCGTGTGCGGGCGCGGGGAGCGGGAGGCGGTGGCGACCGTGGGGGCGGGGGCAGGGGCAGGGGCGCGAGCGTGGGGAGCGGTGGGCGACGGTGGGGGCCGTGGGCGGAAAAAAATTGGGGTGCCGGATCGTGAACCGATCGACGGCGCTCGTCCGATGAGGGGATGTGAGCGAAACGAGAAGCGACGGGGAGCTGCTGCGGGCCATCGCGGCAGACGGGGACCGTCACGCCTTCGAGGAGCTGTACCGGCGCTACGCGCCGTGGCTGACCGCGCGGATGCGCAGCCGCTGCGCCGACGCCGCGATAGTCGACGACGTCGTCCAGGAGACGTTCCTCGCGGTGTGGCGCGGTACCGCCCGCTTCCGTGAGGAGGGCCACGGCGAGGACGCGGCCGGCTGGCTGTGGCGCATCGGAGCCCGCCGCCTCGTCGACGCCGTGCGCGGTGACGGGGCGCGGGGGCGGCTGCGCCAGACCCTGGCCAGGTTCCGCCATCGCGACGAGGCCTCGGCGGAGGAGCGCGTGCTCGCGGGGGTGGAGCACGGAGATCTCGCCGGTGCCCTCACCCGTCTCTCGCCGGAGCTGCGGGCGGTCCTCCAGGCCACCGTCATCGACGGACTCACCACCCGGGAGGCCGCCGTCCTGCTCGGCATCCCCCCGGGCACGGTCAAGACGCGGGCCCAGCGGGCCCGCAAGCACCTGCGGGAGGCGCTGGCATGAGGCGGTACGTGGCGGAAGGGCGCCTGCGCGCACGCGCGGAGGCCGACAGACTGAAGGAGGGGCCGGCATGACGTGGCACGTGGCGGAGGAAGACCTGCGCGCCTACGCGCGGGGCGAGCTGGCGGCGCCCCTGCTGTGGTCCGCCGACACCCACCTCACGGGGTGTGCCGAATGCCGGTCGCGGCTCGCGGGAGCCGTCGACCCGGTCGCACTGGACGCGGCCTGGGAGCGGCTGGACGCCGAACTGGACGCGCCCCGGCCGAGTCCGGTCGAGCGGCTGCTGGTGCGGCTCGGCGTGGCCGACCACACCGCACGGCTGCTGACGGCGACCCCGGTGCTGCGCCGGTCGTGGCTGCTGGCCGTGATGTCGCTCCTGGTCATGACGGTCGTGACGGTGCACGTGGTGGACCGGCCCGCGCTGTTCCTCGCCCTCGCCCCGCTGCTCCCGCTCGGCGGAGTCGCCCTGTCGTACGGGCCGGCCCTCGACCCGTCGTACGAGATGGCCCTCGTCGCGCCGATGCACGGGTTCCGCCTGCTGATGATCCGGACGGTCGCGGTGCTGACCGCGGGCCTCGCCTTCAACGGCCTGGCCACCCTCGCTCTGCCGGGGTACGGACTGCTGGCCCTGGCCTGGCTGCTGCCCGCGCTCGCCCTGACGGCCACCGGACTGGCGCTGACCCCCCGGCTGGGTCCGGTCCTCGCGCCCGTCCTGGTGGGCGGTGTCTGGCTGACGCTGCTGGTGGTGGCGCAGGCTCAGGCGCACTCCGCCACCACGCTCGTGCCCTTCACGGCGGCCGGGCAGTCGGTCGCGGCGGCCGTCGCGGTTCTCGCCACCGTGCTGCTCCACCAGACCCGGGACCGCTTCGACGCGCGTCCCGTGGGCGGCTTCACGGACGGCGGCGCCGGATGACGCCCCAGCCGGCCCCCACCCACCGACCGGAATCCCAGGAGTCCCGCATGACCACCCCGCCCCCGACCGTCACGGCCACCGGCCTCTCCCTGCGCTACGGCGGAACCCACGCCCTGGACGGCGTCTCGCTGCGCCTGACGCGGGGCGTCACCGGACTGCTCGGCCCGAACGGCGCCGGGAAGACCACCCTGCTGCGGGTGCTGGCCACGGCTGTGCCACCGGACCGGGGAGAGTTCACCGCCCTGGGCCACGACCCCGGCACCTCGGCCGGCCGCCTCGCCCTGCGCCGCACGCTCGGCTACCTCCCCCAGACACCGGGATTCCACCCCGACTTCACGGCCTTCGAGTTCGTCGACTACGTGGCGATCCTGAAGGAGCTGACCGACCGTGCCGCCCGGCTCCGCGAGGTGCGGCGGGTGCTGGACGCCGTCGACCTCTCCGACGTACGGGGCAAGCGGATCAAGAGACTGTCCGGTGGGATGCGACAGCGTGTCGCGCTGGCCGCCGCGCTCGTCGGCGACCCCGATTTCCTCGTCCTGGACGAACCGACCGTCGGTCTCGACCCGGAACAGCGGATGCGCTTCCGCGCTCTGATCGCCGAGGCCGGCGAGGGGCGCACGGTCCTGCTGTCCACGCACCAGACCGAGGACGTGGCGATGCTCTGCCACCGGGTCGTGGTCCTCGCGCAGGGCCGCGTCCGCTTCGAGGGCACCCCCGCCGAGCTGACCGGCCGCGCGGCCGGCCGGGTCTGGAGCAGCCCGGACCGGGATCCGGCCGCCCTGGCCGGCTGGCGCACCGGCACCGGCGCCTTCCGCAACATCGGAACTCCGCCGGAGGGCGCGGACCTGGTGGAACCCACCCTGGAGGACGGCTATCTGCTCACCCTCGACAGCGACAGCAGGACGGTGACCGCATGAGCACCACGATCACGACGCTCCGGGAATCCGCCTCGGGGCTCCCGGAACCCCAGGAGCCCGGCGGCCGCCGCACCGGCCCCGTTCTCGCCCTGGCCCGCTTCGAGGCCCGCGAACTCCTCCTCCAGGTCCCCGTCCTCGTCTTCCTGCTGGCCTACGTAGGTTTCACCGCCGCGCGGATGCTGTTCCAGGACGGCATGAGCGACCACCCCGTCCTCAACACGGTCGACCGCGGCACCCAGACGGCGCCCCTGCTCCTCGCCATCGCCCTGCTCGTCTGCACCAACGCCGCCGCCCTGCGCTCGCGCAAGCACGGCACGGCCCAGCAGTTCGACGTCATGGCGATGGAGCCCTGGCGGCGCGTCCTCGCACACATGCTCTCCGCGGTGCCGTTCGGGGCGCTCACCGCGGTCGTCGTCGCCGTCGAGTACACCCGGGAAGCGCTGAAGCCCGGCGCGATCGGGCACGGCGCGATCGGTGAACTGGCCGTGGGCCCGCTGGTCGTCCTGATGGCCGGCGTCACCGGCGTCCTGCTGGCCCGGCTCGCGCCCACGTCCTTCGCTCCCATGCTCTTCGTGGTCGCCGCGTACCTGCTGATGGTCCTCGCCAGCGAAGGGACCGAGTCGGACGACCCGGGGGCGGGCTGGCTCTCCCCGATGGTCTTCTCCGGCATCTCCGGCGGCGACCCGGTCCCCAGCGACCTCCTCGGCCGCCCCTCCGCCTGGCACGCGCTCTATCTGCTGGGGCTGTGCGCCCTGCTGAGCTGCGCGGCCCTCCTGCTGTCCGGCGGCCGCACCCGTGCCGTCAAGGCGGCGACCGCCCTCGCCCTCACGGTCACCGCGGCCGGCGCGATCGGTCAGCTCCCGCAGGACACGGCAGCCCTGGAGGCGGCCCGGAAGACGGCGTCCACGACTCCGCAGAAGGTCCAGTCGTGCACGCGGTACGACGGATCGACGTACTGCTCCTTCCCCGAGTGGCAGGGTGTGCGGGACGACTGGGCGGCGGTCGTCGACCGGCTCCGGTCCGCGGCCGGCGGCAGCGCGGCCGAGGCACGCCTGACGGTGCGCCAGCGCATCGACACCAGCGGCGGTATCGAGGCCGACTCCGCGCTGACCCCTTCCGCCACCCCGGGCGAGGTGACGGTCGGCACCCGCTGGGGCGGCAACCGCGTCCCCGAGTTCGCGGTGGGAGTCGCCACCGTCCTGGTGGCGGGCACCGAGGACGCGACGACGAAGGGCATGTGCGACGCCCGCGCGGTGACGATCATGTGGCTCGTGCTCGGCACCGACCCCACCCCGACGACCACGTTCGGGGACGTGCGGCTCGACGACAGCACCACCGGCTCCGGTGAGGTCCTGGCCCCCACGAACGGACTGGGCCTGACGGCCCACCAGACGACGGTCATCGGCGAACTGCTCGCCCGGCCCCGGACCGAGGTCACCGCCCGGGTCAAGGCGCACTGGGCGGAGCTGACCTCCGCACGGACCTCGACGGCCGAAGCGGCGGAGCTGCTGGGCGTCGCGGTGCCGCGGGGGGTGGAGTCGTGCGACGTCTGACCCGCACCGACGGCCACGGCGGTGGAGCCGTGCGACGGGTGACCGACCCCGACGGCCACGGCCCGACCTCGCGCCCCCGACTCCGCGCCCTGCTCCGGTCCCTCGCCCCGCCGGTGTGGCGGTCCCTGCCCCGGCTGACGTTGACCGCCACGGCGGGATCGGGCCTGCTGCTCGCGGCGAGTACGCGGCTGCCGGACCGGGCACCGGGAGAGGACCTGGGCCTGGTGGTGCTTCGGCTGACCGCGCTGACCGGCGCGGTGGGTGCGGCCTTCCTGCTCGACGACCCGGCCCGGCACACGACCGCCGCGACCCCGCTCGGCCGCCCCCTCCGCGCCGGCCTGCGCCTGGCGATGGCCGTCCCGCTCCTCGGCCTGTGGTGGACGGCGGCCCTGCTTCTGCTGCCCGGACCGACCCGCCCGCCCGTGGCCCCGGCCACCCTGGAGGCCCTGGCGACGGCCGGCGGCGCCATCGCCCTCGCGACCGCCGCCGTGCGCCTCACCGACGGCGCGCAGGTGGGAAGGCGAGCGGCGACCTGGCTCGGCGCGGCGGCCGCGGTGGCCGTCCTCCTCCCGGCGCGCTGGGGACTGCTGGCCCTGCCGGGGCACCGCTGGTGGGAGGAGACCCATCTGAGATGGGCGGTGCTCCTGGTGGTGACGCTGGTGTCGACGGCGCTGTGCACGCCGGAGCCTCTGAGACGCAGGGCAGTGCGGCTCCGTCCGTCCGGGGGCGCCCCCTCTCGGGGAGTGCGATGAGCGTCGGGACCGTCAGGTCTCCGTCCGGTACATCAGATCCGTCTCGTACGTGACGAACCCCAGCCGCTCGTAGACCGACACCGCCGCCTTGTTGTCGGCGTCGACGTAGAGCATGGCCGTGGGCAGCGTCTGGGCCGCCAGATGCCGCAGGCCGATCGTGGTGAGGGACTTGCCGAGGCCGCCGCCCTGGGCACCGGGGGCGACACCGAGGACGTAGACCTCGCCGAGCCCCTCCTCGGCATGGACCTTCGTCCAGTGGAAGCCGATGAGCCGCTCCCCGCGGAAGGCGAGGAAGAAGCCGGCGGGGTCGAACCAGGGCTGGGCCTTGCGGTCGTCGAGGTCGCGCTGGGTGAGGGAGCCCTGTTCGGGATGGTGGGCGAAGGCGGCGGCGTTGACGGCCAGCCAGGCGCTGTCGTCCTGACCGGAGACGAAGGTCCGGACGGTCACTCCCTCGGGGAGCACCGGGTCGGGCAGGTCGAGGTCGGTCAAGGGCCGGCGCATCTGGCGCAGTTCGCGGAACAGCGTCAGCCCGAGCACCTGGGCGAGGTGCCTGGCGGCGGAGTGGCCGCCGTGGGCCCAGACCCGCAGGCGTTTGCCGGAGGTGGCGAGCAGGGCGGAGCCGAGGGCCCGACCGTGCCCGTGCCCGCGGTGCGCGGGGTGGACGACCAGCTCGGCGGCCGGGGCCTCGACGGGGTCGGTGTCCTCCAGCTGGGCGTAGCCGACGAGTTCGTCGGCCACGGAGAGCAGGAGGTGGGAGACGCCCTCGCGAGGGCCACCGCGCAGTTGCAGCCGGCCCTGTTCGGACACCGCCTGCCGGCCGTCGCTGTGGGCGGCTTCCGCGAGCAGTTCGAGGACGGCCTCGGTCTGTGCGGGGGAGAGCGCGGAGAGGGTCTCGATGGATCGGGAACCGGGGGCCGCTACGGGGTCGTCGCTGGTCATGCGTACGAGGGTAAAGGGCGGGCTCGGCAAAGTGGCGGCACCGGGAAAGGGGACGGGGCTCGATCCGGAAAGGGAGGACGGTGACGTACCGGTGGCAGGGAGGGCGAAGGGGGTGGGGGCACAGCGGACGACAAGGAAAGGGCAAAGGGAAACCAGGATGTAACCAAGAACCCCCTGTCGCGCTACGCGCGTTGACTCTAGGCTGCGGCCCGACGGGGCCACTCCCTCAGACGCCTCGCAGGGCCTCCCCGGCCCCGAGGACGTCGACACCACAGCAGACACCACAGGGGGGCGCATGCCAGCCACTGCCCAATCGCATCCGAGCCGCAGACGCCGTACGTACGGGCTGCTCGCGGCGGCCGCCGGTCTGGCCACCGCCGGCGCGCTGGTCGCCGCGCTGCCGGCGGGCGCGCACGACGGCAGGCACGGGAAGCCGCTGCCGAGCCGTTACCAGGACGTGCAACTGCTGTCGTTCAACGACCTGCACGGCAACCTCGAGCCGCCGAGCGGTTCCTCCGGCCGGGTCACCGAACTCCAGGCCGACGGCACGACGAAGACGATCGACGCGGGCGGTGTGGAGTACCTGGCCACGCACCTGCGCCAGGCCCGCGAGGGCAACAAGTACTCGATCACCGCGGCCGGCGGTGACATGGTCGGCGCCTCCCCGCTGATCTCCGGTCTCTTCCACGACGAGCCCACCATCGAGGCGCTCAACAAGCTGGACCTCGACGTCACCTCCGTCGGCAACCACGAGTTCGACGAGGGCGCCAAGGAGCTGGCACGCCTCCAGAAGGGCGGCTGCCACCCGACGGACGGCTGCTACACGGACGAGGAGTTCGGCGGCGCCGACTTCCCGTACCTCGCGGCGAACGTCCTGGACGAGAAGTCCGGGAAGCCGATCCTGAAGCCGTACTGGGTCTGGAAGAAGAAGGACGTCAAGATCGGTTTCATCGGCGTGACCCTGGAGGACACGCCGGGCATCGTCTCCGCGGAGGGCGTCAAGGGCCTGAAGTTCAAGGACGAGGTCGAGACGATCAACAAGTACGCCAAGGAGCTCCAGCGCCAGGGCGTGAAGTCGATCGTGGCGCTGATCCACGAGGGCGGCCTGCCGGCCTCCACCTCCTACAACTACAACTGTGACTCGCCGGGCGCCGGCGACGGCATCTCCGGTCCGATCGTCGACATCGCGAAGAACATCTCGCCGTCGGTGGACGCCCTGGTCACGGGCCACACGCACGCCGCGTACGCCTGCACGATCAACGACCCGTCGGGCAAGCCGCGCACGGTGACCTCGGCCGCCTCGTTCGGCCGCCTCTACACGGACACCACGCTGACGTACGACCGCTTCACGGGTGACATCGCCCGTACGGCGGTGAAGTCGGCGAACCACGTGGTCACCCGGACCGTCCCCAAGGCGACGGACATGACCGAGCTGATCAGCAGGTGGAACACGCTGGCCGCGCCCATCGGCAACCGTGCGATCGCCCATGTCTCCGCCGACGTCCCCAACACGGGCACCGAGTCCCCGATGGGCGACCTGATCGCGGACGCGCAGCTCTGGTACGGCAAGAAGCTGGACGCGGAGGCGGACCTCGCGCTGATGAACCCCGGTGGGGTGCGGGCCGGTCTGACCTACGCCGCCAAGGGCGCCGAGGGCGACGGCGTGGTCACCTACGCCGAGGGCTTCACCGTCCAGCCGTTCGCCAACACCGTGAACCTCCAGGACTTCACCGGCGCCCAGCTCGTCCAGGTGCTCAAGGAGCAGGTGAGCGGGGGGAACGCGAGCGCGCCGAAGATCCTCCAGCCCTCGGCGAACCTGTCGTACACGCTGGACCTGACCAAGAGCGGCGCGGACCGCGTCGTCACGGACTCCATCAAGCTGAACGGCGCGGCCATCGACCCGGCCGCCACCTACCGCGTCGCGACGAACAGCTTCCTCGCGGGCGGCGGCGACGGCTTCACCACCCTGGGCCAGGGCACGAACGACCTCGTCGGCCTCGACGACCTGTCCGCCCTGGAGCAGTACCTGCTGGCCAACTCCTCGGCCACCGCCCCGATCGCGCCGCCGGTGCCGAACCGCATCACGATCCTGAACTGACCCGGGACCTCGGGACCCTGAGGGCCCTGAGGTCCTCCCACCGCAGAGGCGGTCGCGTCATCGACGCGGCCGCCTCTCCGCGTGTGCGCGTACGCCGACCGGTGGAGACGGGAACACACGCTGAGCTGATGGCGCGGGGCGGGACGTACGCCGGGCTGGCGGGGCCCGGGCCGGAGAGCGGGGAGGACACATCGGTGCTCGCAGTCACGAGCGACGGCGGCCGGTCGGTCAGAGGGCTGCAAGGAGCACAGACACCATGAAACACACGGTCCCCGGCTCCGGCCCCGTCCGGGACAGCAAGGTCCCGGACGGAGGGGTGCTCGTCTTCGGCGCGGCCTCGTGGGCCGCGTTCCTGACTCACACGTCGCGCGGCTAGGCCGACGGCGTCCAGTCGCCCAGCCAGTCGGCGACCTCCTGGTTGGCGGCCTGCGCGTCGGTCAGGAGGGGGCGGTCGGTGCTCGTGGAACCCGTGGCCGCGCCCGCGCCCTTGTTCTTGTACTCGGCGAAGCGGTCGTCCTTCCAGGAGAAGCCGCTCATGTCGGTCCAGGGCGTGGTGCGGATCGCGGCACTCAGGGTGGTGTTGCGGACCGTGGTCTGCGGGTCGAGGGTGGCGTCGCCACCGGCGTGCCAGGGGCGGCCGAGGTAGAAGGTGCGGTCGGAGACGTCTCCGTTCACCGTGGAGTTGGCGATCAGGATGCCCTTGCGGCCGGCCGCCGTGCTCGGGGCCGTGACATAGCCGGCGGAGGTGCCGTTCCAGCGCTTCTTCAGGGTGATGACCGACTTGTCGATCACCGCGGTCGCCCGGCCGAAGATGAAGTCGACGTTGCCGACGACGTACGAGTTCGTCATGTAGACGCGGCCCAGCTTGTCCTTGGACGCGGTGTCCACCAGCAGGGTGTCCTGGTCGCCGCTGACGATGACGCCGTCGAGGAGCACCTTGTCGGCGGCGGTGCGCAGGGCCACCGCCTGGCCGGCGATGTCCTGGTGGGCGGCCTCGTCGAAGTCGTTGGAGATGGTCAGGTTGCGGGCCTGGAAGTCGTCCGCCTCCACGGCGACGGTGGCGCTGCCGCCGGTGCCGTACGTGCCGGAGCCGTCGGGCTTCGGCGTGCCGGACGCGTTGTTGTAGACGATCGTCGTGTCCTTGCGGCTGCCGCCCGAGCCCTGGATGGTGACGTGCGGCTTGTTGGAGGGGACCTTGACCAGTTCGCGGTACGTCCCCGGCTTCACGGAGATGACGACGCGCGAGGGGTTGTTCACCGGTACGGCGTTCACGGCCGCCTGCACGGTCCTGTACTGCCCGGAGCCGTCGGCGGCGACGGTGAGCGTCGTGGCGGCGGCCTTGGTGGTGGCGGTCGTGGCCGCCGTCGTGCCGAGGGAAGCGCGCGGTCCCGCCCCCGACTTGAGGAGGGCGGGCACGTCGGCGGCCTTGTCGAGGGTGTACGCGTAGTACTTCTTCGGGTCCCAGGCCGCGCCCGTGCCGCCGCTCTCGTTCTTGCCGGTGGTCCCGGCCAGGACGTTGCCGCGCTGGACGAGGGTGGCGGTGGCGTCCCGGACGACGGGGTTGGTGATGCCCTGGAAGTAGGAGTTCTCCAGGATCATGTTCGTCCCGCCGCGGCTGTAGTTGCCGTACGAGGACTTGATGTCCGTCCCCGCCACGTCCTCCAGGAAGTTGTTGTAGAGGTGCGCGTGGGCGACGTTGTCCGTGGAGGGGTTGCGCTGCTCGGTCTCGCGGATCCAGTTGTGGTGGATGGTGATGTCCGCGGTGACGTTCTCGGTCCAGCCGATGCCGAAGGCCTTGTTCTCCTGGCTGAGCTTGTTCCAGGAGACGGTCAGGTAGGTGGTGTCCTTGCGGCTGTCGATGAGCCCGTCGGCCATGTGCCGGATGTCGTTGTGGTCGATCCAGACGTGGTGGGCGCCGTCCATCTGGATGCCGTCGAAGTCGTGTTCCTTGTCGTTCCACACGCCCTGGTACGCGTCCCGGATGGTCAGGTTCCGGATGATCACGTTGTGGACGCCGGTGCCGAGGAAGAACCCGCCGCCGACGATCTGCCCGGAGGTTCCGGAGCCCACGATCGTCTTGTCGGAGGCGACCCTGATCTCCTTGCCGACCGGCTTCATGTCGATCGTCGCCGCGACGACGATGACGTACGGCTCCGCGGCGGTCGCGTACTTCTCCAGATCGGCGAGCGTCTTCACGGTGACGGTCCTGCCGTCCCGGCCGCCGTACGTCCCGTTCTGGCCGAGCGCGTTCACGGACGCGAAGCCGTCCGCGGTGGCGGTCGCCCAGGCGGGTGCGGCGGTGGCCGCGGACGCGCTGGCCTGCGCGTCCGCGCCGAACAGTCCGAGGTCCGTGCCGTAGGCGAAGGTGCCGGCGGCCGTGAGGGCGAGGGGCACGCCCACCGCCACGGCGGTCCTGCGCCTGCGGTGCCGGGGCTTGCGACGGATGTCGGTCATGTGTGGGGTTCCGTTTCCGTGGGAGGGGGACCACCCGGAAGAGATGCGGGTCACGGGATGGTCGCCGCCCACGGCGGAAAGGTTGCCGAACTCCCGCACTCTCCCGGGGAGTACGGCCGCGCACGTCCTACGGCAGCTCGGGCGGAGGCGTCGGCGCCCCGGGCAGACGTACGGTCACCAGCGTGCCGTCGCCCTCCGCGCCGGCCAGCGTGATCTCGCCGCCCGCCTGCCGGACCGTGCGCGCGACGATCGCCAGGCCGAGGCCCGAGCCCGGCAGGGCCCTCGCGCTCGGGGAGCGCCAGAACCGGTCGAAGACGTGCGGGAGTTCGTCCTCGGGAATGCCGGGGCCGTGGTCGCGGACGGTCAGGACACCGTCGGCGAGACCGACCTCGACGGAGCCGCCCACCGGGCTGAACTTCACCGCGTTGTCCAGGATGTTGACCACCGCCCGCTCCAGCGCGGCCGGCTCCGCCCGGACGTACCAGGGATCCAGCGAGGCCGTGATCGTCAGCTCCGGGCCGCGCAGCCGTGCCCGGCGCAGGGCCGACTCCACGGTGTCCTCCAGGGAGACCACCTGGACCCGCTCACCCCGCTGGGCGTCCGAGCGGGACAGCTCCTGGAGGTCACCGATGAGCGCGGCCAGTTCGGTCATCTGCGCCTTGACGGACGCGAGGAGCGCCTTGCGGTCCGCCTCCGGGATGGGGCGGCCCGTCTCCTCGCTGCGGCTGAGGAGTTCGATGTTGGTGCGGAGGGAGGTGAGGGGGGTGCGGAGTTCGTGGCCCGCGTCCGCGATCAACTGCTGTTGCAGTGCTCGGGAGTTGGCCAGGGAGGCCGTCATCGAGTTGAAGGAGCGGGAGAGGCGGGCCACCTCGTCCTCGGCGTCCTCCTCCACGGGGATGCGGATGCCGAGGTCATCGGTGCGGGCCACATGCTCGACGGCCTCGGTCAGCTTGTCCACGGGCCGCAGACCCGCGCGGGCCACGGCCAGACCCGCGGCGCCGGCGCCGAGGACTCCGATCCCGGAGACGAGGAGGAGGACGAGGGCGAGTTCGTTGAGGGTCTTCTCGGTGCCCTTCAGGGAGAGTGCGACGATCAGACCGACGTTGGGGCCGGGCTCCCCGCTGACGGTGGTGGTGCCGCCCAGGGGCTGGACCATGACTCGGACGGATTCGCCGTCGGAGTCCGTGCCGTCACGGAAGTACAGCTCGTCGGTGTTGCCGTCCTCGATCTGCCGCCTGTCGGACTGGCTGACCTTGACCTTGCCGATGGAGTCCTGGACGAGACAGGCGGTCCCGTCCTCCTTGACCACCTGGATGTAGTTGTTCCGGAACGGGGTGGTGGTGCCCTCCGGGCTGTCCGTGCAGTTGTTGAGGGCGTTCAGAAGTTCCATCTTGGGCGCCCGCATGCCGTGCTGCAGATCGCCGTCGACCTGCTCGTACAACTTCCCCTGCACGATGAACCAGCAGGTCACCGAAACCGCCGCCACCGCGAACGCGACCGCCGCGGCGACCAGCATCGACAGCCGGGCCCTGATGGGAAGGGTCCGGAACCGTCGTACGACCCTGTTCACTCCGCGCCGCCCTGCCGCAACACGTATCCCACGCCGCGCACGGTGTGCACGAGGCGCGGTTCGCCGCCCGCCTCCGTCTTGCGGCGCAGGTACATGACGTACACGTCGAGGGAGTTGGACGAGGGCTCGAAGTCGAAGCCCCACACCGCCTTGAGGATCTGCTCGCGGGTGAGGACCTGGCGCGGGTGCGCCATGAACATCTCCAGCAGGGTGAACTCGGTACGGGTCAGTTCCACGGCCCGTCCGGCGCGCGTCACCTCCCGGGTGGCGAGGTTCATGCGCAGGTCGGCGAAGGTGAGGGCGTCGTCGTCGGTGTTCGCGCCGGCCGCCGCCGCGTAGGAGCTGCGCCGCAGCAGGGCCCGCACGCGGGCGAACAGCTCGTCCAGTTCGAAGGGCTTGACCAGGTAGTCGTCGGCGCCCGCGTCGAGCCCGGTGACGCGGTCGCCGACGGTGTCGCGGGCGGTCAGCATGAGGATCGGGGTGGTGTCCCCGGCGCCGCGGATGCGGCGGGCGGCGGTGAGGCCGTCCATGCGGGGCATCTGGATGTCGAGGACGACCAGGTCGGGCCGGTAGGCGGTCGCCTTCTCCAGGGCGTCCGCGCCGTCCACGGCGACCTCTGTGGCGTAGCCCTCGAAGGCGAGGCTGCGCTGGAGCGCTTCGCGCACCGCCGGCTCGTCGTCGACGATCAGGATGCGCTGGGTGTCACGGTCGCCTTCGGCGGGGCTCATGGCGTGGATCCTCGGGTGCGGTGGGGGGGGCGGGTGCTGCGGGCGGTGTCGCTCTCAGCCTCGCATCGTAGTGAGCCGGTTCAACGGCACCTTGCGGCGGTGCGGGCGGGTGGCACCGGTACGCAGACCCATCAGCTGCGGGACGGCGACCTCGGCGGGGCGGGCCGGTGCCGTCGGGGCGTGCAGTGCGTACGCCACGTCGAGGGCCAGGGCGAGGTCGGCCGGGCCGACGCCGGTCACCGGGTGCGAAACCTGCTTGATCATGACGTACTCCCTGAGTGCTGGAAGGGGATTCAGCTGTCGGAGCCGCCGGCCCGCAGGGTGGCGAGGTCGGCCTTGACGGTGTTGACCGGGATGGCGAAGCCGAGGCCGACACTGCCGGCGGTGGAGGAGGTGGCGTCGGCGGCGGAGTACATCGCGGAGTTGATGCCGATGATGTCGCCGTTGGCGTCGATCAGGGCGCCGCCGGAGTTGCCGGGGTTGAGGGAGGCGTCCGTCTGGAGCGCCTTGTACGTCGTGGTGGACGAGCCGGTGTCGCCGTTGAACTGCCGGCCGCCGAACTCGAACGGCCAGCCGCCGCCCTGCTGCTGTTGCTGTTGGCCCTGGCTCTCGTCGGTGGAGACGGTCACGTCCCGGTCGAGGGCGGAGACGATGCCGCTGGTCACGGTGCCGGTGAGGCCCTCGGGGGAGCCGATCGCCACGACCGTGTCGCCGACCTTGACGCCGTCGGAGTTGCCGAGGGTGGCCGTCCTCAGGCCGGAGGCGTTCTCCAGCTTGATCAGTGCCAGGTCCTTCTTGCTGTCGGTGCCGACGACCTTGGCGGTGTACTCCTTGCCGTCGCTGGTGGACACCTTGATCGAGGAGGCGCCGGCGATGACGTGGTTGTTGGTGAGGATCTCGCCGTCGCTGGTGATGATCACGCCGGAGCCGGTCGAGGAGCCGCCGCTGAGGGTGGCGTTGATCTCGACGACGCTCGGGCTGACCGCGGCGGCGATGCTGGCCACGTCACCGCTCTTGCTGGCCGGCACCACGCTGGTGGTCGTGGAGGAGGCGACGACCTGGTCCTTGCCGGTCAGCTCCTGGATGCCGTAGGCGGTGCCGCCGCCGATCGCGGCGGCGACGATCGCCACGGCGGCGAGCAGCGCCATCGGGCCGCGCGTCGCGCGCCTCCTCGGGGGAACGGGTGCGGGCTCGGCGGCCACGGGGGTCAGGAGAGCGGTCCCGCCGCCGTTGCCGTCGCCGGCGGCCGCGGTGTCCCGGGCGCCGCCGGACTGGGCCGGCGACCCCCACCCGGCGCCCGGCTCGACCGGCTGCGCTCCGACCGGCTGCGGCGCGGCCGGCCGGTACGCCGGCGGGGGCGGCCACTCCGGGTTCACCGGGGCGGAAGCGTGCTGCGGGGCGCCCTGGTACGGGTTCTCGTGGTTCTCGTACTCGCCGCTGCGGCGGAAGCTCTCGGTCATGGAACAGAGCTTTCCCCCCGACCATGAGAGCCGCCTGAGTGCTCCCTGAGAAGCCCGGCAGAACCTCGTACGCCCGATGTGAAGACGCTACCGGCAGGAAGCCGGTCGCTCTCGGAGACCTCTCACATGGGGTGGCCGGAGGCTGATCAGGGCCTTACGGGCTCACTCGCAGCCGCAGGAGCGGCGGACCACCAGCCGGGACGGGAACACCTTGAGCCGCTCGCGGCGCGAGCCCGCGACCCGCAGCCCGTCGTCCAGCACGAGGTCGACGGCCGCGCGGGCCATCGCCGAGCGGTCGGAGGCGACCGTGGTCAGCGGAGGGTCGGCGAGCGCGGCTTCCTTGATGTCGTCGAAGCCGGCCACGCCCAGTTCGCCGGGCACGTCGATACGCAGCTCGCGGGCCGCCCGCAGCAGGCCGATCGCCTGGTCGTCGGTGGAGCAGAAGACGGCCGGCGGCCGGTCCGGGCCCGACAGCAGCTCCAGGCCCACCTGGTAGGCGTCGTAACGGTTGTAGGGGGCCTCGAACAGCCGGCCCTCGGTGGGGATGCCGGCCTCGTCCATGGCCCGCCGCCAGCCCTCGACGTGGTCGGAGACCGGGTCGCCGACGGACGGCGTGTCCGCGGTGCCGCCCACACAGGCCACGTAGTCGTAGCCGTGCTCCAGGAGGTGGCGGACGGCGAGCTGGGCGCCGCCCAGGTCGTCGGTGACGACGGCGACGTCGTCGATGGCCTCCGGGCGCTCGTGCAGCAGCACCACCCGGGCGTCCCAGGCGTCGATCTCGGCGGCGGCGTTGTCGTTCAGCGCGTGGCTGACGAGGATCAGGCCGGAGACCCGCATGCCCAGGAAGGCGCGCAGATAGTGGACCTCGCGCTCGCCGACGTAGTCGGAGTTGCCGACCAGCACCATTTTTCCGCGCTCGGACGCGGCCTGTTCGACCGCGTGCGCCATCTCCCCGAAGAAGGGCTGGCGCGCGTCCGGCACGATCAGGCCTATGAGGTCCGTCCGCCGTGACGCCATCGCCTGCGCGACCCGGTCGGGCCGGTACGACAGTTCCTTGATGGCGGCGAGGACACGCTCGCGCGTGGCCGGGGCGACCGGCCGGGGTCCGTTGTTGATGACATAGCTGACGACGGCGGTGGACGTCCCCGCCAGCCGTGCCACGTCATCCCTGGTTACCTTGGCCACGCGCGGAGTCTACGCGGATGGATCCGCCCGGGGCAGGGCGTCTCACGGCTTCCCTGTGCGGAAGCGACGCCCCGCCTGAGCGGCGGCTACGCCTCGGCGGAGATCTCCTCGGCGCCCACGGACGCCTCGGTGTCCCCATCCTCCGGTTTTGCCCGGTCCGCCGCGGCCTTGGCCTCCTCGGCGGCGCGGTCGACCTTCTCGGGGGTAACGAATCGATAACCGACGTTGCGGACGGTTCCGATCAGCGACTCGTGCTCCGGGCCGAGCTTGGCGCGCAGCCGTCGTACGTGCACGTCGACGGTCCGGGTGCCGCCGAAGTAGTCGTAGCCCCAGACCTCCTGGAGGAGCTGGGCGCGGGTGAAGACGCGGCCCGGGTGCTGCGCCAGGTACTTCAGGAGTTCGAACTCCTTGAAGGTGAGGTCGAGGACGCGGCCCTTGAGCTTGGCGGAGTAGGTCGCCTCGTCGACCGACAGGTCGCCGTTGCGGATCTCCATGGGGGAGTCGTCGTTGACGATCTGCTGGCGGCCCATCGCCAGCCGAAGCCGTGCCTCGACCTCCGCCGGGCCGGCGGTGTCGAGCAGGACGTCGTCGATGCCCCAGTCGGCGGTGACGGCGGCGAGGCCGCCCTCGGTGACGACCAGGATGAGCGGACAGCCGGGGCCGGTGGAGCGCAGCAGCTGGCACAGGCTGCGGACCTGCGGGAGGTCACGGCGCCCGTCGATCAGGATGACGTCGGCGCCCGGGGTGTCGACGAGGGCGGGGCCCTCCGCGGGAGCCACCCGCACGTTGTGCAGCAGAAGTCCGAGCGCGGGCAGCACCTCCGTCGACGGCTGGAGGGCGTTGGTCAGGAGCAGCAGAGAACTCATACGTCTGGTTCCTCCTCGGTCCCTGCGAGGACGTTTGCGGCACTGCGGCACTGCGCTGCGCGTCCCGGGGCCCGTACACCTGCGGTCACCTGCTGTTTCCCGCTTCGTATACAACGCTTCCGAAAGCACAAAAGGACCCGGGGGCTACGCTGCCCGAGTCCTCTGCCCAGCAGAATAGCCCACATGAGCAACGGTCCGGCAGGTCATGTGGCACGTTCCACCGTTCGTCCGAGTGCTGAGACGGGCACGAGGACACCGTCGCGGACGTTCCTGCCCACGGCCGACGGCGTCTCCATCGATTCCGTGTACGACCCGGGTGCGGCCGTGGACGACACCTCGGCGTCCCCTTCCCGCGGCCTGGTGTTCGTCGTGGCGCACGGCTTCACCGGCGACGTGGACCGCCCGCACGTGCGCCGGATCGCTTCGGCGCTCGCCCGCCACGGGGCCGTCGTCACCTTCTCCTTCCGCGGGCACGGACGCTCCGGCGGCCGCTCCACCGTGGGCGACCGCGAGGTCCTCGACCTCGACGCGGCCGTGGCCCTGGCCCGCCGGCTCGGGCACACGCGCGTGGCGACCGTCGGCTTCTCCATGGGCGGCTCGGTGGTGCTGCGGCACGCGGCCCTGCACACCGGCACGGTCGACGCGGTGGTCTCCGTCAGCGCCCCCGCCCGCTGGTACTACCGGGGTACGGCCCCCATGCGCCGGCTGCACTGGCTGGTCACCCGCCCCGCGGGCCGCCTGGTCGGCCGCTACGGCTTCCGCACCCGCATCCACCACCGGGACTGGGACCCGGTTCCGCTCTCCCCGGTGGAGGCGGTCCCCAGGATCGCGCCCACGCCCCTGCTGCTGGTCCACGGCGACAGCGACGGCTACTTTCCCCTCGATCACCCCCGCATGCTGGCCGAGGCCGCCGGTGACCACGGCGAACTCTGGGTGGAGCCCGGCATGGGCCACGCCGAGCACGCCGCCACCGACGACCTCCTCACCCGCATCGGTACCTGGACGGCCGCGCGGGCGGGCTAGCCTGATCCCGTCGACCACCGAAGAGACTGACTGAGGGACGAGATGGCGAAGGTCACGGTGCGCTACTGGGCGGCCGCCAAGGCCGCGGCCGGAGTAGCCGAGGAGCCGCACGACGCGGACACCCTCGCCGAGGCGCTCCGGGCCGCGCGCGAGCGACACCCCGGCGAACTCGCGCGGGTGCTTCAGCGGTGCTCGTTCCTCGTCGACGGTGACCCCGTGGGCACCCGCGGACATGAGACGGTACGGCTGGCCGACGGCGGCACGGTCGAGGTGCTCCCGCCGTTCGCAGGAGGGTGAGATGAGCGACCAGCCGTACGAGGGGCAGTACCCGCAGGGGTACGACCCGTACCAGCAGCAGACCCCGCAGCAGCAGGAGTGGCCCGCCCGGCGGGACCACGGGTACGAGGACCCGCAGGCCCATGTCCAGCACACCCAGCAGTGGCAGGGACAGACCTGGGAGACCAGCGTGCAGCCGCCCGTCGCGGCGGCGGACCCGGCGGAGACGGCCTACCTGCCCCCGCAGACGGGCGAGGCCCCGGCCTGGCGGCAGCAGGCCCCCCGATCCCAGCAGGAGCAGGAGCAGGGCCGGCAGGGCCAGTACCAGCAGGAGCAGTACCCACCGGATCAGTACGGGCAGGGCCAGTACCAGCAGGGCCAGTACCAGCAGGGCCAGTACCAGCAGCCCTCGCACGAGCAGCAGGCGCGGTACCAGGAGTCGTACGACCCGCGGCCGTCGTACGGGCACCAGGCCTCGTACGGTCAGCAGGCGTCGTACGGTGAGCAGCCGGTGGCCCATGCCGCACCGCCCGTGCCGGCCCCCGCCCCCGTCCCCGCGCCCGCCGTCCCCGAGGCGCCGCCGGAGGGTGAGGGCGGGCCGTCCTACGGGCCCGCCACCATGGCCGGCAACGCCCGCGTCACCGACGCGCAGCGGGCCCGCCTCGAAGGCCGCTCGCCGATCATCGAACCCGGCATGCAGCCCGCCGCGCTCACCGCGCTCCTCGGCCTGCTCCTGGCCGGTACGGCGGCGATCGGCACCTACGCGCTGGCCGTCCCGCTCGTCGTCCTCCAGGCCGTCACGGCGGCCGGCTGGTTCCGGCTGAACGGCATGTGGCCCGCCCGGCAGGGCATCGCGCTGGCCTTCCTCGGCGCGCTGGTCTCCGACGTGGCGCTCCTCGCGGCCGGCCGGGACAACGCCCCGGCCGCGATCCTGGGCAGCCTCGGCGTCTGGGTCCTGCTCTGCCTCGTCCTCCAGCTCCGCTCGCACGCCGACCCCGACGAGCGCATGTACGGCCTGATGGCGACGGTCGTCTCGGCCGCCCTGGCGATCCTGGCCACCGGCCACCTCGGGGCCGACCCGGACGCCGTGGCGGTCGGCGCCACCGCCGTCGCCGTCGCCGTGGTGGCCCGGGCGCTGCCGCTGCCGACGCCCGCCTCGGTGGTCGTCGCGCTGCTCGCGGCGGCGGGCGCCGGCATCGCGGTCGGCGGGATGACCGGACTGGGTGCCGAGGGGGCGCTGCTCGGCGCGGGAGCGGCGGTCTGCGCGCTGATCGGCCACCGGGTGGCCAGTTATGACTACCCGTCGCGCTTCGTGCACTTCACGGCGGGTGTGGCCCTGCCGCTGGCCGCCGCGGCACCGGCGGTGTACGTGCTGGGACGAGCGCTGGGGTAGGGACCCGGGCGTCCGCCCGTGTCACAGGTGATCGACAATTCCGGCCACCCTCCGCGTTCGGAGTTACCGTGAGTGGTCAATGACCGTCCGATGATCGTGGGGGAACCACCGCATGCGAGCGCTTCGAATACTGCTGGTCGTCGTCGTGGTCCTGGGCGGCCTGTTCGTGCTCGCCGACCGCCTCGCCGTGAACTTCGCCGAGGGCGAGGTCGCGGACAAGCTCCGGGCCAACGAGAACCTGGCGACCACCCCGGACGTGTCCATCAAGGGCTTCCCCTTCCTCACCCAGGTCGCCGGCGGTGAGCTGGACGACGTCGAGGTCGGCATCGACGGCTACGAGGCCGTCGCCGGCGCCGACGGCCAGAAGATCCGCATCGACGATCTCGAGGCGAACATGAAGGGCGTCGAGTTCTCCGGCGACTACAGTTCCGCCACCGCGTCCCGCGCCACCGGCACCGCGTCGATCAGCTACGCGGAGCTGCTGAAGACCGCCAAGTCCGAGCCCACCGAGATCGGCCCGGCCACGGCCCGGGTCATCGGTCTCTCCGACGGCGGCAACGGCAAGATCAAGGTCACCGTCGAGGCGAGCATCGGCGGCACCAAGCTGCCGCAGCCCGTCTCCGTGCTGAGCACGGTCACCGCCGAGGGCGACACCGTACGGGTGCACGCCGACTCGCTGCCCAGCTTCGGTCCGTTCCAGGTCGCCGAGGACGAGGTGCGCGGCATCACCGACTTCGAGCAGAAGATCGACGACCTGCCCGGCGGCATCCAGCTCGACAAGGTCGAGGCCGCGAAGAACGGTGTGGAGATCACGGTGAAGGGTTCCCACGTCCGTCTCGCCGGGTAGTCCACCACCGATGGACGGCGGTGTCCGACAGGCGAGACGCCCCGTCCGTGGCACAGGTGTGCTGACCGACACCGATGACCAGGAGCGCCCGGAAGCCGTGCGGTGACGGCCCGGGCGCTCTGCGTTTCTCACTATGCGGACGATGACGTCTCACCATGCGGAGCACTGGTGACACGTCCACCCCTACGTCCCTACGATCGACCGCATGAAGCAGCGACAGGCGGATCTCACGAAGCGGCGGGCAGTAGACCTGTGCCGCGTCGCCGCCATGCTCTGTCGCCCTGTCTGAGCGGAAGCCCAGCCGGCCTTCCGCGCCCTCCCGACGCCCTCCATCGAGGAGCGTCCGTGCGTCGGCCGCCGGCGAGTCCCGACCGCGCACCCTCCTTTCTTGCACCCCGCCGTAACTGCCCCGGAGGAGAACGAGCATGAGCCGCAGCGACGTCCTGGTCGACGCCGACTGGGTCGAGGCAAACCTCGACAACACGGACATCGCCATCGTCGAGGTCGACGAGGACACGTCCGCGTACGAGAAGAACCACATCAGGAACGCGATCCGGATCGACTGGACCCAGGACCTCCAGGACCCGGTCCGCCGTGACTTCATCGACCAGGAGGGCTT
This sequence comes from Streptomyces sp. NPDC006259, assembly GCF_042870975.1. Lineage (NCBI taxonomy): Bacteria > Bacillati > Actinomycetota > Actinomycetes > Kitasatosporales > Streptomycetaceae > Streptomyces > Streptomyces sp. NPDC006259. The sequence continues at coordinate 349,362 of NZ_JBIAHY010000008.1, read as the reverse complement.
CGAGAAGCTCCTGTCGGCGAAGGGCATCGGCAACGACACCCTGGTCATCCTGTACGGCGGCAACAACAACTGGTTCGCGTCCTACGCCTACTGGTACTTCAAGCTCTACGGCCACGACAACGTCAAGCTCCTCGACGGCGGCCGCAAGAAGTGGGAGCTGGACGCCCGCGAGCTGGTCGAAGAGGTGCCCGAGCGCCCCGAGACCACCTACCGGGCCAAGCCGCAGAACACCGCCATCCGTGCCTTCCGCGACGACGTCGTGGCGGCCATCGGCTCGCAGAACCTGGTCGACGTCCGGTCGCCCGACGAGTTCTCCGGCAAGCTGCTCGCCCCGGCCCACCTGCCACAGGAGCAGTCGCAGCGTCCGGGCCACGTGCCGAGCGCCCGCAACATCCCGTGGTCGAAGAACGCCAACGACGACGGCACCTTCAAGTCGGACGAGGAGCTGAAGGCCCTCTACGCCGACGAGCAGGTGGACCTGGCCAAGGACACCATCGCCTACTGCCGCATCGGCGAGCGCTCGGCCCTGACCTGGTTCGTGCTGCACGAGCTGCTCGGTGTCGAGAACGTCAAGAACTACGACGGCTCCTGGACCGAGTACGGCTCCCTCGTCGGCGTGCCGATCGAGCTGGGCGCCAACAAGTAACCCCACCGACCCGACCTTCTGGTCAGACCCCCTCTGGAGAGAGACATGTGCGGAGCGAAGGCCGGCGGCCCGGACGCCTCGACGATCAAGCCCGGTGAGACCACCATCCAGGGTCAGGTGACCCGCGACGGCGAGCCGGTGACGGGCTACGTCCGGCTGCTCGACTCGACCGGCGAGTTCACCGCGGAGGTCCCCACCTCCGCCACCGGACAGTTCCGCTTCTACGCGGCCGAAGGCACCTGGACCGTCCGCGCCCTCGTGCCCGGCGGCACCGCCGACCGCACGGTCGTCGCCCAGCAGGGCGGCCTCGCGGAGGTCGCGATCGCCGTCTGAGACGGACGCGAGCGACACAGCCGCACGCGGACAGGCCGCAGGGCCGCACCTCTCGGGTTGGACACCTGGGGTGCGGCCCTGCGGCCTGTCCGGGCTCCTGCCCCGCGGCCTGCCCGACACCTGTGCGAACCGTGCCGGACCGCCCCGTCCGACCTACCCTGGACGTATGTACGCCCGCCGTCGGCACGCCTACTTCGCCATGATGGGCACCTGCGTCGCGCTGTTCGTCCTGGCCTGGGGCGTCGTACGCCTCTGGTCGGTTCCCGTGGCCGTCGGGATGTGCGTGGTCGCGATGGTCATCCCGCCGCTCGCCGCGATCGTCGCCAACCGGCGCGGCCCCGAGGACCGCTGGTGGGACGACCCGTCCGGCGATCCCAAGTCCGACGAGTGGTGGGACGAGCTGGACGGGAAGAAGCGGCACCAGTAGGCAGACGGGCTTGCCCCCCACGAGGTCGTCCACCGTGCTGCTCGACGCGCACGAGCCGACCGGGTGCTCCCCGCGTCCGCTCGGACACGAGGTGTGCGCCGAGGCACCCGACGGGGTCCGAGACGGGGCGGGCCGGCGCCGAGGGCGCGCGGCTCGCCGAGTACCGGCCCCAGGACGACGTACGGGTGCTGCTCGCCCCCTCGGGCCACCCCGTTCCGCCGGTGGGTGGAGACGCCTCAGTACACGAGCGCCTGGGTCTCGTCCGCCAGCGCCTCCTGCACGAACACCTGCGCCCCGGCGATCCGTACGCCCTCCAGGACGTCCTTCTCGGTGATGTCCCGCCGGGCCGCGCACTGCGTGCACAGCGTGACCCGGCCGCCCCGCAGGAGGGAGTCGAGCAGGTCGGGCAGCGGGGCGGCATGCGGCAGTTCGAACTCGGCGGCCCGGCCGGGCAGCGCGAACCAGGCGGACTCCCCGGTCAGCCACAGGGAGACCTCCACCCCGCTGGCCACCGCCACCGCCGCCACCGTGAACGCCTGGGAACACCGTTCGGGGGCATCGGCCCCCGCCGTCACCTTGATCACGAGTTTCTTGGCCATGCCCGAATCGTAATCACCCCCACTACAACTCCCCGTGTTGACGACGAGTCATCTGTGGAGCGCGCATACGGAACGCGCGCTTCACGTTCTGAGGGGGGACGTTGTGGAAGAACCCGTAGGGGCTGCGGAACCGGAGGGAGAGCCGGCCGACGAGGCCGCTCCCGCGCCCCGGCCCCGCCGCCGGGGCCGTACCACGCTGCTGATCGCCGCCGCCGCCGTGCTCGGCGTCGTCGCCGGCACCTGCACCGGCTACCTGGTCCAGGCCGGCCGGGAGCCGACGAAGCTGCCGCCGCTGTCCCAGCCGGTGCTCGCCCAGGCGAAGGGGCCCGGTCCGGAACCGCTCTCCGCCGCGCGGGACAGCGGCCTGCGGACCGACGGTGACCTGCGCAAGCTGCTGCTGAAGAAGCCCAAGGGGGCGAAGGACGCCGCGTGGACGGACGGCGACGGGTGGCAGAACCTGCCCGGTTACGCCAACAACTTCAAGAGCCCCGACGGCGCCTTCGCCAACCTGGTCGGCGAGGAGTTCCGCCGGGCGGCCGTCACCGGCTGGGAGATGGACAGCGAGTACAGCGTCGAGATCCGGCTGGTCCAGTTCCGGCAGGAGGAGAAGCTGGCCGCCGCCGACGCGAGCATCGACGGCCAGTACTGGGCCGAGGAAGAGGGCGAGTCCGACAGCTGGGTGATCCCGGGCACCGGCGACGGGAGGGCGTACGTCTACAAGGCGGTCGACGACACGCGCCTGCGGTCCGCGTCGGCGCACGCCTGGCGGGGCGACATCGCCATGGAGCTGTGGATCTACAGCTCCAAGCCCATCACCAAGAAGTTCGTCATGGACCTCGCCGAGAGACAGATGGAGCAGCTGTGAGCGAGCAGGAGACGTCTGCGACGGAGCCGCCCCCGGAGACGCCCCCGCAGACCCCGGCGTCCCCGGGAACGCCCGCGTGCGCGCCGACCCCGGCCTCCGCCGGAACGCCCACGTCCGCGGCACCTGCCGGGCCCTCCGGGATATCCGGGTCCCCGGACGCGGCCGGGTCGCCGGACGCCGCCGTGGCCACGGCGACCCCTGGGTCCGGACAGCCCGCGGCATCCGTGCCGCCCGTAGCATCCGTGGAGCCCGCCCCGTCCGGACAGCCCGCCGTCTCCGTGGAGCCCGCCGCGTCCGTGGAGCCCCCGGCGTGCGGGCCGTCCGAGACGGTCCCGGCGGCACCGCCGACAGAGGCATCCGCTCCCGGCAGGCGGCGGCTGAGCCCGCGTCGGGGCGCCCTGGTCGCCGGGTCCGTGCTCCTCGCCGGGGCCGTGGTCGCCGGTGTCGGCACCACGGTCGTCGTCGTCCGGGACGCCGACCGGGACGCGGGCACGCCGACCTGGGAGTTCCCCGAGGCCACGGCGGACGAGCCCGAGGCGGCCCGCCGGCAGGGCCTCGCCGGGATGCTCGTGCCGTACGGCGGCACCGGAGGCTGGAGGCGGGGTCCCGACCTCGGCGAGTTCGGCTCCGACGTCCAGCTCAGCGGGGCCCAGGCCACGGCTCTGCGCAAGCAGTCGCTGAGCGATCTGCCCCGGTCCCAGCGCAGGCGGCTGGAGAAGCAGATCGACAAGCAGCGCATCAAGGGCATGGCGATGCGCAGCTACTACAACCACGCGGCCGACACCTACTCGGACAACGCGGACATCTACACGGTGAGCGTCGTGCTGTCCCAGATGGAGAGCAGGGCCGCCGTCCGCGAGACGGCCACGTTCCAGAGCGAGTTCCTGGACGCCCTGGACGTCTTCCGCGACGGCCCGGAGATCAAGGGGCACAAGAACGCCAAGTGCTTCCTCCCGCCCAAGGGCCACGACAGCGGCCTCACCACCATGCTCTGCTCCGCCTACGTCGGGAACATCCTGGTCAGCGCCACGGCGGACGGAGTGGAGCCGCTCGACACCAAGGACGTCGCGGAGTTCCTGCGCACGCAGCTCGACCGCATCGCGGAGCCCGGGGAGGCGGTATGACCGAGCAACAGCAGCTTCCGGAAGGAGCGGAGGCTCCGAAGGCCCCGGAGGTCCTGGGTCCCCCCGAGCCGGAGCGCGTCCCCGAGGAACCCACCGGGGCGTCCGCCACCCCGCCCCGCGTCCCGGCTCCCAAGGACCGCCGGGTCCTGCGGGCCGTGCTGCGGTGGACCGCCGCCGTCGCCGTCTTCGCGGCGGTCGGTGCCGGGTCGGCGTACGGGATCGTCGGGATGGAGCGGACGGACGTGCCGGGGCTGGCGACCGGGTCGGACGGGCGCTGGCCCTATCCGGTGCTCAGCAGGCCGCCGCTGCCGTCGGGGAGCCCGGGACCGTTCGCCGCGACCAACGTGGCCGGCGCCCACCACGCCGACCTGCGCGCCCTTCTCCTGCCCGCGCCGCGGGGCGCCACCGAGGACCGGGCGCTGCGCGGGAGGGACGGCTGGCTGGCGACGAAGGACTTCCTCGCGGAGTACGAACTGAAGGAGGACCGCGAGGAGCTGGACCAGAAGCTCCTCGACCGCGGGCTGCGGCACATCGCCGCCCGCGGCTGGACCACCGAGGACGGCACCCGCACCCGTGTCTACCTGCTCCAGTTCAGGACCGCCGCCGTCGTGGACAAGCTGATCGCGACCGAGGCCGTCGCCTTCGCCGATCCCGTCCACCAGGTGCGGGGCGCCGCCGAGGCGGTGTACGACGAGACCTTCCCGGAGCGGGCCGCGGTGTCGGGCGTCCAGCGCTTCCCCTACGCCGAGAACAAGCCGTACGGGCCGGAGCAGGTGCGGTTCGCCCATCTGGCCGCCGGTGACGTGTACGCGTTGATCATCCAGTCCCGCAAGGGTGGCGCCGCGGCCGTCCCCTTCCAGCAGACGGTGACGTTGCAGGGTCAGCTGCTGGGGTGACGCCCGCGAGGGCCCACCTCGCCAGGAGGGCCGGTCCCCGGCCGCGTAAGCTGGGGCCCGGCCCTGTTGTACGCCATCCCGAACCACGCTCATCCGAGGAGCACCCCGTGGAGATCTTCTTCGAAGCCCTGCTGGTCCTTGTCTGCGTCGGCGTCCTCGCCTTCGCCGGGCTGACCGTGAAGAAGCTGTACCAGGGCCAGCGCTGACCCACGTCTAGGAAGTGCCATCGATGATCGAGATCCCGTCCGACCTCCACAAGGACCTCGTCCCCCTCGCCTTCCTGCTGGGCACCTGGGCGGGCGCGGGCGTGCACGACTTCCCCGGCTCCGAGAAGTGCAACTTCGGGCAGGAGGTCACCTTCACGCACGACGGCCGGGACTTCCTGGAGTACCACTCCCACACCTGGGTCCTGGACCAGGACGGCGGCAAGGTCCGCCCCCTGGAGTCCGAGTCCGGCTTCTGGCGGATCGACGCCGACCGCAAGGTCGAGGTGACGATGGTCCGCGACGACGGCGTCGTCGAGATCTGGTACGGCGAGATGGCCGACAAGAAGCCCCAGATCGACCTGGTCACGGACGCGGTGGCCCGCACGGCCGCCTCCGGCCCGTACACGGGCGGCAAGCGCCTGTACGGCTATGTCAAGAGCGACCTGATGTGGGTCGGCGAGAAGCAGACCCCCGAGGTCGAGCTGCGCCCGTACATGTCGGCCCACCTGAAGAAGGTCGTCACCCCGGAGGAGGTCGAACGCTGGGCGAAGGCCCTCCCGGACGACATGCCGGACGACGGCATCGCCTTCTTCAAGTAGGCGGGCCCGCGCCGAAAGGGTCCTAGACTCTCCGGTGTGGTGAGCACCGACTGGAAGAGCGATCTGCGGCAGCGCGGTTACCGGCTGACCCCGCAGCGGCAACTCGTGCTCGAAGCCGTGGACACCCTGGAGCACGCGACCCCCGACGACATCCTCGTGGAAGTGAGGAAGACGGCGTCGGGGGTCAACATCTCCACCGTCTACCGCACGCTGGAGCTGCTGGAGGAGCTGGGGCTGGTCAGCCACGCCCACCTCGGGCACGGGGCGCCCACGTACCACCTCGCCGACCGGCACCACCACATCCACCTGGTCTGCCGTGACTGCGGCAATGTGATCGAGGCGGACGTGGACGTGGCCGCAGAGTTCACGGCCAAGCTCCGCGCGACCTTCGGCTTCGACACCGACATGAAGCACTTCGCGATCTTCGGCCGCTGCCAGGACTGCGCGGCCGGGGCTGCCGAGGGTGCGACCGGAGAGAGTCCGCCGGCCGAGTCGTAGGCTTACCCCATGAAGAGCCCTCTGCTGTCCCTGCCCGGCGCCGTCCCCGCCGAGGGCGTGGACGAATGCGTCGCCGGCCACTACGGCGACCTGTTCCGCGAGCAGCGCGCCCTCGCCGAGGGCACCGGTTTCGTCGACCTCTCGCACCGCGGAGTCGTCACCGTCTCCGGTGACGACCGGCTGAGCTGGCTGCACCTCCTGCTCACCCAGCACGTCAGCGATCTGCCCACGGGCCGCGCCACCGAGGCGCTGATCCTCTCCGCGAACGGCCACATCGAGCACGCGCTCTACCTGGTGGACGACGGCGCGACGGTCTGGGCCCACGTCGAACCCGGCACCCAGGAGGCGCTGATCGCGTACCTGGAGTCGATGAAGTTCTTCTACCGTGTCGAGGTCGCCGACCGGACGGCCGACACCGCGGTCGTGCACCTGCCCGCCGGCTCCATCGCCGAGGTCCCCGAGGGGGTCGTCGTCCGCGAGACGGCGTACGGCCGCGACCTGTTCCTGCCGCGCGCGGACCTGGAGACCTACGCGGCGGCGTCCGGCCCCGCCGCCGGGATCCTCGCCCACGAGGCGCTGCGCGTCGAGCAGCACCGGCCGCGCCTGGGCTTCGAGACCGACCACCGCACCATCCCGCACGAACTGGGCTGGATCGGCACCGCCGTGCACCTGGAGAAGGGCTGCTACCGCGGCCAGGAGACGGTCGCCCGTGTGCAGAACCTGGGCAAGCCGCCACGCCGGCTGGTCTTCCTGCACCTGGACGGCAGCGAGGTCCACCTGCCGCCCGCCGGCACCGAACTGCGTCGCGCCGACGAGGGCCCCGACGCCCGCAGGATCGGCTTCATCACCACGTCCGCGCGCCACCACGAGCTGGGCCCGGTGGCGCTGGCCCTGGTGAAGCGGAACGTCCCGCTGGACGCGCCGCTGCTCGCCGACACCACGGCGGCGGCACAGGAGGTCGTCGTCGAGCCGTAGCCCCCGGGTCACATCTCGATGTGCGCCCGGGTCACATCTCGATGAGTACGGTGAAGGGGCCGTCGTTCGTCAGCGACACCCGCATCTGCGCGCCGAAGCGGCCCGTCGCCACCGTCGCGCCCAGCGCGCGCAGCCGGGCGACCACCTCGGCCACGAGCGGCTCGGCGACGGAGCCGGGGGCGGCCGCGTTCCAGGTGGGGCGGCGGCCCTTGCGCGCGTCGCCGTAGAGCGTGAACTGGCTGATCACGAGGAGCGGGGCGTCGACGTCGCTGCACGACCGCTCCTCGCTCAGCATGCGGATCGACCACAGCTTGCGGGCCAGCTGCGCCGCCTTCTCCTCGGTGTCCTCGTGGGTGACGCCGACGAGGACGCACAGCCCCTCGCCCTCGATCGACCCCACGGTCTCGCCGTCCACGACGACGCTCGCGCCGTCCACTCTCTGCACCACCGCACGCATGCCCCCCATCATGCCGTGCCGCCGTCCGACCCCTGAGGGGGCTTCTTTTTCGCTCCTTAAGCGACCATCTGGGCCGTTCGGGGGCACTCGGTCACCTTGGGACCACTTGGGGTGGCACGATGCTTCCCACACGCCGGTCGAGGGGACGGGTTGAGCACATGAGCACACCGACCACCGGGCAGCTGGGCCTGACCACCCAGCGTCCGCCCGTGCAGCGCACGGACAGTCCATCCTGTCCGCCGCCCACGGAGCCGCCCGCACACGACCTGCCCCGGCTGAGCCTGCCCGAACTGCGCACCCTGCGCCGGGACGCCCAGCGCGACGAGGCCGATCTCAGCTACGTACGACGGCTGCTCCAGGGCCGTATCGACATCCTGCGCGCGGAGCTGGCCCGGCGTTCTCCCGCCGGTGCCGCGTCCGTCGTGGACCGCCTGCCGGAGATCCTCACCGACGCCCCGGCCCGGCACCGCTCCTCCGCGCGCCACGTCACGCTGGGCACCCCGCAGAGCGAGGAGTACCGGCGTCTGGCGTCCGAGATGCTCTCCGAGGTCGAACTCTCCGACCTCGGCGCCCGCACGGACCCCGAACTGAACGAGGCGATGGCCCGCCTCGTCGGCTACGAACACCAGGTCTCCCGCCGCCGTCAGCATCTCCAGCACACGGCCGACAGGTGCGGCAAGGAGATCACCCGCCGCTACCGGGACGGCGAGGCCCAGGTGGACGACCTCCTGGTGTGACCGTTCGCGCCTCTCCGGACGTTCGCGGGACGCGGCGCGAAGCGCCGCGAGCGGGGCTGGGGCGCGGTGGCCGAGGCGGGACGGGAGGGGTGGGGCGGGGGCCGGAGAAAATACCCCGCACCCCCGCGCCGCCCCACCTACCGTGGCGTCATGACCACCACCCCCGTCGGCATAGACGTACGCCGGATCACCGACGCCGAACTCCCCGCCTGGATGCGGACCGCGAAGACCGGCTTCCTCCGCCCCCCGACCGTCACCGAGGCCGACATCGCGGCCCGCCGCACGGCCCACGTCGGCTCCCGTACCTACGGTGCCTTCGACGCCGGCCGGTGTGTGGCCACCTTCCGCTCCTTCCCCCAGGAGCTGACGGCGGTCGGCGGCACCGCCGTCGCCGCCGACGCCATCTCCAACGTCGCCGTCCTCCCCACCCACCGGCGCCGCGGCATCCTCAGCCGTCTGATGGCCGAGGACCTGACCGCCGCGAAGGACCGCGGTGACGTCGTCGCCACCCTCATCGCCGCCGAGTACCGCATCTACGGCCGCTACGGTTTCGGGCCGGCGACCAGCGCCGCCGAGTGGACGATCGACGTACCCCGCACCGGTCTCGACCCGAACCGGGCGGGCCCCGAGGACGGCGGCCGTGTCGACCTCGTCGACACGGAGGAGGTCCGCAAGATCGGGCCCGAGCTGCACGAGCGGCTGCGCCGCGGCCTGCCCGGCGCGGTCAGCCGTACCGACGTGTGGTGGGAGTCGGACACCGGCGTGCTGCGCGTGTTCGGCGATTGGACCGAGCCGTTCTACGCCGCCTACCGCTCGGTGGACGGCGAGGTGCAGGGGCTGGTCTCCTACAAGTCGGACGACAACTGGGGTGACGCCAAGCAGCCGTTGAACACGGCGACGGTGGACTGGCTGATCGCGACCACCCCGGCCGCGGAGCGCGCCCTGTGGCGCTACCTCTGCTCGATCGACTGGGTGACGCGGGTCAAGTCGGGCCCGCGTTCCCCCGACGACCTGCTCCCGCACTTCCTGCCGGACCCGCGGGCGGCGGGCATCACCACGCAGGCGGACTGGCTGTGGGTGCGGATCCTGGACGTCGTGCGGGCCCTGGAGGCGCGGACGTACGCCGGGGCGGGGTCGCTGGTGCTGGAGGTGACCGACCGCGCCGGGTACACCGGGGGCCGTTTCCTGCTGGAGGCCGGTCCGGACGGGGCGTCCTGCACGCCGACCGGCCGCGGCGCCGATCTCACCCTGGACGTGGCCGCGCTGGCCTCGCTCTGGCTGGGCGACACGTCGGCGTCGCGGCTGGCGGCGCTGGGGCGGCTGGGAGAAGAACGAGCGGGCGCCGCCCTGGAGGCCGACGCCCTGCTGCGTACGTCCGGGCGCCCGTGGTGCCCGGACATGTTCTGAGTGCTCCTCCCTGCCGGCTGTGCGGTCGTGCGTCCGTAGCTGTTCAGTTGTGGCTGTGCTGGTACGGCTGTTCAGTTGTGGCTGTGCGGCGCTCTGAAGTTGTGGCTGTGCGTCGGTGTCGGCCGTCCGGGCTCCCGGCTCCCCTCCGGAAGGGGGCCCGGCTGGCCAACCGTCTGGAAGTTTGACCATGTTGTGGAAGTTGGCAGCCAACTTCACTGTACTTATTTCCGCTTGGAAGCGGCCTATAACCATCTCTCCTTGAACTGCCGCAAGATGGCGGGAAGTTGTACTGTTTGGCCGTGGAGCCGGAACATGCCTCCGTCAAGGGGCGGAACGGGCCGGAGCGGTCGCCGCGACCGCGGCGGTCCCCCCGTGACGTGGCCGACGAGCTGCGCGCCCGGATCAGGGCCGGTGCGCTGCGGCCGGGTGAGCGCATGCCCACCCAGGCCGCGCTCGCGCAGGAGTTCGGTATCGAGCGCGGGGCGGTCCGCCAGGCCCTGCGGATCCTCCAGTCGGAGCACCTGCTCACCAACGTCTCCAAGGGCGCGCCGGCGACGGTCGCCCCGGATCTGGGCGCCGCAGCCCTGCTGACCGGCCCCGGAGCCTCGCCGCAGCCCACGATGGCGGCGCTGACGCCGCGCATCGCCGAGGCTTTCGCCGCCCCGCACGTCGAGATCGACGCCCTGTGCCTGACCGCCGTATCGCTCACGCTCGCGATCGGTGAGCCGCTGCGCCGGATCCACGCGGGGGAGCTGAAACCGGCCAAGATCGATGTCAGGGTGCTGCTGCCGTCCCGCGACATCGACCTGGCGTTCCCGACGGCGGTGGACGGCTCGGCGACCGAGCGGCTGCAACGGCACTGGCTCGCCCACCGCAACGCGCAGGGCCAGGTGCTGCGGCACAACCTGCTGACGCTGCGCGCCACGCACGGCATCGACGTCCGGGTCCGCTTCCGCGCGCTGCCCTTCACCCCGCCGGTCAAGCTCTACCTCCTCAACGGGACGGAAGCGCTGTTCGCCTACTACACGGTCAAGCGGCACGAGCAGCAGATCGACCACGAGCAGTTGGAGATGTACGACGCCGAGGGCACCCGCTCGGTCCTGTTCGCCTTCGAGCAGGGCGCCGGAGCGCGTGACACGACCTTCGTGGAACAGTCGTTGCTCTGGTTCGACGCCCTGTGGGAGACGATCAGTTCGGAGCTGGTGCTCACCGGCTGAGCGCGGAGCCGGTGCTCACGAGCTGAGCGCGGGCCCGGTGACCAGGAGGGCGAGGATCACGGCGCCGGCGGAGCTGAGGGTCGGCCGCCTGGCCCGGATGCCGACGGTGAGCAGGAGCAGGCCGACGGTGCCGGCGGTGCCGTACCTCCACTGGACGGTCTGTTCGAGGACGGCGGCGAGGAGGGCGAGGGCGGGCATGGTGTTCCTCCCTTCGGAGGCGGGAAGCGCGGGGAGGCGCGGAGAGCAGAACGTCCGCCAACTCTGCCAAGTTGGCAACCAACTTTGACTATGTTGTCCCCACTTGGTGACAACTGCTAAACAACTTTCAGGTAACTCCCGCCAGATGGATCGAAGTTGTAGCGTTTGGTCGTGACTCAGGAGAACGTGGCCGTGAACGGCAGCCGAAGGCTTTCGCCGCAGGAGATCGCCGACGTCCTGCGCGAACGCATCCGTGCCGGCGACCTCAAGGCCGGTGACCGACTGCCCACACAGGCCGAACTCGCCGACGAGTTCGGCGTGGAGCGCGGTGCCGTGCGCCAGGCCCTGCGCGCCCTCCAGGACGACGGTCTCCTCACCAACGTGAGCAAGGGCAGCCCTCCGCGCATCGCGGAACAGACGTCGGCGCCGGACGAACCCCAGCCCACGATGGTGGGCCTGGCCCCCCGGCTGACCGCGGCCTTCTCGGCCGAGCACGTCCGCATCGACGCGGCCTGCCTCACCGCCGAGAGCCTCATCCCGGCCCTCAGCGAACCCGTCCGGCTGATCCACGGCGGCAGCCTCCGCCCGCGGAAGATCGACGTCCGCATCCTGCTGCCGTCCCGCGACATCAACCTCGCCTTCCCGGTCCGGGTCGACGCCCGCGGCAGCGGCGATCCGGTCCACGAGCGCTGGCTGGCGATGCGCAACGCCCAGGGTCACGTCCTGCGCCACAACCTGCTCACCCTGCGCTCGCAGGGCATCGAGGTGAGCGTGTCCTTCCGGGCGCTGCCCTTCACCCCGCCGGTGAAGCTGTACCTGCTCAACGGGGAGGAGGCGCTGATGGCGTACTACATGGTCATGCGGCGCGAGGAGTCCACCGACGACGGGATCCTCGACATGTACGACGTGCTGGGCACCGAGTCGCTCCTGTTCTCCTTCGAGAAGGCGACCGGTGCGCGCGACGCCGTCTTCGTGGACGAATCCCAGAAGTGGTTCGACGCCCTCTGGGAAACCATCACCTCGGACCTGACACTCTCCTAGTGACCTCTGACACGACGCGGAACGGACAGGTGACATCCGAGACCGATGACGAGGGGACCGTGGCGCTGGGCGCACTGCTCGCGCCCGCCCGCGTGGTCCTGTGGGACTTCGACGGGCCGATCTGCCGACTGTTCGCCGGACACTCGGCGGAGCGGGTGGCCCTCGGCCTGGTCGAGTGGCTGGAGGTGCGGGGCCTGCGCGGACTGCTGACGGACGGCGAGCGGGAGTCGCCCGACCCCCACGCCGTCCTGCGCGCCGTGGACCTGCGCCACCCCGGCAGCGACCTCGTCGCGGAGCTGGAGGAGCGCCTCACCCAGGAGGAGCTGAAGGCCGCCGCCTCGGCGATGCCCACGGCCTGGGCCGACCCGCTGATACGCACCCTGACGGCGGTGGGCCGACGCCTGGCCGTCACCACGAACAACTCCCCGCGCGTCGTCACCCGGTACCTGACGAGCCGCGGCCTCACCTCCTGCTTCCTTCCCCACGTCTACGGCCGCACCCGCGACCTGCACCTGCTCAAGCCCGACCCGGACTGCCTGAACCGGGCCCTGCGCGCCATGGGCACCGCCCCGTCCGCGGCCCTGATGATCGGCGACGCCCCGTCGGACTGCCTCGCCGCCCGGCGGGCCGGTGCGCCCTTCCTCGGATACGCGCGCAACAAGAGGAAGGAGGAGCTGCTCAGGGACGCGGGAGCGACGCACGTGGTGAACTCGCTGGAGCCGGTGCTGGCGGCGGTGCGGAGCCGGGCCCGAGCCCGTCGGACCTGAGTCGTCGTCACGAGGGCGGCGGCGGCCCCGACGGCCGCACCGTTGTGCCGGGCGCGGACGCCCACGCCGACCCCGTCGGACCCGGGGAGCACCTCGCCGAGTAGGCCACGGGTGTGCGCTAGCATGCCCGGACCGCGCGGGGAATCCCTCTCCTCCATCCGTGGGAGAAGGCGAACAGGCCGGTCTCGCACGATCCGGCGGGGACGAGGGCACGGACCACCCGTTCGGCCACTTCGCCGCCCTCCCGTTCGTTCGTCGCCCCTCGCGGCACTTAACGTTTGCCTTACCCATCCGATCACGTGTGAGTAACCGGAGCGGCCAGTGGTCGAGCCCTTCGTGCCCCGGGACCCTAACGGGGTTCGACCCGCCGGTGACCCGTCGGACGCCCTGCTCCGGCGCTTCGTGGCGGTCGCCGAGTCCACCGCCGCGACCAGCGGGCACCACCACAGCAATCACGTGCTGCCGCTGACGGAGGACGTGGCGGCGCTGCTGGGGCGGGAGGCCGGAACGCCGGTGACCGTGCGGATCCCGCGTGCCGACGCGCTGCCGGTGGTGATCAGGACCTGGCGGGACGAGGCCGCGGTCCTCGACGCCGTCCACGAGGTCCTTCCCCACGTTCCCGAGTGCCTGGTCAGGCGCCCGGACTTCGCCGTCCACAGCTATGTGGAGGGCGTCCCGCTCTCCGCCGTCTGCGGGAACGGCAAGCCCGTCGACGCCCTGCTGACCGAGGCACTGACCGAGCTGCTGTGCCGGATGACCGAGGTGCGCCGGTCGGCCCTGCCGCCCCTGCCGGCCGACTGGCCGAGCAACCACACCGACAGCCAGGGCTTTCTGAAGTCCCTCGCGCGCCTCGCCGACCGGCAGATCCGCCGCCCCAACCGGGACCGTTTCGGCGGACTCTTCAAGGCGCTGGGCATCCCCGAGGACGCCCTGCTCGACCTCGCCGACCGGATCCCCCCGATGGCGCGGCGGCCGTACAGCCTGCTCCACGCGGACCTGCACCGGGACAATCTGATCATGCCCTACGACGGTTCCCCGCCGCTCGTCTGCGTCGACTGGGAACTGGCCACCTACGGCGATCCGCTGCACGAACTCGCCACCCACCTGGTGCGGATGCGGTACCCCGCCCACCAGTGGCCCGAGGTGGTCGAAGCGTGGGCGCGGGCCATGGGGCGCCACCGCCCGGCCGCGGTCAACGGCCTCTCCCGGGACCTGCGGCACTACCTCGACTTCGAGCGGGCGCAGTCCGTCTACCCGGACATCATGCGGGCCGCGCGCGCCGTCCAGGGCCCCTTCACCGAGCAGAGCCTGGACGAGGCGACCGCGGAGGTGGGCCGGGCCCTGGGGGCGGCGGCGGAACCGCTGCGGCTGAGGAGCGTGCCGTCCCGCGGCGAGATCGAGGGCGCCCTCTTCCGATGGCTGGCGTCACGCGGCGACGTGGGCGGCCGCTCCTGGGCCGCCAAGGCCTACGGCTGGCGGCCCGACCCGCGGCTGCCCGAGCGGGACGGCTTCCCCGCGGCCGCCGTCCGCGAGGCCCTGCTGGCGGAGGGCGCCGCCCCGGCCGACCAGGTGTTCAAGGGCACCGCGCACCTCAACTCCGTCGTCCGGGCCGGGAATCCCGGAGCGTTCGTGGTCGTACGGCGCAAGCTGCCGAACGTCACACGGCGGGAGCCGAGCTATCTGAGCGAGCACACCGTCCTGGAGGCCATCCAGCGCTCCCGGGCGAGGGTGGCCGCGCCACGGGTGCTCGCTCTGGGCGAGAGCTACCCCGACGAGCCGTTCGCGATCCACACCTACGTCGGACCGCCCAGGCACCCCGTGCACGGACTGCTGCCGCACGAGGCGGACGCCCTCGTCGACCAGCTGTGCGAACTCACCACGGTCGACCACAGCCTGGTCGAGCCGGGGGCCGACAAGGTCGACTTCCACCGATGGCTCACGGAACAGCTGGCCGGCCTCGTGCGCGGGCTGCCGAAGGAGTCCCTGCAACTCGCCCGGACCCTCGGCCTGCCCGACGACGAGCGGCTGCGGGAGCTGCTGTCCCGGCACCGGCTGAGCCGCCGGGAGCCCGCCCTGCTGCACGGCGACCTCAACCCGTGGAACCTGGTCCGGCGCCCCGACGAGCTGGCGCTCACCCTCATCGACTGGGAGATGGCCCTCGTCGGCGACCCCCTGTACGACCTGGTCCGGCACATGCACCTGACCCCGACCAGAGCGGAGATCAGGCAGCGCATGTTCGCGCGCTGGGAGAGCAGGCTCCCCGCGCGGTACACGCGGGACTGGCGCGCGGACTGGCGGGTCTACCGGTGGATCGAGATCGTCCGCTCGGCCTACATCGACCTCGACCGGCTGCGGACCGGCGCCGGCCTGGACGCCCCCAACGTCCGCCGCGCCGTGGCCTCCTACCCCGAGACCCTCGCCGCCGCGACCGCCTCCCTGGGCCTGCCCCTGCCGGCCACCGCGAACCCGTTCCTGGCGCGGGCGTTGGCGTGACGGCCGCTGCCGTGGCTCCCGTGCCGGCGGGGCCTCACGCCTTCAGGAGCACCTTTCCGACGGGCTGCCGACTCTCGACGGCCCGGTGTGCGGCCGCCGCCTCCGTCAGCGGGAAGACCCGGCCCACCACCACCCGCAGCCGTCCGGCCGCCGCCTCCTCGAGGGCGGCCGTCCGCAGCCGCCGTACGTCGGCCTCGCCGAACTGCGCGTCGGCGATGCCGAAGAGGGTGACGTCCCGCCGCTTCGCCTCCTCCGGGTCGACGGGGGCGAAGCCGCCGGTCGGGGCGCCGTGGGCGGAGAAGCGGCCGCCGTCGGCGGCCAACGCGAAGGAACGGGCGCCGAGTTCCCCCCCGACGCCGTCGAGGACGACGTCCGCGCCCGACCCGCCGAGAGCCGCCCGTGCCGTCTCGGGCCAGTCCTCGGCCGAGACGTCGACGACCGCGTCCGCGCCCAGTTCCCGCACCAGCGCCACCTTTCGCCCGCCCCGTGCGCAGGCGACGACCCAGGCACCGCGCGCCTTCGCCAGCTGCACCAGCAGCGTCCCCATCCCGCCCGAGGCGCCCAGGATCAGCACCCGGTCGTCGGCGCGCACGCCCGTGACGCCGAGCAGGCCCTGAGCGGTCACCCCGTCGTGCGCCAGGGCCGCGGCCGTTCGCAGATCGACGCCGTCCGGGACCGGGGTGAGGGAGGTGACGGCGGCGGTCGCCCGCTCGGCGTAACCGCCCCGCACGAACGCGGTCACCCGCCGGCCCCGCCAGCCGTCCGCCACCCCCGCGCCGACCGCGGCGACCGTGCCGGAGACACCGCCGCCGGGGACGTACGGCGGCTCGGTGTCGAAGTGCTCGCGGCCCCAGCCCGCGCGGATCTGGGTCTCCACGAAGATCGTGTCCACGTGGTCGACCTCGATCAGGACCTCGCCGGGTCCGGGGACCGGGTCGGGCAGGTCGGCCGTCTCCAGGACCTCCGGCCCGCCGAACGCCTTGACCTGTACCGCTCGCATGACGACTCCCCACTGTCGCATCGGATGCATGTCCGGGGAGAGCCTGCGACCTCGACCGGACTTGAGGTCAAGGCTCGACCGGAGCGGTCGTAGGCTCGGCCCATGAGCGAGACCGGGCTGCGCGAGCGCAAGAAGCGGCGGATGTACCAGGAGGTGTCGGACATCGCCGTCCGGCTCTTCGTCGAGCGGGGCTTCGACGCGGTGTCCGTGGCGGAGATCGCCGCCGCGGCCGAGATCTCGAAGCCGACGCTGTTCCGGTACTTCCCGGCGAAGGAGGACCTCGTCCTGCACCGGTTCGCCGACCACGAGCGGGAGGCGGCCGAGGTGGTCGCCGCGGGGCGGGCGGCAGGGGTCGCCCCGCTGGCCGCCCTGCGCCGGAACTTCCTCGACGGGATCGCCGCGTCCGACCCGATCACCGGCGTCAACGACCACCCCGAGGTCCGCTCGTTCTGCGCCCTCCTCTACGGCACCCCCGCCCTGGTCGCCCGCCTCCACGCCTACCTGGAGCGGTCGGAGGCCGCACTGGCGGAGGTGCTCGGCGGCGACCTCGACGCGCGGCTCGCGGCGGGGCAGATCGTCGCGGTCCGGCGGATCCTCGCCCAGGAGAACTGGCGGCGGATCGAGGCGGGGGAGCGGGTGGCCGACGTCCGGGCGGAGGCGCTGGCGGCGGCGGAGCGGGCGTTCGCGGCGCTGGCGGCGGGGCTTCCGGCACTGGCCTGAGGGACGGGGCGGAGTTCCCGAGCCGGTGCGAGTCGGACTAATAGAACGCGCCCACCACGACGCCTGCCGTGCCGCGCTCGCCGCGATGCGCTCGGGCGCCGACCGCCGGGTGGTCACCGGCGAGGAGGTCTCCGCCTCCGGTGCCGACACCGAAGCCCTCGGACACCGCCTGCGCGGTCGGGCCAAGGCCCGTCGCGGCGACCCTCGTCAAGGGCCTTGAGTACGACCATGTCGTCGCCGTGGAACCCGCCGCCGTCGCGGAGGCCGGGCAACGCGGCCTGAACCACCTGTACGTGGTCCTGACCCGGAGCGGTGTCCCGCCTCGACGTGGTGCGCGCGCGGGAGCTTCCGTGGGAGGGGTGGGACGGGGCATCCTGGCGTCAGATGCTGATCTTCCTCGACGTGGACGGCCCGCTGATCCCCTTCGGCGGCCCTGACCCGTACCCGCGGTACGGCCCGCCCGCCCCCAACCCCCTCCTCTCCCGCCTCGACCCGGCCCTCGGCCCCCGCCTGCTGGCTCTCGGCTGCGACCTGGTGTGGGCCACGACCTGGGGCGAGGACGCGAACACGGTCGTCGGGCCGCGGCTGGGCCTGCCGCCGCTGCCCTGTCTGCCGGTGCCGGACCTGGCGGAGGACCCGCCCGCCCCCGGCGTGCACTGGAAGACGGGGCCGGTGCTGTCCTGGGCGGCGGGCCACCCCTTCGTCTGGCTCGACGACGAGATCACGCCCGCCGACCGCGACTACGTGAGGGCCACCCGTCCGGTCCCCGCGCTCCTCCACCGGGTGGACCCCCGACGGGGCCTGGACGGGCGGGACTTCGAGACGGTGGAGGCCTGGTTGCTCCGGCCGTCGCTCACGTGAGGTCGTACACGGTGACGTCGGTGAGCCGGACGAATCCGAGGCGCTGGTAGAGGGCGTTGCTGGTGGGATTGGCCGCGTTCGTGTACAGCACGACCTCCTCGGCCCCCGCGGCCAGCGCGGCCCGGCTCACCTCGGCCGTCACGGCGCCCGCGTAGCCGCGGCCGCGCAGGTGGGCCGGGGTGTAGACGGGGTCCACCCGGACCTGGCCGCCGACCATCGGATTCACGCCCGCCATGGAGACGGGCGTGCCGTCCGGGGTCTCCCAGTAGGTGTAGCGCTTCTCCGCGAAGCGGGTGCCGGCCCAGGAAGCGGCGTCGATGGTGACGGCCTCCTCGACGTCCGCCGCGAACTCACGGCACCAGCCCATGAGGTGCTCGTGGTCCTCCTCGCCCACGAGCCGGCCCCGGCCCTGCGGGTGCGGCTCCGGCGGGGTGAGCGTGCCCAGGCGGTACAGGTGGAGCCGGACGCGGACCGTGGGCGTCGCGCCCGTGTGCCGTCGCCAGGCCTCGGCGAACGCGGTGGCGGTGTCGTGGTCGGCCGTCACCCAGGGCAGGGAGTGCCCGAGGGAGACCAGGTGGGCGGCAAGGGCGTCGGCCTGCTCGGGCCGGAGAGAGGTGACGCTCAGACCGCGGGACGGGAGGCGGTAGAAGGTGGCGCCGACCTCGCCCCCTCGCTCCAGCCTGCCGAACAGGACCCCCTCGGTGCCCTGTGTCCGCAGCTTCTCGGTCACCGACAGCGGCGTGGTGTGCAGGGCGGGGCGGGAACGCAGGAACTCTCCGGCCCGGGCGAGGAATTCGTCGACGTCTTCGGTGAGGTGCCAGTCATCGGTGCGCATGCCCCATCCTCGCGCGGGCCACTGACAACGGCGCCCTCGCCCTCTTCGACCAGGTCCAGCCATCCTGACCACCAGGCGCGAGGGCACCGGCAGCCCGCCGTGGAAGGCGCCCCGGTCCTGAGGGCGGGCCGGATCAGGCCCGCGGGGTCCCGAATGCGAGATACCGGCTGAAGGCTTCGTGACTGTCGGGGGTGAAGGGCCACTCCCGCAGGGCCGAGCGAAGCTCCGGCCCGGTCAGCCAGCCGTGCCAGGCGACCTCGTCGGGATCGGGGACCACGGCGTCCGGCAGCACGGCTTCGTGTACGCCGAGCCAGTGAGGGCTCAGGCCGCTGCGGTTGACGAACGTGAACAGCAGGCGCGGCAGCGCACGCAGGCCCAGTTCTTCGGTCAGTTCCCGCGCGGCGGCCTGTGTGTAGGACTCGCCGACATGCACCGCGCCACCGACCACGACCTCGAAGTGCCCGGGGAAGCGCGACAGCCGCTCCGACCGACGGTGGACGAGGATCCGGCCACGATCGTCACGACACACCGTCACGGCGACCCGATGCAGCCAGCCCTTTCGAACGGCCCGGCGACGGCTGACCACCCCCACCACGCGATCCCGACCGTCGACACGCTCCACCAGTTCCTCCACGACGCCCACCCTGGCAGAGCCCACCGACAACGCCGCCTCTCCGCGGCTCGCGGAGCGGGTCCAGGAGCAGCCGCGCCGGAACGCCCGGACGGTGGACCGTACGGGCCGGCCGGCTTCGCCGGGACTCGCCAGGTCGTTCGCCCCAACCGCGCGGACCCGGCGCATCCACGGGGAACGGGCACCCGTCGGTTGAGCGGATCGGGTGGTTCTCCGCGTGGCGTGGCGCACTATTGCAAGCAGGTGCTTGCAATTGTTAGCGAGGGTGGGGCACTGTGGAGCCATGGCTTCGCTCAACGTCGGCAATCTCGGTGAGTACCTGCGCGAGCAGCGGCGGAACGCCCAGCTCTCGTTGCGGCAGCTTGCCGAGGCCGCCGGGGTGTCCAATCCGTACCTGAGCCAGATCGAGCGTGGGCTGCGCAAACCGAGCGCGGAGGTGTTGCAGCAGGTCGCCAAGGCGCTGCGGATCTCCGCCGAGACGTTGTACGTCCGGGCGGGCATCCTCGATGCCGAGCGCGACCGGGACGACGTCGAGACGCGGGCCGCCGTCCTCGCCGATCCCACGCTGACCGGACAGCAGAAGCAGGTGCTGCTCCAGATCTACGAATCCTTCCGCAAGGAGAACGGATTCGCGGGCGGCGACGGTGCGGTGGACGCCCGGCAGAGCGAGGACGCCGTGCCCGGCATCCGCACGGTCGGCGGCACCGACGCCGATCCGCAGCAGACGGCCGGTTGACCGGACCAGGGGACCGGCCGCCCGACTGCGGACCCGCACCAACCGACATCGACGAACGCGACGAACGCGAATACGGGAGGACCATCACCATGGCCATCACCGACGACCTGCGCAAGACCCTCAGCGACCCCACCCCCCTCTACTTCGCCGCCGGCACCGCCGACCTGGCCCTCAAGCAGGCGAAGAGGGTGCCCGGCCTGGTGGAGCAGCTGCGCACCGAGGCGCCCGCGCGCTTCGAGGCCGTCCGCAACACCGACCCCAAGGTCGTCCAGGAGCGCGCCGCCGCCCGCGCCAAGGAGGCGGGCGTCAAGGCCAAGGAGGCGCAGGAGACCTTCCAGACGAAGGTCACCGGGTTCATCTCCTCCCTCGACGGCGACATCAAGAAGCTCGGCACCACGCTCGACGCCGACCTGAAGAAGCTCGGCGAGTCCGCCCAGGACATCGCGCTGCGCAGCGTCGGCGTCGCCGCCGAGTACGCCGTCAAGGCCCGCGAGACCTACGAGAAGGTCGCCGAGCACGGCGAGCAGGCCGTGAAGACCTGGCGCGGCGAGGCCGCCGAGGACATCGAGGAACTGGCCATCGCGGTCGAGGGCAGGAGCGAGCCGGTCGCCGTCAAGGACGAGCCGAAGCCCGCCGCGGCCGACGCGGACGCCGGGCCGAGGACGGCCCCCGCCAAGAAGGCGCCGGCCGCCCGCAAGACCACCGCGAAGAAGGCGACGCCCCCGGCCGGCTGAGCCAGGCGGCGCTCACGCGGTACGGACACGAAGACGGCGACGGGCCGGGCACTCGGCGAGTGCCCGGCTCGTTGTACGGGTAGTGCGGGCGCGGTTGCGGGTACGGTGACCGCGTAAGGACGAGCGATGTCGTGCCGAGTCGGGTGGTGGACGTAGTGCTGATGCAAGGTTTCGCCGGGTTCATGTCTCTGCTGAGCCTGGCCCTGATCGTGTTCAGCGGCTTCGCCCTGTTCGACGCGGTGATCCGCCGCGAGGACGGCTTCCGGGCCGCCGACAAGCAGACCAAGCCGTTCTGGATGATCATCCTCGGGCTCGCCTTCGTGGTGAACCTGATCTTTCCCATCCTGTCGTTCCTGCCGATCGTCGGCCTGATCGCCACCATCGTGTACATGGTCGACGTCCGGCCCGCCCTGCGCTCCCTGCCGGGCGGCGGCCGCAGCCGCAGGGGCGGCGGTTCCAGCAGCGACGGACCGTACGGGCCGTACAACGGCGGCCGGTAGCCGCGCTCGTCCGGTCTACGGCTCCGGTCCAGCAGCCGGTCTACGGCATCCGGTCCAGCAGCCCTCCGGCCTGCGGCGTCCGGTCCAGCAGCCCGTCCGGTCTACGGCGTCCGGTCCAGCAGGACGACCGCCACGTCGTCGGTCAGCTCACCGCCGTTCAGGTCGCGGACCTCGTTGACCGCGGACCGCAGCAGATCCTCGCCACGCAGGCCCGCCGCGAGCTGTCGGCGGATCATCTCCACCATGCCGTCCTGGCCCAGCCGCTCCCGGCCCTCGCCGACGCGCCCCTCTATCAGCCCGTCGGTGTAGAGCATCAGGCTCCACTCCGCGCCCAGCTCGACCTGCATCCGCGGCCAGCGGGCGCCGGGCAGCAGTCCGAGCGCCGGGCCGTTGTTGTCGTACGGCAGCAGCCGGGCCGGCTGGTCGGGGCGGGCGATCAGCGGCGCCGGATGTCCGGCCAGGCAGAGGCCGGCGCGACGGCCGTCGGGTGCGATGTCCACCGTGCACAGCGTCGCGAAGATCTCGTCGTTGTCGCGCTCGTGCTCCAGCACCTGCTGGAGCGTGTTCAGCAGCTCGTCGCCGCACAGCCCGGCCAGCGTCAGCGCCCGCCAGGCGATCCGCAGCTCCACGCCGAGCGCCGCCTCGTCCGGACCGTGCCCGCAGACGTCGCCGATCATCGCGTGGACCGTGCCGTCCGGGGTGCGGACGGTGTCGTAGAAGTCGCCGCCGAGCAGCGCGCGGGAGCGGCCGGGGCGGTAACGGGCGGCGAAGCGCAGCGGGGAGCCCTCCAGCAGGGGCGTCGGCAGCAGGCCGCGCTCCAGGCGGGCGTTCTCCTGCGCGCGCAGTTTGCCTTCGGCGAGCCGCCGCTCGGCGGAGTCCGACCGCTTGCGCTCCACGGCGTAGCGGATGGCGCGGCTCAGCAGCCGTCCGTCCAACTCGTCGCGGAACAGGTAGTCCTGTGCGCCGACGCGTACCGCCTCCGCGCCGCGCTCGGCGTCACCGGACGCGGTCAGGGCGAGCACGGCGTGCCGGGGCGCCAGTTCCAGGACATGCCGGAGTACGGCCAGCTCGTCGTCGTCGGCGGTGCGGCCGGGTGCCGTCAGCGCGAGGTCCAGCAGGATGCAGTGGACGTCGTCGGTGAGCAGCCGCCCGGCCTCGGTGAGGTTGCGGGCGGTGCGCACCCGGATCGGCTTGCCGGCCGAGTCGAGCAGGTCGGGCACGATCGGGGCGGCCGTGGGGTCGTCCTCGATCAGCAGCAGTGTGAGGGTGGTGTGGGTGGGGCTCACGCCGTGGGGGACGCCGTCGCCGGGTGCGGCGTTGTTCTCGACGGTCGCTTCCTCGCGGTCGTCGGTCCGGTCGTCCGTGCGCGGGGCCACTCCCGTGGTGGGACCCCCGTCTGCGGGCGCGGCCTGCGCCTGACCACACTCCACGGCCGGGATCGCTCTCTGCCGCGGTACGGGTACGGGCATCGTTTCGGGTTCCTTCCCTCCCCCCGAGGGCATGGCGGGGACGAGGGACCTCGACCCACCGACGGGGACCATAGCGGCAGAAGGCGCCGCAGCGGAATGGTGTACGGCACGTCGCTTGATCTCTGGCCATTGTCATATGCCGCGATCCGTACCGCAGTTGGGCAGGGCGGTGCGGGGGCGGAGATGACGAAGGTCACGTCCCTGCGCGGTTTGGCGGCAGAGCCGCGTGCCATGCGTCACGTGGCCGTGGTCACGCGGGCGGGAGAGGGCTCACGGCGAGCATCCGTTGCCGTACTCGGTCACTTGTCCGCGGCTCACGCGGCGCCACGGTGCGCTGCCCGGCGCCACGGTGCCCTGGCCGGTTCGCTCCTGCGTCCTGCCGGGCGCCACGGTGCCCTGCCGGTTCCCCCTGCGCCCTGCCCGGCGCCCTGCGTCCTACGCGTCGGGCCGCACCACTCCGAGGATCGGCATCGAACCCGCCCCCGCGAGGGTGATCGTCCGGCCGGGGCGCGGGGCGTGGACCATCGTGCCGCCGCCGACGTACATCGCGACGTGGCTGGCGTCGTCGAAGTAGATGATCAGGTCACCGGGGCGCATGTCCTTGACGGCGACCTGCTTCAGCTGCCGCCACTGCTCCTGCGAGGTGCGGGGGATGGCGACGCCCGCGCCCTCCCAGGCCCGGGAGGTCAGACCGGAGCAGTCGAAGGAGTCGGGACCCTCGGCGCCCCACACGTACGGCTTGCCGATCTGCGCGGTGGCGTACCGGACGGCCCTGGTGCCCTGCGCGGTGCCCTTGCCGCTGGTGGCGCCGTCGAGTATCCCGGTGTCCAGCCAGGCGGTCTGCGCCTTCTGCGCGGCCTGTTCCTGGAGCCGGGCGAGGCGCTCCTTCTCCTCTTTCTCCAGCGCGGACTCTAGCTTCTCGGCCGCCGCGATCTGCTTCTCGATCTTCTTCTGGGCGGCGGCCCTGGCCTTGCGGTTGGCCTCCAGCTTCTGCCACTGGGCGGAGGCGTCCTTGGCGTACTGCTCCAAGTCCTCCTGCGTCCGGGTCATCTCGGCGAGCAGGCCCTTGGTGGCGCGCTGCCCCTGGATCACCCGGCCCGCGCCGTCCAGGAACTCGCCCGGGTCCTCGCTGAGCAGCAACTGCGCCTCGTCCGGCAGGCCGCCGCCGCGGTACTGGGACCGGGCCGCGGCACCGGCGCGGTTCTTGAGATCGGCCAGTTTCCCCCGGCCCTCGACGATCTTCTTCGCCAGTTCGACCAACTCCGCGGACTGCTTCTTCGCCTGCTCCTCGGCCGCGTTGTAGGCCTCTGTGGCGACGGCGGCGTCGTGGTACAGCGTGTCGAGCTTCTCGCGGACCGCTTCGAGATCCTCGTTGGTCGCGGGCGGCGGGGTCAGGTCGGGGGCGGTCGTCGGGGCCGGGGTCGGGGTCGGACTCGCGAACGCGGTGCCCGGTACCGCCAGGACGGTGACCGTGCACACCACGGTCACGGCCGCCGCGAGCAGGCCGCGCTTGCCCGAACCCATAACGTCCCCCAAGCTGATTTACCGTCAGTAACTTACGGTCACCCGGGGGATCGTGCCACGCCACGACGGAAAACGACAGAGGCAGTCCTTCCCCCCGGTCCCGTCCCGGCATGACGATCTCCCCGTCATTGTGACGAACGCCTCACGGAGATCGTTCCCGGGGCTGGGGGCTGGGGGCTGGGGGCTGGGGGCTGGGGGCTGGGGGTAGTGGGCTGAGGGTCAGGAGCCGGGGGCAGTTGGTGGTGCCGGAGGTGAACGCGGCGTCTGGGAGGAGGTGTTCCGTCGGGCATGCGCCCGGTCCCACCCGCGCTCAGGACCGGATCGCGACGGTGGCGGCGACGGAACCCGGCCCCGCGTTCCACGTCCTCGGATGCCGACTCCCGCCACCGCCCCCAGATCCCGTCCTCGATCCCCGCCTTCGACCCCCGCCCCTCCCCGACGCCCGCTACCCGGCCGGCGCCAACGCCCCCCACGCCACGGTCACTTCCCCCTGCCGCCACCGCGCGGGACCGTCCGTCAGTGGCCAGTCGGCGGTCAGGGCCCGCGCCGCGCGGATCCACCGCTGGCGGGCGCCGTAGGAGGCGTAGGGCGCGGCCGCGGCCCAGGCGCGGTCGAAGTCGCGCAGGAAGGCGTGCACGGGTTCGCCGGGGACATTGCGGTGGATCAGTGCCTTCGGGAGTCGTTCCGCCAGGTCCGAGGGCCGTACGAGGGATCCCAGCCGGGTCGCGAAGGTGACCGTGCGCGGCCCCTCCGGCCCGAGCGCGACCCACACGTGCCGCCGCCCTATCTCGTCGCACGTCCCCTCCACGAGCAGTCCCCCTAGGGACCCCCGCCCGGGATCGGCGGGCGCGAGCCGGGAACACAGCCGTTCCCACACCGCGGCGACCTCGTCCTCGTCGTACTGGCGCAGCACGTTGGCGGCGCGGATGAGCTGCGGGGGCTCCGCCACCGGGACCTCGAAGCCGCCGTGCCGGAAGACCAGGCCCTCGCGTTCGTACGGCTTCGCGGCGGTGACCCGGGCCGGTTCGATCTCCACGCCCACCACGCGCGCGTGCGGCGCGACGGACCGCAGCCGGGACAGCAGCTCGACGGCGGTCCAGGGTGCGGCGCCGTAGCCCAGATCGACGGCCACGGGGCCGTCGGCACGGCGCAGCTCGGCGCCGTGCACCGCGGCGATCCAGCGGTCCATGCGGCGCAGCCGGTTGGGGTTGGTGGTCCCGCGCGTGACCGTGCCCACGACGGCGGTCCCCCCGCTCGGGCGATGCCGAGAGCGGGGGAGGGGCGGCGTACGGGGGGACATGCCTTTGAGGGTATGCGGTACCCGGCGGTGAGAGCCCGCTGGTCACGGGGCGTCCCGCGACGCCACTGACCCTCGAACGGTTGAGCGATAGACGGTAACGACAAGGCAAAAACCACCCCGCGGCGCGGCCGTACGGAATGGGAATACCACGCTCCGGCGTTGCATCAGCTTGAAGGGACGGCCACACCCTCCGTCCGGCTTGCCCGCAGCAAGGAGGAAACGCCACGTGAGCCAGTACGTCAGCAGGCTCGGGCGTCGCACCTCGGCGGCACCCTCACGACTGCGACTGCACCGCCGTCCTCGGCGTGTCGCCATGCTCTCCGTGCATACCTCACCCCTCCACCAGCCCGGCACCGGCGACGCCGGCGGCATGAACGTGTACATCGTGGAGCTGGCGCAGCGCCTCGCCGCGATCAACATCGAGGTCGAGATCTTCACGCGCGCCACCACCGGCGGCCTCCCGCCCACCGTCGACCTGGCGCCCGGCGTCCTCGTCCGGCACATCGACGCCGGCCCCTACGAGGGCCTCGCCAAGGAGGAGCTGCCGGCGCAGCTGTGTGCCTTCACGCACGGCGTGATGCAGGCCTGGGCCGGCCATCGCCCCGGCCACTACGACCTCGTCCACTCGCACTACTGGCTCTCCGGCCACGTCGGCTGGCTCGCCGCCCAGCGCTGGGGCACGCCCCTGGTGCACGCCATGCACACCATGGCCAAGGTCAAGAACGCCAACCTCGCCGACGGCGACACCCCCGAGCCCGCCGCCCGCGTCATCGGCGAGATGCAGATCGTCGACGCCGCCGACCGTCTCATCGCCAACACCGCGGAGGAGGCCGGCGAACTCGCCCGGCACTACGGCGCCGACCCCGGCAAGATCGCCGTCGTCCACCCCGGTGTCAACCTCGACCGCTTCCGTCCCGCGGACGGCCGAGCAGCCGCCCGCGCCCGCCTGGACCTTCCGCGGGACGCCCTGATCCCGCTCTTCGCCGGCCGCATCCAGCCTCTCAAGGCGCCCGACGTGCTCCTGCGCGCCGTCGCCGTGCTCCTCGACCAGCGCCCCGAGCTGCGGACGCGGATGGTCGTACCGATCGTCGGCGGCCCCAGCGGCAGCGGCCTCGCCCAACCGGAGGGTCTGCAGAAGCTGGCCGCCCGCCTCGGCATCTCCGACGTCGTACGGTTCCACCCGCCCGTCGGCCAGGAGCAGCTCGCCGACTGGTTCCGGGCCGCGTCCGTGCTCGTCGTGCCGTCGTACAGCGAGTCGTTCGGTCTGGTCGCCATAGAGGCGCAGGCCACCGGCACGCCGGTGCTCGCGGCCTCGGTCGGCGGACTGCCGGTGGCGGTCCGCCACGGCGAGACCGGTTTCCTGGTGCACGGCCACGAACCCGCCCACTACGCGCGCGTGCTCGCCGAACTCGCCGACCACCCGGAGCTGCCCGCCCGCATGGGCGCGGCCGCCGCCCGGCACGCCCAGTCGTTCGGCTGGGACACCGCGGCCGCCGCCACCGGCGACGTCTACACGGCCGCCGTACAGTCCCACCGCCGTCACGTACGCTCCCAGCATGGGTGAGGCCGACAAGGGTGGTGCCAGGATGGGCGAGGCGGAGAAGACGGCCGCGAAGGTCATCGAGGACGTCCTGAAGGACGCCGAACTGGAGTGGGAGAGCCCCGAGCCCGGCAATTACGTCGTCCAGCTCCCTGGCACCCGCAAACTGCGGACGACCGTCTCCCTGATCGTCGGCCGCCACTCCCTGTCGCTGAACGCCTTCGTCATCCGCCACCCCGACGAGAACGAGGCAGGCGTCCACCGCTGGCTCCTGGAGCGCAACCTCAGGCTGTACGGCGTGAGTTACGCCGTCGACCCCCTCGGCGACGTCTACGTCACCGCCCGCCTGCCCCTCTCCACGGTCACCCCGGAGGAGACCGACCGGCTCCTCGGCCAGGTCCTGGAGGCCGCCGACGGCGCCTTCAACACCCTGCTGGAGCTGGGGTTCGCCTCCGCGATCCGCAAGGAGTACGCCTGGCGCGTCTCCCGCGGCGAGTCCACCCGCAACCTCGACGCGTTCCGCAACCTGACGCAACGCCCCAGCCCCAGCCAGTAGACGCCGACGGCGTTCGCCGCACCGACCGGGGAGGCGGCCCGCACCAACATGACGGTGTCCGGGCCCTCGCTGGCCACGCTCGCCACGGTGCCACCGGACCACGGCCTCCACCGTCCGCCGATGCCGTCGGCTGCCGGCGCCGCCGGACCTTCGGCGAGACGGCCACGACCAGTGGCGCCCCGGCGGCCGACGCCCCGGCGCTCCGGCGGCCGGCGACGACGGCCACGTCGACGTCAGGTAGCCGGTGCCGGTGCAGGTGCGGAGATGGGCGGCGGGTGGGGGACGGACGACGACCCGTACCTCCCCGGTGTCACCCCCACCAACCTCCGGAAGTGCCGGGTGAGATGGGCCTGGTCGTAGAAGCCCGCGGCCACCGCCGCCTCGCCCGCCGGCAGCCCGTCGAGCAGCAGCCGACGGGCCCGGTCCACCCGGCGGGCGGTCAGGTACTGGTGCGGCGCGATGCCGTACGCCCCGCTGAACGCCCGCACCAGATGCGCCGGATGCGCCTGAAGCAGCCCGGCCGCCGTGTTCAGCGTCAGCCCCTCCGTCACGCGGGCGTCGAGGAGTTCCCGCAGCCGGCGCGCCAGGACGGGGTCGCGGAACGGCGCCCGTACGGCCCGGCCCGGCCGCAGCAGCCCGCGCAGCCGCTCGCCGATGAACGTCAGCCGGCTGTCCGCCTCCAGCTCGTCGCCGGGGCGGGACAGCGCGCCGTGC
This sequence comes from Streptomyces sp. NPDC006259, assembly GCF_042870975.1. Classification (NCBI taxonomy): domain Bacteria; kingdom Bacillati; phylum Actinomycetota; class Actinomycetes; order Kitasatosporales; family Streptomycetaceae; genus Streptomyces; species Streptomyces sp. NPDC006259. The sequence continues at coordinate 320,757 of NZ_JBIAHY010000008.1, read as the reverse complement.
AACCGTCCCACCCGTTGCCGCAGCACCGGATCCCGCAGATCGGGCCCGTCCACGGCCGCCCCGATCAGCTCCTCGCCGAGCACGCTCGCGTCGAGGTACAGCACCCGCTTGCGGAAGCCGTCCGCGGTGGCGGCGGACCCGTTGTGCGGCACGTGCGGCGGCAGCAGCGACACGGTGTCGTGCGGGGTGCCGTGCTCATGCCGGTCGAGGTCGTACCGTACGGCCCCGTCGTCGACGATGAGGAGCGTCCACGCCTCGTGCACGTGCATCGGATAGGCGTAGCCGGTGAAGTGCGCGTGGAAGACCTCCACGACGCCCGGGACCTGCGGGCGCCAGGCGGAGACGTCGGCGGTCGGCCGCGGGGCCGGGCGGGAAACGGCCATGCAAAGAACGTACAAGACGCCGCCGTACGCCGGACGGCAGTCTCGTGGCATGAGCACTGAACCCCTGCGCTTCGACACGAAGATCGCCGTCCTGCTGCGCGAGGACCTGGAGACCTGGCAGCGCCTGAACGTCACCGCGTTCCTGGTCAGCGGCCTGGGTGCCGAGGTCCCCGAGGTGATCGGGGAGCCGTACGAGGACGGGGACGGTATCCCCTACCTGCCGATGTTCCGCCAGCCCGTGCTGGTCTTCGAGGGCGCCAAGGAGACGTTGACGGCGGCCCACGCGCGCGTGCTCTCCCGGGCCCTCCCGCGCGCGGTCTTCACCGGCGACCTGTTCGCCACCGGCAACGACCGCGACAACCGCGCGGCGGTACGGGCCGTGCCGACAGGCGGCCTGGACCTGGTGGGACTGGCGGTGTACGGGCCGCGCAACGCGGTGGACAAGGTGCTGAAGGGGGCGCGGATGCATCCGTGAGAGGGGCGGGGGAGACGGCGGAAGAGGGGAGGGGAAGGGGGAGCGGTAGCCGACTCAGGCGGTCGTGACCTCCGCCTGGGGCGCGGCCGGGCGTTCGGCGGTGGGCGCGTCCGAGTACTCGGCAAGGGGCGCGTCCGGGAGGACGGAAACAGGCTCGGCCGGAGCGACGGCTGTGGGCACCGCGGTAGGCACGGCTGTACGCGTCACTGTGGGCACCGTCGTGGGCTCGGTGAGGGGGTCCTCGGCGGCCAGGTGCCGCATCAGCACCGCGTACCCGACGCCCGCGACCGTCCCTACGACGGCGCACAGTCCCCACAGCCACTCCGCGCCGTACCGGTCGATGACGACGCCGGACATCAGAGGAGCCACGAGCGAGGCCACCGCCCACGACATGGTGTACATGCCCTGGTAGCGGCCGCGTCCGTGGACGGGGGAGAGGCGGACCACGAGGCCGGTCTGGGTCGGCGCGTTGACGATCTCGGCGAGCGTCCACACGCAGACGGTGAGGGCGAACACGCCGACCGATCCCGCGAAGGCGGTGAGTCCGAAGCCGTACCCGGCGAGCACGGACGAGATCACCAGCAGCCGGCCCGGATCGCGGTGCTGGATGAAGCGCGTGACGGGGATCTGCAACGCGACGATCAGCACGCCGTTGACGGCGATCGCCATGCCGTAGTCGGCCGGGGTGAAGCCGGCCTCGCCCATCGCCACCGGCAGGCCGATCGCGCCCTGCTGGAAGATGAACGCGACCAGGAAGGACAGCCCGACCACCCCCATGAACCGCCGGTCGCGTAGTACGGTCCCCAGCCCGACGGCCTCCTCCTGAGCGCCCTCCCCGTCCATGCCGCCCTGCTCCGGCCGCGACTCGGGCAGCTTCAGGAAGACGACGATCGCGCAGGCCAGCGTCATGCCGGCCTCGATCAGGAACCCGGCGAGATAGCTGACCTCGGCGATGAACCCGGCACCCATGGTCGAGATCGCGAACCCGAGGTTGATGGCCCAGTAGTTCAACGAGAACGCCCGGACCCGGTCCTCGGGTCGCACGATGTCGGCCATCATCGCCTGCACCGCGGGCCGGGAGGCGTTGGAGGCCATGCCGACGAGGAACGCGACACCGGCGATGGCCAGCGGGTGGTGCACGAAACCGAGGGCGGCCACGGACAGCGCGGTGGCGGTCTGCGCGACGAGCATCGTGGGCCGCCGCCCGAGCCGGTCGGCCATCACGCCGCCGGCGAGGGACGAGACGACCCCGCCCAGCCCGTGCAGCGCGGCCACCAGACCGGCGTAGGAGGCGGAGTAGCCGCGGTCGAGCGTGAGATACAGCGCCATGAAGGTGGCGACGAAGGCACCGAGCCGGTTCACCAGGGTGCTGGTCCACAGCCACCAGAACTCACGGGGCAACCCGGAGACGGTCTCCCGGGCGGCACGCCGGAAGGATCTGACGGAGACGACGGACGACATGGCTGATCCCCCGATGTAAGCGGCGCAGGCGGTGTCTAGAACTTACGAGAAGCCCGGCTCATGCGACCACTCGATTAACAGATCCCGTCAACCGTCCGTCGGCTGTCCGCTCCTCGGGCACGGGGCACCGGCCCCCAAAACCTTGGATTACGCTCATAGCCATGGCCGACGCACCGTACAAGCTGATCCTCCTCCGCCACGGCGAGAGCGAGTGGAACGCGAAGAACCTGTTCACCGGCTGGGTGGACGTCAACCTCAACGAGAAGGGCGAGAAGGAGGCGGTCCGCGGCGGTGAGCTGCTCAAGGACGCCGGCCTGCTGCCCGACGTGGTCCACACGTCGCTCCAGAAGCGCGCGATCCGTACCGCCCAGCTGGCCCTCGAGGCCGCCGACCGCCACTGGATCCCGGTCCACCGCTCCTGGCGCCTGAACGAGCGTCACTACGGCGCCCTCCAGGGCAAGGACAAGGCGCAGACGCTCGCCGAGTTCGGCGAGGAGCAGTTCATGCTCTGGCGCCGCTCGTACGACACCCCGCCGCCGCCGCTCGCCCGCGACGCCGAGTACTCCCAGTTCGACGACGCCCGCTACGCGACCCTGCCGCCGGAGCTGCGCCCCCGGACGGAATGCCTCAAGGACGTCGTCGTCCGCATGCTCCCGTACTGGTTCGACGCCGTGGTCCCCGACCTCCTCACCGGCCGCACCGTCCTGATCGCCGCCCACGGCAACTCGCTCCGCGCCCTGGTCAAGCACCTCGACGGCGTCTCCGACGCGGACATCGCGGGCCTGAACATCCCCACGGGCATCCCCCTGTCCTATGAACTGGACACCGACTTCAAGCCGCTCACCCCCGGCGGCACCTACCTCGACCCGGCCGCGGCAGCGGCAGCGATCGAGGCGGTCAAGAACCAGGGCAAGAAGAAGTAACGCGACGCTGATAAGCCCCCGACCTGCGAGTTCCTCGCGGGGTGGGGGCTTTTTGGTGGGGCTGGGCCGTCCCTGGGCCGTCAGGTGCGACGACGCCAGCGGCGGATGCGGACGTCCAGGACGATCAACAGCGCCACGGGGACGGCGATCTCGACCGGAGCGTCGGCCCAGAGGGCGAGTGCACCGCCGGCCGTGCCGATGAGTGCGATCGGCAGGTCGCGGGGATGGATGTCGACGGTCACGCCGACGCGTGGGACCATGAGGCTCTCCAGCTGGGCTCGGTTCACTTGGCAAGGTGATTTCTGGGACGTGGCAATGGAGACGAATGCCGCCCCTGATCGGGCGGCATTCGTATGCCGCTGAAACTTTCCCACAGCCTCACGCGCCAGCCAAACGCGCAGCTAAAAGCCACTCTGTTCGCTTGCGTAGACGGACTGTCCACGATGGTGGACAGTCAGAGCACTCCAAGAATGCTCGGAGGCTTTGAAGACTCTCCAATCTTTCCAGGAGTCTCCTTGTCGCCCTGCGTCGCTTCGTGCTGGGTCCACAGTGCTCGCGCCGCGTTGCTGGTGCTGACCTGCGTCACCGCGCCGTCTCGTCCCCCCCCCCCCCCGCGTTGCTACAGGGCATGCTGGCGGGGGTTGGGCTGCTCGGGGACCAGTCGCGGTCTGGGTTCCCGGTTTGCTCAGCCGGTTTCCCAAATCCGCTTTGCCAAATCCGTTTGGCCAAGTCGGTTTGGCCAAGTCGGTTTGGCTCAGCCGATTTGATCCTAGATTTTGGAACCTAGATTTGGACTGCGAAACGGATCTCAAATTTGAGGACCAAATCGGACACCGTTTGGGGTCGACTGCTGACAAGCTAGCTAGAGCTCCTGCGATCTGAAGATCGCACTGACTGCCTTGCACATGCGCTCCTGACTGGACGGCATGAGGTGCGCGTAGACGCGAAGCGTCAGGCCAGGATCCGAGTGGCCCAGGTACTCGGCGAGAGCCTTGATGTTCTCTCCGGCGTCCAGCAGCACCGAGGTGTAGAAGTGGCGGAGCGCGTGCAAGCCGTTGTCGCGAGACTCGGCGTACGACTCGCCAGCCTTTCGCTCGGGGATCACACCGGCCGAGGCCAGCGCCCGCTTCCACACCCCTTCGTTGAGGGACGTCCGCCAGACGTGACCACCGCGCGGCCCGGTGAAGATCAGCCGCTTGGTCACCGGAGGCCCGTCCGCCATCTTCCACGGCAAGGTGATGTCGACCGAGGGACCGCCTGCGGCCGGCGCGGCAGGGCTGTGCATCCTGAGCACCATGGCGAACCCCGAGGGCCCGTACGTGAAGGTGCACTTCCGACTTGAGAGCGAGGACGACTGGCCCCCGGCGTCGGTGGAGAGTCTGTGGGCTGTCGACCAGGGCGACGGCACCGCACGGCTCGACAACATCCCCTGGTTCGTCCGGGGCATTGCCTGCGGGGACATCGTGGCCACCGAGCCCGACGAGGAGGGCGTGCGGTGGGCCGGCGAGGTGGTTCGGCGTTCGGAGAACAGCACCATCCGCCTCATCGTGGTGCGTGACGGCGGCTCGGAAGCCGCACGGCAGAGCGTGCTCAACGCCTTTCACGAACTCGGTGTCTGTTTCACCAAGGTGCAGAAGCTGCTCAACCACGGTGTGGCCAAGGAGTGGTGGCACGTGGAAGAGGGGTGTATCACCGCGCGGTGGCGGGCGGCCTCCGCCGGCTGACGCCGTTCACGGGACGCATGGCTGGGCCGTCAGATAGGACGGCAGTGAGCGTCGCACCCGGATGTCGAGAATGATCAGCAGGGCTACGGGACGGCGGTCTCGGCGGGGGTGTCGGTTCAGGGGGGGGGGCTGACGGGAGCCACACCAGCTCGGTGATGATCCGGGACCCGACGCTGCGAGAGCTGGACATGTACCGGCGCACCGAGCGCGCGGCGCAGGTCCGGGCTGGGGCGAAGGCCCTGTGGAGACGCCGCGAGGAACGATCATCCTGTGGCCGCTTCTGGGCTTACCTCGGCGATCCTCCCTCGAGGGCCGCGTCGGTGTCCGCGGTGGCCAGCATCCTGTTGATGTCGGCGCCGGCGAGTGCGCCGGCCGCTGCGGAGGCCCCCACCTGGGCGACCGGATCGGTGACGTTGCCGGCCACCCACACACCCGGCACCTCGGTGGCGCCGGCCATGCCGGAGGCGAAACCGCGGCCCACCGGCAGGTCCTGCACCGGCAGGCCCAGACCTTCCAGGCCCTGGGTGCGGGCCTGCATCCGCGCGGCGACCGCGAGGACGCGGCGGGCCACGACCTGGCCGTCGGCCAGGCGCACCCCGGCGAGGGCACCGTCGGCGTCGTTGACGACCTCGGTGACCGGGGTGTCGATGACGCGGATGCCGCGGGCGGCGAAGCGGGCGCGGCTGTCCTCGTCCAGGTCGGTTCCGTGGGTGAAGTAGGTCAGGTCCTCGGTCAGCTGACGGAACAGAAACGCGTGGCCGATGGAGGCCGCGCCGGTGGCGAGGATGCCGATGGGCTCGTCGCGCACCTCCCAGCCGTGGCAGTACGGGCAGTGCACCACGCTGTCCCCCCAGTGCCCGGCGAGCCCGGGCACCTCCGGCAGCACATCCGTGAGGCCGGTGGCCACCAGGATGCGGCGGGCGGTGATGGGGCGGCCGTCGGCCAGGGTGACGGTGAACCGCAGGTCCCCGTCCGCCGACGGGGCGGCGGGCTCGGCCGAGACCACCTCGCCGGACACGACGCGTCCGCCGTACTGGCGCACCTGCTCCCGGCCCCGTCGAAGGAGTTCGGACGGCGGGGTGCCGTCCAGGGCGAGGAGGCCGTGCACGGCCTTCGCGGGCGCGTTGCGCGGGGAGCCGCTGTCGATCACGACGACCGAGCGGCGGGAGCGGGCGAGGATCAGTGCACCGTTCAGCCCCGCGGCGCCCCCGCCGATCACCACCGCGTCGACGGTCCCCTCGGCCAGTGCGTCGCTCGTGTACGGAGGAGTCGCCACAGCCATGGCCTCCTGCCTTTCCTTCTCGGTCATGGTCCCGGTCGACCCTTCGAGTTCTGGGTGGTTGGAGGGGGCAGCTGCTGTGCAGAAAGCCCAGGATGCGGTCGGCGACCGTCTTTGGCTCGGCGAAGTCGTCGAACTCGACGGGCGCCTCCTCCGGGTCGCCCCGGAGGAGAGCCTCGGGCCGGCGGCCCGGAGGCCGAGGACGGTGAGGTGCTCCGACAGGAGACCCGCCGGCCGTGGGCCGTGGACCGCGCCGCGCCCTGCGCGTCCCGCGTCACCGGGCTCCTGGCCGACGCACCCGGCGGACGGATCCGGCAGACGCGTCCTCGGCAACCCGGCGGACGCCCCGCCGGCGACCCGCCAGCGACCCGGCGGCGACCCGGCGGCGACCGGCGGACGCCCCGCCAGCGACCCGCCGGACGCCCCGCCGGCGACCCGGCGGACGCGTCCCCGGCGATCCAGTGGACGCCCCGCCGGCGATCTAGCGGGTGGACCCGGTGTGCTCCCGCACAGTCGCCGCCTCGCTCGCCGCGGTCCCGGCCTCCGGCTCGGCGTTCCGCTTCGCGGACCCGCGCCGGCCCGGCAGGACCGCGAGGACGATCAGTGTTCCGGCGGCCATGATGATCCCGCCGATGAGGCTGGTCTGGGCGACTCCGTGGGCGAAGGCCTGGTGGACGGCGTCCACGGCCGCCTGGGCCTGCTGGGGCCCGGCGGCGGGATCCTGCCCGACCCGCTCCGCGACGGCCAGGCCGGCGCCGACCGAGTCCTTGGCGGTCTCCATCGCCTCCGCCGGGAGCCGGTCGCCCACCAGGTCGGTCAGCTCGTCCCGGTAGGCCGTGCCCAGCAGCGAGCCCAGCACCGCGATGCCCAGCGCCCCGCCCAGCTCCAGCGCGGTGTCGTTGACACCGCCGCCGACACCCAGTTCCGACTCGGGGAAGGAGCCCATGATCGTGTCGGTCGCCGGGGAGATGGCCAGTCCGAGCGCGAGGCCCAGCATCATCAGCGGCGCCAGGAAGTCCCCGTACGTCGACCCCTTGTCGATCTGGGTGAGCAGGAACATGCCCGCCGTGCCGACGGCCAGGCCGGTCACGGCCATCACCCTCACCCCCAGCCTCGGGGCGAGCACCCCGGTCACCGCGGACCCGAGGAACACCGCACCGCCCAGCGGCAGCAGCCGTACACCCGTGTCCAGGGGGCCGTAGCCGAGGACGAACTGCAGGAACTGCGTCGCGTAGTAGATCACGGCGAACATACCGAAGAAGAAGAACATCACCGCGAGCATCGAGCCGCTGAACGGCCGCAGCGCGAATTTTCGGACGTCCAGCATTGGGTGCGGGTGCCGCAGCTCCCACGCGACGAAGGCGGCCAGACCGACACCGGCGACCACGGCGGCGGTGACGGGGCCGGCGCCCCAGCCGGAGTGCGGGCCCTCGATGGCGGCGTAGATCAGGGAGCCGACGGTGACGATCGACAGCAGACCACCGACGTAGTCGATCCGGCCCATGCCCTCCGCCTTGGACGGCGGTACCAGGGCGAGCGCGCCGAACACGGCGAGGACGGCGATCGGCACGTTGATCAGGAAGGTCGAGCCCCAGGCGTGGTCCTCGAGCAGCCGGCCGGAGACCAGCGGGCCGACGGCTACCGCCACCCCGGAGGTCGCGGCCCAGGCGGTGATGGCCTTGGCCCGCTCGCTCCGGGGGAAGGTCGCGACCAGCAGGGACAGCGTGGCCGGCATCACGACCGCGGCACCCACACCCATGATCGCGCGGGCCACGACGACCAGCGAGGTCTCGTCGACCATGCTCCCCATCACCGAACCGCCGGCGAAGATCAGCAGACCCAGCACCAGCGCGCCGCGCCGGCTGTACTTGTCGCCGATCGCGCCCAGCACCAGCATCAGCGCCGCGTACGGAACGGTGTAGCCGTCGACGACCCATTGCAGATCACTGCTGCTCAGGCCCAGGTCGGTGGTCATGTCGGGGGCGGCGACGATCAGCGACGTGTTCGCCATCACCGTGATCAGCAGGCTCAGGCACAGCACGAGCAGCGCCCACCAGCGCCGCGCGTACGGCTCGGTCATCTTCTCCACGGGGGTGTTCGCAAGGAAGGGCATCAGTAGCTCCTGAGAGGGACGGGGCGGACGAGCGGAATCACTTAATTGCCCATCGATGTGCAGACTAGTTTATTGCCCCTCGCTGTGCAACTATCGCGATGACTCCCTCCTCCCACCCGCCCCCGAGGTACCGACGTGACCAGCCGACCAGCACGAACGCCGACGACGAGGCCGAGACGGTCTCCGGCCCGGCCCCACGAGACGCCGTCCCCTCCTGCTCCGACTCCGACTTCTGCTCCGACTTCGACTTCGTCCCCCTCGCCGACTTCGACCTCGACTTCGGCGCGGCGTCGGGACGCGCGGGCCACCCGTGCCCGGATCCTCGACGCCGCTCGACGGGAACTGACCCGCGACCCCGACAGCCGCCTGGAGGACATCGCCGCCGCCGCCGGTGTGGCCAGGCGCACCGTGTACGTCCACTTCGCCTGCCGGGCCGCGCTCGTCGAGGGCCTGACCGCCGAGGCCGCGGAGGCGATCCGGCGCGCCGTCGCGGTTGCCCCGGCCCCGACCCCCGACGCCGTCGCGGACATGGCGCGATTCGTCCTCACGGTGTGGCCCGTCGGCGACCGCTACCGCGCCCTCATCCGGCTGGCCCGCGGCCATGACCTCGCCCGCGCCCGCGTCGACGAACTGCTGGCCCCCGCCCGCGCCATGGCCACGGGGGTCTTCGCCCACGGTCGTCGGCAGGGCGTCTTCCAGACCGCCGTCCCGCCCGACCCGCTCGTCCGAGCCATCGAGGCCGAACTGCTGACCCTGCTCGACTGCGTCGACTGCGGCCTGTGGTCCGACGACGGCACGGGCGCCGCCACCGCCGCCCTCATCGCCGCGGGAGTCGCCCCGGACACCGCCGCCGCGAAGGTCGATCACGTACGGAAGTCCGGGCCGCCCCCGAGTCCCGTCTGAAACCCGCGCCCGTACCCCCACTCGCACTCACACCGATGTCCGACCCCAAGTCCCTGTCCCCCGAAGTCCTTTGGAAGAGGGCCGATGTACCGCCCCCGCCCCCGCCCCGAGCACGACCGTGACCGGGAGTGCGAGTCCTCGTACTCGCACGAACCCGGCGACGGCTCCGAGCGCCCGCTGCCGGTGGCCCAACTCGCCCTGCGGGCGGATGGGTTGAAGAAGTCGGACGGCGACGGTGAGGCCCGGGCCCGTTCGGCGGAGGCGACCGCCCTCCTGTCGGACGCGGACCTGTCCGGACAGCGCACCCAGGCCCTGGAACTGACCCGGGCTACGGTTCCGACCGGATCCGCGCCCGCGTCCCCGCGTCCTGACAGCTCTCGGCTTCGACGACACCGCGACGACGACCGTCTCGGCGGCCTCCGGCGACCGCGTCACCTTCGAGGACTTCTAGGTCGCGGGCGCGTCACCTTCGAGGACTTCAAGGATGCGGGCGCGTCACCTTCGAGGACTTCAAGGTCGCGGGCCGCGTCGCCCTGCCCGAGGCCGATGAGAAGTCGCTCGGTCAGGTCTTCGCCGAGTCGATCGCGCCGCGGAACATCCCCGACGGCCTCCGACTGCGCTCGGTCACCACCACGGAGCAGGGCCTCACCGCCCACCTCTCCGGCAAAGGGCCTCACCGCCCACCTCTCCGGCAAGTCGGTCACCTTCCGCCGCGACGACGCCCGGGACACCTCGTCGAACGGGTCGGGCGGAGAGAGATCAGGCGCCGTGGGCCGGAAGAGCCGTAGCCATCGCCGACGCGACCTCCTCGACCACCGCGCTCGCCCGGTCCTCCGGCACGCCGGCCGCGATGAGGGTGGCCGTGGCGATCCGGTGCCCGTCGTCCTCCAGCTCGCCGGTGTTGACGGACTCCACCAGAGCTACGATCAACGCCATCAGGCCCGCGCTCTGCACGGCCGGCGGCAGATGGGAGTGGAAGACGCCGTCCCGCTGCCCGCGCTCCAGGATCCCGATGGCGGCCTCCCGGGCCGGCGCGAGCACCTCGGTGACGCGCTCGGAGCCGAGGTCCCGCCGGGTGAGCGCCAGCAGCATGCGGTAGCGGTCGCCCACGGGCCACATCCGGAGTACGAACCACGCCAACGCCCGCTCGGCCGACTCCTCCGACTCCGGCCCGGCCTCCACCGCGTTCCGCAACGTCTCGGCGGCTTCCTCGGCGAGTGCCTCCAGCAGCGCCGCCCGCCCCGGGAAGTGCCCGAAGAGGGTGCGCCGGACGACCCCGGCGGCCCGCGCCAGCTCCTCCAGCGTGACATCGGGGTTCCGCCCCAGCTCCTCACGGGCCGTGGCCAGGATGCGCGCCCGGTTGGACCGCGAATTACGGCGCAGCGGCTCGCGGGCCACGTGCTTGCTCACGGAGAACCTCGCAGCATCGAAGGACGGACGAACGGCCCCCATTTTGTCACGCCGAGCCGAAGCCCCTTTGTCACTTGGGACTCCAAGCCCGCAGGTCAGTCTGGTGCAGGGGCCGCTGCGGTGCCCTGCCGTGTGGCCCATTGTGCTGCGTGCCTGTACGCCCACGAGCGTTCCGGACTCGCGTCCACTGCCGGGTGCGGTGGGGCCGGTGCTCCGCCGGCCTTCGTTTCCGATGCCAGGCAGCCTGGCCGTGTGCAGCGTGCCGACACCGGCACGTGTCACCAACTCGTGGCTCTACCTAGCCTGTCAGGCGGACGGCCACGACTACATGGATGCCGCTTCGACTGGGTGGGACGGGACGGAAACATATGGCGAGAGGTGCGGAAGACCTGTCGGACGCAGGCGCCCCCGGTGTGCGGCGGCAGAACACGGCCATGGCCGGCTTGGGGCCTCGTACGTGCCTGTTCATGGCGCTGGTGCCCGCACTGCTGTTGGGCGCGCTGTCGGTGCTGGTGATGCTGCCGGCGGCCCAGCATCTACGTGCCCTCCGTGATGGCGAGCGAACTCAGGCCACGTTGCAGACGGGCGGTTCCTGCATGATGGGGCGCTGCCGGGTCGGGTTCGAGGCCGCTGGGCGGACCGTGGTGGCCGATCTGCCGGTAGGCAGCGGGGGCGGCAAGGACTCCGTCGGCACGCGCTTGACCGTCCGGTACCGGGCGGACGACCCGCGGGTGGCCGCCCGTGAGGACGATGTCGACGGTGGTGGCGCGGCCGTACTGGCCGTGGCATCGGGCGCCGGAGCCCTGCTCCTCCTGGTGATGTCGGTCCTGGCCGCGATCGCCTTGGGGCGGCAGCGGCGTGCGGGCTCCCTGACTGGCCGGGCTTCTCAGGACGCGCACCCTTAAGACGTCGACCAGGGCGGCGGGGCGGCCGCACGCGTCCTGACCTCAGCCGACGCTGTGGGCCCTGTGGGTGTGGGCCCCGCGGACACAGCTGTCGCCGCGGCCCACGGCCCGGCTCCGGTCACGCCGTCAGCGGCACCGCGTGGATCTCGTCCGCCTTGTGGCCCGCGCGTTCGTGGATGCGTTGCACCGCGTCCGCGGAGGGGGCTTCGGAGAGGCAGTAGACGGTGCCGGACTCCGGGTCCGCCCAGGCGCTTTCGAAGCGCACCCCTTCCTCCGCCTCGATCGCGAGGTCGGCCTGGTGGGCCTGGTGGAGTTGGTCGGCGGTGATGCCCTCCATGCCGTGGTGGACGTCCATGAACCTGGTCATGACCGCATCCCCTTTCTCCTGCGGGCCCGACACGCAGAGCCCGTCTGCCGTCGTCACCTCCATGCTGCTCCTGTGCGCACGGGTTCGCGCGGGCAGGGGCGGACCGACGCCATGGGAAGAGGGGCCGGGCGCACAGCGCGCCCGGCCCCTCTCGTCGTGACGTCTCAGCCGCACTGGCAGGGGCTGCCTGACTGGCAGCCGCAGCCGCAGCCCGAGCCACAGCCGCATGCCGCGATCAGAAGCAGGCTTCTGATCTCGGCGGGCTGCTCGGTCGGGCGTTCCTGGGTGGGGTCGGGCTTGCTGGGGGCTTCGGCCATGTGGTTCCTCCTGGAGGCCTGGAGGCAGGAGCGCCTGTTGCCCATTTCATGCCCGATCGGGCGGGCGCATCAACGGCGCACAGGGGCTTCCAGGCGCCCCGACCCGTTCCGGAGGGGGACGCCGCGAGCCGGGTAGGCCATCCACTCCGGCAAGCGCGGGTAGGCCACCGCGGTGGCCGGGGGCCCGGAGACAGCGCGATCGGCCCGGAGACAGCGCCATCCGCCTGGAAACCGGACCCGAGTGGACCAGCCTCCCCGCGCAGCCGATCACGCCACGGCGCTCAATGCGGATCACGCCACGGTGCTTCAAGCGGATCACACCCCGCCCGCGATGCGAAGCACGCCCCCCGCCCGCGAAGCGGACTACGCCCCCTCCGCCCCCGCGACCGGCTGGATCTCCGCCGGCAGGTCCTGCTGGAGGTTGTCCGCGTGTTCGCCGGTCACCAGGAACACCACACGCTTGGCGACCGCCACCGCGTGGTCGGCGAAGCGCTCGTAGTAGCGGCCGAGCAGGGTCACGTCCACGGCCGTCTCGATGCCGTGCTTCCAGCGGTCGTCGATCAGGTGCTGGAAGAGCGTGCGGTGCAGCAGGTCCATCGCGTCGTCGTCGGTCTCCAGCTGGAGCGCGAGGTCGACGTCCTTCGTGATGATCACCTCGGCCGCCTTGGCCATCAGGCGCTGCGCGAGCTGCCCCATCTCCAGGATGGTGGCGTGCAGGTCCTGCGGCACCGCCCGTTCGGGGAAGCGCAGCCGGGCCAGCTTCGCCACGTGCTGGGCGAGGTCGCCGGAGCGCTCCAGGTCGGCCGACATGCGCAGCGAGGTGACGACGATGCGCAGGTCGGTCGCCACCGGCTGCTGGCGCGCGAGCAGTGCGATGGCCCGCGCCTCCAGGTCGTGCTGGAGTTCGTCGACCTTCTTGTCCGCCTCGATCACGCTCTCGGCCAGCTTCAGATCGGCGTCGAGGATGGCGGTCGTGGCGCGCCCGATCGCCGACCCCACCAGCCGGGCCATCTCCACCAGACCGTCGCCGATCGAGTCCAGTTCCTCGTGGTACGCGTCCCGCATCAGGGTTCCCTCTCGTACGTCGTTCTCGGGGGGTCCGGGGGCCGGGACCGGCCGTGGAACCGGCCCTGCGAACCCCACGGTGCCACGGTCCGCCCCGTACGCGTCGGTTTCCGTCCTCCCAAATGAACCGCCCCTGGCCCCAAGGTGAACTCTGGGCGACGAGTGTTCGAGGTCGCACCTCGATGGCTGTGGCCAGGTCCTGTCGCATGCCTAACCTGGTCACATGGACGTGAACGCGGCGGTCGCCGCAGCGGCGGCGATCGCCGGGGTGCTCACCGGCGTGATCGCCATGCTCGCGTTCCGTTGGAGCGAGCGCGATCAGAATCGACCCACCAGGACCTCCTTGCACACCGATCCCGTGCTTCCGCCGGGCGTGGACACCGTACTGTCCGTGCTCCGTTCCTCGGCCGTCGTCCTCGACGAGGCCGACGCCGTCGTCAAGGCCAGCTCCGCCGCGTACGCCCTCGGGCTGGTACGCGGCGGGACCCTGGCCGTCGATCCGATGCTCCAGATGGCGCGGGACACCAGACGCGACGGAGAGATACGCCAGGTCGAACTGGACCTGCCCCGGCGCGGCACCGGCCGGGGCGAGGCCCTCGCGGTGTCGGCCCGGGTGGCGCCGCTCGGCTCCCGGCTCGTCCTCCTGCTCGTCGAGGACCTGACCGAGGCCCGGCGCATCGAGGCCGTCCGCCGCGACTTCGTCGCGAACGTCAGCCACGAGCTGAAGACCCCGGTCGGCGCCCTCTCCCTGCTCTCCGAAGCTGTCATGGACGCCTCCGAGGACCCCGAGGCGGTGGAGCGCTTCGCCGGCCGCATGCAGATCGAGGCGACCCGCCTGACCAACCTGGTCCAGGAGCTGATCGACCTCTCACGGGTCCAGAACGACGACCCCCTCGAGGACGCCGAACCGGTCCGCGTCGAGGAACTCGTCGCCGAGGCCATCGACCGCTGCCGGCACCAGGCCGGCGCCAAACAGATCACCATGGCCACGAACGTGACGGCGTCCGAAACTCCCGAGCCGGGTGGTGGGCGAGGCGCGGACGACGTCGCCGACCTGCGGATCTGGGGCAATCGCGGTCAGCTGGCCGCGGCCCTCGGCAACCTGGTCGAGAACGCCGTCAACTACTCACCCGCCCGCACCCGCGTCGGCATCGCCGCCCGCAGGGTGACGATGCACGGCGGGGAACTGATCGAGATCGCCGTGACCGACCAGGGCATCGGCATCTCGGACAAGGACAAGGAGCGCGTCTTCGAGCGCTTCTACCGAGTCGACCCCGCCCGCTCCCGTGCCACCGGCGGTACGGGCCTCGGGCTGGCGATCGTCAAACACGTGGCCGCCTCGCACGGCGGGGAGGTCACGGTGTGGAGCGCGGAGGGACAGGGCTCCACCTTTACGCTGCGACTGCCGGAGGCGGGCGCCGCCCGTGACCGCGCCCCGCAGCCCCCCGACCTCGACGACTACGTGGAGGGCGGGTCCGCCGCCGGCACCCCCCATGCCTCACCCCCCGAGTCAACCGCGTACCAGACGCTTTCCGCCCCGGAGGTCCTTCCGTGACCCGAGTGCTCGTCGTCGAGGACGAGGAGTCCTTCTCCGACGCCCTGTCGTACATGCTCCGCAAGGAGGGCTTCGAAGTCGCCGTGGCGACCACAGGTCCCGATGGACTCGACGAGTTCGAGCGCAACGGCGCCGACCTCGTGCTTCTCGACCTGATGCTGCCGGGCCTGCCCGGCACGGAGGTCTGCCGCCAGCTGCGCGGCCGCTCCAACGTCCCCGTGATCATGGTGACGGCCAAGGACAGCGAGATCGACAAGGTGGTCGGCCTCGAAATAGGAGCCGACGACTACGTCACCAAGCCGTTCTCCTCCCGCGAGCTGGTGGCCCGCATCCGCGCGGTGCTGCGCCGTCGCGGCGAGCCGGAGGAGGTCGCCCCGGCGGCCCTGGAGGCCGGCCCGGTCCGTATGGACGTCGACCGTCATGTCGTCACCGTCTCCGGTTCCAAGGTCGACCTCCCCCTCAAGGAGTTCGACCTCCTGGAGATGCTGCTGCGCAACGCGGGCCGCGTCCTGACCCGCATGCAGCTCATCGACCGCGTCTGGGGCGCCGACTACGTCGGCGACACCAAGACGCTCGACGTCCACGTCAAGCGCCTGCGCGCGAAGATCGAGCCCGACCCCGGGGCCCCGCGCTATCTGGTGACGGTGCGCGGCCTGGGCTACAAGTTCGAACCGTAAGCCGTAAGCCGTAAGCGATGAGCGGCAAGCGATGAGCCGTGAGTCGCTCGTGGCGTACGGCGAAGGGGCGGCACCCCGTGTGGGGGTGCCGCCCCTTCGCCGTACGTACGTGCCGGGTGGGCGGCGCTCAGTGGCCGGCCGTCTCCGACTGCGAGGCGTTCGGGGAGGCCGTGTCGCTCGGGGAGGCGGAGTCGCCCTCGGCGCTCGGGGACGCGGAGGCGGACTCGCTCGCGGACGGCGAGGCGGAGCCGGACTCGGCCGAGGGGCTCGGGACGTCGCTCGGGCCCCACTTGGCGAAGTAGTGCTCGGCCGGGACGACGAAGGCGCGCAGACTGACCTCGCCGGTCTCGCTGAAGGTGAAGGTGACCTTCTGGGCGTTGCCGTCCTGCAGCGCCTCGGGGGTGTCGGAGAGGCTGGCGGTGGCGTTGTTCTCGCCGCCGATGACGACGGAGCCGCCGGCCGGGACGGTCAGCTTGCCGTCGCCCTTGGCCGGCTTGATCTCGACGGTGCGGTCGACGCCGTCCACGGCGATGGACTCCAGCGTCTGCGCCTTGGCGCTGCCGTTGAAGACGGTCGCGGAGATCGCGGCGGGGCCGGTGGACTCCGGGTCGGGCTGGGTGATGATGACGACGTTCTGCAGCTTGATGTCGCCGACGCTGGTGGCGGCGTTGTCCGGCTTGATCTCCAGCGTCTGCGCGTCGTTGCCTGCGCCGCAGGCGGCGAGCGTGGCGATCGAGAACACGAGGGCGGACGCGGCGAGGGCGCCGCGTCGAAGGCTGCTGCTCACGGCGGCGGCAACTCCTTGGGAACGCAGGGGCAGCTCCTTGGATAAAGCCGCCCTAAGGGTCTGTCAGCGGCCTTAGGTTACCGAGCCGTCCCCACGCCACCGCACCCGACCCGCCTCTGCGGCGATCCGGGCACGCATCCGTCGCCGCGAGACGTCCCCGTCGGACGCCTCCCTTGGGCCCCACCCTTGGGGCCTCATCCTTCGGACCGCGCGCCTGGAGCCTCACCCTTCGAACCCCACACCTCGGACCCGGCGCCTGGGGCCTCATCCTTCGGACCCCACGCCCTCGGACCCCACGCCCTCGAACCCCACGCCTTCGGACCTCTCCCCTCGGACCTCCCCCGTCGGGCCTCCTCCCTCGGACGTTCGGCGTCACATGTGCCCCACAACCGCTGCACGTTCGGCATCACAGAGAACGCAACGGTCGCTTGAGTCGCCTGAGGCGCATGAGCCGCCCCAGCCCCAAGTGGCCCATCAGTCACATTGGCTTCTCTGATCGTCGGCACGTTGTCGTGCATTCGCATAAGCGCCGCTCACAGGGGACGCGGATTTTCCGTGAAGGAATGCGCGGCCCTCGCGGGAATTGATCATCGCCCGTTCGGCCGACCGCGTGATCAATTCCGGAAACGGCTCGGATCCGACGGCGGCCACCGAACGGAGTAGCGGAAGTCGCACGCCTGGAAGCGGACATTTGGGGAGGTTCGGTCACTCTGATGGGTCCCCGGGAGTGTGTGACGTGCGCGTTTCAGCCCTCGCGGAGAGCCGCTCCGACCTGCGAATACCTGCTTCCGCCCACCGGTCGCAGCACGTTCCTGTTGCTGTTGTCAAGCCCCGAGATATGCCCTGACCTGCGAAAACGCCATTCAGAACCCGCAGTTTCCGTGTTACCCTGGATAGCCACGGAAGGGGTACCTGTCACATGACGTTCAAGGTTGGCGACACCGTGGTCTATCCCCATCACGGGGCCGCGCTGATCGAGGCTATCGAAACTCGCCAGATCAAAGGCGTGGACAAGACCTACTTGGTGCTGAAGGTCGCCCAGGGTGACCTGACGGTGCGTGTGCCAGCGGACAATGCGGAGTTCGTGGGCGTGCGTGATGTGGTCGGTCAGGACGGGCTGGACCGGGTCTTCGAGGTGCTGCGCGCGCCGTATGCCGAGGAGCCCACGAACTGGTCGCGTCGTTACAAGGCAAATCTGGAGAAGCTCGCCTCCGGCGATGTCATCAAGGTCGCGGAAGTCGTGCGTGACCTGTGGCGTCGTGAGCGTGAGCGCGGACTCTCCGCCGGTGAGAAGCGCATGCTCGCCAAGGCCCGCCAGATTCTGGTGAGCGAGCTGGCGCTCGCGGAGAACACGAACGAGGACAAGGCCGAGGCGCTGCTCGACGAGGTCCTCGCGTCCTGACGCCGGGACCGGTCGGCCCCAGCTCAGCTCGCTCAGCACAGTGATCATGCCGCGGTGCCCGATGACGTAGTTCCGTCGCCGGGCGCTGCGGCATGTTCATGCCCAAACGCCGGCGCGGGCATGCCCGCGCACGACAGCCCGGACGCGGATGAGCCCGGACGTACCCAGTGGTGCGTGTTCACCTCGGACGCAGCCCCGGGAAGTGCGGTGTGCCGGGCCCGGGCTGCTCGCCGCCTCGACCGGTGTCACGGAAGGGTCCGTTCAAGGCGTCTCGCCCGGCACGCTGTCTCCGTACCCACGTAGGCCGAGCACACAAACCTGACAGGAACCGATGTCTGACGATTCGCTTCCCGCCCCCGTCCCCGTCCGTACGGCCGCGGTGATTCCGGCCGCCGGCCGGGGCGTACGCCTCGGTCCGGGCGCCCCCAAGGCGCTCCGTACCCTCGGCGGGACCCCCATGCTGATCCACGCGGTGCGCGCGCTCGCCGCCTCCCGTGCCGTCTCCCTCGTGGTCGTCGTGGCCCCGCCGGACGGCGCCGCCGAGGTCAGGTCGCTGCTCGACGCGCACGCGCTGCCCGACCGCACCGACTTCGTCGTCGTGCCCGGCGGCGAGACCCGCCAGGAGTCGGTGAAGCTCGGCCTCGACGCCCTGCCGCCCGGCCACGACATCGTGCTCGTGCACGACGCCGCCCGGCCGCTGGTGCCCGTCGACACCGTCGACGCCGTGATCGAGGCGGTCCGTGAGGGCGCCCCGGCCGTCGTGCCGGCGCTGCCGCTCGCCGACACCGTCAAGGAGGTCGAACCGGCCGCGGTCCCCGGCGGGCCCGAATCCGTCGTCGCCACGCCCGAGCGGGCGCGGCTGCGGGCCGTACAGACGCCGCAGGGTTTCGACCGGGCGACCCTGGTGCGCGCCCACGAGACGGTCAGCGGTGACGTCACCGACGACGCCGGCATGGTGGAGCGGCTCGGGGTGACCGTCGTGGTCGTGCCCGGCCACGAGGAGGCCTTCAAGGTCACCCGCCCGCTGGACCTCGTCCTCGCGGAGGCGGTCCTCGCCCGCAGGAGGCTCAACGATGGTTTCTGAGGCGACCCCGCTGCCGCCCGTGCTGCCGCAGGTCGGCATCGGCACCGACATCCACGCCTTCGAGGAGGGCCGCGAGCTGTGGTGCGCGGGTCTGAGGTGGGAGGGCGAGGGGCCCGGCCTGGCCGGTCACTCCGACGCGGACGTCGTCGCGCACGCCGCGTGCAACGCGCTGTTCTCCGCCGCGGGCCTCGGTGACCTCGGACAGCACTTCGGCACCGGCCGCCCGGAGTGGTCCGGCGCGTCGGGCGTGTCGTTGCTGACGGAGGCGGCCCGGATCGTCCGCGCCGCCGGTTTCGGCATCGGCAACGTCGCCGTCCAGGTCGTCGGCCCCCGCCCCAAGATCGGCAGACGCCGCGACGAGGCGCAGAAGATCCTCTCCGAGGCGGTGGGCGCCCCGGTGTCGGTGTCCGGCGCGACGACGGACGGGCTGGGCTTCCCCGGCCGGGACGAGGGCCTGATGGCGGTGGCGACGGCGCTGGTGGTGCGACAGGGCTGAGGGACCGTGGTGGGGGAGGGCCGTGTGCGCGTCCGCGCCGGCCGGTCGCGGCGGCCCGTGATCCGGGCCCCCGGTCCGGCCGTGGCGGCGCGAGGCCCCGCCCCAGCGGCCCGCGGACACCGCATTCTCGAACCGGTGGAAGGTGTCGGGCACTCGCCCGCGCCCACTACCCTGGAGTGGTGACTATTCGCCTGTACGACACCAGCGCCCGGCAGATTCGTGACTTCGCCCCGCTCACGCCGGGTTGTGTCTCGATCTACCTGTGTGGTGCCACCGTGCAGGCGGCCCCGCACATCGGGCACATCCGTTCCGGCTTGAACTTCGACATCATGCGCCGCTGGTTCCTCCACCGCGGCTACGAGGTCACGTTCATCCGGAACGTCACCGACATCGACGACAAGATCATCGTCAAGTCGCGCGACCAGGACCGCCCCTGGTGGTCCATCGGGTACGAGAACGAGCGGGCGTTCGACAACGGCTACCGGGCCCTCGGCTGCCTCCCGCCGACGTACGAGCCGCGGGCCACCGGGCACGTCCCCGAGATGATCGAGATGATGCGCGGGCTCATCGAGCGCGGCCACGCCTACGAGGCCGACGGCAGCGTCTACTTCGACGTGCGCTCCTTCCCCGGCTACCTGGCGCTGTCCAACCAGGACATCGACGACCTGCGCCAGCCGGCCGAGGAAGGCATCACCGGCAAGCGCGACCCGCGGGACTTCGCGATGTGGAAGGCCACCAAGCCGGGCGAGCCCGACTGGGAGACCCCGTGGGGCCGCGGCCGTCCCGGCTGGCACCTGGAGTGCTCGGCGATGGCCCACAAGTACCTGGGCACCGCCTTCGACATCCACGGCGGCGGCCTGGACCTGATCTTCCCGCACCACGAGAACGAGATCGCCCAGGCCAGGGCCTACGGCGACGAGTTCGCGCGGTACTGGGTGCACAACGCCTGGGTCACCATGAGCGGCGAGAAGATGTCCAAGTCGCTCGGCAACAGCGTCCTGGTCTCCGAGATGGTCAAGCAGTGGCGCCCGATCGTGCTGCGCTACTACCTGGGCACCCCGCACTACCGCTCGATGATCGAGTACAGCGAGGAGGCCCTGCGCGAGGCCGAGTCCGCGTTCGCGCGGATCGAGGGATTCGTGCAGCGCGTCGTCGAGAAGGCGGGGGGAGCCGTCGAGCCCGCCGCCGAGGTGCCGCCCGCCTTCGCCGAGGCGATGGACGACGACCTGGGCGTCCCGCAGGCCCTCGCCGTCGTGCACACCACCGTCCGGCAGGGCAACTCCGCCCTCGCCGCCGACGACAAGGAAGCCGCCGTGGCCCGCCTCGCCGAGGTGCGCGCCATGCTCGGCGTCCTCGGACTGGACCCCCTCGACCCGCAGTGGGCCGGTGACGACGACCGGGGCGAGGACCTCCACGGCGTCGTGGACACCCTCGTCCGGATGGTCCTGGACCAGCGGGAGGCGGCGCGCGGTCGCAAGGACTGGACCACCGCGGACGCCATCCGCGACCAGCTCAACCAGTCCGGGCTGGTCATCGAGGACGGCCCGCAGGGGCCGCGCTGGACGCTCGGTCCACGCTGAGCACTCCCTTGATCGATTCTTGATGCATTCTTGATCGATTGTGCCGCCCGGGTGTCCGGGCGGCACACTGCATTACGTACGCACACACGCTTCACGACAGACGGGTAGGTCATGGCAGCCAACAACCGCCGCATGTCCGGCAAGAAGGGCGCGCAGGTCGGCAGTGGCGGCCAGCGGCGCCGGGGCCTCGAGGGCAAGGGTCCGACCCCTCCCGCCGAGATGCGCAAGGGGCACAAGAAGAACCGCCTGGCCAGCTCCAAGGCCAAGCAGACCGCGCGCCGGCCGGCGCCGCGCGGCCGCGGCGGCAAGTCGCCCTCCGAGCTGGTCGTCGGCCGCAACCCGGTCGTCGAGGCGCTGCGCGGCGGCGTGCCCGCCTCCACGCTGTACATGCAGCAGTTCATCGACAACGACGAGCGGGTGCGCGAGGCGCTCCAGCTCGCGGCCGAGCGCGGCGGCATCAACCTGATGGAGGCGCCGCGCCCCGAGCTGGACCGCATGACCAACGGCCTCAACCACCAGGGCCTGGTCCTCCAGGTCCCGCCGTACGAGTACGCGCACCCCGAGGACCTGGCGAACGCGGCCTACGACGAGGGCGCGGACCCGTTGATCGTCGCCCTCGACGGCGTGACCGACCCGCGCAACCTCGGTGCCGTCGTCCGCTCGGTCGCCGCCTTCGGCGGCCACGGCGTCGTGGTCCCCGAGCGCCGCGCGGCCGGCATGACCGCCGGTGCCTGGAAGACGTCCGCCGGTGCGGCCGCCCGCACGCCGGTGGCCCGCGCCACCAACCTCACCCGCGCCCTGGAGGCGTACAAGAAGGCCGGCATGACGATCGTCGGTCTGGCCGCCGACGGTGAGACCGAGATCGGTGAGCTGGCGGCCCTGGGCGGCCCGGTCGTCATCGTCGTCGGCAGCGAGGGCAAGGGCCTGTCCCGCCTGGTCGGCGAGACCTGCGACCACCGGGTGCGGATTCCGATGCCGGGCGGCGCGGAGTCGCTCAACGCCGGTGTGGCGGCGGGGATCGTCCTGTACGAGGCGGCTCGCCGCAGGGTCTGAGGCCATGCCGAGCAGAGGGGCGGACGGGTCGCACACCCGTCCGCCGTCTCACCCGTACGGCGTAATTCCGACGCGTCGGGCAACCTTGACGCTGTCCGGACAGATCCGGCGGGTCAAAGCAGTGTCCTAACCACACGTCACTCGGTTAGATGAGTGTGGACACCAGAACACCCCGCACACCTACGGGGGACCTCTCGTCGGGCTTCGACGACGCTCCCGCGCTGAGCATGGTGAAGGTGCCGAGCGACCCGGCGCAGATCATCGTCAATCACGCGAGTTTCCGCGTGCAGCTGGGGGCGTCGGCAGGGCGCAGTCAATCCCCGCGGGTCGCCCGGCACGCGAGCGTCGCCGAGGAGACCGCGCGCATCGCCGCCGTCGGGGCCTCTGCCGCCCGTCGCCGGCCGGTCGTCTGGAGCGGCCGGTCCGCACCGGACGACACCGGCGCCCACCGGCTGCTCCAGGCCGTGCGGGCAGGCAGCGTCGGCCACGGCGAACCGCCCGCGGCCGACGCCGGAGCCACCCAGGTCATCCCCCGCGTGGGGATCGACGACGGCTACGACGGCGACCTCACCGCGCAGACCCTCGAGACCCCGCTCGTCGGAGCCCAGCGCACCCACGGCGACGGCGAACAGCGGCTCCTGCCGCAGATGCGCTCCGTCGGCAGCGCCTACGACGAGCCCGGCTACGACCGGTCCGGCCACGGCCGTCCCGGCTACGGCCAACCGCCCTACGACGACGATGGGTTCGAGGAGTTCGCGGAGGCCGCCGCCACGGCGGACAGCGGCTCGCGCGGCGGACGGCACAGCGCCGACCCGGCCCGGCACGCCTACTTCCCCGGCCGCCGGATGAACCTCGGCGTCGTCCTGCTCCCGCTGCGGATCCTCCTCGGCTTCATCTCCCTCTACGGCGGCATGGGCAAGCTGTGCGACCCCGTCTACTTCGACGGCGGCAAGCGCGGCTCCATGGTGAAGTGGCTGAACACCCTGCACCCGTGGGAAGTCGCCGAGCCGCTGCGCCAGTTCGCGCTGCACCACCCCGTCGGCTCCGGCCTCGTCATCGCCTTCCTCCAGGTCGTCGTGGGCGTGCTCACGGTCCTGGGCTGCTGGCAGCGGGTCGCGGCCGGCTTCGGCGCCATGCTCTCCGCCGCGCTGATCCTCACCGTCAGCTGGAAGACCGTCCCGGTCTACGAGACGCCCGACATCATCTACCTCGCCGCCTGGTCACCGCTGATCATCGCCGGCGCCCCCGTCTACTCCGTCGACGGCCGCCTCGCCGCCGGTGCCTGGCGGCGGCTCGGACCGCGGTCCGACCTGTGGGAGCTGCGCCGCTACGTGCTGCGCCGCGGCACCCTCGTCACCGCGATCGTCGTCGGACTCACCCTGCTCGTCGGCTCGCTCCTCGGCGGTGCCGTCCGCGACGCCGACCGGGTCGTCGTCCCCGGTCCGGGCGAGGCCCCGCGCAACGAACTGCCCGGTGCCCCGCTCCCCGAGGAGTCCGACGGGCACCGGCCGAGCAGGACGCCGTCCGCGTCCACCTCGCCGACCCGGGGCAGCACGTCCGAGGCGCCGACGCGGGACGAGGACTCCGCTCCGGGTGCCACGCGGGACACCGAGACCGCCGGGGGCGGCCCCAGCCAGACCCAGGGCACCGGCGGGGAGGCCCCGCCGGAACGGTCCAGCCCGGTCGAGGAGGCCCCCAGCACCACCTCGGGGCCCACCTCCGGAGGCACCGGCGGCTCCTCCTCCGGCTCCACCGGCGGCTCGGACGGCGGCTCCCCGTCGGCGGACCGCCCCGGCCTGGTGGGCGGCCTGCTGGGCTAGCCCCTCCCGCCGCTACGACGATGGGGCCCCGCTCGCCTGTGGAAGCGAGCGGGGCCCCATCGTCCTGTCCGGCTGACCGGCTGTCAGTGGCCCAGCGCCGTCCTGTCCGGCTGACCGGCTGACCGGCTGTCCGGCCGTCAGCGGCCCAGCGCCGCCAGTTCCTTGGCCGCCTCGGTGAGGTCCTTCGCCGTGTCGATGGCGCGCCAGTAGGCGCCCTGCGGGATCGGGAACCCGGCCAGCCGCCGCTCACGGGCCAGGTGCGGGAAGGTCGTGCGCTCGTGGTCCCCGCGCGCGGGCAGCAGCCCGGCGAACGCGGGGGAGAAGACGTAGACGCCGGCGTTGATCTCGTACGTCGTGGGCGGGGCCTCGATGAAGTCCGTGATGTGGCCGAAGCCGTCCGTCTGCACGGCACCCCACGGGATGCGCGGCCTGGCCAGCGCGAGGGTCGCGACGGCGTCCCGCTCGGTGTGGAAGTCCGCCATGTCGCGCAGCGAGAAGCGGGTCCAGATGTCGCCGTTGGTGGCGTACCAGGGGCGCTCGGGGTGGGGGAGGTGGGCGGCGGCGTACTTGAGGCCGCCGCCGCGGCCGAGGGGCTCGGTCTCGACGACCGTGGTCACCTTCAGGGGCAGGTCGGCGGAGTCGAGCCAGGTCTCCAGGACGCCGGCGAGGTGGCCGCAGGAGACCACGACGTCCGTCACGCCCTCCTCGGCGAGCCAGCCCAGCTGATGGCCGATGATCGGCGTCCCGGTCCCGGGGATCTCGACCATCGGCTTGGGCCGGTCGTCGGTGTAGGGACGCAGCCGGGACCCCTGGCCACCGGCCAGGATGACGGCTTGCGTGGGTCGGGACGCGGCGTGCGGATCGGTCATGCCCGAACTGTACGCGGCGCCCCGTTCCCGTCGGCAGGCTCCCCTGGAGGGGCCTGCGCCCTGGCGCCTCTCGTCTGGATCGTGCCGGGCTCGCGGGGTCTGATCCAGACGGCCGGCCCTAGCTGTGCGCCGCCAGGACGCCCGAGGCGAAGGACGTGTCGCACACCGGGCGGGTGTACGACTGGGCGCGCGAGGCGCCGTAGATGCGGACGGCTGCCCGGCCCAGGGCGCGGGCGATGGAGGTGCAGTGCTTCGCCAGGGACGGCTTGCCGTTCACCGCGGCCTGGAGGTGCGTCAGCGCGGTGCCCGGGTCCTTCTCCTGGAGTTCGGTCAGCAGCTGCTCGCGCAGGACGTCCTGCGGGGCCTTGGCGCCGCCGTGGGAGGCGCGGTGGGCGGTGGATACCTCGGAGGCGGTGAGCACCGAATCCGAGGGGTTCCCCGACCAGTTGACCCGGGTGACCGCGAGGGTCCCCGAGAGCACCATGACGACGGGCAGGACGAGGGCGAGCGAGCGGCCGATCCGTCGGGCGGGGCCCTGGCCGCGTCGCGACGGTTGGGTGGCGGAGTGCTTCACGGAGTGCTTCACGCGTGTGAGGGTAGCGCGGGGTAATGATTTGGCGACATTTAGTCACCCGGTCGGGGGATGAAGGAGTGCCTCTTTTTGGGTAGGGGGTTGACGTTCGCTGCTCGAAACGACCGTTGTGCCGGGGTTTTCCGGTCTCCGGGCCGCAGGCGCGCGAGAGGGCCCCGCGGCGGCTGCCGCGAGGCCCTCTCGTGTTCCGTGCGGGCGGTTCACCCGGCCGAGCGTCGCTCGCCCGTCACCCGGCGCCGCTCGGCCGTCGCTCAGTCGGAGAGGCGCGCGCCCGTGGAGGTCGAGAACACGTGGGTCTCGCCGCCGCGCGGCACGACGTGCAGCGTGCTGCCCTTCTCCGGGACGTTGCGGCCGCCGACGCGGACGACGAGGTCCTTCGACTCGTCGCCGACCTGGGCGGTGCCGTAGACGAAGGCGTCGGAGCCCAGCTCCTCGACCACGTTGACGACGACCGCGAGGCCCTGCTCGGTGTCGGGGCCGGCCACGTCGAAGTGCTCGGGACGCACGCCGACGGTGACCGTCTTGTCGGTGGTCGCGGCGAGCGCGTCACGCTGCACCGGCACGACCGACTTGCCGAACTTCACGCCGCCGTCGGCGATCGGGACCTCGACGAGGTTCATCGCCGGGGAGCCGATGAAGCCGGCCACGAACAGGTTCGCCGGGCGGTCGTACATGTTGCGCGGGGTGTCGACCTGCTGGAGCAGACCGTCCTTGAGGACCGCCACCCGGTCGCCCATCGTCAGGGCCTCGACCTGGTCGTGGGTGACGTACACGGTGGTGATGCCGAGACGGCGCTGGAGCGAGGCGATCTGCGTACGCGTCGACACGCGGAGCTTGGCGTCCAGGTTGGACAGCGGCTCGTCCATGAGGAACACCTGCGGCTCACGCACGATGGCGCGGCCCATCGCGACACGCTGGCGCTGACCACCGGAGAGGGCCTTCGGCTTGCGGTCGAGGTAGTCGGTGAGGTCGAGGATCTTCGCGGCCTCCTCGACCTTCTGCCGGATCTCCGCCTTGTTGATGCCGGCGATCTTGAGCGCGAAGCCCATGTTGTCGGCGACGGTCATGTGCGGGTACAGCGCGTAGTTCTGGAACACCATGGCGATGTCCCGGTCCTTCGGCGGCAGGTGCGTGACGTCGCGGTCACCGATGCGGATGGCGCCGCCGTTCACGTCCTCGAGCCCCGCGAGCATGCGGAGCGAGGTGGACTTGCCGCAGCCCGACGGGCCGACCAGGACGAGGAACTCGCCGTCCTCGATGTCGATCTCGAGTGCGTCGACGGCGGGCTTGGTGGAACCCGGGTAGATCCGGGTCGCCTTGTCGAACGTGACAGTGGCCATGGTGATGGGCCCCCTTCTACCGGCAGGAACGTGCCGGACGATCCGTTGTAGGAAGGTGGTGAGCCTCCCGGGCGGTGCCGGGAAGGTGTAGTCCACATGAGTGAACCGGTTCTGGACGGTACCTGGCGTTCGCCTGATCTGTCAGTACCCGGAGACAGGTGAACTTCGCGGAAATATTCGACGGCGACCCCCGGCGACCTGGGTACACTGCTCGGGCGCGCCCGCCGCACGCCGACGCGCACGCCTCCTTAGCTCAGCTGGTAGAGCACCGCTCTTGTAAAGCGAAGGTCGTCGGTTCGAATCCGACAGGAGGCTCACGCCCGACCAGGGACGACGCCCCCACGATCTCGGACCGTGGGGGCGTTGACGGCAGTCCCTCCCCGGATGCTTCTTTCGACTCTTCCTCCGAGAGGTTCCGAGCGGCCGATACAGTGCGCGCCGTGGGCATACCCGGCTGGTTCGTCTGGATCGTTCTCATTCCGTTCTTCTGGCAGGTCCTCGGGCTATTCCCCGTCATCCACCGGCTGCGGGAAACCGACTCCGCGCTGCAGTCCAAGGCACGCCTCGACCTGCTGGAGACCGTCGGCTCCCTGTTGGCCTTCGGCGGGATGTTGCTGAGCCTGGTCGTCGGAGGTGCCTGGGCCTGGCTGGTCGTCGCCGGCTTCGCGATCATGAGCGCCGTATACGCCGTGAAGGGTGTCCATTGGCTCCGCGCCCGCCGCCGTCCCACGGCCTGATCCAAACGACGGGCCTCAACGACGCCGCTCGAGCAAGCGGTCCAGGTGGCCTTTGGCTTCCCGACGGTCGTCCTTCGCCGCGCGGCATCCGTGCTCCTCGTACGGGGCCGCTGTCTGCTGGTCACAGGCGTGCGGGACGACGGAATCCGTAGGAGACAGGGGTCGCTCGGGCGGGTTAACGTCCGGCCATGAGCAGCGGTGTCGTGAACGGCGGGATCTCCTACTGGTACGCGGACGACGGCGTCCCCGCGGCGCGGGAGCCCCTCTCCGGCGACGTCTCCGCGGACGTGGTGATCGTCGGCGGCGGCTACACGGGCCTGTGGACCGCGTACTACCTGAAGAAGGCAGCGCCCTTCCTTCGGATCACCGTCCTGGAGCAGCGGTTCTGCGGCTACGGCGCCTCCGGGCGCAACGGCGGCTGGCTCTACAACGGCATCGCGGGCCGCGACCGGTACGCGAGGACGCACGGCCGGGACGCCGCCGTACGCCTCCAGCGGGCGATGAACGAGACCGTCACCGAGGTGGTCCGGGTCGTCGGCGAGGAGTCGATCGACGCCGACGTGCACCGCGGCGGTGTCCTCGAAGTGGCCCGCACCCCGGCCCAGTTGGCCCGACTGAAGGCCTTCCACGCGCACGAGCTGGAGTACGGCGAGCAGGACCGCGAGCTGTACGGCGCGCGGGAGACCGCCGAGCGGATCCGGGTGGCCGGCGCGGTCGGCTCCACGTGGACGCCGCACGGGGCGCGGGTGCACCCCGTGAAGCTGGTGAAGGGGCTGGCGGCCGCCGTCGAGGCGCTGGGCGTCGTCGTGCACGAGTCGACGCCGGTCACCGAGATCCGGGCGGGGCACGCGGTGACGCCGTACGGGACCGTGCGGGCGCCGTACGTGCTGCGGTGCACCGAGGGGTTCACGGCCTCGCTGAAGGGCCAGCGGCGGACCTGGCTGCCCATGAACTCCTCGATGATCGCCACCGAGCCGCTGACCGACGAGCAGTGGGCCGCGGTGGGCTGGGACGGCCGCGAGACGCTGGGCGACATGGCGCACGCCTACATGTACGCGCAGCGCACCGCCGACGGACGGATCGGGCTGGGCGGACGCGGGGTGCCCTACCGCTTCGGGTCCCGGACGGACAACGACGGGCGGACGCAGGAGGCCACCGTCGAGGCGCTGCGCGAGATCCTCGTCGGCTTCTTCCCCGCGCTGGCCGGGGTGCGGGTCGCGCACGCCTGGTCGGGGGTGCTGGGCGTGCCGCGCGACTGGTGCGCGACGGTCACCCTGGACCGTTCGACGGGCCTCGGCTGGGCGGGCGGCTACGTCGGCTCGGGTGTCGCCACCGCCAACCTCGCCGGGCGCACGCTGTGCGATCTGGTCCGGCAGGACTCCGGGCAGGCCGGGCGCACACCCCTCACGGAACTGCCGTGGGTCGGCCACAAGGTCCGCCGGTGGGAGCCGGAGCCGCTGCGCTGGCTGGGCGTGCAGGCCATGTACGCGACCTACCGGGCCGCGGACCGCCGGGAGACGCGGACCCACAGCCCGGGGTCGTCGCGGCTGGCGCGGGTGGCGGACCGGGTGGCGGGACGGCACTGAGCGGACCCGCCGTGCGGCCGGTCGCGCTCCCTGGGTGCTCGGTGGGTGCTCGGTGGGTGCTGCTCCTCGGGCGGACCCGGCGCGTCAGGGCTCAGGGCTCCGGGCTGAGGGCTCCGGGCTCAGGGCTCCGGGGACGACCTTGCCGGTCGTCCCCGGGTCCAGGGCGCGGTGGGCCTCGTGGGTCAGGTTCTCGGGCGGGCCGAAGGCGTGCCGTCGGACGGCGTGCGTGGGGTCCCCCGGAGTCGTGCGTGTGGGCCGTGAGTCGATCAGGACGGAGGCGTCGGCGCTGGTCAGCGGCGTTGTCAGTGGTGGGGTGCAGCATGGGGGCATGGCGAGGACGGGTGCGGGTGGCGGGGGCAGGGCGAGGGCGGCCGGCGGGAGTGGCAGCCGGGTGAAGGGCGCGCGGCGGCCGGAGGTGCGGCTGCCTCCTCTGGAGCCGTACGGCGGCGGAGGGCTGGCGCCCGACGGGGACTACGACGGGCTGGACTTCCGGGAGTCGGACCTGTCCGGGCAGGACGGCGGGGGCGCCCGCTTCATGGACTGCGCGCTGTCGGCCTGCGTGCTGGACGGGACGCGCCTGCATCACGCCCGGCTGCTCGACTCGGTGCTCACCGGCATCCGCGGCGTCGGTACGAACCTGGCCGAGTCGACCCTGCGCGACGTCGAGCTGGTCGACGCCCGCCTGGGCGGGACGCAGTTGCACGGCGCGGTCCTGGAGCGGGTCCTGATCCGCGGCGGCAAGATCGACTACCTCAATTTGCGGCAGGCCAGGCTGCGGGACGTCGTCTTCCAGGGCTGTGTGCTGGTCGAACCGGACTTCGGCGGTGCCCGCCTGGAGCGCGTGGAGTTCCTGGACTGCGCCCTGAAGTCGGCCGACTTCACCGCGGCGACCCTGACGGACACCGATCTGCGTGGCGCGACGGAGCTGGGCATCGCGGGCGGCCTGGACCGCCTGTCCGGCGCGGTGATCAGCACGGGTCAACTACTGGACCTGGCCCCGGTGCTGGCGGCGGAGCTGGGGATCAGGGTGGAGGACTGAGAGGGAGTCGACCGTTCTCGGAGACCCTACTGGTGGCACGGACCGGCGAGGACGCTGCCGCTGCCGCCGGTGGAGGTGCCGGTGCCGGGGGAGGAGGGCGTGGCCTGCCGGCCGGGCCCGGCGTGCGGGCCGCTCAGCCCAGTCGGGGGAAGCGGGCCTGGAGGGTCCAGATCGCCGGGTTCTCGTCCAGGTCGTCGTGCAGGTCGACCAGGTCGGCGATCAGGTCGTGCAGGAAGTCGCGGGCCTCGCGGCGCAGTTCGGCGTGGGAGAAGGTCAGCGGGGGCTCCTCGGCCGGCATCCAGTCGGCCTCGATGTCGACCCAGCCGAAGCGGCGCTCGAAGAGC
The DNA here is from genome assembly GCF_042870975.1 of Streptomyces sp. NPDC006259. Classification (NCBI taxonomy): domain Bacteria; kingdom Bacillati; phylum Actinomycetota; class Actinomycetes; order Kitasatosporales; family Streptomycetaceae; genus Streptomyces; species Streptomyces sp. NPDC006259. The sequence continues at coordinate 290,471 of NZ_JBIAHY010000008.1, read as the reverse complement.
ATGCGGTCGGTGGACTCGGTGAAGTCCAGTTCCGCGTGCTGGGGGCGGGAGGCGCGGGAGCCCTTGGGATCCCGGTCGAGCCGCTCCACGATGTCGCACAGCGCCCACGCGAAGTCGAGCACCGGCACCCATCCCCAGGCGGTGGACACCTCCCGGTCGGCCTTGGTGTCGGCCAGGTAGACGTCACCGCAGAACAGGTCGTGCCGCAGCGCGTGGACGTCCGCGCGGCGGTAGTCGGTCTGCGGGGGGTCGGGGAAGCGGTTGGAGAGGGCGTAGCCGATGTCGAGCACGTACGTGATGGTGTCACGGCTCCCGAAGAGAGGGCGCCCCTGAGGGCCCTGGCCCGTCCCGACCCCGCGGGGGCCTGCCGGACGGCCGGCGTGCGGGGAACTCGGGGGCTGCTGGTTCGCCGACGTGTGGGGACCTCGGAGGCTGCGGTTTGCCACTGTGCGGGGGACCCGCCCCGCCTTCGGATCGCCGGCGTGTGCCGATCTGTCGGGCCGCGGGTTCCCCGGCCTTCGCGGCTCGCGCGGCTTTCGGATCCCCGGCGTTCCGGCCTGTGTGGCTGTTGGGTTCGTCGGCGTGCAGCGGCTCGTCGGTGGGGCTCTTGGTTCGTTGGCGAGTCTGGACCCGTGCGGCTGCCGGTTCCCCGGCCTTTCCCGGCTCGCGCGGCTTTCGGATCCCCGGCGTTCCGGCCTGTGTGGCTGTTGGGTTCGTCGGCGTGCAGGGACTCGTCGGTGGGGCTCTTGGTTCGTTGGCGGGTCTCGACCCGTGCGGCTGCCGGTTCCCCGGCCTTCGCGGCTCGCGCGGCTTTCGGATCCCCGGCGTTCCGGCCTGTGTGGCTGTTGGGTTCGCCGGTGTGCAGGGACTCGTCGGTGGGGCTCTTGGTTCGTTGGCGAGTCTCCACCCGTGCGGCTGCCGGTTCCCCGGCCTCTCCCGGCTCGCGCGGCTTTCGGATCCCTGGGCGGGTTCCGACCCGGGCGGCTCTCGGACGCCCTTCCCGCTCCGACCCGGGCGGCTCTCGGACGCCCTTCCCGCTCCGACCCGGGCGGCTCTCGGACGCCCTCTTCCCGTTCCAGCCCGGCGGCTCTCGGCCCCCTGTCCGTTCCGATCCGCGCAGTACTCGGACAACTGACATGTCCCGGTCTGCGCGCACCTAGGATCGCTCGCATGTCCCGATCCGCGCGCCTTGTCAGGGCCGTCGCCGTGGCGGCCGCCTGGGGCCTCGCCCTGCCCCTCGCTCTCGCCGGCTGCGACGGGAGCGGCGCGGACGATGCCGGGGGCGGGGGAGGCGGGGCGGCGGGGGTCGGCGACCCGTACTTCCCGAAGGCGGGCAATGGCGGCTACGACGTCCGCCACTACGGTCTCGACCTCGCCTACGACCCCGAGGGCCGCCGTCTGTCCGGCACCGCCCGCCTCACCGCCCGCGCCACCCAGGCCCTCTCCGCCTTCCACCTCGATCTGCGGGGCATGGAGGTCGAGGAGGTCACCGTCGGAGGCAGGGCGGCGTCCTTCGACCGCGACGGACAGGAGCTGACCGTCCGCCCCGACGACCACCTCGCCAAGGGCGCGACCTTCGAGGTCGTCGTGCGCTACTCCGGCCACCCGGAGACGATCACCGACCCGGACGGCTCGGAGGAGGGCTGGCTGAGGACCGCCGACGGGGTGCTGGCGCTCGGTGAACCGACCGGCTCCATGGCCTGGTTCCCCGGCAACCACCACCCGAGCGACAAGGCGTCCTACGACCTCACGGTCAGCGTGCCGCAGGGCCTGACGGCCGTGTCCAACGGGGAGTTGAGGAGCGCCCGGACCACGGGCGGCCGTACGACGTACGCCTGGCACACCGCCGAGCCCATGGCGAGCCACGTCGCCACGCTCGCGATCGGCCGCTATACCGTCACCCGGTCCAGCACCGGGGACGGCCTGCCGGTGTACGTCGCCGTCGACCCCACCCAGGCCGCCGCGAGCCGCACCACACTGGCCCGGCTGCCCGAGGTCATGGAGTGGGCGGCGTACAACTTCGGCCCGTACCCCTTCTCCTCCACCGGCGCGATCGTCGACCGCCCGCGCGACTCCTTGTACGCGCTGGAGACCCAGAACCGGCCCGTCTTCCCCGGCCCCCCCGGAGTCGGACTCCTCGTCCACGAACTCGCCCACCAGTGGTTCGGCAACTCCGTCACGCCCAGGACCTGGCGGGACATGTGGCTCAACGAGGGCTTCGCGACCTACGCCGAGTGGCTGTGGACGGAGGACGAGGGCGGCCCCACAGCCGAGGAGACCTTCACCGAGCGGTACGACCACGGCGAGGACACCTACGAGGACCTCTGGGAGTTCCCGCCCGCGGCACCCGGCAGTGCCGCGGACGTCTCGGCCGACCCGGTCTACCAGCGCGGCGCGATGGTCGTCCACAAGATCCGCCGGACGGTCGGCGACGACGCCTTCTACGACCTCGTCCAGGGCTGGACCGCCGCCCACCGCCACGGCCACGCCGACACCGACGACTTCACGGCGTACGTCGAGCAGCAGGCCCCGGACAAGGACTTCGAGCCGATCTGGCGGGACTGGCTCTACGGGAAGGGCAGACCGGAACGCCCTTGACCCGCCGTCACCGAGGCCGACGTGAGGCCTCCCAGGCGTCGAGCAGCCCGGCAAGGCCCTCCGGCCACACCGGCTCCGCCTCCTCGGCCAGCTCCTCGCGGGTCCACCAGCGCCAGGTGAGGATGGCGTCGGCGGCGTGCGCGGCGGCCAGGCCGGGGCCGGCGGGTTCCCGGCGCGGGCCCGGGGTGACGTAGATGTGCTCGTACTGGTGGACGGGCGTACGCGAGTGGGTGAAGTCGTGCTCCCAGGTGTGCAGCAGTTCGCCCGGCTCCAGGTCCGTCCAGCCCGTCTCCTCGGCCAGCTCCCGTCGCGCGCCCTCGCGCGGGGACTCGCCCTCCTCCAGCCCGCCGCCGGGCAGCGCCCAGTGCACGCCGATCTCGACGTTGTCGTACCGCAAGAGGAAGACCGCGCCGGCCGGGTCCACCACGGCGACGCGGGCGGCACGGCGCGGGGTGCGCAGGATCTTGCGCAGTACGGCGCAGGGGCGGCCGAGCCGGAGGTCGGCCCGGTGTCCGATCACCTCGTAGCCGAGGGCCGTCCAGAAGGCGAGGCCCCGCCGGTTGGCGTCCAGGACGGCGAGCCGTACGCCGCCACGGCCGGCCGCGCGGAACCGGTCCTCCACGGCCTCGGCGATCCGCCGCCCGTAGCCCTGGCCTTGCACGGCCGCGTCGACCAGCAGCAGCCCGATCCAGGGGTCCGGATCGTCCGGGTCGGGATGCCGCGCCAGGGTGACCACCACTCCGACGAGCCGCCCGCCGCCACGCGCGAGCAGCACCTCCGCCCCCGGATCGGCCAACTCGTCGGCCAACGCCCTGGCCACCTGCTCGGGCCGGATGTCGTCGGGGTCCGGGAAGTCCCCGCTGAGTGCCTGGAACTCCCGGTCGGAGGCGTAGAGCGCGGTGAGTTCGGTGAGCAGGGGTGCCGGGATGTCGTGGTCGGCCGTGAGGGGGAGCGGGTCGAGGCGCATGGGCGGCAGGCTAGCCGCGCCCTCGCGGTGGGAACCAGACGTGATCACCGTCGGCGGGGCGGGGACGCGCCCGAAACGACGCCCGTACCCGGTCCGACGCCCCGTACCCGGTCCGGCGCCCTGTACCCGGCCTGTCGCGGGTCGCCGTCCGCGGGTCGCCGTCCGCGGGTCGCCGTCCACGGGTCGCGGTCCGCGTTTCCGTGGGCGGCGGGAAGCCGTGTGCGCGATGTGGCCCGGGTCGTAGGATCGGTGATCTCTTGGGGGAGGTGGTCATGGGCAAGCGACGCCCTGGCACGCCGACGCTGGAGGAGGTGGCCGCTCACGCAGGTGTGGGACGGGGCACGGTCTCCCGCGTCATCAACAACGCGGCAGGGGTGAAGGCGTCCACACGGCGTGCCGTGCAGCAAGCGATCGCGGAGCTGGGGTACGTGCCCAATCTCGCCGCGCGCTCCCTCGCCGGGCGCGGGGCCGACGCCGTCGCGCTCGTCATGACCGAGCCGGACTGGCGGCAGTTCGCCGAGCCCTTCTTCTCCGAGATCGTCAGCTCGCTCGGGGACGCGCTGGCCGACACCGGGATGCAACTGCTGCTGACCCTGGTGCGCTCCGGCGACGACCGGCGGCGTTTCCTCGAGTACGCGCGCGGCGGCCGGGTCGACGGGGTGCTCCTGATGTCCGTGCACGCCGACGATCCGCTGCCCGACATGCTCGCCGAGGCCCGGCTGCCGACCGTTCTGCTGGGTCGCCGCTCCGGCGAGGAGTACGTCAGCCACGTCGACGCGGACAACGTCGGCGGGGCCCGCACCGCGGTCTCCCACCTGCTGGAACGAGGCCGTACGGCGATCGCCACCATCACCGGGCCGTCCGACATGTACGTCGCCCGGTGCCGACTGCGCGGCTACCACGAGGCACTGGCGCTGGCCGGTGTGGAGGCCAAGCCGTCCTGGGTCGCCGAGGGCGACTTCACCGAGGAGAGCGGACGCCAGGCCATGGCCCGGCTCATCGAACGCCATCCCGAGATCGACGGTGTCCTCGCCGCGTCGGACACCACGGCCGCCGGTGCCTTGCAGGCGCTGCGCGCGGCGGGGCGCAGAGTGCCCGAGGACGTCGCCGTCGTCGGTTTCGACGACTTCCCGCTGGCCCAGCGGACCACGCCGCGGCTGACGACGGTCCGCCAGCCGCTGGAGGAGATCGGACGGGCCATGGTCCGGCTGCTCCTGGAGGAGATGGAGGAGCAGACGGCCGTGGCCTGGCGGCATGTCATCCTCCGGACGGAACTGGTGGTACGGGAGTCGACCTGAGCGCGGGCTGTGGGGGCCTTGTCGTTCTGCGGGTTCCCGCTTTCGCCGTGGGGTGCTTCGGCGTCTTGCCGGTTCTTGAGTGTCACTGGATGCTTCGCCGCCCTGCCGGTTCTTGAGTCGTGGGGTGTTTCGCCGCCCTGCCGGTTCCTGAGTGTGGTGGGGTGCTTCGCCGCCTTGTCGGTTCCTGAGTGTCGTGGGGTGCTTCGGCGTCTTGCGGTTCCCGCGCGCCGCGGGATGCTTCACCGCCTTGCCGGCTCCGTCTGTCGGGAGCGCTCCCAAGTCCCTTGACACCGGCGGCCGGTGACCGCCTTCCCGAAACCGCCCTTCCTGACCTGCGCCTTCGAAATCGCTTCGACGCGGTCGTGTCCATCGTCTTGTCAGGGCCATGTAGCGGTCCCTACAGTCCCATCCGGACCGACGAATGGGAGCGCTCCCATCGCATCGCACGGCAGCACTCCCGCAACGACTTCCCCGTCCCTTCGGAGAGGACCGACCGCATGCGACCGTCAAAGCACCATGCCCGAACAGCGCGTGGCCTGTTCGGCGCGCTGCTCACCGCCCTCGCCGCCCTGGCGGCGCTGCTGACCACCACCTCGCCGGCACAGGCCGACACCACGATCTGCGAACAGTTCGGTTCCACCACGATCCGGGGCCGGTACGTCGTCCAGAACAACCGCTGGGGAACCAGCGAGACCCAGTGCGTCAACGTCACGGACTCCGGGTTCAAGCTCACCCAGGCCGACGGCTCGGTGCCCACGAACGGCGCCCCGAAGTCCTACCCGTCCGTCTTCGACGGCTGCCACTACACCAACTGCGCCCCGGGCACGAGCCTTCCGGCCCGGCTGAGCACCATCTCCAGCGCCCCGACCTCCATCTCGTACACGTACGTGAGCAACGCCGTGTACGACGCCGCGTACGACATCTGGCTCGACCCGACGCCGCGCACGGACGGCGTCAACAAGACCGAGATCATGGTCTGGTTCCACAAGGTCGGCTCCGTCCAGCCGGTCGGTTCGCAGGTCGGCACCGCCACGGTGGCGGGGCGGCAGTGGCAGGTGTGGTCCGGCAACAACGGCTCCAACGACGTGCTGTCCTTCGTCGCCCCGTCGGCGATCACCAGCTGGTCCTTCGACGTCATGGACTTCGTGCGGCAGGCCGTCTCCCGCGGACTCGCCCAGGCCAGCTGGTACCTGACGAGCGTCCAGGCCGGCTTCGAGCCCTGGCAGAACGGCGCGGGCCTCGAGGTGTCGTCCTTCTCCTCGACGGTCAACACGGGCGGCACCACTCCGGGCGACTCCACGGCGTGCCGGGTGACGTACGGGACGAACGTCTGGCAGGGCGGCTTCACGGCCGACGTCACCGTGGCCAACACCGGCTCGACCCCGGTCAACGGATGGAAGCTCGGGTTCACCCTGCCCACCGGTCAGCGGATCACCAGCTCCTGGGGCGCCACCGTCTCCGCGTCCTCGGGCCCGGTCACCGCGACCAACCTGGCGTACAACGGGCAGATCGCGCCCGGCGGTCAGGGGACCTTCGGGTTCCAGGGAACCTACGGCGGCACCTTCGCCAAGCCCACCGGCTTCACCCTGAACGGCACGGCCTGCGGCGTCGCGTGACGCGGTGCGGCGGCCGTGGGCGCGGCCGTCGGCTCGCTCCGTCCGGTCGGTTCGCTCAGTCCGGTCGGCTCGGCGGATCCGTCGGGTCCGCCCGGTGAGCCCGGTGACCCCGGCCGCCCACCCGTCTGCCGGGTCCGTCCGGTCCTGAGCCGGGCCACTGGCCGCTGGGTTCCGGCAGGTGTGGACACGGCGCCGCACCCGCATCACACCGGCACCCGCACCGCACCCGCACACATCCGCACCCGCACCGCACCGCACCCGCCCCACCCCCGCTCCGGGGCCCGCCCACCTCGATCCCGCGCCGACCCGGCGGGCGGGCCCCGGTCCTCACCCAGCGTCACCCCCGCACACCGCCCCCGCGCGCCCCCGCCCCCGCACCGCCCCCCCTCGCTCCTCGGAACCGCCCCGGACCCCTCCCCGGAAAGGCCCACCCGCATGAGCCTTCTGCCCACCCGCCGCCCGGTGACGGCCCTGGCCCTCTGCGTCACGGCACTGGTCCTCACCGGCCCGGCCGTCGCGGCCCCGGAGCCGGCGGGCGCCCCGTCGGCCGCCGCCCTCCCCTATCAGGACGCCTCGTTGGCCGTGGCCGACCGTGTCGACGACCTGCTGTCGCGCATGTCGCTGGACGACAAGCTCGGCCAGATGACGCAGATCGAGAAGGACGCCCTCGTCCCGCGGTCCGACCTCGCCACCTACCGCATCGGTTCCGTGCTGTCCGGCGGCGACTCCACCGTCAGCCCCAACACCGCCCAGACCTGGGCCGACACCTACGACTCCCTCCAGCGCACCGCCCTGACCACACCGCTCGGCATCCCGATGATCTACGGGATCGACGCCGTGCACGGCCACAACGCCGTGCGCGGGGCCACGATCTTCCCGCACAACATCGGCCTCGGCGCCACCCGCGACCCCGCCCTGGTCCAGAGCATCGGGCGGGCCGTGGCCGAGGAGGTGTCGGGAACCGGCATCGACTGGGACTTCGCGCCGTGCCTGTGCGTGGCGCGCGACGACCGCTGGGGCCGCACCTACGAGTCGTACGGCGAGACGCCCGAACTGCCCGCGGCCATGACGTCGTTCGTCACCGGACTCCAGGGGGAGACGCTGGGCGCCGGTCCCGCGTCGGTGCTCGCCACCGCCAAGCACTTCATCGGCGACGGCGGCACCACCGGCGGCGTGGACCAGGGCGACACCCGACTGTCGGAGGCCGAGCTGAGGGCGGTCCACCTGCCGCCGTTCAAGGAGGCGGTGCGTCGCGGGGTGGGCTCCGTGATGCTCTCGTACAGCAGTTGGAACGGCGTCAGGTCGCACGCGAACAAGTACCTGGTCACCGAGGTCCTCAAGGGCGAGCTGGGCTTCACCGGGTTCGTCGTCTCCGACTGGGCCGCGGTGGACCAGCTGGACGGGCAGACCGGCTTCACCGGTGCCGAGATCGCCACGGCCGTCAACGCGGGCGTCGACATGGTGATGGTGCCGAACGACTACCGGAAGTTCCTCACCCTGCTGCGCGGCGAGGTCACCGCGGGCCGTGTCCCGCAGGCCCGGATCGACGACGCCAACCGCCGGGTCCTCACCGAGAAATTCCGGCTGGGCCTGTTCGAGAAGCCGTTGACCGACCGTTCGTACACCGGCACGGTGGGGTCGGCCGCGCACCGTTCGCTGGCCCGCCGGGCGGTGGGCGCCTCGCAGGTCCTGCTGAAGAACGAGGGCGGGATCCTGCCGCTGCCGAAGTCGGCCAAGCTGTTCGTCGCGGGAAAGTCGGCCGACGACATCGGCAACCAGAGCGGCGGCTGGACCGTGGGCTGGCAGGGCCGCAGCGGCCCCGTCACCGACGGCACCACCGTCCTCCAGGGCATCCGCGCCACCGTCACGGACCCGGCACGGATCACCTACGACCGCTACGGCAACGGCATCGACCCCACCTACACCGCCGCCGTGGCCGTCGTCGGTGAGACGCCGTACGCCGAGGGCCGGGGCGACCGGCCGAACGGCCTGGGACTCGACCAGGAGGACCTGCAGACGCTCGGCCGGCTGAAGGCGAGCGGCGTGCCGGTCGTGGTGGTGCTCGTCTCGGGCCGTCCGCTGGACATCGCCGCCCAGCTCCCGGACTGGAGGGCGCTGCTGGCCGCCTGGCTGCCCGGCACCGAGGGCGCCGGCGTGTCCGACGTCCTGTTCGGCGACCGCGCTCCCACCGGCAGGCTGCCGGTGACGTGGATGCGGAGCGCCTCCCAGGAGCCCGTCAACGACGGCGACGGCAAGACGCCGCTGTTCCCGTACGGGTTCGGGCTGACCTACGGCGGCACCGACCCGACGCCCACCCCGACCCCGGGGGCGTGCACCGCACAGTTCCGCACCGCCTCGTCGTGGCAGGGCGGGTACCAGGCCGAGATCACCGTCAGGAACACCGGCTCCGCCGCGCTGACGGGCTGGTCGGTCGACTGGGACCTCGGCGGCTCGACCGTCAGCAGCCTGTGGAACGGCTCGCTGACCACCGCCCAGGGCCGGGCCACGGTCCGCAACACCGCCTTCAACGGCTCGCTGCTCCCCGGCGCCACCACCTCGTTCGGCCTCACCGCGAACGGCACCGCGGGCGCACCCGCCCCGCACTGCTCCGGCACCTGAACGCAGGCCGGGCGCGGCCCCGCTCGTCCCCCGGCGACCGCACTCTCCGGGGGCCCCGCCCGGCACCGCGCCGCACCACCACGCGGCGTCCCCGTGCCACGCCGTGAACCACGGCCACGGCACCTCCACCACGTACACCGACACCCCGGCGGTCCCGGCGTCCCTCGGCATCACACCCGTCCGGGGGCACCGACCGCCCGACGACCGACCGCGTGCCGGGTCCGCCCGCGCACGGTCCCGCGTCCTCGCCCGCCCGGGTGGCACCTTCCCCGGGCGGGCGAGGTCCCCACGGTGAGACAAGGGAAGGAGAACAGCACATGGCTCGACGAAACGTGTACGCGTCATTGGCGGCGGCCTTGGCCACCCTGCTGACGACACTCGGTCTGGTCTTCCTGAGCCAGGGAAGCGCCAAGGCGCACGGGGTGGCGATGCTGCCCGGTTCCCGCACCTACCTGTGCTACCTGGACGCCCGCACGGCCACCGGCGGTCTGGACCCGACCAACCCGGCCTGCCGGAACGCGCTGGCCCAGAGCGGTGCCACCGCGCTGTACAACTGGTTCGCCGTCCTCGACTCCCACGCCGGTGGCCGCGGAGCCGGTTACGTGCCGGACGGCACCCTGTGCAGCGCCGGCGACCGGTCGCCGTACGACTTCAAGGGATACAACGCCGCCCGCTCGGACTGGCCGCGGACCCACCTGACCAGCGGAGCGACGATCCAGGCGCAGTACAGCAACTGGGCGGCCCACCCGGGCGACTTCCGGGTGTACGTCAGCAAGCCGGGCTGGTCGCCGGCGTCGTCGCTGGGCTGGAACGACCTGGAACTGGTCCAGACGGTCACCAACCCGCCCCAGCAGGGCTCGCCGGGCACCGACGGGGGCCACTACTACTGGGACCTCAAGCTGCCCTCCGGCCGCTCCGGTGACGCCGTGATCTTCATCCAGTGGGTCCGCTCCGACAGCCAGGAGAACTTCTTCTCCTGCTCCGACGTGATCTTCGACGGAGGCCACGGCGAGGTGACCGGCATCCGCGGCTCCGGCAGCACGCCGACCCCCACCCCGACCCCGACGCCCACCCCGACGCCCACCCCGACCCCGACGCCCACTTCCACCCCGACGGACCCGCACACCGGTTCCTGCATGGCCGTGTACAGCGTGCAGAACTCCTGGACCGGCGGGTTCCAGGCCTCGGTCGAGGTCATGAACCACTCCACCGCACCGCTCGACGGCTGGGCCGTGGCCTGGAAGCCGGGAGCGGGCACCAGGATCAGCAGCGTGTGGAACGGCACGCCGTCCACCGCGACGGACGGCACGGTGACGGTCCGCAACATGGACTACAACCGCGTGGTGCCCGCCGACGGCAGTGTCACGTTCGGCTTCACCGCTACGTCGACGGGCAACAACCTTCCCGTCGGCTCGATCGGCTGCCTCACGGCATAGCCGCTCACCCGGTATCCGCTCGCCGCCGGGCCGTCACCGGGCCGGCGGCGAGCGGTCCGCCCGGAGCCGGCCCTGCCCCGGCCGGAGCACGGCGGAGCCCCCGGCCGGCCGGCCGGGGGCTCCGCCGAGGCGTGCGGGTGACTCAGACGCTGACGCCGAAGTCCTGCGCGATGCCGACCAGGCCCGAGGCGTAGCCCTGGCCGACGGCACGGAACTTCCACTCGGCGCCGTTGCGGTACAGCTCGCCGAAGACCATGGCCGTCTCCGTGGCCGCGTCCTCCGACAGGTCGTAGCGGGCGATCTCGGCGCCGCCGGCCTGGTTGACGATGCGGATGTAGGCGTTGCGGACCTGGCCGAAGTTCTGCGAGCGGTTCTCCGCGTCGTAGATGGAGACCGGGAAGACGATCTTCTCCACGTCGGCGGGGAGGCCGGCGAGGTTGACGTTGATCGCCTCGTCGTCGCCCGCGCCCTCGCCGGTGCGGTTGTCACCGGTGTGGACGATGGTCTGGTCCGGCGTCTGCTTGTTGTTGAAGAAGACGAAGTGGCCGTCGGAGTACACCTTGCCCTGCGGGTTGACCGCGATCGCCGAGGCGTCGAGGTCGAAGTCCGTGCCGGTGGTGGTGCGGACGTCCCAGCCGAGGCCCACGGTGACGGCGGTCAGGCCCGGAGCCTCCTTGGTGAGCGAGACGTTGCCACCCTTGGACAGGCTTACAGCCATTGTTGGGAGTCCTTCCCTAGTTGTGTAACGGGCACGAAGCTACAGCTACCCCTATGAACGCCGCGAGGGGGCGCCAAGGTTCCCCGTGTCTTTACTTTCTTTGCCAAACCCTAATTCGCGTGACGTGGACGGGTCAGGCGGGGGAACATGTACGGCATGTCCGGTCCCCATGTCATCAGAGGCTCCGTCGCCCTTCCCGAGGGCGAGCTGGTGTGGCGTTTCTCGCGGTCCTCGGGGCCCGGCGGGCAGCACGTCAACACCAGCGACTCGCAGGTGGAGCTGCGCTTCGACCTGGCGCGCACCGAGGCGCTGCCCGAGGTGTGGAAGGCGCGCGCGCTGGAGCGGCTCGCCGGCCGCCTCGTCGACGGCGTGATCTCCGTCCGCGCCTCCGAGCACCGTTCCCAGTGGCGCAACCGCGAAGCCGCCGCCGTACGCCTGGCGTCGCTGCTCGCCGAGGCCACGGCCCCGCCGCCCAGGCCGCGCCGACCCACCCGCGTCCCGCGCGGGATCAACGAGCGCCGGCTGCGGCAGAAGAAGCAGCGGTCGGACACGAAGCGGGGGAGGACCGGGCGCGACTGGGGCTGACGGGGTGGGGCGTCCCGCCGCCCGGCGGGCGGCGGTCCGCGGCGGGCTTCACGCTCGTACACGGTCCAGCGTCAGTACCCCGACCGTCTCGCCCTCGCTCCGCTCCCCGGTGTCGCGGAAGCCCAGGCCGAGGTAGAAGTTCTCGGGGCCGTGGTCGCCGGGGTGCCAGGTGACGTACATCTCCTCGCCGCCGCGGTCGCGGATCTGTTCGGCCACGGACTCGACGGCGAACCGGCCGTAGCCGCGGCCCTGCTCGTCCGCCGCGATGTTCAGCCGCCACAGGCCGGAGCGGACGAGGCTGCCGTCCGCCTTCCAGTCGATGCCGAGGAAGGCCATCAGGAAGCCGACGGGCCGCTCGCCGTCGACGATCAGGCGCGGCCAGGCGACCCCGGGATGCACATACGCCTCGGCGAGCGACTTCATCACGGAGGACACCGCGAATTCCTGCTCGGGGCGGACCCGAATGCCGAGAGCGGCTTCCAGATTTGCGGCGGTTATTTCTTCGAGGCGGGGGGCGGAAGTCGCCGGCGGGGTGGTCATGCGGGGAGCGTATGGAGGGAGTTCAGCGCCCGGCCACTGAATTACCGTTCAGTCCAGGTGGCGGTAACGCCCCTTGAAATAGAGCAGGGGCCCGCCCTCCGCGTCGGGCACGCGCGCGTGCAGCACCCGGCCGATCACCAGGGTGTGGTCGCCGGCCTCCACCCGCTGTTCGGTACGGCACTCCAGTGCGGCCAGCGCGCCGCCGACCAGGGGCGCGTCGGTGGCCTCGCCGCGGGTGTACGGGATGTCCTCGAAGAGGAGCCGGTCGCTGAGCCGGCCCTTCATCGCGAAGCGTCCGGCGATGTGCCGCTGGCTCTCCGACAGCACCGACACCGCCCACAGGGGCTGCTCGTCGAGCAGGTCGTCCATCCGGGAGCCCGTGCGCAGGCTGACCAGCACCAGGGGCGGGTCCAGGGAGACGGACAGGAACGCCGTGGCCGTCATCCCGGCGTTCTCGCCCTCGGGGGACCCGGGGTCGTCGGGGTCCAGCGCGGCCTCCCGCGCGGTCACCAGGACCACACCGCCGGCCAGCCGGGACATGGCGGCTCGGAACTCGTCGTTGCTCACCCCCACAGCATGCCCGGAGGGGCCGGCCGGGGCGGGCGCGGTGGATGAGGTCGTGAGCAGATGGGGAAGCACGCTCCGCACGCTAGCCGCCGGTTCGGCCGCCGCGCATCGGACCTTCGCCCGAGTGCGGTCGTAGGTCCCCGGACCGATTCCCGTACGCTCTCCGGCAGGGGAGTCGTACGCTCAGTAAACACACAGGGGAAAAGCAGAAACCCCCCGGAATTGTTCATGTTCTTCTGTGACTTGAGTCACAAGGGTCGGTAATTGTTGACCCTGTGTACCGAGTGGGCAGCGCGCTGTGATTCAGTGGCGGAGGCGTCACAGGTACAGACACAACGACATGCGCAACGACAGAAACGACGTTACGCCGAAGACAACCCTTGATTCGCTGCGAAGTCTCGGGGGGAGGGCGAGCATGGAGGCCGAGTCGGAGCCTTACGTCCGTCTTGCGTCCTTGCGACAACTGCACCAGGTCATGGCCGACATGAACACGGCCCGCAGCCTGGCCGACACGCTGCAGACGGTCGCCAACGGCGTCGTGACCGCCCTCGGATACGAACTGGCGTGCGTGAACCTCGTACGCTCCGACAGCGACCTCGTCGTCGCCGCCGTCTCCGGGGACCCCGCCGCCGAGGCCCTCATCACCGGCCGGGTCGGCTCCCGCGAGTCCTGGGAGCGGCGGCTGAGCATGGGCGAGACCTGGGGCGACCTGGTCTTCATACCCCACACCGAGGGCTGGGTCCTCGACGACGACGACGTACCGCAGTGGTACACCGACGGGCCCGCACCCCGCTTCGAGGACGAGTGGCACCCCTCCGACCGGCTGTTCGCCCCCATGTACACGCCCGCCGCCCCCGGCGGCAACGGCGCCTGCGGCGAACTCATCGGCGTCCTCTCCGTGGACCGCCCGCGCAACGGCCGGCGGCCCGGCGCCTGGGGCCGCGAAGCCCTCCAGATGTACGCCTTCCAGGCCGCCATCGCGATCAGCAACGCACGTCTGCGCGCCAACATGCAGCGCGCCCTGGTCCGCCTCGAACGCGAGCAGCAGGCGCTGCGGGCCAGCGAGGAAAGCTTCCGCCAGGCCTTCGAGTACGCCCCTTCCGGCATGGCCATCGCCGAGATGGGCGGCGACCAGCACGGCCGCATCCTGCGCACCAACGACGCCCTGTGCCGGCTGCTGGGCCGCCCCGCCTCCGCGATGCGCCGCTACTCCTTCTCCGACCTCGTCCACCCCGAGGACATAGGCACCCTGCTGCGCACCTCCGCCGAGGGCGGCCGCGCCGAACTGCGCCTCGGCCGCCGCGACGGCACCTACCTCTGGGTCTCCCTGCGCAACTCCGTCGTCGCCGACGCCGCCGACGGTCCCCGCTTCCTCCTCACCCACGTCGAGGACATAGAGGACCGCAAGCGCCGCGAGCTCCAGCTCGCCCACCGCGCCTCCCACGACTCCCTGACCGGTCTGCCGAACTCGGCCGAACTGCGCTCCCGCCTGTCCTCCCGGCTCTGCAAGCGCCCGCGGTCCGACCACCCGGCCGCCGTCGACGCGATGGACGCCCAGGGCCACCCCGCCTTCGACGCCAACGGGCACGGCTTCGACTTCCGCACCGACGGCGCGGAGAGCTTCGAGGCCTACGACCACCACGTGCACACCGTCGCCCCCGGCGAGGGCGCCCGCGACGACGGCACCAAGGGGCTCGCCGTCCTCTTCTGCGACCTCGACGGCTTCAAGTCGATCAACGACCGGTTCGGGCACAACGCGGGGGACGCGGTCCTCATCGAGGTCGCCCGCAGGCTCTCGCGCGGCGTCCGCGACGGCGACACCGTCGCCCGGCTCGGCGGCGACGAGTTCGTGATCCTCGCCGACGGCCTCGGCAGCGCCGACGCCCAGGACCTCGCCGTACGCCTGCGCAACGAGATCATCCAGCCGATCCGGGCCGAGGGACGGGCCGTCCGGGTGGGAGCCAGCTTCGGCATCGGCTGGGCGCACTGCGGGATGACCGCGGACGAGGTGCTGAAGTCCGCCGACGAGCGGATGTACGTAGAGAAACGATCTCGTCCCAAACAGCACCGACGCGCGGGATGATCACCAGGTCAGCGCCCCGCTCCCCGGAACGATGCGATCCGAGTCACCCGTTCGGCGGGTCGGGAGCGGGTAGGCTCGCTCTTCTCCGCACGTATGGACGCGTAGGGATACGCGGACCGCATCCGCCCCGCACCTGTTGAGGAGTACGAAGGGATGACGCCCGGCAACAACGGCGCGAGCACGCCCGAGGACGACGACCCGTTCGGTTACCTCTACGCCGACGGCCAGGCCAACGGAGCACAGCCTCCGTCCGGCGGTGGCTACGGATATCCGTCGGTGAACCGGGTGCGCCCGGTCGGCGAGCGCCAGTACGGCCAGCAGCAGACCGCGCAGTACGGGCAGCAGACGGTGCCGCCCCAGCAGGGCGCCTACGGCCAGCCGAACGCCGGTTACGCGGCGCCCGCGAGCCACTCCGGTGGCGGTGGCACGCCCACCGGCAACCGCCAGGAGGGCATCGGCGGCGGCCGGGGCCGCGGCCCCAACACCAAGGGGCTGCTGATCGGCGCGGTCGCGGTGGTCGCCGCCGTCGTCATCGGGATCGCCGTGGCGATGGCCAACGGCGACTCCGGCGACGACGACAAGGCCGGCGGCGAGGTCTCCGCCGCGCCCACCGTCTCCCAGAGCGCCTCGCCCAGCGCCTCCAGCAGTGGCTCCGCCGAGGACGAGGTCGAGCTGCCGGCGGTCGATGCCAAGGCCCTGCGCCTCGGCGGCGTCGCGGCCCTGGCCTCCGGCGTCGAGGGCGCCCAGGCGGACGGCGGCATCTACGTCGCCCTGAACCAGGTCGGCAACTCCGTCACCTGGAGCGTCGACGGCATCCCCGAGGACGGCGCCTACACGCTGTTCGCGCACTACAGCACCGCCGGCGAGGACCAGTCGATGACCCTCACGGTCAACGGCAAGAAGTTCGGCCAGCCGCTCAGCATGAAGAACTTCGCGCATGCCGCCGAGGGCGACTTCGCGAAGGGCTGGACCACCACCTTCGCCTGGCCCAGCCTGACCAAGGGCACCAACACCATCAGCCTCTCCTGTGAGAACGGCGACAAGTGCAACGTGCTCCTGGACCAGTTCTGGCTGAAGAAGGGCCAGGTCGAGAAGTAGCCCCGGTCAGGCCGCGGTGGCCTCCCCGGTCACCGCCACCCTGCCCGCCAGGTCCTCGTACGCGGCCCGGTCGAAGTCGCCGGCCGTGGGGGACAGGACCGTCGCGGCGGACAGGGCGACCGCCCGGGCCAGGGTCCGGGACCACGGGAGACGCTCGACCAGGCCCGAGAGCAGGCCCGCGCAGACCGCGTCCCCGGCGCCCGTCGGATGGCCGCGCAGCCGGGCCGGCGGGGTGGCCCGCCAGCGGCCCTCCGGGGTCGCCGCGACCAGGCCCTGCGCGCCCAGGGACGCCACCACCGAGCGGGCCCCGCGTCGCCGCGCGTCCTGGGTGGCGCGCAACGGCTCGTGCGAGCCGGTCAGTTCGGCCAGTTCGTCGGCGTTCGGCTTGATCAGGTCGGGGCGCGCCGCCACCGCGCGGCGCAGCGCCTCACCGCCGGTGTCCAGCAGCACCGGTACGCCCGCGGCCCGCGCGGTGCGCACCAGGCCCGCGTAGGCGCCCACCGGCACCCCCGGCGGCAGGCTGCCGCACAGGGCCACCGCTTCGGCGCCGCCCACCAGACGCTCGTACGCCTCCTGGAACGCGGACCACTCGGCGGGGGTGATGACCGGGCCCGGTTCGTGGAACCGTGTGGCGGCGCCGGTGCGGTCGTCGACGACGGCGAGCGTGCGGCGGGTCGGGGCGGCGCACGGGACGAGCGCGTCGGTCGCACCGGTGAGCCGCTCCCTCACGACCCGGCCGGTGGGGCCGCCCGCGAAGCCGGTGACCGTCACCTCGTGGCCGAGGGCGGTCAGGATCCGTGCCACGTCCAGTCCCTTGCCGCCGGGCCGTTCCGCCACCTCGGTCACCCGGTGCGTGGCGTGCGGGAGCAGGGCGGGGATCCGGTGGGTGACGTCCAGAGCGGTGTTCAGCGTGACCGTGAGAATCATCCGGCCCGACCTCCCCCGATCACCGGCATGCGCCTTCCGTTCGCGTGAATCCGTCCTTGTGGACGTCCTGATCATGCCAAAGAGACGGCGGCCGGCCCAGTACGGGATCGGCCACCGCCTCTCGGCGCACCCGGGCGGGCGGAGGTCTCAGCCCAGTCGGGGATCCACCACCCAGACCCCCTGCCGCATCACGCCCCTGACGTCGAAGTCCTCGTCGAGCAGGACCAGGTCGGCGTCCTTGCCGGGCTCCAGGGAGCCCACCCGGTCGTCCATGCCCAGCAGACGGGCCGGGTTCGCGGAGAGTGCCGCGACCACGTCCTCCACGGGCAGCCGGTCCACCGTCACCGCCCGCTTGAACGCGCGGTCCAGGGTCAGCGTGGAGCCGGCGATCGAACCGCCCTCCACCAGCCGGGCCACGCCCTCGCTGACCTCGACCTCCAGTGGGCCGAGCAGGTAACGGCCGTCACCGGCGCCGGCCGCGTCCATCGCGTCCGTGATGAAGGCGACACGGGCCGCGCCCGCCCGGTGGAACGCCAGCTCCAGCGCGGCCGGATGCAGATGGACGCCGTCGTTGATCAGCTCGACCGTCACCCGCTCGTCCTCCAGCAGGGCGGCGATCGGGCCCGGCGCGCGGTGCCCGAGCGGCGGCATCGCGTTGAAGAGGTGGGTGGCGACCGTCGCGCCCGCCTGGATCGCCCGCACCGTCTCCTCGTACGTGGCGTCCGTGTGGCCGACGGCCGCGATCACCCCGTGCTCGGCCAGCAGCCGTACGGAGTCGAGGCCGCCCGGCAGCTCGGTCGCCAGCGTCACCATCGTCGCCCTGCCGCGCGCCGCGTCGATCAGTTTGCGCACCTCCGCCGGGTCGGGGTCGCGCAGCAGCTCCTCCGAGTGGGCGCCCTTGCGGCACGGCGAGATGAACGGGCCCTCGAAGTGGATGCCGGCCAGGTCGCCCTGCTCGGCCAGCTCGCTGAGCAGGCCGGCCTGGCGCACCAGGACGTCCATGTCGTCGGTGACGGTGGACGCGACGAGGGTGGTGGTGCCGTGGCGGCGGTGGGTGTGGACGGCCTTCAGCACGTCGTCGGCGGTACCGGCGAAGGAGGCGCCGCCGCCGCCGTGGTTGTGCAGGTCGACGAAGCCGGGGACCAGCCAGTGGCCCCGCACGTCGATGACGTTCCCGTCCCGGGCGGTGGTGTCCGGGGCGATCCGGGTGCCGTCGACGGTGACACGGCCGTCGGGCACCGTGCCGGTGGGGAGTACCACCCTGGCGCCGGTGAGTACCTGCGGGCGCGTGGTGGCCGGTGGCGCCCACGCGGCGGAGCCGCGTGACGCGGCGTCCGGCGCCCCTGAGGGGGTGGCCATCAGGACGTTACCTCCGTGCGGTCGGTGGATTCGAGCAGATCCCAGGCCAGGAGTCCGGCGCCCCGGCATCCGGCGGTGTCGCCGAGGGCCGCCGGGACGATGAGCGGGAGTTTCTGGAAGGTGACCCGCCGGCGGACGGCGTTCCGCAGCGGTGTGAACAAGGTTTCCCCCGCCTCGGCCAGGCCGCCACCGATGATGAGGGTGCGTGGGTCCAGCAGGGTGAGGGCGGTGACCAGGCCGTCGGCGAGGGCGTCGACCGCCCGCTGCCAGATCCGGACGGCGTCCGGGGCGCCGGACGTGACGGCCTTCGCGCAGTCGGCGGCGTCCGCCCCGGGGTCTCCGCAGGCCGCCGCCCACGCCTCGCCGACGGCCGCCGCCGACGCGAACCGCTCCAGACAGCCCCGCTGCCCGCAGGGGCAGGGCGTTCCGCCGGGGCGTACGACGATGTGGCCGATCTCGCCCGCGAAGCCGTGCGCGCCCGCCTCCACCCGGCCGTCCACGCCGATGGCGCCCGCGATGCCCGTGCCGAGGGCCACGAAGAGGAAGCGGTCGGCGCCCTGACCCGCGCCGATGCGCCCCTCCGCGAGTCCCCCGGTGCGGACGTCGTGGCCGAGGGCGACGGGGACGCCGCCGAGCCGGCCGGTGAGCAGCCGCCGCAGGCCGACGTCGCGCCAGCCGAGGTTGGCGGCGTAGACGGCGACGCCGTTCGCCTCGTCGACGATGCCGGGGACCGCGACTCCCGCCGCGACCGCGCTCTCGCCGAGGTGCTCGACGCCGTACGCGCGCAGCTCGGCGGCGAAGTCGAGGATGCCGGCGACGACCTCGTCCGGGCCGCGCTCGCGACCGGTGGCGCGGCGGGCCCGGTGCAGCAGCGCGCCGTCCGCCCCGACGAGGGCGGCTTTCATCCCGGTGCCGCCCACATCGAGGGCGATGACGTGTCTCACGGAGACAGTGTGGCCCGAGGACCCACAAGAGGTCTAGTCCACTTACGTGGTGTAGACCTTAATCCGGATAACGGTTTCATTGGTCGGAGCATTCATGTGCGCGGTGTGTGCGTACGGTGCACGGCCACCAGGGGAGCGGGAGAACACAGTGCAGCGGCGGGCAGCGAAGTCCGGAACGATCGCGGTGGCAACCGCCCTGAGCATGACGGCGGTCCTCGCCGGCTGCGGGGTCACCGGCGGCTCCGACGACGTCACCCTGAGACTCGTGGCCGCCGACTACGGCGACAGCGACGCCAACAGCTCCGAGAAGTACTGGGCCGAGCTGGTCGAGGCCTACGAGAAGGACCACCCCGGCGTCACCGTCGAGGTCACCGTCCACTCCTGGAACGACGTCGACCGCGAGGTCAAGAAGCTGGTCGACGCCGGCAGGGCCCCCGACATGGCCCAGATCGGCGCCTACGCCGACTACGCCGCCGAGGACCTCCTCTACAAGGCGGGCGACGTCCTCTCGATCCCGGTCCAGGCCGACTTCGTCCCCCAGCTCGCCGACGCCGGCGAGGTCCGCGGCGTGCAGTACGGCATGCCGTTCGCCTCCTCCACGCGGCTGCTGTTCTACAACAAGACCCTCTTCGCCAAGGCCGGCGTCACCGCTCCCACCACCTGGGAGGAGCTGGCGAAGGACGCGGAGGCGCTGAAGGCGGACGGCGTGAAGTACCCGTACGCCCTGCCCCTCGGCCCCGAGGAGGCGCAGGCCGAGACCATGCAGTGGCTGCTCA
The DNA here is from genome assembly GCF_042870975.1 of Streptomyces sp. NPDC006259. Taxonomy (NCBI): domain Bacteria; kingdom Bacillati; phylum Actinomycetota; class Actinomycetes; order Kitasatosporales; family Streptomycetaceae; genus Streptomyces; species Streptomyces sp. NPDC006259. The sequence goes on along the minus strand of NZ_JBIAHY010000008.1, from coordinate 270,340 downwards.
GCGGCGGGGGCGGCTACACCGAGACCGCCACCGGCTACAGCCTCGACTCCACCGCGAACGTGGACACGTTCACCTGGCTGGCGGACGAGCTGGTCGGCAAGGGCCTCACCGGGCCGGTCGCGCCGGGCAGGCTCAACCGGGCCGACGCGTTCGCCGCGTTCGCCGCGGGGCAGGTGGGCATGCTCAACGGGCACCCCTCGCTGATGAAGACGGCCGCGCAGAAGGGCGTCAAGTTCGGCATGGTCCCCATGCCCGGCGTCGACGGGCCGACCAAGGTCTCCATGGGCGTCGCCGACTGGATGACCGCCTTCAAGCAGAACGGCCACGCCGAGCAGATCAAGGACTTCCTCAACTTCGTCTACAGCGAGAAGAACGTCCTCGACTTCTCCCGCGAGTACGACCTGCTGCCCGTCACCAACTCCGCCTCCCAGACCATGACCGCCGCGCCCCAGGACGCCGACCTCAAGCCCTTCCTCGACCAGCTGCCGGTGTCCGAGCTGTACCCGGTGGGGCGCACCTCCTGGGCGGCGGTCAGCGCGGAGGTGAAGAAGCGGATCGGTCAGGCCGTGCAGCCCGGTGGCAGCCCGGCCGGGATCCTCGGCCAGCTCCAGACGACGGCGACGACCGTGGAGAGCGGCTCCGCCGGCTGAGCCGGCCCGCGCTCCGTCGCGCGCCGTTGCGTTACCGTGCGGGGCATGGAGCGGGCAGCGGACGAAGACGGCCTCGGGGCGAGGGAGCGGGACATCCTCGCCCTGGAACGGCGCGGGTTCCCGGGGCCCGGCGCGAAGGAGCGGGCGATCCGGGAGGAGCTGGACCTGTCGCCGGTGCGGTACTACCAGCTGCTGAACGCGCTGCTGGACGACGCGAGGGCGCTGGCGCACGATCCGGTGACCGTCAACCGGCTCCGCCGGGTGCGGGAGGCCCGCCGGGCGGAGCGGTGAGCCGTGCGGGTGGGCAGGGGGCGGCGCCGGGCGCGGCCCAGGCCCCCCGCCGTCGGCCCTGACGGGGCCTCGCCCGCGAGCGCCGGACGGGGTACGCCCCGACCGGACCGATCGCCGCCGGCGTTGGCTATCGTCACCGGTATGGGCACGCAAGAGACGCACTCCACGGACTCCCACCTCCCCACTCCCACCACCCCCCACGGCCGCGAGGCGCTCGCCGCGATCCTCGCCGAGCCGCGCGGCACCCTGGTCGGCCTCGACTTCGACGGGACGCTCGCGCCCATCGTCGAGAATCCCGACGACGCGAGGGCGCACCCGGACGCTCTCCCCGTGCTCGCGGAGCTGGCGCCGAAGGTGGCCTCCGTCGCCGTGGTGACCGGGCGGCCCGCCGCGGTGGCCGTGCGCAACGGCGGGTTCGCCGGGGTGCCGGGGCTGGACCGGCTCACCGTGCTCGGGCATTACGGCGCCGAGCGGTGGGACGCCCGGACCGGTACCGTCTCCGCCCCCGCCCCGCACCCCGGTGTCGCGGCGGTGCGGGCCGAGCTGCCCGGTGTGCTGGAGGCCGCCGGGGCGTGGCGCGGGACCTGGGTGGAGGAGAAGGGACGGGCCGTCGCGGTGCACACGCGCCGGGCCGAGGACCCGCAGGCCGCGTTCGAGGCGCTGCGCGGGCCGCTCGCCGACCTCGCCGCCCGGCACAGGCTGATCGTCGAGCCCGGCCGGATGGTGCTGGAGCTGCGGCCGCCGGGCGTGGACAAGGGCGTGGCCCTGACGGAGCACGTCCGCGAGATCGGCGCCACTGCGGTTCTCTACGCCGGCGACGACCTCGGCGACCTGCCCGCTTTCGCCGCCGTCGAGAAGCTGCGCTCCGACGGCGTCCCCGGTCTGCTGGTGGCCAGCGGCAGCTCCGAGGTGACCGAGCTGTCGAAGCGCGCGGACCTCGTCGTCGACGGTCCCGCCGGGGTCGTGGGACTGCTGCGGGCGCTGTCCGGCCGGTTCCGCTGACCGACCGGGAGCGCCCGCGAGCGGCCTCGGCGGCCCCGCCGGGACCGCGGGGCTCGCGGGCGCTCTCCGGTCAGTCGCGGGGCAGTGCCTGGAGGGCCTGCAACTGCTCGAGGAACCACAGGGCCGGGGGCAGGGCGGTCGCGGCCGCCGTCAGCCTCTTGGCGCGTTCCGCCCGCTCCTCCGGCGCCATGGTCAGCGCCTCGTGCAGGGCGCGGGCGGTTTCCAGGACGTCGTACGGATTGACCACGAGGGCGTCCTCGCCCAGCTCCCAGTACGCCCCGGCCTCGCGTGACAGCACCAGCGCGCAGCCCTGGTCGGAGACGACCGGGACCTCCTTGGCGACCAGGTTCATGCCGTCCCGGATCGGGTTGACCAGGGCCACGTCGGCGAGGCGGTACGCGGCGAGCGAGCGGGCGAAGTCGTCCTTGACGTGCAGGACGACCGGGGTCCAGCCCGGCGTGCCGTACTCCTCGTTGATCTCGCGCGCGACCCGCTGCACCTCGGCCGTGTAGTCGCGGTAGACGGCGAGATCCTGGCGGGAGGGGTAGGCGAACGCCACGTGCACGACACGCTCGCGCCACTCGGGGTGGTCGTCGAGGAGCTGCCGGTAGGCCAGCAGACCGCGCACGATGTTCTTCGACAGCTCGGTGCGGTCGACCCGCACGACGGTCCTGCGGCCCTCGCCGATCTCCTCGCGCAGGGCGACGATCCGCTCCTCCACGTCGCTCTCGTGGGAGCGGGCGCGCAGGAAGTCGGCGTCGGCGCCCAGGCCGTGCACCCCGATCTCGGTACTGCCCGTCCCGCCCGCGAACTCCGTGCAGCACGCGGCGAACGCGTCCGCCCAGCGCCGGGTCAGGAAGCCCAGGCGGTCCGCTCCGAGCATGCCGCGCAGCAGCTGCGCGCGGATGTCGGTGGGGAGCAGCGCGAAGTAGTCCGCCGGCGCCCACGGGGTGTGCGAGAAGTGACTGATGCGCAGGTCGGGGCGCAGCTCGCGGAGCATGCCCGGCACCAGACAGAGGTGGTAGTCCTGCACCAGGACCGCCGCGCCCCGTCCGGCCTCCTCGGCCAGCGCCTGCGCGAACGCGCGGTTGTAGCTCTCGTACGACGCCCACTGGCGCCGGAACTCCGCGTCGAAGACCGGCTCCAGCGGGGTCTGGTACAGCAGGTGGTGGATGAACCAGAGCACGGAGTTGGCGATGCCGTTGTACGCGTCGGCGTGCACGTCGGCCGGGATGTCGAGCATCCGCACGCCGTCCTCGCCGACCCCGCGCCGCACCGCCTCGCGGTCGCCGTCGGAGAGCGCCGAGCACACCCACAGGGCGCCCGCGTCCGGCCCGATCGCCGACAGACCCGAGACCAGTCCGCCGCCGCCCCGCTTGGCGTGCAGCGAACCGTCCTCGCGCACCTGATAGGAGACCGGGCCGCGATTGGACGCGACCAGTACCTGAGCACCCTCGTCAACAGCACCACGCGTAAAAGCCATACGCCACAACCTAGCCCGGTCCCTAAACGCTCAAACGTACGGATGCGGTCCGCGGACGGAGTACACCCGGCCGGGTACGGCGGGAACGGCCGTGGACGCGGGCGGGACCGGCCGTGGACGCGGGCCGGACCCGCCGTGGACGCGGGCCGGAGCGCGTCGCGCCTTCCCGCCGGGCAGGCGGGAAGGCGACGACGACAGGGCGATACGGCTAGGCGACCTTGCGTTCCGCGTACTCCGCGATCTCCGCCATCGGCGGGCGTTCCTCGGTGTCCACGGAGTAGGTGCGCGGCTCGAAGCCGTCCGTGCCCCGCTCGAACTGGGTGAGCGCGGGCCGGATCAGGTGCCCGCGGGCCAGCCGGAGCTGCGCGGTGCGGTAGATCGCCGCCGCCATCCGGCCGAGCGCCTGCCCGTTCTGGTGGCGGTGCCTGCGCACGCCGACGTCCACCTGGGCGAGGGCGTCCAGGCCGACCAGGTGCAGGGCGTCGACGAGCATGCCCAGCTCCACGCCGTAGCCGACGGGGAACGGCAGCTGTTCCAGCAGGCTGCGGCGGGCCGCGTACTCGCCGCCGAGCGGCTGCACGAAACCGGCCAGCTGCGGCCAGTGCATGTTGAGCAGGGGGCGGGCCATGAGTTCCGTGACCCGGCCGCCCTGGCCCGCCGCGCCGTCCAGCGGGCGGTCGTACATGGCCTTGACCAGATCGACTCCGGGGTCGGTGAGCAGCGGTCCGACGATCCCCGTGACGAAGTCGGAGGAGAAGTCCCTGAGGTCGGCGTCGACGAAACAGACGATGTCCCCGGTCGTGACGAGCAACGACCGCCACAGCACCTCGCCCTTGCCGGGCACGGCCGGTATCCGGGGCAGGATCGCGTCCCGGTGGACGACGCGCGCCCCGGCCGCCGCCGCGACCTCGGACGTACGGTCGGTGGAGCCCGAGTCGACCACGACGATCTCGTCGACCAGGGGAACCTGCTGCATCAGGTCGTGGCGGATGACCGCGACGATGTCACCGACCGTCTCCTGCTCGTTCAGGGCGGGCAGCACCACGGAGACCGTCTGGCCCGAGGCACGTTTCGCGGCCAGGACGCGGTGCAGCGGGCGGTCGGTCACGGACCAGGAGCGGGTGGCCAGCCAGGCTTCAGCTTCTTTCAGCACGGTCTGCGGCTCCTCACAGTCGTGATCACACGTGGTGCACGCGGGGTGACGGTGTGATCCATCTCGCGGTTCGGACGTCTATCTCAACTGTCCTGGCCTTCGGTTACAGTCTTGAACAACGCGGATGACCATCGCATGTCCGAGGTCGCCGTTGTTCACAACTTCATACCGCTCATCCAGAGGGGCAGAGGGATACGGCCCGATGAAGCCCCGGCAACCCTCCAGCCGGTCTCGGCACGTTGACGTGGCGAGGCTCCCGGCTAGGGAAGGTGCCAAATCCGTCTCACGGCGAGATGCGTCGTGAGGAAGATGAGGAGAAAGGGCCTCGCCTCACATGGCTGCGCAGACAGTTGGAACCACCACGAACTCCGTCGATCTCGGTCCCGCCGCGGCGCTCTCCTGCCGCGAGTGCGGACACCGCGTGCCCCTCGGCCCGGTCTTCGCCTGCGAGGAGTGTTTCGGCCCGCTCGAGATCGCGTACGACTTCTCGTCCTATGAGACCGAGGAACTCCGCAAGCGCATCGAGGCGGGACCCGCGAACATCTGGCGCTACGCGCCGCTGCTGCCCGTCCCGGCCGACGTGGCGGACAAGCCGAACATCAACCCCGGCTGGACCAAGCTCGTCCAGGCCGACAACCTGGCCCGCGAGCTGGGCGTCGACGCCGGCAAGCTGTTCGTCAAGGACGACTCCGGCAACCCGACGCACTCCTTCAAGGACCGCGTCGTCGCCCAGGCCATCGAGGCCGCCCGCGCCTTCGGCTTCACGACCCTGTCCTGCTCCTCCACGGGCAACCTGGCCGGTGCCGTCGGCGCCGCCGCCGCCCGCGCCGGCTTCCGCTCCTGCGTGTTCATCCCGCACGACCTGGAACAGGGCAAGATCGTCATGGCCGCGATCTACGGCGGCGAACTCGTCGGCATCGAGGGCAACTACGACGACGTGAACCGCTTCTGCTCCGAGCTGATCGGCGACCCGGCCGGCGAGGGCTGGGGCTTCGTCAACGTCAACCTGCGGCCGTACTACGCCGAGGGCTCCAAGACGCTGGCGTACGAGATCTGCGAGCAGCTCGGCTGGCGGCTGCCCGACCAGCTCGTCGTGCCGATCGCCTCCGGCTCGCAGCTCACCAAGATCGACAAGGGTCTGCAGGAGCTGATCAGGCTCGGTCTCGTCGAGGACAGGCCGTACAAGATCTTCGGCGCGCAGGCCGAGGGCTGCTCCCCGGTGTCCGCCGCCTACAAGGCCGGCCACGACGTCGTGCGGCCCCAGAAGCCGAACACCATCGCCAAGTCCCTCGCCATCGGCAACCCGGCGGACGGCCCGTACGTCCTGGACATCGCGCGCCGTACCGGTGGCGCGGTGGAGGACGTGAACGACGAGCAGGTGGTCGACGCGATCAAGCTGCTGGCGCGGACCGAGGGCATCTTCGCCGAGACGGCGGGTGGCGTGACCGTGGGCGTGACGAGGAAGCTGATCGAGAACGGTCTCCTCGACCCGACGAAGACCACCGTCGTCCTCAACACGGGGGACGGCCTCAAGACCCTCGACGCGGTGGCCGGCACCGGCCTCACCGCCACCATCCGCCCGAACCTGGACTCCTTCCGAGAGGCTGGCCTCGCATGAGCGTGACCGTCCGCATCCCCACCATCCTGCGCACCTACACCGGCGGCAGGGCCGAGGTCGCGGCCGAGGGCGCGACCCTCGGCGAGGTCATCTCCGACCTGGAGAAGAACCACACCGGCATCGCCGCCCGCGTCCTCGACGACCAGGGCAAGCTGCGCCGGTTCGTCAACGTGTACGTCAACGACGACGACGTCCGCTTCGAGCAGGGGCTGGACACGGTGACCCCGGACGGCGCCGGCGTCTCGATCATTCCGGCCGTGGCCGGCGGCTGACACACGTTCCGTACCCGCCGGTAGTAACCGTCGGTAACGGTAATGACCGAGAGTTCATCGAATTGCCCCCTCCGCGAGAGAAACGGAGGGGGCAATTCAGTGTGGTTGAGCGCGGTACAGTTGGGGAACACGCCGCCCATTGCACGCCGACCACAGAGATGTTCCGTCGGTGCGGGCGATGAGAAGTAGCCAAAGTGTGCATGCCTTTTGCGCCTTTCATTCCCTTTGCGGGGCCCGACTTGCCCTGAATCCAGGCGAATCCTCACTCTTCTCCGGACCCTCCGCGTCCAGAATTCTCGTCCGATTGACCTGTTGCAGAGGGCAGTTGGACAGATACATTCGGCCGCGGTCGACGCGTTCCGGCGCACGCCCCCAACCAACTTGGGGGGTGAGGTCTGACCCGGATTCGCGAAGTGCGGATCTGTGCAAGGGCCAGTAATAGGGGAGTTAGGCATGGCTCAGGGCACCGTCAAGTGGTTCAACGCGGAGAAGGGGTACGGCTTCATCGCGGTCGACGGTGGTGCGGATGTTTTCGTCCACTACAGCGCGATCCAGATGGACGGATACCGCACCCTGGAAGAGGGCCAGCGGGTCGATTTCGAGATCTCGCAGGGTCAGAAGGGGCCGCAGGCGGACATGGTCCGGCTCGCGACCGGCTGAAGCACGCGCCGACTTGCAGCGACGTTCTTCTGTTCCATCGTCGAAGGGCTCGCACCTCCCGGGGTGCGGGCCCTTCGGCATGTCCGGTACGGGCCCTCGGCGTGTCCGGCGCGGGCCCTTCGGTATGTCCGGTGCGGGCCCCGCGGCGTGTCCGTGCGGCCGGCCGGACGGTGGTACGGCTCCCTCCACCTGCGGATTCCGGGGTGCCGCAGGTGCCCTGCGGCGCCCGGAACGCCACGCCCCGACGGCTCCGCCGCGCGGGCGCACCTTGCACTCGGCCGGGTCGAGTGCTAATCATTGGCGTTAGCACTCTGATGGTGAGAGTGACAACGAAGGACCGGGTCGGTGAGGCCCGCAGGCCAGGTGGGGCAAGGAACCACAGGGCAGGCGAGCCGTCCGTCGCGGGCGCGGGCGCGGTCCGAAGGAATCACCCCCAGTCCTGGAGGGACCACTTCACATGGCCAAGATCATCGCGTTCGACGAGGAGGCGCGGCGCGGCCTCGAGCGCGGCATGAACCAGCTCGCGGACGCCGTGAAGGTGACGCTCGGCCCCAAGGGCCGCAACGTCGTCCTCGAGAAGAAGTGGGGCGCCCCCACGATCACCAACGATGGTGTCTCCATCGCCAAGGAGATCGAACTCGAGGACCCGTACGAGAAGATCGGCGCCGAGCTGGTCAAGGAAGTCGCCAAGAAGACGGACGACGTCGCCGGCGACGGTACGACCACGGCCACCGTGCTGGCCCAGGCGCTGGTCCGCGAGGGTCTGCGCAACGTAGCCGCCGGCGCCAACCCGATGGCCCTCAAGCGCGGTATCGAGAAGGCCGTCGAGGCCGTCTCCGGTGCCCTGCTCGAGCAGGCGAAGGATGTCGAGACCAAGGAGCAGATCGCTTCGACGGCCTCCATCTCCGCCGCCGACACCCAGATCGGCGAGCTGATCGCCGAGGCCATGGACAAGGTCGGCAAGGAAGGCGTCATCACGGTCGAGGAGTCGCAGACCTTCGGTCTCGAACTCGAGCTGACCGAGGGCATGCGCTTCGACAAGGGCTACATCTCGGCGTACTTCGCGACCGACATGGAGCGTATGGAGGCCGTCCTCGACGACCCGTACATCCTGATCGCGAACTCCAAGATCGCCAACGTCAAGGACCTGCTCCCGCTCCTGGAGAAGGTCATGCAGTCGGGCAAGCCGCTGCTGATCATCGCCGAGGACGTCGAGGGCGAGGCCCTGTCGACCCTGGTCGTCAACAAGATCCGCGGCACCTTCAAGTCCGTCGCGGTCAAGGCCCCGGGCTTCGGCGACCGCCGCAAGGCGATGCTGAACGACATCGCCATCCTCACCGGCGGCGAGGTCATCTCCGAGGAGGTCGGGCTCAAGCTCGAGAACACCTCCCTGGACCTCCTGGGCAAGGCCCGCAAGGTCGTCATCACCAAGGACGAGACCACCATCGTCGACGGGTCCGGCTCCTCGGAGCAGGTCGCGGGCCGGGTCAACCAGATCCGCGCCGAGATCGAGAACAGCGACTCGGACTACGACCGCGAGAAGCTCCAGGAGCGTCTGGCGAAGCTGGCCGGCGGCGTGGCCGTCATCAAGGCCGGCGCCGCCACCGAGGTGGAGCTGAAGGAGCGCAAGCACCGCATCGAGGACGCCGTTCGCAACGCGAAGGCGGCCGTCGAGGAGGGCATCGTCGCCGGTGGCGGCGTGGCCCTGCTCCAGGCCACCTCGGTCTTCGAGAAGCTCGACCTCGAGGGTGACGAGGCGACCGGCGCCAACGCCGTGAAGCTCGCCCTGGAGGCCCCGCTCAAGCAGATCGCCGTCAACGGTGGTCTCGAGGGCGGCGTCATCGTCGAGAAGGTGCGCAACCTGCCCGTCGGTCACGGCCTGAACGCCGCGACCGGTGAGTACGTCGACATGATCGCCGAGGGCATCATCGACCCGGCGAAGGTGACGCGCTCCGCGCTCCAGAACGCCGCGTCGATCGCCGCGCTGTTCCTCACCACCGAGGCCGTCATCGCCGACAAGCCGGAGAAGTCCGCGGCTCCGGCCGGCGGCGGCATGCCGGGCGGTGACATGGACTTCTGAGCCTGATCTCCGATCGGGCCCGGTCTTCCACCGAGGGCGGTACCCCCTGCTGACGCGGGGGGTACCGCCCTCGGGCGTTTCCCGCCCGCGCTCCGCGGGGCCGGAGCGGCTCGTGCGGGGGAGGCCACCGGTGAGGGCTTCGGCGCGGGGGCGTTCTCCGGGTGGCGGGCGCTGCCGGCGTGGCCCGGATCACAGCCGATGGGGGCAGGTGGGCGGAATGGCGGGGGAGGGGCGCGCCGTTGACCGGAGAGGGCAGTTCTTGCATGTGCACATACCGTCCGGAATGTCCGATCGCCCGGCGTCCTGCCCGCCGTCCACCGCGACCTCCCCGAGGAGTCCCCTGCCGTGACCGCCACCACCGCCGCCTCCCGCGCCGCCGAGATCCTCGCGCGTCCCGTCTCCCTCAACGGCCTGACCGTCCCGAACCGCATCGCCATGGCGCCCATGACCCGCATGTTCTCGCCCGGCGGCGTCCCCGGTGAGGACGTGGCCTCGTACTACGGCCGCCGCGCCGCCGCCGGTGTCGGCCTCGTCGTCACCGAGGGCACGTACGTCGGCCACGACTCGGCCGGGCAGAGCGACCGGGTGCCGCGGTTCCACGGCGAGGAGCAGCTGGCCGGATGGGCGAAGGTCGCCGAGGCCGTGCACGCGGGCGGCGGGACGATCATGCCGCAGCTGTGGCACATCGGCATGGTGCGCAAGCAGGGCGAGCCGCCCGTCGCGGACGCCCCCGCCGTCGGCCCCTCGGGTGTGCGTCCGGACGGCACCGAGGGCACCGGCAGGGTGATGACCCGGCGCGACCTGGACGACGTCATCGGGGCCTTCGCCGAGGCCGCCGCGGCCGCGGAGCGCATCGGCTTCGACGGCGTGGAGATCCACGGCGCCCACGGCTACCTCGTCGACCAGTTCCTGTGGGCGGGCACCAACCGCCGCACGGACGCCTACGGCGGCGACCCCGTCTCCCGCACCAGGTTCGCGGCGGAGATCGTCGCCGCCGTACGCCAGACGGTGTCCCCGGAGTTCCCCGTCGTCTTCCGGTACTCGCAGTGGAAGCAGGAGGCCTACGACGCGCGTCTCGCCGAGACCCCCGAGGAGCTGGAGGCCATCCTCGCCCCGCTCGCCGCGGCCGGTGTCGACGCCTTCCACGCCTCCACGCGCCGCTACTGGGTCCCGGAGTTCGACGGCTCCGACCTGAACCTCGCGGGCTGGACGAAGAAGCTGACCGGACGGCCCACCATCACCGTCGGCTCGATCGGCCTCGACGGCGACTTCATCAGGGCGTTCCAGGGCGAGGGGTCCGCCGTCAAGAACCTCGACGACCTCCTCGACCGGCTGGAGCGCGATGAGTTCGACCTGGTGGCCGTCGGCCGCGCGCTGCTCCAGGACCCGGAGTGGGCGGCCAAGGTCCTGGCCGGCCGCCTGGACGAGCTGAAGCCGTACGACGTGGCGGCGCTGAAGACCCTGAGCTGAGACCGGCGAGACCGGCGAGAGCCGGGACGAGGCGAGGCGCCGACCCCCCTGAGCCGGTTCCTTCCGTCCCGGCCCCGGCTCTTTCCGTCCCGGGGCCGGCCCTTTCCGGCACGGTCTAGATGTTGCCCATGGGCTCGATGTCGACCTTCACGGGGATGCCCCAGACCCGCAGCACCTCGTAGTCGGTGAACTCGTGCACCAGGCGGTAGGCCATGGCCGGGCGGGAGCCCCGGCGCAGGGCGGCCAGGTACAGCTCGGCCTCCTGGCGGTCGCGCCTCGGGGTGCCGCACAGCTGCCACTCCTGGCCGTTCCACAGCTCCGGCAGCCAGCGCTGCTGGGGCTGGGGGCGGTCGCCGCGGGTGCCGTAGCGGGACGGTGCGGTGGCGTGCGGGGTCCGCGGGGCCGGCCCGTTGAACTCGGCGCGGCGGGCCGCCCGCCGCCGGGTCTCGCACAGCAGGCACAGGTCGGGGGCGGCCTTGTCCACGGGGCCGTTGGGGTGTTCGGCGCACCGGGTGCTGGGCGCGGCCGAGGTCACGCCCTCCTCCAGCAGCTCCAGGGCGCGCCGCAGGTCGGCCTTGACCTCGTGCAGCTTGGTGTCGGGGGTGTCGGCGGTCAGGGCGTCCCCGTGCTCACCGAGCAGCCGCAGGGCACGGCCCAGGTGGGTGAGCTGGGCGTGGTTCATGACGGGCGTCTCCGTTTCTGCGGCGTGCTTCGTGCGGGTGCGGCGCGCTCCGCGCGGTGGGCGCTCCTTGCGGTGGGCGTTCCGCGGTCCGCTTCCCGCGGTGCGCTTTCCGGCGGCCCGGGTGCGGTCGGACCGACCCCGGGGACTCAACCGTCGCACACCCCGCCGACAAGGGCCGCCACCGAGGGCCGGCCGTCGGCGCCGAAGGCCACGACGTCGATCAGGATGCGGACGGGTTCGTCAGGTGGACCGTGAAGGGGTCGGGGCGTCGGCCGGGCGGGTGCCGACGGTGGCCATGACGCGGTCGGTGACGCCGAAGGTGTACGTCGCGGCGAAGCCGACCGCCCACCCGTCAGCAGCCCGCCCGCCGACAAGGGCCGCCAACCGAGGGCCGGCCGTCGGCGCCGAAGGCCACGACGTCGATCAGGATCCGGACGGGTTCGTCAGGTGGACCGTGACGGGGTCGGGGCGTCGGACGGGGTGGCGGCCGGGCGGGTGCCGACGGTGGCCATGACGCGGTCGGTGACGCCGAAGAGGTACGTCGCGGCGAAGCCGACCGCGTACCCCGTCAGCAGCCCGCCCGCGTAGATCGCGAGCGGGGTGCCCCAGCCCCGGTCCCCCGAGAGCAGGGGGAAGAGGGCCCAGCCGGACGGGCCGATCGCCGTGGCCCCGACCTGGTCGCCGAGCATCGCGAAGAAGCCGACGAAGGCCCCGCCTGCCGCCCCGCCCACGCAGGCGGTGAGGAAGGGGCGGCCCAACGGGAGCGAGACGCCGTAGATGAGCGGTTCGCCCACGCCCAGCAGGCCCGCCGGGAGCGCCGACCGGATCGTCGTGCGCATCGAGGTGTCGTGGCGCAGACGGACGTAGACGGCGAGGGCCGCGCCCACCTGGCCCGCGCCGGCCATCGCCAGGATCGGCAGCAGCACGGTGTGGCCCTGCTGTTCGATGAGCGTGGCGTGGATGGGGATGAGCGCCTGGTGCAGGCCCAGCATCACCAGCGGCAGGAACAGCCCGCCGAGGACCAGCCCGGCGAACGCGCCCGTCGTGGACAGCAGCCAGTTCGCCGCCGTGCCGATCGCCGTCGACACCGCGCCGGCCGCCCACATCAGGCCGTACAGCGTGGCCAGCCCCGCGACGAGGACCGTCAGCGTGGGGGTCACCAGGACGTCCAGGGCCGCCGGGACCCGGCCCCGGCACCACTTCTCCACGTACGTCGCCAGCAGCGCCGCCGCCAGCGCGCCCAGGACGCCGCCCTGGCCGGGGGCGAGGGTCACCCCGAACGCGGTGACCTTCGCCACGCCCGGGTAGACCACGATCGCCGCCACCGCGCCGCCCAGCACGGGCGTGCCGCCGAACTCCTTCGCCGTGTTGACGCCGACGAACACCGCGATCAGCGCCATGAACCCGGACGCCACGGCGGCCAGCGCGGGCGTCAGCCACGGCAGCAGGCCGGCGTTCAGCAACAGCCCGTTGACGCCCGCGAGGACCCCGCAGCCGATCAGGGCGGGGATGAGGGGCACGAAGACGGCGGCCAGGCGGCGCAGGGCCGTCCTGACGGGCGTGGCGTTGCGCCGGCGCCGCTCGGCCTTCGACTCGGCGCCCCGCAGGGCCAGTTCGGCCGCCACCGTCGGCCGGCCCACCAGCTCCTCGAACGCCGCCGCCACCGTCGCGACGACGCCCGGTCCGAGCACCACCTGGTACCCGCCGTCGTGCACGACGAGCCCCAGCACCCCGGGCACCGCCCGCAGCGCCTCCCCGTCCGCCCGGGCGGGATCGGCGAGGCCGAGCCGCAACCGGGTCATGCAGTGGGCGACGGAGGTGACGTTCGCGGGGCCCCCGACCAGGGGCAGGAGGGCGGCGGCGGTGGCACGGGAATCGATGGGCACCCGCCGAGCGTGCGGCTCAGGAGGGCGCGGCGGCGAGCGCGGCACGCAGATGGCCGCCGGAGTCCTCCAGAAGGCGGGCGGCCGACGGCCCGTCCACCTCGGCGAGCAGCACGAGGATGGCGTTCTTCACCTCGCCGTCGGTGGCCGCGAGGGCCCGCTCGATCTCCTCGTCCCGCGCGCCCGTCGCGAGGGACACGATCCGCCGCGAGCGGGCCCGCAGCTTCTCGTTCGAGGCGCGTACGTCGACCATCAGGTTCCCGTACGTCTTGCCCAGCCGGATCATCGTGATCGTCGACAGCATGTTCAGCACCATCTTCTGCGCCGTGCCCGCCTTCAGCCGGGTCGACCCGGTGAGCAGCTCCGGTCCGACGACCACCTCGATCCCGTGTTCGGCGGCGGCCGCCAGCGCACTGCCCTGGTTGCAGGACAGCCCGACGGTCAGCGCGCCGACCGAGCGCGCGTACCGCACCGCCCCGATCGCGTACGGCGTGCGCCCCGAGGCGGAGATCCCGACCACCGTGTCCTCGGCGGTCAGCGCCAGGCCGGCGAGATCCGCCCGCGCCAGCTCCGGCGAGTCCTCGGCGCCCTCGACGGACGTCACCGTCGCGCGCGGCCCGCCCGCGATGAGGCCCACGACCTGACCGGGGGCCGTGCCGAAGGTCGGCGGGCATTCGGACGCGTCCAGCACGCCGATCCGCCCGGCCGTGCCCGCCCCGGCGTACACCAGCCGGCCGCCCCGCCCCATCCGCGCGGCGATCGCGTCGACGGCGCCGGCGATCTCCGGCAGCCGCGCGGCCACGGCCCCGGCCACGCCGGCGTCCTCCCCGTTCATGAGCCGGGCGATGTCCAGGGTGGGCAGCCGGTCGATCTCGGCGAGTTCCGGCCGGAACGCCTCGGTGGTGAGGTGCTCCAACTGGGAGCGCAGGTCGTGCGGGGAGGAAGCGGAGGTCATGAGACGCGGCCCTTTCGACGGGGGGTGGGTGCGTACCTCAGGCGCGCGGGCTGTCTTCCTACGCGGCTCCGCGGCGTGGGCGCCACCAGCCGCCACGGCGCGCCGCACATGTCCACGGACGATCAGTCCTACGGCCTACCGATGCCGATGGGCCAGCGCCTCGTAACTGGCGGCCAGCGCCGGCGCGGCCGTGTCGTAGGTCCGCTGTGCCACGCCGACGAACAGGCAGTCCACCACCAGCAGCTGACTGGTCCGTGAGGACATCGCCGCCGGCCGCAGCTCGCTCTCCCGTGCCGTCGACGTCGTCAGCACCTGGTCCGCGTACTGCGCGACCGCCCCGCCCGGCCGCCCGGTGACGGCGACGGTGGTGGCGCCCCGCTCGAAGGCGACCCGCAGCGGCTCGATGACGTCCCGCGTCGCCCCGGAGTGGGTGATCGCGACGGCCACGTCCCCCGCCCGCAGCTGTACGGCGTTGGTCACGGCGAGATGCGGATCGCTGTGCGCGTGGGCCACGAGCCCTATCCGCTGGAGCTTCTGCACCAGGTCCTGGGCGACGAGCCCGGACGCCCCGACGCCGTACACGTCGGTCCTGCGGGCCGAGGCCAGTGCCACCACCGCCGCGCCGAGTTGCACGGTGTCGAGACCGGCGGCGGTGTCGGCGAGGGTCTGCCGTTCGTCGTGGGCGAGTTTGGCGACGACGTCCGCGATCGGGTCGTCGACCGCGATGTCGGTGGTGAGGGCGGGGGCGCGGCCGGACTGCTGCCGCGCCGCGAGTCCGGCGAGCGCGAGCCGCAGGTCGCGGTAGCCGGAGTAGCCGAGGAGGCGGGCGGTGCGCACGACGGTGGCCTCGCTGGTGCCGGTGCGCTCCGCGAGGCGGGTGACGGTGAGCGCCGCGCAGCCCGCGGGGTCGCCCGCGACGGTCTCGGCGACGCGTTGCATCGAGCGGGTCATGGACGGGGCGAGCGCGCGGACCTTGGCGGCGAGAGCGCCGCCGAAGATTTCCTTCACGTCCTGGGACACGGGGGAAAGATATTTTCGGCTCGGTGTCACGGTCAAGAGTGCGCACAATGGGTGCATGGACCCCTCCCACACCTCCATCAGCCCACTGGAACAGGCCTTGCACGCGGCGCGTGCCCTCGTCCTCGCCGACCTCGCCTCGGGGGAGGTGGCCGCGGCGGACGTGGTGTCCCTGGTCGAGGAGTCCGTGGCCCAGCGGCGCTGGTGGGTCGAGCAGTGGCCGGACGGCGTCGACTTCGTGGCCGGGCTGGTGGCGCAGGACGTGCAGGACGCCCTGCTGGAGCGGCGTGGCCGCTGGCCGATCTGTCCGGTGTGCGGCTCGGGCGACCCGCACGCCCTGGAGGTCGAGCCCGAACTCGGGCCCGACCCGCACTGGGTGTGCCACAAGGCCGGTGTGAAGGTCGCGGCGGTCGGGGCGCTGGGGTCGGCGTCCGGCCGGCCCGGGGCCTCGTGAGGCGGGCGTGACGATCTACGTCGATCCGCCTGACTGGCCGGGTCACGGGCGGATGTGGTCCCACCTCGTCAGCGACGTGTCCTTCGACGAACTGCACGCCTTCGCCGACCGGTTGGGGGTGCCCCGGCGCGCGTTCGAACGCGATCACTACGACATTCCCTCGCACCGGTACCCGGAGGTGGTCGCGGCCGGCGCGGTGCGGGTGAGCAGCCGCGAGGTGGTACGGCTGCTGACGGCTTCGGGTCTGCGCCGGCCGAAGGGCCGCCCCCGCGCGTGACGGCCGCGGGCCGGGGCGCTACGCCCGACGCGTGTACAGCCGCAGCGTCCTGTCCGCCAGGAGGGGCTCCTCCTCCAGCACGTCGGCCCGGACGAACCCGGCGCGGGCCAGGACGCCCTGCGAGGGGGTGTTGGCCTCCTCCACCGTCGCGTACAGCAGGCGTACGCCGTCCCGTGCGAGCGCCCACTCCGCGAGGGCGTTGAGCGCCTCGGTGGCGTAGCCGTGGCCCCGGGCCGACTCCACCAGGTCGTAGCCGATCTCGGCACGGCCCTCCTCGTCGGGCACCCCGTGGAAGCCCAGGCTGCCGACGGCCCGGCCGTCCTCCCGCCGGACGAGCACGAGCGCCCCGAACTCGGGCCGGTGCACTCCGCTGTCGTACGCCTTGAGCAGGCCGGCGGCGACCTCCCGCGTGCCCTCGAAGGGGGCGTCGCCGAGCCAGACGAAACCGCCGTCGCCGCCCGCGGCCAGGTCGGCGGCGGCGGCCGGGGTGACGCCTTCGAGGGTGAGGCGCCCGGTGGGCAGCACCAGGTTGTTGTTCCAGCGCCAGCCGGTGACCGGGGCGCGGCCGGGCAGGTCGCCGCGGCCGGTGGCCCACAGCAGGGTCGGCCAGGGCTCCGGGCCCGGTCGCACGTGCGGGAAGATCCGGGTGAGGACGGACTCGCACAACCCGGCGGGCGGCTCGTACGCCAGCCCCAGGCCCTCGGCGATGTCATGGGTGTGCAGGAGGACCTCGGCGATCCCCATCGCGGCGAAGCCCTCGCGGTTCGCGCTGCGGAAGGGGTACGGGTGGAAGGCGCGGACCCGGGGCGGGGTGGTGCGGACGGTGGCGGCGAGCAGCGCGCCGGTGGTCTCGATGACCTCCAGGACGCCCGCCTGGTCGGTGCCCTCCTCGAACCCCAGCTCGAAGGGGACGTAGGCCGTCTGCGCGCGGCCCGCCAACTGGCCGGCGTAGGCGAGGAGGTCGCTCGCGATGTGCTCCGCCGTCCGCCGGCAGGTCCACTCCAGCCGGCCGGCCCGCACGCCCGTCCAGTCCCTGTCCGTCACCGTCCGCAGCAGCTCCACGCTGCCCGCGACGGCCTCCGTCACCTGATCCCCGCCCCATGCGCGCATGGGTGCAGCGTAGGTGGGGGCGGGGTCAGAGCGACAGCATCTCCAGCTCCGCGCGCAGGTTGTGACGGGCGGTCGCCTCCCATTCCCGCGCCCCGTGCGGAGTGCGGAACAGGCGCGGCAGGCCGAGGAGATGACGCAGTACGGCGGACCGGCCCTCGCGGAAGGCGTCGTTCGGGACGAAGTGGTACTCCTGGCGGATCTCGGCGGTGTAGGCGGCGTACGCCGACGGCGGCGCGGCGAGGATCGCGAGGTCGGCGTCGCACAGCACCTGGCCGTCGCGGTCGTCGTCGGCCGGGTCGTGGGAGACGGTGAGCCGGACCAGGCGGGCCACCTCGGCGGTCGTCGCCTCCGGCAGTCCGGCCTCGGGCAGCGCGCGCTCGGCGAGGCGGGCGGAGCGGTCCTCGTTCTCGGAGCGGTCGGGGAGGTAGACGGCGTCGTGGAACCAGGCGGCCAGGCGGACGGCGTCGGGGTCGTCGGCGTACCCCTGGAGCAGGTCGATCCGGTCGAGGACCGCGGTGAGGTGGGTGAGCGTGTGGTAGCGGCGCTGCGGCTCCTGCCAGCGGCGCAGGAGGTCGTCGGCGTAGGGGAGGGGGTCCGGGGCGGCCTCGGGGGACGGGCCGCGGGCGGCTTCCAGAGTGCGGGCGAAGCGGGTGCGCAGGCTTTCGGGGGTCGCGCGGCTGGCGGCGGTTTCGGGGTGGTCGGCCATGCGGTCATTCTCGCCCGGCCGCCGGGGACGCGGGGGTGAGCGCGGCGGCTCACAGGCGTACTCTGGAATTGGACTAGACCTGTAGAGCCGTCGACGAATGGGGTCCCATGAGCAAGCGTGCAGTCCTGGAGGTGATCGCCCTCGACGCGCGGGACGCGGTCGCCGCCCAGGCCGGAGGCGCGGACCGCCTCGAAGTGGTCACCGACATCGCCGCCGACGGGCTCACCCCGCCCGTCGAGGCCTTCGCCGCCATTCGGGCCGCCGTCTCCATCGACCTGCGCGTGATGCTGCGCCCGACCGACGGGTTCGCCGCCGGGGACGCCGGACGGCTCGTCCGGGCCGCCGCGGAGCTGCGGGCGGCCGGCGCGGACCAGTTCGTGCTCGGCTTCCTGGACGCGGAGGGCGGCGTGGACCTGGCGGCCGTCGAGCGGGTGGTCGCGGAGCTGGACGGCTGCCCGTGGACGTTCCACCGGGCCATCGACCACACGGCCGACCGTGACGCCCTGCGCAAGCAGTGCGAGGGGCTGCCCGGACTGGACGCCTACCTCACGGCCGGATCGGCGGCGGGCGTCGACGACGGGCTGGCCGTACTGGTCGCGGAGGCAGGGCGGCGCGGGGAGCAGGGGTACGAGCAGGAGATCCTGGTGGGCGGAGGGCTACGGCTCGACCATCTGCCGGAGCTGCGGGCGGCCGGGATCGACGCGTTCCACATCGGCGGAGCGGCTCGCCCGGACGGCTGGACGGGGCCGGTGTCCGCCGGAGCCGTGGGGGAGTGGCGGCGGGTGCTGGACGGGGGCTGACGGGAGGCCCGGACGGGGGATGACGGGGGGCCTGGACGGGGGCGTGACGGGGGGCCTTGACGGGGGCGTGACGGGGGCCTGGACGGGGCGTGACGGGTGGGCCGACCGGGGCGGGTCGCGCGGCCCGGCGTCGCCGAAGGCGCCACCCCACGCCTCCTCGACTCTCGCTCAGGCCGAGCGGGCGCCCCTCGGTGGCCACTTGTGCCGTGTCGGGTGGGCGTCGAGCTGTGCCGTGCCGGTCCCACCGTCACCTGTGCCGTGCGGGCGGGCCCGCCGCCCACCGATGCCGCGCCGGGCGGGGCGGCGCCCCCCCCCGTGTGTCCCAGGTGGCAGGCATGCGCGCGGACGCGGCGGGCAGCCCGTGCGGCCGCCGCGGCACGGGCGGTCGCACGCCGCACGGGCGGTCGCACGCCGCACGGGCGGTCAGGCACCGCACGGGTGGTCCCGCGCCGCACGGGTGGTCACGGCTGGGTCAGCTGGTCCGGCAGGTCGGTGGCGTGGGCCACCACCAGCCCCGACACCGCTCGGGTCAGCGCCACGTACAGGCGTCGCAGCCCCGTCCGTTCGTCCGGCTCGGCGGCCACCACCGCGCTCGGCTCGTCCAGGACGACGTAGTCGTACTCCAGGCCCTTGGCCAGGGAGGCGGGCACCAGGGTCAGGCGGGTCTCCCGGGTGGTCTCCTCACCGGGGGCCAGGTAGGTGATCCCCGCGGCCTCGAGGGCCTCCGCCAGGACCGGCACGCGGGCGTCCGCCGCGATGAGGCCCGTCGACCCCTCGTTGCGCAGCAACTCCTCGCAGGCGGCGATGACGTCCCCGGTCTCCGTCACCGCGCGGACCTCGAAGAACCCGGGGTTCTCGCGGACCGAGGCGACCGGTGTCAGCCCCGGTGCGATGTGGGGCAGCAGCCGGGAGGCGTAGGCGATGACGTCCGTGGGGACGCGGAAACCGGCCGTCAGCTCCTCGATCACCGCGTCGGCCTTGCCGAGGTGCGCGAGGGCCTCCTCCCAACTCCGCGTCGCCCAGGGCGTGGTGCCCTGCGCCAGGTCGCCCAGGACGGTCGCGCTGCCGGTGGTGCAGCGGCGGCCGACGGCCCGGTACTGCATGGGGGACAGGTCCTGCGCCTCGTCGAGGACGACATGGCCCAGGGAGTGGGTGCGTTCCACCAGGTCGGTCGCCTCGTCGATCAACACGGCGTCCGCCGCCGACCACTTGGCCGACTTCACGGTCCGCACCGGCTTCGCCCACAGGATCGTCCTGCGCTCGTCCTCGGTGAGGATCCCGTCGGCGTGCTCCGCGAGGAACTCCGCGTCCGTCAGCAACCGCAGCACCAGCTTGGCCGGGTCGACGGGCGGCCAGACCGCCTTCACGGCCGCCTTGACGGCACTGTTGCGGGCCACGGCGTCCTGCACCCGGTCGTCGGGCGCCTCACCGGCCCGTTCCATCTGGACCAGCACGGCGTGCGCGACGCGCTGCGGGAGGGCGTCGCGGGCGGCCCCGTAGCGGATGTCGCGGGCACGCAACTCGCGTACCAGCTCCTCCAGTTCGTACGCCGGGATCCGCCAGCGGCGCGACCCGCGCACGACGACGACCGGCTCGGTCGGCAGGCTGACGTGGGAGTACAGGGCCCGCCGCAGTACCTCGGCCATCCTCGCGTCGCCCTTGACGACCGCCGCCGGGACCTCGTCCGTGCCCCGCACCTCCACCTGCCCGACGAGGTCGTCGACGGTGGCCTGGCCGACCGCCAACTCGCCGAGAGCGGGCAGAACCTGCTCGATGTAGTGGAGGAAGGACCGGTTCGGCCCGATGACCAGCGTGCCGGTGCGGGCCAGCCGCTCACGGTGGGCGTACAGCAGATAGGCCACCCGGTGCAGGCCGACGGCCGTCTTCCCGGTGCCGGGGCCGCCCTGGACGCACACCGAGCCGCCCAGCCCGCTGCGGACGATCTCGTCCTGCTCGGGCTGGATGGTGGCGACGATGTCCCGCATCGGACCGACGCGCGGCCGCTCGATCTCCCGCTGGAGCAGTCTGCTGGTGGTGGCCGCCTCGGCCGGGTCCGAGAGGTCCTCGTCCTCGTACGCGGTGAGGTCGCCGCCGGTGTAGCCGAAGCGGCGCCTGAGCGTGACGTCCATCGGGTCCTTCTTCGAGGCCCGGTAGAACGGCTGCGAGACGGGCGCCCGCCAGTCGATGACCATCGGGTCGCCGTCGTTGTCGTGGACGTGCCGGCGTCCGATGTAGAACCGTTCGCCTTCGGCGCCCTCGGCCCGGTCGGCGCCGGGGGCGTGGAGGTAGTCCAGCCGGCCGAAGAACAGGGGGGTGTCGCTGAGGTCGGCGAGCGCCTTGACGCGGTCCGCGATCTGGCGTTCCAGGATCTGCGCGTTGACCCAGTTCGCGGTGACGTCGCTGATGTCGAGGGACTGGACGTCCTCGCGCATGGCGCGCAGCGCGGCACGGGAGGCGGCGAGGTGGGAGCGCTCACGGGAGAGCGGGTCGGCAGCGGACACGGGCGTGGACAAGGGGGTGCCTCCGGGCCTGCGGAAAGGGCTGACTGCGGGAAGCCGTCCGGTTTCCGTCCGGGCGGCGGCGCTCCGTGCGGAGGCGGGCAAGAGCGGAGATTCTAGGACCTGGGGGCTCGCGGGGCCAACGGGTTTCTCCCTGCCGTCCGCCAACGGGTTTCTCCCTGCCGTCCCCTAGGGGACCAGACCCCCTACTTCCCGGGGAGCCGCTCAACCCGTGGGTGGACGGGGAGCCCGCCCGAAGTGGCTCCCCAGGCCGATGCCCCCTCGGTGTCCCCGATCGCACCATGGAGGCATGAGCGCAGCGACCTTCACCCCAGCCCCCGCCCCGGGCCGTCCGCCCGGCGCGACCACCGTCTCCGGCACCCACCACCACCGCCTCGGCGACGCCCTGCACGCGATACGCGTCTTCGCGGGCGCGGCCTTCGGCGTGGTCGTCCTCGGCGAGTACGGCGAGGAGGTGGGTGTCCGCCGCAGATGACCCGGTCGCCGGTCCCCGGACCCTGCTCCCCGGGCTCACGGACACCGGCCCCCGTCGGCGGCTCCGGGCCGTGACGGTCAGGCGCCCTCCGCCAGCACCTCGTCCGCGTCCATGATCCGGTACGCGTATCCCTGCTCGGCGAGGAAGCGCTGCCGGTGAGCGGCGAAGTCCTGGTCCAGCGTGTCGCGGGCCACGACCGAGTAGAAGTGGGCCTGGTGCCCGTCGGCCTTCGGCCGCAGCACCCGTCCCAGCCGCTGTGCCTCCTCCTGACGCGAGCCGAAGGTGCCCGACACCTGGATGGCCACCGTCGCCTCCGGCAGGTCGATCGAGAAGTTCGCGACCTTCGACACCACGAGCACGCTGATCTCGCCCTGGCGGAACGACTCGAACAGCTTCTCCCGCTGGGCGTTGGACGTCTCGCCCTTGATGACCGGCGCGTCCAGATGCTCCCCCAGCTCGTCGAGCTGGTCGATGTACTGCCCGATGACGAGGATCTGCTGCCCGGCGAACCGCCGCACGATCGCCTCCGTGACCTTCCGCTTGGTCTCGGTGGTGGCGCAGAAGCGGTACTTCTCCTCGGCCTCGGCGGTCGCGTACGCGAGCCGCTCGGAGTCCGTCAGGTTCACCCGGACCTCGACACAGTCCGCGGGCGCGATGTAGCCCTGCGCCTCGATCTCCTTCCACGGAGCGTCGAACCGCTTCGGCCCGATGAGCGAGAACACGTCCGACTCGCGGCCGTCCTCACGCACCAGCGTGGCCGTGAGGCCCAGCCGCCGCCGCGCCTGGAGGTCGGCGGTGAACTTGAAGACCGGCGCCGGCAGCAGGTGCACCTCGTCGTAGAGGATCAGCCCCCAGTCGCGGGAGTCGAACAGCTCCAGGTGCGGGTAGACGCCCTTCCGCCTGGTCGTCAGCACCTGGTACGTGGCGATCGTGACGGGGCGGATCTCCTTGCGCGTGCCGCTGTACTCGCCGATCTCCTCCTCGGTCAGCGACGTCCGCTTGATCAGCTCGTGCTTCCACTGCCGCGCGGAGACGGTGTTGGTGACGAGGATCAGCGTGGTCGACTTGGCCTGCGCCATCGCCCCCGCCCCGACCAGCGTCTTGCCCGCGCCGCAAGGCAGGACGACGACTCCCGACCCGCCGTGCCAGAAGTTCTCCACGGCCTGCCTCTGGTACGGCCGCAGGGCCCAGCCGTCCTCCGCCAGCTCGATCGGATGCGCCTCGCCGTCGACGTACCCCGCGAGGTCCTCGGCGGGCCAGCCCAGCTTCAGCAGCGTCTGCTTGATCTGCCCGCGCTCGGACGGGTGCACGGCGACCGAGTCGGGGTCGATCCGGGCCCCGACCAGCGGGGCGACCCGCTTGGAGCGCAGGATCTCCTCCAGGACCGGCCGGTCCGTGGTGGTCAGCACCAGGCCGTGCGCGGGGTGCTTGCTGAGCGTCAGCCGCCCGTAGCGGTCCATCGTCTCGGCGATGTCCACCAGCAGCGCGTGCGGCACCGGGTACCGGCTGAACTCCACGAGCGCGTCGACCACCTGCTCGGCGTCGTGCCCGGCGGCGCGCGCGTTCCACAGGCCCAGCGGGGTCAGCCGGTAGGTGTGGATGTGCTCGGGCGCCCGCTCCAGTTCCGCGAACGGCGCGATGGCCCGACGGCACGCGTCGGCCCGCTCGTGGTCGACCTCCAGGAGCAGGGTCTTGTCCGACTGGACGATGAGTGGACCATTCACGCGCGGCACCCTTTCCTTCACGGCCGTGGAACGCAAGCCAAACGTCCAGTGTGCCCTACCGGCCAGGACCGGGGCGGGGTGCGAGGAGTGGCCTTCGTGACAGCCACGGGTGAGCGGATCGAACGCGTCGAGGAGCGGCACCGGGTGATCGGGGTCGTGGACCGTGCGAAGGCCCTCGCGAACCGCCGGCCGCACCGCCTCGCGACGACCGTCCGCCGGACGCGAACGGCCGGGCCCTCGGGCACCGGCCCTCGGGCACCGGCCTCGCGGGACACGTCCCGCTTCGGCGGGTTCGCGAAGGGGATCTCACCCTCGAAGCGGTCGATGGCGACGACGTTCCCCGGCCGGCACGACGCGCCGACCGGCGGAGGCGTCGAGGACGACGAGGACCACGAGCGGGCCGCCGCCCGCGAACCGGCCGAGGGAACCGGCCGTGCGGGCTCCGGTCGGGCTCGTCACCGAGTGCCCTGTGCCGGGGAGCCGGCAGCCCCCTTGGCCCTTTCCTGTGCCGGGGAGCCACCCGCCCTTCCCTGCACCGGGGAGCCACCCGCCCTTCCCTGGAGCCGGCAGCCCTACCGGCGCGCCGGCCGCGAAGCGGTCGTCACCACCGGCTCCGACCCCCGGCCCGGCGGAGACCGGCCGGTCCGCCCGGGGCACCAGCGGCGAGCCGTGGGACGGACATGACCGGGCGCCGGCGTCCGCCCCCGACGGCGTCGAGGCCCTGCGCCGGCACCCGGCTACGCCTCGTCGTCCGCCAGCTCCGCCACCCCCGTGATCCGGTGCAGCGGGTACGTCCTGACCTCGTCCGCCGTGTGGTCGTACCCCGTCACGAAGCCGCCCTCCACCCGGACCGGGGCGATCACCCGCTGGCTGGCGGACCCCTCGGCGTTGACGTAGCCGATCCACACGGCCTCGCCGGTGAGGACGGCGGCCTGCATGGTGGCGAGGGTCTCCGCGGAGGAGGTGCGGGGCAGTTCCCCGGGCGCCTGCGCCGCGGCGTCGTCGGCGGGCTTGCGGGGGGCCGTGGCCGCCAGATCACCGGCGCGGATCGCCCGGACCGCGGCCGACAGCAGCGTGCCGTCGGGGACGGGCGGCCCCTCCGGGACCGGCTCCGGGGCGGTGCGCGGCGGGCTGCGGTGGGCGTCGGCGCGGGTGATCAGGACGTCGCCCTCGGCGGACTCGGCGGCCGGCGCGAACCCCATCGCCCGCAGCCCCTCCAGAAGGGCCGCCGGGTCGGCCTGCGCCGCCAGCACGGTCGGCGCGAGCCGGCGCAGCCGCAGGGCGGCGGCGCGCTTGTCGGCGAGGATCTCGTTCAGCATGGCGTCGTCGTCGCAGCGCACGTACGCCGAGGCCGCGCCCACCCGGAGATGCCCGTGCCGGCGGGCCACGTCGTCGATCAGGTACGTCAGCGGCTGCGGGACCGGCGTACGCGAGTGCTCCGCGAGGAAGGCGTGCAGGTCGGAGGCGGTACGGCCGGCGTCCAGGGCACGCCGTACCGAACCGGGCGTGAAACGGTAGACCGTCGCCCCGCCCTTCGACTCGACGTCGGCGAGCACGCCCAGCATGTCGGCGAGCGGCCGGAGCAGCGGACCCGGCGCGACCGCGGTGAGGTCCGCCTGGAGCAGCACGTGGTCCAGCGGCTCGGGCAGCAGCGGCGCGAGCAGCCGCACGGCGGCCGCGGAGGCGACGGCCTGCTCGGCGGCGGGAAGGGGGCCGAGGGCGAGGGCGGTCGCGGTCGTCGGCTCGGTGTGGTGGTGGAAGGGGAGCTTGTCGCCGGGACCCTGCGGACCGCCCGCTCCCGCGGAGCCGTCCACGCCGGGAGTACCACCTGGTCCCGTCCCGCCGCTCCGGCCGGCGGCGCTCCCGCCCGCGCCGGGCGGCCGGTTCGCCGCCGCGCCGAGCAGGGCCCGGCCCTGGGACGCGAGAGCGCCTCTGCCCGTGATGCCCAGCAGCTCGGCCTCCGACAGGGTCCAGCGGGCCAGCCGGGCGCGCAGGTCGTCGTCGCGCTGGGGGCCGCGCAGGGGACGCTCCCAGCTCAGCCGGGCGAGCACCGACTCGGCGGCCGGCGAGGTGCCCTCCGGCAGTCCCGCCAGCAGCGCCAGCACCCGGCGCCGTACCTCCGGGGCGGCCGAGCGGTCGAGGCCCGGCCCGAGCGCCGACAGCGTCCGCTCCTTCGTGTCCCGCCCGCCGACCAGCCCCGGCGTCCGGGTCCCCGTCAGCCAGGCCTCCGCCAACCGGACCCACCGGTCGGCGGCCGGACGCTCCAGCCACTCGTCGTAGGCCGGGGTCGCCGCGTACCGCTCGTCGGCCTCGCCGTCGGAGGCGATCAGCCCGGCGGCGTACGCCAGCTCGACCCAGAACGCGGCCATCGGCTCCGACACGTCCAGCGCGACGGCCGTGCGCTTCAGGTCCCGCAGACTCAGGCCGCCCGCCCGCAGCACCGCGGGGCCGCCCTCGTCCCAGTCCTTCATCAACTCCTCGACCGTCGCCAGCGCGGTGTACGCCTGCCCGGCCGCCGCCGCGTCCACCACCTGTGGACGGTGGGTCGCGGCCGGCTCCACCGCGGGCGGCACCGGCTCGGGCGTGCGATGGGCGCGGCCCGCCCGCAGATGCAGGGCCACCTCACGCGGCAGGACGACCGTGCCGGGCGCGGTCGGCAGCAGCAGCCCCCGGTCCAGCAGCCAGCGCAGCCGGGCCCCCGGATCGGCGGTGACCTGCCCGTAGGGCGGCCCCCACACGAGCCGCTCCAGGACCTCCAGGGACTCGGCGGGAGCCTCGGCGAGCAGCGCCCCCATCCTCCGCCGGTCACCGAACAGGTCGGCCAGCGCGGAGGCCGCCGAGACGGCGTCATGGGTGGACGGCAGCCCGGCGGCCGTCACGATCTCCTGGATCCGGCCCGGCGACATGCCCGCGGTGGCCTCCCGCACGGACGGGCCGAGCCCGGTCGGCGAGGGGTGCTGCGGGGACGGGGCGAGCACCTCGCGGGCGGTGCGGACCAGCCGGAGCCGGTCGTGGTCGCCCCAGACCAGGGCCTGCTCGCGCAGCACGGCCACCGCCCCGGGCAGGGCGGCGACGACGGCCGCGTCCCGCTCGTCACCGGCCATCAGCTCCAGCAGCTCCTCGTACGCCGCCGGTTCCGCCGCCACGGCCAGCGCCTCCGCGGTCTGGAGGGCGAACCGGTCCAGGCGCTCCAGGGCGCGCAGCACCGACGCGCGGGTCCCGGCGCGGGTGGCGAGCTGGGTGAGGTCGGTGGGGACCGGGGTGATGAGGTCGGGGCGGGCACGCAGGAGCGCGGCCAGGGACGCGTCGTCCCGGGCACGGAGCGCCTCCGCGAGGGAACGCGGGGCCGAGGGCTTCTCGTCGCTGCTCATCCGCTCAACGGTAGCGGGTGACGGGCCGGGGAGGGGCGCCCCGGGGACCGGGCCCCGGCGGGCTGGGCCCACGGAAGGCGAGCGCGAAGGACCACGGAAGACGAACGTCAAGGCACGCGGAGGGCGAACGCGAAGGCGCACGGACGGCGAACGCCACGGCACGCGGAGGGCGAGCGCGAAGGCGCCCCGGTGGTCCCGCACCGCACCCCGCCGCCCAACGCCACCTGCCCACCCCGACGGCGTCGGGCACGGCGACCACCCCTGCCCGCGGACCGGTTGGCCCGGCCGACGGCGAACCCCTGGGCCGACTCCCTCGAAGCCGGACCACCCTTGCGGGTGCGAGCCGTCCTGAACGGCGGGGCGGCCGCCACGCTGCGCTAACGTCGTCTCCGGGGTATCCAAGGCACCGGCCCCGGAGGGGACTTCGTGGGTATCGAAAGCGATCAGGTCGTCTACGAGTATCTGAGCCGCGTCGGCGACGTGGCGCAGCAGCGGCAGTTGTCGTCCGCCACGCGCATGCGGCTCGTGTCCGAGCTGCGCAACGAGATCGACCGGCGCCGCGCCAAGGCGCCCGTCGACAGCCCGGCCGCCGTCCGCCGCATCCTCGACCGGCTCGGCAGCCCCGACGACGTCGTCTCGGCGGTGGGCGGCGGCACCCGGAGCGGCACCGCTCCGCAGGCCCCGCCCGCGGCCGTGCCCGTCCAACGGCAGGAACCCCCGGACGCCGCCGGACGCCGCCCCAAGGGACTGCGGCGGGTCGTCCCCCGCCCCCGGCCGCGCCCCGACGCGCCCGCCTCCGCCCCGGACATCCCGTCGCCGCCGCACCGCGCGGGCGCGCACGAACTCGGTGACGTCGGGGAGACCCCGGACTGGTGGCGCCGCGAGGCGGACCCGTTCGGGCTGGGCGAGGAGGTGCCGGGGTTCGTCGGCGGGGTGGAGATCGCGGACATGCTGAAGCCGCCGGCGCCTCCCGTGCCTCCGGCGACGAAGGCGGAGCCGGAAGCGGCGCCGCCCGACGCGGAGGAGCCCGCCGCCCGCCGTCGCCTCCGCACCGCGCTGCGCCCCGGCCGCTGGACCAACCCCCTCCTGCTCCTGGCCGCCGCCTGCCTGGTCGCCGGTGTGGTGACCGGGCAGTGGCTCGCGCTGCTCGTCGGCTGGGTCATCGCCTACGCCTCCCGGCGGCTGTCCGACCGCGAGACCAAGTGGGCGGTCATGGTGCTCCCCGGCCTCGCGGCCACCGGGGGCGTCGTCTGGCTCTGGGGTCGCACGGCCGGCCGCTGGGGCACCCCCATCCCCGAGGGCCACATGAACGAGGCAGTGGCGCAGACGTGGCCGTGGGTGCTCCGGGGCGCGGCGCTGGCCTCGGCCCTGTTCCTGGTCTGGCGCTCCCAGCGGACCAAGTAGCGGCCCACCCGCCGCACCCCGTCCCCCAGGCGGCGCGGGCCCACGGCTCGCGAGGGCCGCCCCCGGCCCGCGAGCAGGCGCCGGGCGAGCCGCCCGCAGGTCGGCGGCGCGGGGCGGGGCGTGGGCCGGCCCGGTGCGGCGGCCGTCCGTGGCGGCCGGCAGGGAGCCGCGGGCCGGCGCCGGGCACCTGCTCGGGACGGGCGCTGGACGGGCGCTGGACGGGCGCGGTGGCGGGCTCGGCACAATGGGCGGCATGACCTCGCCGCGTTCCGTCGCTCCCGTCGTCGGGTTCGATCTCGACATGACCCTCATCGACTCCCGGCCCGGCATCCGCGCCGCCTACGTGGAGCTGGCCGCCCGGAGCGGGACGTACATCGACGCCGATCTGGTGGTGACCAGGCTGGGACCGCCGCTGGAGCAGGAGATGGCGCAGTGGTTCCCGGCGGAGCAGGTCGCGGGGATGGCCGGTCTGTACCGGGAGATCTACCCGGCGTACGCCGTCACCCGCACCTCCGTGATGCCCGGCGCCCGGGAGGCGGTCGAGGCGGTGCGGGCGGCCGGCGGGCGGGCGATCGTCGTCACCGCGAAGTGGGAGCCGAACGCCAAGCTCCACCTGACGCATCTCGGCATCGAGGCCGACGCCGTCATCGGCAACCTGTGGGCCGAGCAGAAGGCGGTGGCGCTGCGCGAGCACGGCGCGACCGTCTACGTGGGCGACCACGTCGGAGACGTCCGCGGCGCCCGCGCCGCCGGCGCGCTGTCGGTGGCCGTGCCGACGGGCCCCTGCGGCGCGGACGAGTTGCGCGAGGCCGGCGCCGACGTGGTCCTCGCGGACCTCACGCGCTTCCCGGCCTGGCTCGCGGACCACACGGCCGCCGGGGCGGCCTGACCGCGGCTACCGTCCCCCGCGCGCCTGCCGGCGCCCGGCCGCGACGGACTGCAACACCCCCGCGCCCGCGATCAGGAACCCGACGCCCATGAGCATGCTCAGGCCGAACATGTACGTCGGAAAGGGCGTCGCGTCGAGGAACAGCGGGGCCACGGTGACGAGTGTGGCCACGGCACCGAGGAAGAACACGATGGCACCGGCACGGATCAGTCGGTCACCGGGCGCGGCGGAATTCGTCTGGGTTTTGTCACGCACCCGACCAGGGTAGTTCCCAGCGCGAAGGAACGACCGGGGGACGTCTTGTCACCCGGGCGAAGACCATTAGCCTTGGTAGCGGCGGGTCGGGGTCGACCCGCCTCGGTGTTGTCCAGCGCCGTTTTCCCCTGCGGTTTTCCGACGAGTACGAGGACGAGGACAGACGTGCCTACCGGCAAAGTCAAGTGGTTCAACAGCGAGAAGGGCTTCGGCTTCCTCTCCCGTGACGACGGCGGTGACGTCTTCGTCCATTCCTCGGTCCTCCCCGCCGGAGTCGAGGCGCTCAAGCCGGGCCAGCGCGTGGAGTTCGGCGTCGTGGCCGGACAGCGCGGTGACCAGGCGCTCTCGGTCGTGGTCCTCGATCCGACCCCCTCGGTCGCGGCGGCCCAGCGGAGGAAGCCCGACGAACTCGCCTCCATCGTCCAGGATTTGACGACCCTTCTCGAGAACATCACGCCGATGCTGGAGAAGGGCCGTTACCCCGAGAAGACCTCCGGCAAGAAGATCGCGGGCCTGTTGCGCGCGGTCGCGGACCAGTTGGACGTGTGAGCGGAAACGTCACCAGGAATCCCTGATCCGGTCGTGCGACCCGGTTCACGGGAAATCGAGTGACCGTGGGCCGAGGGGCGGCACCAGCCCCTCGGCCGCCGCGCGGGTGAGCAGTCCGCGCACGGCCGCGTAGCCGTCCTCGCCGAGATCGGCCGTGAACTCGTTGACGTAGAGCCCGATGTGCTGGTCGGCGACGGCCGGGTCCATTTCCTGGGCGTGTTCCATGACGTACGGGCGGGAGGTCTCGGGGTCGTCCCAGGCGGCGCGTACGGAGGTGCGGATCGACTCGGCGAGGCGGGTCAGGACGGCCGTACCGAGCGACCTCTTCGCGATGATCGCGCCGAGCGGGATCGGCAGTCCGGTGGTGGACTCCCAGTGCTCGCCCATGTCCGCGAGCTTGTGCAGCCCGTAGTTCCGGTACGTGAAGCGGGCCTCGTGGATGACCAGGCCGGCGTCGACCTTCCCGTCGCGCACGGCCGGCATGATCTCGTGGAACGGCAGGACGACGATCTCGCCGACCCCTCCGGGAACCATGTCCGCCGCCCACAGCCGGAACAGCAGGTACGCCGTCGACCTCTCGCTCGGCACGGCGACGGTACGGCCGGTCAGTCCCCCGCCGCCGAAGGACTCGGAGGCGTCCCCGGCCCCGGTCTCCCTGGTCAGCACCAGCGGCCCGCAGCCCCGCCCCAGCGCGCCGCCGCAGGGCAGCAGCGCGTAGTCGTCGAGGACGTACGGCAGCACGGCGTACGACACCTTCAGCACGTCGTGCTCGCCGCGCTCGGCCATGCCGTTGGTGATGTCGATGTCCGCGAACGTCACGTCGAGCGCGGGCGCGCCGGGGACGCGGCCGTGGGCCAGGGCGTCGAAGACGAAGGTGTCGTTCGGGCAGGGGGAGTAGGCGATGCGCAACGGGTCTTCAGTCATGGGGGTTCCAACTCTCCAGGGCGGGCGCGAGCTTCCCGAAGGCCTTCGTCAGGGCGGCGAGCGCCTCGCCGATGCGCCAGGCGGCCCGGTCGCGGGGGCCCACCGGGTTGGAGACCGCGCGGACCTCCAGCACGGGCACCCCGTGCGCGGCGGCCGCCTCGGCGACCCCGAAGCCCTCCATGGCCTCGGCGAGGGCCCGGGGGTGGCGCTCGCGCAGGGCGTCGGCACGGGCGGCGGTCCCGGTGACCGTGGAGACGGTCAGGACCGTGCCGGTACGCGCCCCGGTGGCGTTCGCGGCCAGCCGGACGAGGGCGGCGGGCGGACGGTGGGTCACGGTGCCGAAGCCCAGCTCGGTCACCGGCAGGAAGCCCTCGGCGGTCTCCGCGCCCAGGTCGGCGACGGTGATCTCGTCGGCGACGACCAGGGAGCCGACCGGCGCTCCGGGCGCGAAGCCGCCGGCGATCCCGGCGGACACCACGAGGTCGTACGGCGTGCCCGCGAGGGCGGCCGCGGTGAGGGCGGTGGCCGTGCGGGCGGCGGCGAGGGCGGGGCCGACACCGGCGGCCAGGAGGTCGTACGCCACGTCGGGGCGGTACAGGGACAGGGCGGTGCCGGGCAGCCGCACCACGTGGGCGGGCTCCACGAAGGCCCCTGCCACCGCGTCCCGTTCGGCGGGGACCGCGGTGGCCACGAGGACGCGGACGCGGGACGTGGTCAGTCGTCCTTCTTGAGCTTGAACGACCACAGGCCGGTCGCGGCCTGGCTGTCCTTCTTGCCGTCGCCCGCCTTGATGGTGACCAGGGTGGAGTCGCCCTGGGCGCCGTACTGGGCGTTGAAGAAGACGCTGCCGGGGATGACGCGGTAGGTCTTGTCGCTGTCCTCGGTGAGCGGCTGACCGTTCATCAGGATCGTCCAGCGCTGGTCGGCGACGTCCGGGTCGACGCCGAAGCGGACGCTCTCGTCCGGGTCGACGGTGATGGACTTGATGTCCTTCTCCGCCAGGCACTCGGTCACCTCCGCGGGCTTGAGGACGCCGTCCTCGCCGCCGCAGGTGGCCTCCGAGCTGACCGAGGAGGAGCCGACGGTGAGAGTGGACATCGGAGTCGGCTTGTCGCACGCCGACAGGACGAGCAGTCCGGCGGAAACGGCGCCGGCGGCGGCGACGGCGCGGCGGCGTCGCACAACGGATCGCATCGAGGTCATGGGGCGAAGGCTATCTGGCACGTCCGGCCCTCCCTCTACGTGGGGTGCGGCGCGGCCGCGGGTTACGCCACGCGGGCCCCGCCCCACCCGGTCAGGCCACCGTCGTCCGGGGTGAGCCGCCGTGCCGGGCGGAGCCGATCAGGCCCCGGGCGGTGACCGCCCAGCCGGTGGCGATCACCACGGCGGCCACGGAGAGCCCCAGGGCGCCGTTGAGCGGCATCACGATGCCCACGGCGCCGCCGAACACCCATGACACCTGAAGGAGCGTCTCCGAGCGGGCGAACGCCGAGGTGCGCACCAGCTCGGGCACGTCCCGCTGGATCAGCGCGTCCAGGGACAGTTTGGACAGCGCCTGCGAGAAGCCGGCGACGGCCGTGAGGCAGGCCACCAGGAACGCGCCGAAGAAGACGGCGGCGGTGATCGCCGCGCCCAGCACGACCGCGACCACGGTCACGATGATCCGTTCCGGTGCGCGTGAGCGCAGGGCCGCGCCCACGGAGGTGCCCAGCGCGTTGCCGACGCCGGCCGCGACGGCGACGATGCCGAGGGAGACCGCCGCGCCCTGCCCGGTCAGCGGGTGCTCGCGCAGCAGGAAGGCCAGGAAGAACGTCAGGAACCCGGACAGCCAGCGCAGGGCCGCGTTGGCGCCCAGGGCGTTGATGACGGCGGTGCCGACCGTCCTGAGGCCGGGGCGCTTGACGGGGCGGATGTGGGGGCCGTGCAGATGGGTCTCGTCGGAGGCGAGCAGTGCCCTGTCCTCGCCCTTGGCCGAGTCGACCTTCGGGGGCAGCGAGAAGGACAGGAAGGTGCCCGCGACGAAGATCACGAAGGCGCCGTAGAGCGGGTAGCGGGGGCCGAGGAGCTGGAGGCCGCCGCCCACGGGCGCGGCGAGGCCGGTGGCCAGGAGGCCGCCCAGGGTCACTCGGGAGTTGGCCTTCACCAGGGAGAAGCGCGGTGGCAGCAGACGGGGCACGACGGCGCTTCTGACCACCCCGTACGCCTTCGACGCCACCAGGACGCCGAGGGCCGCCGGATACAGCTCGATGCTGCCGGTGACGACCGCGCCGGACAGCACCAGGGCGAGGAGAGCGCGCGCGACCATCGCACCGGCCATCGCCGCGCGGCGGCCGTGCGGGAGCTTGTCGAGGAGCGGGCCGATCACCGGGGCGAGGAGGGTGAAGGGTGCCATCGTGATGGCGAGGTAGAGCGCCACGCGGCCGCGGGCCTCGTCGGTGGGGACCGAGAAGAACACGGTGGAGGCGAGCGCGATGGTGATCATCACATCGCCCGCGCCGTTCACGGCGTGCAGCTCGATCAGTTTGCCGAGCCCGGACTCGCCCGCGCCGTGCGCGTGCGTGGCCTTGCGGATGCCACGGGCGGTTCCGGTGAAGGGCAGGTGCAGGGCACGGCCGATCGCGCGGACGGACCCGTTCATTCGGCCCGAACCGCTCACCCGGCCCCTCCCCTTGCCCTTGTCGCCCTTCGCCCCACCGGTCCCGGTGGCGCCCTGGGATGTCCTCGCGGTAGCCACTCCGCCATAGTGCCCCGAGAAAGCCGGATGTAGCGCGGTTGCCGCACTTATGGGCGCGCGCTTTCCGGCTCGTGGACGGCGGGTGGACGGCTCACGGTCGGCTTGTGGGCGGCTCGCCGACAGGCCGGGGATGGGCCGGGGACGGGCCGAAAAGGGGCCGGGGAGGGGCCGAAAAGGGGCCGGGGAGGGGCTGGGAAGGGCCGTCGGCGGGGGGTCCGGCAGGGGGGCGAGTGCGCGGAAACTCGGCGCGGAGTGCTGTAGAAGCACCGTCGGTGTGGGATGAGCGGCCGCGAACAGGTAGCGTGCGTATCTCAGCCATCCCCCACAATGGATGGCACAGGTGCGCCCGAGCGCGATCGGACGCGGACGTCGACGCGGCCCACTGGTCCGCTCCGTCCGCTCCGCCGCCGGTGGCAACCGCACCCGAGTGACGGCGTAGGAGAGAAGCGATACCTGTGAGCGCAGCGACCACGCGAAGCCGCACCCCCGACCGCCTGTGCGCCGAGGCCGTCGACCTCGCCCGCGCGGCGGCAGAGGAGGCCGCCGCGCCCGGCGTGGTCGGCGAGCACGTAGGGGTCCTCTCCGAGGGCGACCGGGTGGTGACGCACTTCTTCGAGTGCCAGGAACTCGGCTACCGGGGCTGGCGCTGGGCGGTGACCGTCGCGCGGGCCTCGCGGGCGAAGGCCGTGACGCTGGACGAGGTGGTGCTGCTGCCCGGCCCGGACGCGGTGCTGGCCCCCGAGTGGGTCCCGTGGAGCGAACGCCTGCGCCCCGGCGACATGGGCCCAGGCGACCTCCTTCCCACGGACGCGGACGACCTGCGTCTGGAGCCGGGCTACACCGGCGAGGACGCCCCGTTGCCCAGTTCGGCCGTCTCGCGGGAGATGGCGGAGCTGGTGGAGGCGGAGGACGCCGAGGTGACGGCCGATCCGCCGGCGGCACTGCCGGCGGTCCCGGCCCGCGGCACCGTCGCGGCGGTGGCGGAGGAGCTGGGGATGCGCCGGGCGCGCGTCCTGTCGCGGTACGGCCTGCACACGGCCGCCGACCGCTGGGACGAGGCGTTCGGTGCGAAGACGCCGATGGCGCAGGCGGCGCCGGCGTCCTGCGTCAGCTGTGGCTTCCTGACGCCGATCGGCGGCTCCCTGGGGCAGGCCTTCGGGATCTGCGCCAACGAGTTCTCGCCGGCCGACGGGCGTGTGGTGTCGCTGGCGTACGGCTGTGGTGGGCACTCGGAGGCGGCGGTCATGCCGACGCCGCCCCGGCCGGCGCTGCCGGTGATCGACGAGAACCGGGTGGACCCGTTCCCGCTGCGGCCCGCCCCCGACTCCGGGTCCGTCCCGGCGGCGACCGACGAGGAGTCGGCGGAGCTGGGCCACTCGTAGCGCAGGCGTCCTCCTCGCCCCCGCCGCCCACTTCCCGACCCGGCCCCCGGCGGGTGCGCCCGGGGCCCTGGCTCCGGGGTGGACGGCGTTGTGGCCGGACTTACCAGGCGGGGGCCCTTGGGCCCGGCCGACGGCGGCCGATCGGGTCGGGTGGCGGGCCCGCGGCAGGTGACCGGGTCGCGGCGTGGGCCGGAGGGGGCCGGTCTCACCGATGCGGAACGGGTTGCCGCCCCTGGGCCCTGACCCGGTGTGGACGGCATTGTGGCCGGGCTCCCTCGGCGGGGGCCCTGGGGATAGGCCGGCGGCGGCCGATCGGGTCGGGTGGTGGGCCCGCGGCAGGTGACCGGGTCGGGGGCGTGGGCCGGAGGGGGCCGGTTCCACCGAGGCGAACGGGTTGCCGCCCCTGGGCCCTGACCTGGCGTGGACGGCGTCGTGGCCGGACTCCCCCTGGCCGCACTCCCCCTGGCGGGCACCCCCTGGCCGGACTCCCCCCGGCCGGGCACCCGCGGACGGGCCGGCGGCCGACGGGATCGGGTGGCGGGCCCGTGGCAGGTGACCGGGTCGGGCGTGGGCCGCAGGGGGCCGGAAGGGGCCGGGCCCACCGATGCGGAACCGGCGGAGCCGCTCGCGGTACCTTCGAGCTCACGGCGATGAGGAGAGTGAACCGACGTGAGCAAGTTCGTGCGGCCCGCGGCCGAGGGGGCCGATCCGTTCGGAACGGCCCGACTGCGGCGCGGAGTGCTGGACGCCTGGGCCACGAGTCCCGCCCGATTCCGGGAGGACGCCAACGCCGAGGAGGATCTGGTCCTCGGCGGCTACCGGGACCGCCTCGTCGTGGAGCTGGCGCAGAACGCCGCCGACGCGGCCGCCCGCGCGGGTACGCCCGGCCGGCTGCGCCTCACCCTGCGTGAGGGGGTCCTGGTCGCCGCGAACACCGGCGCCCCGCTGGACGCGGCCGGAGTGGAGTCCCTCTCCACGCTGCGCGCCTCCGCGAAGCGCGAGACCCACGAGTCGGCGATCGGCCGCTTCGGCGTCGGCTTCGCCGCCGTTCTCGCCGTCACCGACGAGCCCGCCGTCGTCGGCCGGCACGGCGGTGTCCGCTGGTCCCTGGCGGAGGCCCGCGTGCTGGCCTCGGAGACCGCCCGGCACAGTCCGGGCCTGGGCGACGAGATCCGCCGCAGGGAGGGCCACGTGCCGCTGCTGCGGCTGCCCTTCGCGGCCGAGGGCACCGCCCCCGACCCGTACGACACGGCCGTCATCCTGCCCCTGCGCGACGCCGCCGCCGCCGATCTCGCGGAACGGCTCCTCACCGCCGTCGACGACGCCCTCCTCCTCGCCCTGCCGGGCCTGGAGGAGATCGTGATCGAGGTCGGCGACGCGGCCCCGCGCACCCTGACCCGGAACACCGACGGCGCCCTCACGGTCGTGGCGGACACGCGGGAGGGGACGACCCGGTGGCGGATCGCCGCCGCGCACGGGCCCCTCACGCCCGATCTGCTCACCGACCGGCCGGTGGAGGAGCGGCTGCGGCCCCACTGGTCGGTGACGTGGGCCGTACCGGTCGACGCGGACGGCTCCCCGGCCCGGCCCCGCACCCGCCCCGTCGTGCACGCGCCCACCCCCAGCGACGAGCCCCTCGGCGTGCCCGCGCTGCTCATCGCCTCCTTCCCCCTCGACCCCACCCGGCGGCACGCGGCGCCCGGACCGCTCACCGACCATCTCGTGCAGCGGGCGGCGGACGCGTACGCCGGGCTGCTGGCCGGCTGGCGCCCGGTGAGCACCGGCGTCATCGACCTCGTGCCGGGCCCGCTCGGCAAGGGGGAACTGGACGGCGCGCTGCGGCAGGCGATCCTGGAGCGGCTGCCGCGTACGGC
Organism: Streptomyces sp. NPDC006259; assembly: GCF_042870975.1. NCBI lineage: Bacteria > Bacillati > Actinomycetota > Actinomycetes > Kitasatosporales > Streptomycetaceae > Streptomyces > Streptomyces sp. NPDC006259. The sequence continues at coordinate 233,677 of NZ_JBIAHY010000008.1, read as the reverse complement.
GTTCCTGCCGCCCGCCGTCGAGCCGGTGGACCACGAGGGCGAGGACGACGAGGGCGAGGACGAGCACGAGCTGCCCGAGGCGTTGCGGCCCCGGGACGCGGAGGTCGTCGAGGGGGCGGGCGCCGACACCGTGCGGGTGCTCGCCGAGGTGCTGCCGACGCTGCTGCCCGCCGGGCTGGAACGCCGGGTGGAGCTGCGCACGCTGGGGGTGGCCCGGGTCCCGCTCGCCGACGCGGTCGACCGGCTGGCCGGGCTGGAGAAGGACGCGCAGTGGTGGTACCGGCTCTACGAGAGCCTCGCCGGGGTCGATCCCGACCGGCTCTCCGGGCTTCCGGTCCCCTTGGCCGACGGCCGGACGACGATCGGCCCCCGGCAGGTGCTGCTGCCCACCTCGGACGCGGCCCGTCTCGACGCCGACGTCCTGGCCCGCCTGGGCCTCAAGGTGGCCCACCCGGACGCCGCCCATCCGCTGCTGGAGAAGCTGGGGGCGCTGCCCGCGACGCCGCGCGCGGTCCTGACCACCCCGCAGGTGCGGGCGGCCGTGGCCGCGTCCCTGGACGACGACGGCGGGGCCTGGGACGACCAGGACACGCCGGACGCCGAGGAGTTGGCCGACACCGTCCTCGCGCTCGTCCGCGACGCGGGCCTGGAACCCGGCGAGGAGCCCTGGCTGGGTGCCCTGGCGCTGCCCGACGAGGAGGGGGAGCTGGCCCCGGCCGGTGAACTCGTCCTCCCCGGCAGCCCGTTCGCCCGGGTCGTGCGCGAGGACGAACTCGCCCACGTCGACCAGGAGCTGGCCGACAAGTGGGGCGAGCAGCCCCTCGCCGCCTGCGGCGTCCTCAGCGGCTTCGCGCTGGTGCGGGCCACGGACGTCGTCCTCGACCCGGACGAACTCGAGCCCCGCGAGGGCGACTTCGCCGAACCCGACGACGCGGGACTGCTGGACGCCGTGGACGTGTGGGCCGAGGACATCCTCGACCGCTTCCCCGACACGCCCGTCCCGCCGGTCGCCACCGAACTGGTCGCCGTCCGCGACCTCGACCTCGTCGACGACGACCACTGGCCGCAGGCCCTCGCCCTGCTCGCCCGGCCCCCCCTGCGCGACGCCCTCACCCAGCCGGTCCGCATCCTCCTCGCGGACGGCACCCACGAGGTCGTACGCCCGTACACGGCATGGTGGCTGCGCGGTCACCCCGTCCTCGACGGCCGCCGCCCGGCGGGCCTGCTCGCGGCCGGCGGCGACCCCCTCCTGCACGGCCTGTACGACCAGGCCGACGCGACGGGCTTCGACGACGAGCAGGTGCTGCGGGCCCTGGGCGTACGCACCTCCGTGGCCGCCCTCCTCGACGAGCCGGGCGGCGCGGCCGAACTGCTCGACCGGCTCGCCGATCCCGACCGCCCGGTGAGCGCCGGCCAACTGCACGGCCTGTACAGCGCGTTGGCGGAACTGGACCCGGATCGGGTGACCCTGCCGGACGAGCTGCGGGCGGTCGTCGACGGCCGGGTGGAGATCGTGGACGCGGCCGAGGCGGTCGTGGTCGACTCGCCCGACCTGCTGCCCTTCACGGCGGGCGTCCCGCTGCTCCCCGTACGGCCCGCGCGGGCGGCGGAGCTGGCCGAGCTGTTCCAGGTCCGGCGTCTCAGCGAGTCCGTGACGGGCGAGATCCACTCCGAAGGCACCGCGCACGACGTCCCGGACCCGGTGCGCACCCTGCTCGGCCCGAGCACCCCCGGTACCTACGTCGAGCACGAGGAACTCGTCGTCGACGGCGTGGAGATCGACTGGCGCCTCACCGGTGACGGCGTCCTGCACGCCGCCACCCTGGAGGGCGTCGCCGCCGGCCTGGCCTGGGCGGCCGGCCAGTGGCCCCGCCGCTTCGAGGTGGCGGCCCTGCTGGAGGACCCGTCCAGGACGGGGGAGTTGGCGCGGGACCGCTGGTTCGACTGAGGCGATGGCGCACGGGCGCGGGCCCCCCGGGTGACTCCGGGGCGCCCGCGCGAGCCCGTGCGCGTGGCCGCACGGCCGGGCCCCGCGAGCGTCGTGTCTCTGTTCGGTAAATCTCCATCAGTTCGCACAACCCTTCACATCCGTCGCGCATCTGATCGGATGAGCCAACAGGCTCCGCGATCACTTGGGCCCTGAGCGAAGACGAGCTGTAGGAACGACGCCCGCCAGGGCCCCTTTCTCCATCGAGGGGAATGCATGCGCATCCGCGCCACCGTGGCCGCCGTCTCCGGCGCCCTGGCCCTCTCCGCGCTCGCCGTTCCGGCCGCCGGCGCCGTCGAGCCGGCGCCGGGCAAGGCCGACCTCTTCCAGGCCGCGCACCGCGCCGCCTCCGGCCGGACCGCGTTCACCGGTTCGACCACCGCGGCCGCCCCCTACGCCCTGGACCTGGCGTTCTCCGGCGTGAAGGTCAACAACGGCAGGCCGATCGTCGTCGGGACCACCGGCAAGGTGACGGCCCCCGTGTCGTTCCGGGTCACGCACGCCGCGGACATCGACCTGAGCGCTGAGGACGTCGAGTTCGACGTGCTCCTGTACCGCGGGTCGCTCACGAGCCCCAGCAACACCGTGTGGGGCGACTACCGGCCGAGCTGCGTCGACGTCTCCGCGACGGTGGCCACCTGCAGGAGCACCGTCGACATCCGTCCCCTCGAGGGGGACCTGCTGAACTCCGACGCCACCACCTTCAAGGCGCTGGGGTACGCGTTCGACTGGAACGACCAGCACCCCTACTCCGACGACAGCGTCGACTGGAGCAAGGTCGGCTACGCGGAGGGCGACGCCCTGGCGCTCGTCAAGCTCCAGCGCGCCTCCAGGCTGACCGTCGACGCCGCCCCCGAGCCGGTGAAGAAGGGCAAGACCCTCACCGTCACGGGCAAGCTCTCCCGCGCCAACTGGGAGGACAACCAGTACCACGGTTACTCCACCCAGCCGGTGAAGCTGCAGTTCCGCAAGAAGGGCAGCAGCACCTACACCACGGTCAGGACCATCAGGACGACCACGACCGGCACCTTGAGGACGACCGTCAAGGCGACCGTGGACGGCTACTTCCGCTACAGCTTCGCGGGCACCTCGACGACCCCGGCGGCCACCGCCGCCGGTGACTTCGTCGACGTGCGCTGACGCCACCGACCCCGCGGGGCGGGGCCCGGCCCCGCATCGGTCGGGGAGCCGGCCTCCGCCGCGCCCACTCCCACACTCCTACGTTCTCCGAGGAACCTTCATGCGCGTACGCGCCACCACCACCGTCGCCGCCGTCATCGGCGCCGTCGCCCTCTCCGCCCTCGCCGTGCCGGCCGCGCAGGCCGCGCCGGCCGGTCCGGCGGTCACCCTCTCCAACGTGAAGGTCAACAGCAAGGCCGTCGTCGTCGGCCCCACCGCGAAGGTCACGGTCTCCGCGAGCTACACGGTGACCAAGCCCGCGAACCTCAGCGCCGCCTCCTTCGTCAGCGGCCCCGTCCTCTACCGCGGCAGCACGGTGAACGTCGAGAACCGGCTGCTCGCCGGCGACAACCCCGGCACCTGCACGGCGGCCTCCTCCACGGTCCTGAAGTGCAAGGCCACGATCCAGTTCCGGCCGGCCAAGTCCGACGACTTCGACGACCTGGTCAACTCGGACGCCGGCACCTGGAACATCGGCGCCGTCGCCATCGGCGACAGCGGCGTCACCGCCAAGGGCGGCTTCGGTACCGTCAAGGTGCTGCGCGCCTCGAAGCTCACGGCCAACGCCGCCCCCGAGCCGGTGAAGAAGGGCAAGACCATCACGGTCACGGGCAAGCTCTCCCGCGCCAACTGGGACAGCAACACCTACGCCGGGTACTCCACCCAGCCGGTGAAGCTCCAGTTCCGCAAGAAGGGCGCCAGCGCCTACACCACGGTCAAGACCATCAAGACGACCACGACGGGCGCCCTGAGGACGACCGTCAAGGCGACCGTGGACGGCTACTTCCGCTTCACCTTCGCGGGCACCTCGACCACCCCGGCGGCCACCGCCGCCGGTGACTTCATCGACGTGCGCTGACGTCACCGGACCCCTCGCGGACCCCTGGTGACAGGGCGCAACCGGTGACAGCGGACCGCTCGTGAAGGCCGGGTCCCCCGCAGCCCGCGGGGGACCCGGCCTTTCCCGTGGTCGTCGGTACGGGCGCCGGCCGGCGCGGCGGACGGCCTCGGCCGCGTGCGGTGACGAACGGCGGTGATCCCGCCAGGGCCGCGCGGGGGACCGCGCGGCCGGCGACGCGCCCGCGGCCGGCGACGCGCCCGCGGCCGGCGACGCGCCCGCGGCCGGCGACGCGCCCGCGGCCGGCGACACGCCCGCGGTCGGCGACACGCCCGCGGTCGGCCGAGCACCCCGGCCTCCCGGGCACCCACCGAGCGCTAGGCGGCCGCGCGGCGGTCGACCCCTCTCCACAGGAGTTCCAGGACGGCCGACGCGACCGCCGCGACGCCCACCGCGATCCACGGCATCGTCATCCCGACCAGCTTGAGCGCGAAGAAGTCCTGGAGCCACGGGACCGCCAGCACGAGCACGAAGGCCGCTCCCATGGACGCCACGAGCAGGACCCGCCACCAGGTGTAGGGCCGGGCGATGATGGCCAGCACCCACATCGAGATCAGGAACAGGGTCAGCGTCGCCGCGCTGGTCTCGGCCTCCAACGCGCCGTCCCCGGTGTAGTGGTGACGGGCGATCAGGTAGGTCACGAAGGTCGCCGCCCCGGCCAGCACCCCGCCCGGGACGGAGTACCGCATCACCCGCCGTACGAAGTGGGGCCGCGCGCGTTCCCTGTTGGGGGCGAGGGCGAGGAAGAACGCCGGGACGCCGATGGTCAGCGTCGACAGCAGGGTGAGATGGCGGGGCAGGAACGGGTACTCCACCTGCCAGCACACCACCAGCAGCGCCAGCAGCACCGAGTACACGGTCTTCACCAGGAACAGCGTGGCCACCCGGGTGATGTTGCCGATGACCCGCCGGCCCTCCGCCACCACCGACGGCAGTGTGGCGAAGCTGTTGTTCAGCAGCACGATCTGGGCGACCGCCCGCGTGGCCTCCGAGCCCGATCCCATCGCCACGCCGATGTCCGCGTCCTTCAGCGCGAGGACGTCGTTGACGCCGTCGCCGGTCATCGCGACGGTGTGCCCGCGTGACTGGAGGGCGCCGACCATGTCCCGCTTCTGTTGCGGGGTGACCCGTCCGAACACCGTGCCCTCGTCGAGCGCCGCGGCCATCGACTCCGGGTCGGCGGGCAGCCGGCGCGCGTCCACCGTACGGCCGTCCAGGCCCAGCTTGGCGGCGACGGCGCCCACGGACACCGCGTTGTCGCCGGAGACGACCTTGGCGCGGACGTCCTGTTCGGCGAAGTAGCGCAGGGTGTCGGCCGCGTCGGGGCGCAGTCGCTGGTCCAGGACGACCAGGGCGGTGGCGTGGGCGCCGCGGGCCACCTCGGGGTCGGCGAGGTCGCGCACGGCGCGGGCGAGCAGCAGCACGCGCAGGCCCTGCTCGTTGAGCCGTTCGGTCTCGGCGAGGGCGGGGTCGTCGGCGGCGAGGAGGACGTCGGGGGCGCCGAGCAGCCAGGTACTGCTCTCGCCGTCGCCGTCGCTGAAGGCGGCGCCGCTGTACTTGCGGGCGGAGGAGAAGGGCAGGGCCGCGGTGCGGCGCCAGTCCCCGGCGCTCGGGTAGGCGTCGATGATCGCCTGGAGGGAGGCGTTGGGCCGCGGATCGGACGCGCCGAGCGCGCCGAGCACCTCGCGCACGTGGGCGGCGTCGCTGCCGTCGAGGGCGCGGACCTCGGTGACGTCCATGCCGCCCTCGGTGAGGGTGCCGGTCTTGTCCAGGCAGACGGTGTCCACGCGGGCGAGGCCCTCGATGGCCGGCAGTTCCTGGACGAGGCACTGTTGACGGCCGAGCCGGACGACGCCGATGGCGAAGGCGACGGAGGTCAGCAGGACCAGACCCTCGGGAACCATCGGCACGATCCCGCCGACGGTTCTCGCGATCGAGTCCTTGAGGTCGTTGTCCTTGACGAACAGCTGGGTGACGACCAGGCCGATCGCGGCCGGGACCATCATCCACGTCACGTACTTGAGGATCGTGGAGATGCCGGTGCGCAGCTCGGAGTGGACGAGGGTGAAGCGGGACGCCTCCTCGGCGAGCTGGGCGGCGTAGGCCTCGCGCCCGACCTTGGTGGCCCGGAAGGCGCCGCCGCCGGCCACCACGAAGCTGCCGGACATCACCTGTTCGCCGGGGTGTTTGACGACGGGGTCCGCCTCGCCGGTGAGCAGCGACTCGTCGATCTCCAGGCCGTCGGCCTCGACGCACACCCCGTCCACCACGATCTTGTCGCCGGGGCCGATCTCGATGAGGTCGTCCAGGACGAGGGAGGAGGTGGCGACCGCGACGGCGGCACCGTCGCGCCGGACGGTCGGGCGCGCCTCGCCGACGACGGCGAGGGAGTCGAGGGTCTTCTTCGCCCGCCACTCCTGGACGATGCCGATGCCGGTGTTGGCGAGGATCACGTACCCGAAGAGGTTGTCCTGCATCGGCGCGACGAACAGCATGACGACCCAGAGGACGCCGATGATGGCGTTGAACCGGGTGAAGACGTTCGCCCGGACGATCTCGCCGACCGAGCGGCTGCTGCGGACGGGTATGTCGTTGACCTGACCGCGCGCCACGCGCTCGGCGACCTCGGCGGTGGTGAGCCCGGTCGCCGTGGGGGCCGTGGCGGTGGCGGCGGCGTCGGTATGGGTCATGGAATCGACGGTACGTGCCGAGGGGGTCGTTCACCCGCCGGAGGTCCGGAAGATCCGACCTGGGGAGGACGGCCGTCGTGCGGCGGTACTACGCGGACCCTTGGGGGTTCCTCCCGTGAACCCCGGCGGACGCGGCGCACGGGACGGCGGGGATGACGGGACGGCGCGGCGCACGGGACGGCGTGGACGACGGGACGGCGCGGACCAGCCGGGACCGCCCTCAGTCCTCCTCGGCGGCGCCCCGCTTGATCGCCCTGTCCCGCCTGCGGACGTACCAAATGCCGATGAATCCGAGGCCGCCGCCCGCGAGGCAGGTCCACAGCCACCACAGCCGGCCGTGGTCGTCGTACCAGCCGTAGAAGGGCAGCTGGAGGAGGAAGAGGGCGAACCAGAGGATCGTGCCGCCGGTGATGGTGGCGACCACGGGGCCCTCCAGGGGCTCCGGCGCCTCGTGCTTGGGGGTCCACTTCGCCATGGGGACAGCCTACGAGGCGATCAGTTCTACGCGCGGAGATGGTGCTCCCCGATTTATGCGTTCATACTGAAACGGTTTGCCTGTGACCATATTCTTTCGTAGAAAGCACCAAAGCGGCATGGGGGATGTCCGCCGGTGATGAGGTTCCCCATGTCCACCTCGGCTCCCGCCAAGGTTCCCGCGCCCGGAGAACCGGGCGGCACGCCCGCGTACGGCGCGCTCGACCGCTTCTTCCGCGTCTCCGAGCGGGGCAGCACCCTGCCCCGCGAGATCAGGGGCGGTTTCGCCACCTTCTTCGCGATGGCGTACATCATCGTGCTGAACCCGATCATCCTCGGCAGCGCGAAGGACATGTACGGGCACCAGCTCGACAACGGCCAGCTCGTCACCGCCACCTGTGTCACGGCCGCGTTCACGACGCTGCTGATGGGCGTCATCGGCAACGTGCCCATCGCCCTGGCCGCCGGTCTCGGCGTCAACTCCGTCGTCGCGCTCCAGCTCGCTCCCCGGATGGCCTGGCCGGACGCGATGGGCATGGTCGTCCTCGCCGGTCTCGTGGTCATGCTGCTGGTGGCGACCGGCCTGCGCGAGCGCGTCATGAACGCCGTGCCCTTCGGCCTGCGCAAGGCCATCAGCATCGGCATCGGCCTGTTCATCATGCTGATCGGCCTGGTCGACTCCGGGTTCGTCACCCGGATCCCGGACGTGGCCCACACCACCGTGCCGCTCCAGCTCGGCGGCGACGGTCATCTCAACGGCTGGCCGGTTCTCGTCTTCGTCCTCGGCGCGCTGCTGACGCTCGCGCTCATCGTCCGCAAGGTGCCCGGCGCGATCCTCATCTCGATCGTCGCGATGACCGCCCTGGCGCTGGTCGTCGACGCCGTCGCCACCGTCCCGACCTGGGGCCTGACCACCCCGCAGTGGCCCGGCAACCCGGTCGCCACCCCGGACTTCGGGCTCATCGGCGAGGTCAGCCTCTTCGGCGGCTTCGACAAGGTCGGCGTACTGACCGGCGTCCTCTTCGTCTTCACCGTGCTGCTGTCGTGCTTCTTCGACGCGATGGGCACGATCATGGGGGTCAGCGACGAGGCCAGGCTCACCGACGCGCAGGGCCAGATGCCCGGCATCAACAAGGTCCTCTTCGTCGACGGTCTCGCCGTGGCCGCCGGTGGCGCCAGCTCCTCCTCCGCCACCACCGCCTTCGTGGAGTCCACGGCGGGCGTCGGCGAGGGCGCCCGCACCGGCTTCGCGAACATCGTCACCGGCGGTCTCTTCGCCGTCGCGCTGTTCCTCACCCCGGTCGCCACGATGGTCCCCTCCCAGGCGGCCACCCCGGCCCTGCTCGCGGTGGGCTTCCTGATCCTGGCCGGCTCGGTCAAGGAGATCGACTGGGCCGACCACACCATCGCGATCCCGGCCTTCATCACGATGGTGATGATGCCGTTCACCTACTCGATCACCAACGGCATCGGCATGGGCTTCATCACCTTCGCGGTGCTGCGCCTGGCGGCCGGCCGCGGCCGGGAGGTCCCGGTCCCCATGTACGTGGTCTCCGCCGTGTTCGCCTTCTACTACCTGATGCCGGCCCTGGGCCTGACCTGAGCCGCGGGCCCCGCGGGAGCCGCGTCGCGCGCTCACGTGAGGCCGTAGAACCTCTCCGTCTCCTCGACGGCGGTCTGGAACCGCTCGTCGAAGTCGTCGCGAATGAGCGTCTGGACGACATAGTCCTGGACGCTCATTCCTCTTTTGGCGGCATGGTGCCGGAGCCGTTCGAGCAGTTCGTGGTCTATTCGCAGGCTGAGCACATCGGTCCCCATGGCTACGAGGGTCGCGGCACGGTCATGGCCCGTGGGTGACGTTCCGCGCTCGCACCACCCGTACGAGTGATATTCAGGTGGTCCGGCGGTTCAGTGGCGCGCGTCACGGGAACAGCGCGCCCGCGAGTTGGTCCTTAGCGAGAGTAATGAGTTACTCTAAATACATGCCGGACCTCAACCATGGCGACGACGCTGCCGCCGTGAACTCCCTGCGCTCCGCCGTCATGCGGCTGTCCCGTCGGCTCAAGCACCAGCGCGTCGACGAGTCGCTGAGCCCCACCGAGATGTCGGTGCTCGGCACCCTCTCCCTGTGCGGCAGCGCCACCCCCGGTGAGCTGGCCCGCAAGGAACACGTGCAGCCGCCGTCGATGACCCGCATCGTGGCGCTCCTGGAGGCCAAGGGCCTGGTCCGGCTGGAGCCGCATCCGGAGGACCGCCGCCAGAAGGTCGTCACGAAGACCGAGCAGGCCGAGGCCATGCTCGCGGAGAGCCGCGTCAAGCGGAACGCCTTCCTGGCCACCCTGGTCGACGGTCTCGACGAGGACGAGTGGGCGAAACTGCGCGCCGCCGCCCCCGTGCTGGAGAAGCTCGCGCATCTGTAGGCACTTCACGAGGAGGCGACCCTTTTGAGTTCGGGACCCGGAGCAGACTCCGCCCCCGCACCGGCAACCCACGAATCTCCCCCCGGCCCGTCCGGGGGCACCCGCGGTTCCTCGATGTTCAGCTCTCTGGGGATCAGGAACTACCGCCTGTTCTTCGCCGGGCAGGTCGTGTCCAACATCGGCACCTGGATGCAGCGCATCGCCCAGGACTGGCTGGTGCTCAGCCTCACCGGCTCCGCCACCGCCGTCGGCATCACCACGGCCCTCCAGTTCCTGCCGATGCTCCTGTTCGGCCTCTACGGCGGCGTCCTCGTCGACCGTCTGTCCAAGCGCCGCACCCTCCTGTTCACCCAGATGGCCATGGCCGTCACCGGGATCGCGCTCGCCCTGCTCACCCTCTCCGGACACGTCGAGATCTGGCACGTCTACGTCGCCGCCCTGGCCGTCGGGCTCGCGACCGTCCTGGACAATCCGGCCCGCCAGTCCTTCGTCTCCGAGATGGTCGGCCCGGACCAGCTCCAGAACGCCGTCAGCCTCAACTCCGCCAACTTCCAGTCGGCCCGCCTCGTCGGCCCGGCCGTCGCCGGCCTGATGATCACCGGAGTGGGCACCGGCTGGGCGTTCCTCGCCAACGGCCTGTCCTTCGTCGCGCCCATCGCCGGCCTGCTGCTGATGCGCTCCCGCGAACTGCACGCCGTCGAGCGCGCGCCGCGCGCCAGGGGCCAGCTGCGCGAGGGCCTGCGCTATGTCGCCGGCCGCCCGGACCTGACCTGGACCATCGTCCTGGTCGGCTTCGTCGGCACCTTCGGCTTCAACTTCCCCGTCTACCTCTCCGCCTTCGCCGACGACGTCTTCCACGCGGGCGCCGGCTCCTACAGCCTCTTCAACACCCTGATGGCCGTCGGCTCCCTGGTCGGCGCGCTGCTCGCGGCCCGCCGCGGAACCTCCCGGATGCGGGTGCTGATCGCGGCGGCGGTGGCGTTCGGCGTGATGGAGCTGGTCGCGGCCGTCGCCCCGTCCCTGTGGCTGTTCGCCCTGCTCATGGCGCCGATCGGCATGTTCGGCATGACGGTCAACGTCACCGCCAACACCACCATCCAGATGGGCACCGACCCGGCCATGCGCGGCCGCGTCATGGCCCTCTACATGATGGTCTTCCTCGGCGGCTCCCCGGTCGGCGCCCCGATCGCCGGCTGGATCACCGACGTGTACGGCGTCCGGGCGGGCCTGGCGGCGGGCGGCGCCGTCTCCGCGCTCGCGGCGGTGGTCATCGGCCTGGTCCTGGCCCGCGTCGGCGGCCTGCGCCTCTCGGTCGGCTGGTGCCACGGCCACCCGACCGTGCGGTTCGTGCCGCGCGAGCGGCGGAAGGAGCTGGCGGCCGTGGCATGACCGGCTCGGGGCCGGCGACGGAGGGCACACTGGCCCCATGAGACTCTTCGCCGCCGTGCTGCCCCCGCAGGAGGTGACCGGCGAACTCGCCACCGAGGTCGCCGCGTTGAGGGAGCTGCCCGGCGCGGACCGGCTGCGCTGGACCGACCGCCCGGGCTGGCACCTCACGCTCGCCTTCTACGGCGAGGTGGCCGAGGAGGCCGTACCGGAGCTGTCGGCACGGCTGGAGCGGGCCGCGCGGCGCACGGCCCCCTTCACGCTGGCCCTGCGCGGCGGCGGGCAGTTCGGGCACGGCCGGGCCCTGTGGACCGGGACGGCGGGCGGGACGGCGACGCTGCGGCTGCTGGCCGACCGGGCGGAGGCGGCGGGCCGCAAGGCGGGCCTGGACCTCGGGGAGCACCGCCGCTACCGGGCCCACCTGACGGTGGCCCGCAGCCGCGACGCCGTCGACGCCCGGCCGTACGTCGACTCGCTGCACGCCTTCGCCGGCCGGGAGTGGACCGTACGGGAGCTGCTGCTCGTGCGCAGCGACCTGCCGAGGTCCGGGGTGCCGGGGGAGCGGCCGCGCTACCAGCCGGTCGGCCGCTGGGCGCTCGGCGGGGCCGGTTAGGCTCGAAGGGTGGACCCGAAGACCCGGAACCGGATCATGGCCGGTGCGCTCGTACTGATGTTCGCTCTGGTCGCGGTGGCGGCGGCGATCGGAAGGTGACCGACCGCCGCACACCGCTGGCGTACGCCCCGCCGCAGGCTACCCGCTACCAGGCGAAGGCCTCCGGGGACGGGCCCGGACCGGGGAACACCTCGTCCAGGCCCGCCAGCAGCTCCTCGCCCAGCTCCAGCTCGACCGCGCGCACGGCGGACGCGAGCTGCTCGGCCGTGCGCGGGCCGACGATCGGCCCGGTCACGCCGGGCCGGGTGAGCAGCCAGGCCAGCGCGACCTCGCCGGGCTCCAGACCGTGCTTCTCCAGCAGGTCCTCGTACGCCTGGATCTGCGCGCGCGAGCCGGCGTCCGCGAGGGTGTCGGCGGCCCGGCCGCTCGCCCGGCGCCCGCCCTCGACCTCCTTCTTGATGACCCCGCCCAGCAGCCCGCCGTGCAGCGGCGACCAGGGGATCACCCCGAGGCCGTACTCCTGCGCGGCCGGGATGACCTCCATCTCGGCGCGCCGCTCGGCCAGGTTGTAGAGGCACTGCTCGCTGACGAGGCCGATGGTGCCGCCGCGCCGGGCGGCGATCTCGTTGGCCTGGGCGATCTTGTAGCCGGGGAAGTTGCTGGACCCGACGTAGAGGATCTTGCCCTGCTGCACGAGGACGTCGACGGCCTGCCAGATCTCCTCGAAGGGAGTGTTCCGGTCGACGTGGTGGAACTGGTAGACGTCGATGTGGTCGGTCCGGAGCCGCTTCAGCGACGCGTCCACCGCCCGCCGGATGTTCAGCGCGGAGAGCTTGTCGTGGTTGGGCCACACGTCGCCGCCGGCGGCCATGTCGCCGTACACCTTGGTGGCGAGCACGACCTTGTCGCGCCGCTCGCCGCCCTGCGCGAACCAGTTCCCGATGATCTCCTCGGTACGGCCCTTGTTCTCACCCCAGCCGTACACGTTCGCGGTGTCGAAGAAGTTGATCCCCGCGTCCAGTGCCGCGTCCATGATGGTGTGGCTGGTGGCTTCGTCTGTCTGCGGTCCGAAGTTCATGGTCCCGAGGACCAGTCGGCTGACCTTGAGTCCGGTGCGTCCCAGCTGCGTGTACTTCATGAAGCACAAGCCAACGGCTTCGAGTGCGCTCGATGCAAGGGCGGGCGGTCAGTTTTGTCCCTCATCGCCGATCCCTACCTGGGCAGGTGCACCGTCTACACCCAGCCCAAGGACGGCGGCTACCAGTGCGAGCTACGGGTCGACTACGGGACTGTCTTCCAGGATGGTCATCTGGCGCTCCTCCACGGCTGCCCCCACGCACGGGTGCGGCCGCGTAGGACCACGATACGCACCGTGACCAGGACACACGGCGGCGCGCATGTGCCAGAAGGCGGGCGCCGGCTTCAGGCCCGGTAAGTCCCGCCCAGCCCCCACCCCTGGTGCAGCGCCTCGGCGAAGGCGCCGGCCAGTCGGTGTTCGCCGTGCGCGTTGGGATGGGTGCCGTCATAGGTGTGGGCGTCGATGTCCCAGGCCGGCGGGGTCGAGGCCAGGAGGATGGGGGAGGCCGGTTCGTCCAGGTCGGCGACGGTCTTCGCCAGGAGTTCGTTGAAGTGGGCGACCTGGGCGCCGAACGGCTCGTCGGTCGCGGCGCGGATGTTGGGGATCACCGGCAGGAGGACCATGCCGATCCGGGGGTTCGCCGTCCGCGCCTGTGCCACGAAGCCGCGGACGTTCTCCGCCGTCTGTTCGGCGTTGGTGTAGAAGCCGAGGTCTATCAGGCCGAGGGAGACGAGCAGGATGTCCGCCCGGCAGCCGCGGACCGCGTCGCCGACGAGCGGTGCCATGTGCAGCCAGCCCTCGCCCCAGCCGGCCAGGTGGTGCCGGGGGAAGTCGGGATCGGCGTAGGCGTACGAGGTGGGGGCGTCCGCCGCCTTGTCGTACATGGTCTCGCGGGGGCCGACGAGCGTGACCGGGCCGCCGTACGTCGCGCACAGGTGCCGCCACACGCGGTGGCGCCAGGTGTGCTCGCCCGCGCTGCCGATCGTCATCGAATCGCCGACGGGCATGATCCTGAGCATCCGCTCATCATGAGGGATGGGAGTGGCGCGTGGGATGTGAGTCGGACCACCAGCCCGGAACAGGCGGGCGGGATGGCAGGCTTGGGGCCATGTGCCGACCGTTCGCCCTGCTTGCCGGGGCCCTGCTCGTGGGTGCGCTCGCCGCGCCGGCCTCCGCCGCCGACGGCGACAAGAGCTTCACGATCGAGGACCCGAGGATCACCGAGTCGAGCGGTCTGGCCGCCTCCCGGCTGCACCCCGGCGTCTACTGGACGCACAACGACAGCGACGACGGCCCCTACCTCTACGCCGTCGACGGCTCCACGGGGAAGACGGTGGCCCGCCTCACCCTCACCGGCATCGGCACCCCGCGCGACGTCGAGGCGATCTCCGTCGGCCCCGGCAACCGCCTCTACGTCGGCGACATCGGCGACAACCTCGGCGGCACCTGGCCGTACGTGTGGATCTACGAGCTGCCCGAGCCGAAGGTGCTGAAGGACGCGACCGTGCGCGCCACGCAGTACGTCGTGACGTACTCCGACGGCGCCCGGGACGCCGAGTCGCTGCTTGTCCACCCGAGGACGGGGCGCGTGTACATCGTCGACAAGAAGGAGGACGGCGGCCACCTGTACGAGGGTCCGGCCAAGCTCTCCGCCACCGGGAAGAACGTCTTCCGGCCCGTCGCGCCCATCGACCTGTGGGCCACCGACGCCGCCCTCTCCGCGGACGGCCGACGGCTCGCCGTACGGGGCTACTTCGGCGGCATCGACTACGACTGGAACGGCGGCGTCCCCAAGCGGCTCGGCCGGCTCGACGTGCCGTTGCAGCGGCAGGGCGAGTCCGTCACCTTCTCCGCCGACGGCTCGAAGCTGATGTACGGCACCGAGGGCGCCGGGAGCGAGGTGCGGGCGGAGGACGCGCCCGGCGACACGGCGTCCGACTCGCCGTCCGGGGGCGGGGGTTCGGCCGCCTCGGGCGCGGACGAGGGCGGTGGTGCCGGGGCGGGCGGGAGCGTGAAGGCGGGCGCGGTCGCGGTGGTGCTCGTCTGCCTCGCCCTGTTCGGCTTCGGCCGGCTGCGGCGTCGACGCTGAGGCGGCCGCGGCGGTCGAAGTGCACCAGGTGACGTCAGCCATCTTGACGTGTCCATGTGATCCCTCTTTCCATGGAGGTGCGGAAGTGGGAGCGCTCCCACTTGTTCCGGTCCGCGCCCCCGAGAGGAAGCAGCGACATGTTCCGCACCTTGCGCAGAGCGCTGTGCGCGGCCGCCGCCGCACTCCTGCTACCGCTGATCCCCCTGGCCACGGCCCCGTCGGCGCACGCCGCGGAGGCCGGAGGAGCCGGGTACTGGCACACCAGCGGCCGGCAGATCCTGGACGCGTCCGGGCAGCCCGTCCGCGTCGCCGGCATCAACTGGTTCGGCTTCGAGACCTCCAACAACGTCGTCCACGGCCTCTGGTCCCGCGACTACAAGAGCATGATCGACCAGATCAGGTCGACCGGATACAACACCCTCCGGATCCCCTTCAGCGACGACATCCTCAAGCCCGGCGCCCTTCCCGCCAGTATCGACTTCTCCGCCGGCAAGAACGCCGACCTGCAAGGACTCACCTCCCTCCAGGTCCTGGACAAGATCGTCGGATACGCCGGCCAGGACGGCATCAAGGTCATCCTCGACCGGCACCGCCCGGACGGGGCCGGCCAGTCGGCGCTCTGGTACACCTCGGCGGTCCCGGAGTCGACGTGGATCGCCAACCTCAAGTCCCTGGCGAGCCGATACGCCGGCAACCCCACCGTCGTGGGCATCGACCTGCACAACGAGCCGCACGATCCCGCCTGCTGGGGCTGCGGCGACACCACGAAGGACTGGCGGCTCGCCGCACAGCGCGCCGGGAACGCCGTCCTGTCCGTCAACCCGAACCTGCTGATCTTCGTGGAGGGCGTGCAGACCTTCAACGGGGTCTCCGGCTGGTGGGGCGGCAACCTGATGGGCGTCGCCCAGTACCCCGTGCAGCTCGACGTGCCGAACCGGGTCGTCTACTCCGCCCACGACTACGCGACCAGCGTGGCCCAGCAGAGCTGGTTCAGCGACCCGGCCTTCCCGGCGAACATGCCGGGCATCTGGGACAAGTACTGGGGCTACATCTTCAAGCAGAACATCGCCCCCGTGTGGGTGGGCGAGTTCGGCACCACCCTCCAGTCGACGGTGGACCAGAAGTGGCTGTCGGCGTTGGTGAGCTATCTGCGGCCGACGTCGACGTACGGCGCGGACTCCTTCCACTGGACGTTCTGGTCCTGGAACCCCAACTCCGGTGACACCGGCGGGATCCTGAAGGACGACTGGCAGACCATCGACACGGTCAAGGACGGCTACCTGACGAGCGTCAAGGCGCCGGGCTTCCCGGCCGGGGGCGGCGGTCCGGGCGACCCGGGCGACCCGGGCGGGGGCACGGCCGCCTGCACCGCCGCGTACACGGTGAGCAGCGACTGGGGCGGCGGTTTCAACGCCGACGTCAAGGTCACCAACACCGGGTCCACGGCGATCGGTTCCTGGAAGGTGACGTGGACCTGGCCCGGTGCGCAGAAGGTCACCAGCATGTGGAACGCGTCGTACGCCCAGAGCGGCTCGACGGTCACCGCCACGAACGCCGCCCACAACGGAAGCCTCCCGGCCGGCGGTTCGGCGAGCTTCGGCTTCGGCGGGACGCCCGGGGGCGGGGGTGTGCCGACGGTGAGCTGCACGGCGGCGTGAGCCGTGCGGCCGTAGGCGGGGGTGTCCGGGGGTGGCCGGGCACCCCTCCCGGCCGCCGGGCCGCGCCGGTCAGACCGTGGTCCTGAACAGGTGGACGGCGATCCACCCGCCCGCCACGGTGCACAGGCCCGTGACGCTCCAGCCGACCACGCCCATCGGGTTGAGCCCGAGCTGGTTGTAGGCGACCGCCAGATACGGCACGGCCAGCACGAGCCAGCCGGCCAGCAGCGGGTACAGCCACAGCCCGAACAGGGCCAGCCAGGCGGTCGCCGCCAGGGCCCACCCGAGGATCAGCCACCCCGCGAGCGCCCACTCCGAGGAGGTCAGATAGCTCTCGACGTGTCCCCCGACGACCATCCGCACCACCTCGCCGTGCCACAGACGCAGCTCCGCCCGGTCGCCCCGGTCCGCCCCGTCGTAGGTGTTCTTGCCGACGGCCAGGGACTGCGCGCGCCCGCCGAACCGGACCCTCACGCTGTAGTGGGTGGTGCACGAACTGAGCCCGTGGCTGTCCGTGGTGCACGACTCGCTGGTGCCCTTGCCCGTGACCTCGCCCGCGGTCCGGGCGACGCAGTCCTTGGCCGACTCCCACGGTGTGCCGACGGGGCACGCGGGGGCGTTCTTGTAGGCCACGACGGCCGGATGGCGAAGCTCGGCCCTCTCCACGCAGAGGACGAGCCCGGCCACCGCGACCAGCAACATCAACACCCGCAGGAATATGACGAGACCGGTGTCGCGCCGTCTGAAGTGTCCTTTGCCCCGATACAACACGCTGGACGCCTCCCCCTGACGCTCCGGACAGCCCGCTTGCCCGACCGGACCAGCGTCCGTCGGCCCGCCGAGGGAATCAATGCCCCGGTGGGGTGAGGCAGTTGCGGACGTACGCCCGCACCACGTCGTCGCGGGTCCGCCAGGCCGGCGGCGCGGGCGGGGACGGGGTCTGCCAGCAGGGTTCGTCGTGGGGGAAGGGCGGGTACCGGCCGGTGGCGCGGGAGCGCCTGGACCAGCGGCGCCAGCGCGCGTCGCGGGGATCCGGGAGCCGCCATACGTAGGGGTCGGGTGCCCGCACCTCGCGGGTGAGGTCCGCCATCGGCGGAGCGTGGCGCGCGGGCCGGGCGACGAGGCGGACGAGCGCGTCATAGAGCGACCGGAACACGGGACCTCCCCGCAGCGTCCGCCCCCACCGGTAGCAACCGGGCCCACACGCACTTCGCGTACGGCTCCTGCCGGCACCCCCAGGCATCGGCCAGCGCCGCGACCAGCGCGAGTCCGCGTCCGCGTTCCTCGTCCGGGCCGGAGTGGTGCAGCCGGGGGAGCCGGTCGCGGTCGGGGTCGGAGACCTCCAGGACCACCTCGGCCCCGAGAAGGGTGAGCGTGACCTGGACCTGTGCGTCGGAGACCCGGCAGTGGGTCACGGCGTTGGTGACGAGTTCGTTGGCCAGGAGGACGACGGAGTCGGCGAGTTGGGCGGTGACACCCCAGCCTGCGAGGGCTTCGCGTACGCGCTGGCGGGCGTGGGGGACGTGCCGTCTGTGCTTGGGGATGCGGAAGGTTTCGGTGGGGGGCATGGGGTGCCGTACCTCCTGACGTGTCGTCAAGACGCGGAACTGAAATCACTGGACTTTCATGAGGCTAGGAGCGCAGAAGGGGTGAGGGCAACTAGTTCAGGTGCATACATGCAATTGGATATATGTTCGGTTGCGTCATGCTCTACGCTTTGGCTGCGACAGAGAGGGGGTCAGGGATGCCCGTGGGTGGACGACCGACCGTGCGCAGCAGGCGACTTGGGGCTGCGCTCAAGGCGTATCGGCTGGCGGCGAAGATGGACCAGGTCCAGGCCGCCGAGGTGATCGCGGCGCACCAGACCAGGGTCAGTCGCATAGAGACCGGGCATGTCTCCGCGCGGCCCCTCGAAATCCGGGCCATGCTCGATGCGTACGGGATCCGCGACCCGGAAATCCGGCAGAAGCTGGAGGAGTTGGCCCGCCAGTCGAAGCGTCGGGGTTGGTGGCTGGAGCACGCGGCACACCTGCGGCCGGACTACCTCGACCACATCGCGTTGGAGGACGACGCGACGTACATCCGCGAGTGGCAGCCGGTCATGGTCCCGGGGCTCCTACAGACTCCGTCCTTTGCGGAGGCGGTCATCGCCGGCGGTCCTCAGTACATCGATTCAGAGCGGGTCGCCCAACTGGTGAAGGTGCGCGTGGGGCGGCAGGCGAAGATCGAGGAGGGTGGAGCGTCGTACACGGCCATTCTCTGGGAAGCGGTCATCGCGCATCCGCTGGTGAACGTCGATATCCACCGGGAGCAGCTATCCGCGATTCTTGAGATCGGGAAGCGGAAGAACGTCACTGTGCAGGTGCTGCCGTTCAGCGCGGGCTTCTTGGCCGGCTACTCCTCCGCCTTCTATTCCTTCAGCTTCGACGAGGAGCCGACGGTCGAGGCGGTCGCCATGGACAACCTGAGAGGCACATCGGTCCTCGAAGGCGCCGAGGACCTTGCCACTTACGCCAATGCATACGACCTACTACGATCGTCGGCGTTGGCGCCGGACGCGAGCGCGAAGCTCATCCGGGGCGTACTGCGGAGCTTGAAGGAAGATCCATTGTGACCGAGGTTGTAAGCCCCTTCCGGAAGTCGTCGTACTCGGGGCAGGAAAACGCTTGCGTCGAGGTGGCTGCCACAATCGACGACGGCCGGGCCGTCCGTGACAGCAAGCGGCAGGGCGGTCCGCTGATCGCTGTGTCCGGTCAGAGCTGGCAGGCGTTTCTGCGGCAGTTCGCGTAAGGAGACTGACCTTGACCGAGGTTGTGGGCAGCTTCCGCAAGTCGTCGTACTCCGGACAGCAGGGCGACTGTGTCGAGGTGGCCGCCACAACCGCCGACGACCGTGCCGTCCGTGACAGCAAGCGGCAGGACGGTCCGCTGATCGCCGTGTCCGGTCGGAGCTGGCAGGCGTTCCTGCGGCAGTTCGCGTAGGGGGCCTTCGGAGCAGGACGTGCGAAGGGCGCCCGGTGCGGCTTGCACCGGGCGCCCTTGCCTGTCGTGCGGGTCGTGTCGGGGCGTACTACAGCTGCTCGATCACGTAGTCGACGCAGTTCGTGAGGGCTTCGACGTCCGCCGGGTCGATCGCCGGGAACATGGCGACGCGGAGCTGGTTGCGGCCGAGCTTGCGGTACGGCTCGGTGTCGACGATGCCGTTGGCGCGCAGGACCTTGGCGACGGCCGCCGCGTCCACCTCGTCGGTGAAGTCGATCGTGCCGATGACCTGAGAGCGCTTGGCGGGGTCCGACACGAACGGGGCCGCGTGCTTGGACTCCTCGGCCCAGCCGTACAGGCGGGTCGACGAGTCCTTGGTGCGGGCGGTCGACCAGTCGAGGCCGCCCTGGCCGTTGATCCACTCCAGCTGCTGGTTGAGCAGGAAGAGGGTGGACAGGGCCGGGGTGTTGTACGTCTGGTCCTTGCGGGAGTTGTCGATCGCCGTCGGGAGCGAGAAGAACTCCGGGACGTGGCGGCCGGACGCGTGGACGCGCTCGGCGCGCTCGATCGCGGCCGGGGAGAACACGCCGATCCACAGGCCGCCGTCGGAGGCGAAGGACTTCTGCGGGGCGAAGTAGTAGACGTCCGTCTCGGCGATGTCCACCGGCAGGCCACCCGCGCCCGACGTGGCGTCGACCAGGACCAGCGCGCCCTCGTCGGCACCCTCGACCCGCTTGATCGGGGCCGCGACACCGGTCGAGGTCTCGTTGTGCGTGAAGGCGTACACGTCGACGCCCGCCTCGGCCCGCGGGTCGGGGTGGGTGCCGGGGTCGGAGGAGATGACCGTCGGCTCGGCCAGCCACGGCGCCAGCTTCGCGGCCTTGGCGAACTTGGAGCTGAACTCGCCGAAGGTGAGGTGCTGCGACTTGTTCTCGATCAGACCGTGGGTCGCGATGTCCCAGAACGCGGTGGAGCCGCCGTTGCCGAGGACCACCTCGTAGCCCTCGGGGAGCTGGAACAGCTGGGAGATGCCCTCGCGCACCTGGCCGACCAGGTTCTTGACCGGGGCCTGGCGGTGGGAGGTGCCGAGGAGCGACGTGCCGGTGGCGGCCAGGGCGTCCAGCGCCTCCACCCGCACCTTGGAGGGGCCAGCGCCGAATCGACCGTCGGCGGGCTTGATGTCAGCAGGAATCCGGATCTCAGCCACGGGGCGAGCGTATCCGGTGGGGAAACGTGGTCGAAACGTGGTCCGTCCGGTGAGACGCCGGTCGGGCGGGGCGGACGCGGCGGGCGGGGAGGGGCGGGCGTCCTCTGACGATCGGCCGTACGAGCTGGTTTGCTTGACCCATGTCGGATCTCGAGGCCGAGCTGCGCAGGGCCGTCCGCGGTGACGTCCGGTTCGATGCCGGCTCGCGGGCCCTGGTCACCATGGACGCGTCCAACTACCGGCGGGTCCCCGTCGGGGTCGTCGCCCCCCGGGACGCCGACGACGTGGCCGCCGTACTGGAGGTGTGCCGGGCGCACGGGGTGCCCGTCGTGCCGCGCGGCGGGGGCACGTCGATCGCGGGGCAGGCCACCGGTACGGGGATCGTGCTGGACTTCACCCGCTATCTGAACCGGCTGGTCGCGCTGGACGCCGGGGCCCGGACGGCCGTCGTGCAGCCGGGGCTGGTGCTGGACCGGCTCCAGGAGGCCGCCGCCCCGCACGGGCTCCGTTTCGGACCCGATCCGTCCACGCACAGCCGCTGCACGCTCGGCGGGATGATCGCCAACAACTCGTGCGGTGCGCATTCGGTCGCCTGGGGGACGACGGCGGACAGCGTGCGTGGTCTTGACGTCGTCACCGCGCGCGGGGAGCGGCTGCGGCTCGGACCGGGGTGGGCCGGGGCCCCGGACGGCCTGCGGGCGCTCGTCGAGGGGGAGCTGGCGCGGCTGCGCACCGGGTTCCCCGAGCTGCCCCGCCGCATCTCCGGATACGCGCTGGACGCGCTGCTGCCGGAGAAGGGCGCCGACGTCGCCCGGTCCTTCTGCGGCTCCGAGGGCACCCTGGGCGTGCTCACCGAGGCGGTGGTCGCTCTGGTGGAGGCGCCACGCGCGCGGGCGCTCGCGGTGCTCGGGTACGCCGACGAGGCCGCCGCGGCCGAAGCGGCGGCCGGGCTGCTGCCGTTGCGGCCGCTGGCGGTCGAGGGCATGGCCGCCGACCTGGTGCCCTCGGCGGTGGGGCTGCCGCGCGGCGGGGCGTGGCTGTTCGTGGAGACGGGCGGGGACTCGGCCGGTGAGGCACGCGCGCGTGCGGAGACCATCGTGCGGGCCGCCGACGTCGTGGACGCGGCCGTGGTCACGGACGCCGCCGGGCAGCGCGCCCTGTGGCGGATCCGGGAGGACGCCAGCGGTACGGCCACCCGGATGCCGGACGGCACGGAGGCCTGGCCCGGCTGGGAGGACTGCGCGGTGCCGCCGGCCCGGCTCGGCCCGTATCTGCGGGACTTCCGCGCCCTGCTGGCCGCGCACGGCCTGCGCGGCACCCCGTACGGGCACTTCGGGGACGGCTGCGTCCACGTGCGCATCGACTTCGACCTGCTCACCGGGGCGGGCGTCGGCCGGTTCCGCCGCTTCTCGGAGGAGCTGGCCGACCTGGTCGTGGCGCACGGCGGCTCCCTGTCCGGGGAGCACGGCGACGGGCGGGCGCGCGCCGAACTGCTGCCGCGCATGTACGGCGAGGAGATGGTCGCCCTCTTCGAACGGGCGAAGGGCGTCTGGGACCCCGACGACCTCCTCAACCCGGGGACGCTGGTGCGCCCCGCCGCCCTCGACTCCGGCCTGCGCTTCGCCGTCCTGCCCCGTGAACCCGTCGACGTGGCCTTCGGCTACCCCGGCGACGGCGGCGACTTCACCGCCGCCGTCCGCCGCTGCGTCGGCGTCGCCGCATGCCGTACGGCGACGGCGTCCGGGCCCGCCGTGATGTGCCCCTCCTACCGGGCCACGGGCGAGGAACGGCACTCCACGCGCGGGCGTGCCCGCCTGCTGCACGAGATGCTCGCCGGCGAGGTGGTCACCGACGGCTGGCGGTCGGAGGAGGTGCGGGAGGCGCTCGACCTCTGCCTGTCCTGCAAGGGCTGCCGCTCGGACTGCCCGGTCGGGGTCGACATGGCCACGTACAAGGCGGAGTTCCTCCACCACCACTACGCGGGCCGTCGCCGGCCGGCCGGCCACTACAGCATGGGGCGCCTGCCGGTGTGGCTGCGGTGGGTGAGCCGTGTGCGCGCCGCGGCGCTGGTGAACGCGTCGGCCCGGGTGGGGCCGTTGGCGTACGTCGGGAAGCGGCTGGGCGGGATCGCCGTGGAGAGGGACGTTCCGCGGCTGGCCCGGCGGACGTTCACCCGGTGGTGGCGGGGGAGGGGGCCCGTCGGCGGCTCCGGCCCTCTCGTCGTGCTGTGGCCGGACACCTTCACCGAACACCTCTCGCCCTCGGTCGGGCGGGCGGCCGTCCGGGTCCTGGAGGCGGCCGGGCTGCGGGTGGCGCTGCCGCCGAACCTGCGGATGCGGGGGCGGCCGGTCGGGGACGGGCGGTCGAGGAGCGCGGCGGCCCTGCTGACGGCACGGCGCGAGCGGGTCTGCTGCGGGCTCACGTACGTCTCCACCGGGCAGCTCGACCACGCGCGCGTGGTGCTGCGGCGCACCCTCGACCTGATGGGGCCGGTGCTGGAGACGGACGCGCCGGTCGTCGTCCTGGAGCCGAGCTGCGCGGCCGCCCTGCGCGGCGACCTGCCCGAGCTGCTGCACGACGATCCGCGAGCGGCCCGCCTCGCCGACCGGGTCCTCACCTTCGCGGAGGTCCTGGAGCGCCACGCCCCCGACTGGCGGCCGCCCCGCCTGGACCGCCCCGTGGTCGGCCAGACCCACTGCCACCAGCACGCGGTCCTGGGCGACACGGCCGACCGCCGCCTGCGCGAGGCCGCCGGGCTCGACGGTGAGCTGAGCGGCGGCTGCTGCGGACTCGCCGGTGACTTCGGCTTCGGGAAGGACCACTTCGAGGTGTCGCGGGCCTGCGCGGAGGAGACGCTCCTGCCGTCCGTGCGGAACGCGGGCGCCGACGCGGTGGTCCTCGCCGACGGTTTCTCCTGCCGGACCCAGCTCGAACAACTGGCGGGCGTGCGGGGTCGGCATCTCGCGGAGGTGCTGGCGGAGGGGCTCACGGAGAGCCTCATGGACGGGTCGGCCGGGGGGTCGGGGGGCGAGGGCGGGCCACGGGATGCGGGTCGCTGAGGCATCACACCGCCTCGGCTCGCGGAGGTGCCGGGGGACGGGCTCATGGACGGGTCGGCCGGGGGTTCGGGGGTCGGCGGCGGGTCACGGGATCCGGGTCTCCGGGACACCGACGCGGCGCGCGCGCGTGAGGACACGCAGGCACTTCAGGCATCGGTCCCCGGCACGGGCGCGGCCGACTCCTACGCTGGCCGGAAAGCCAGCCGAAGGAGCCTCGCGCATGAGCCTGCGTGTCCAGCCGATCAGCCGTGACGAGCACCGGGCGTTCGTCGCGGGCCGCCCCTCCGTCAGCCATACGCAGATTCCCGCGTGGGGGGACGTGAAGCCGGACTGGCGGGCGGACAGCCTCGGCTGGTTCGACGAGCGGGGGGCGCTCGTGGGGGCCGGGCTGGTGCTGCTGCGGCCGCTGCCGAAACTGAAGAGGTACCTGGCGTATCTGCCCGAGGGGCCGGTGATCGACTGGTTCGCGGCGGACCTGGCCGAACGCTGGCTGGAGCCGATGCTCGCCCACCTCAGGGCGCGGGGCGCGTTCTCGGTGAAGATGGGGCCGCCCGTCGTCGTGCGCCGCTGGAGCGCCGACGCCGTGAAGGCCGCGATCGCCGATCCCGGCGCCCGGCGGCTGCGGGACGCGGAGCCCACCTCCGTCGAAGCGCGCGCCCTGGACGTCGCCGCACGGCTGCGCGGCGCGGGCTGGCGCCAGACGGAGCCGGGCGGCGAGGACGGCTTCGCGGCCGGACAGCCCCGCTACGTCTTCCAGGTCCCGTACGCCGGACGGTCGCTGGAGGAGATCCGGGGCGGTCTCAACCAGCAGTGGCGGCGCAACATCAAGAAGGCGGAGAAGGCGGGCGTCAAGGTCGTCCGCGGCGACCAGGAGGACCTGGCGGCCTTCTACGGCCTGTACACCGAGACGGCCGAACGGGACCGCTTCATCCCGCGCCCGCTGGCCTACTTCCGCCGCATGTGGACCGCGCTCAACGCCGAACGACCCGACCGGATGCGGCTCTACCTCGCCCATCACGACGGCGAGATCCTCGCCGCGGCCACCATGATCACCGTCGGCGAGCACGTCTGGTACTCCTACGGCGCCTCCACGGTCCGCAGACGGGAGGTGCAGCCCAACAACGCCCTCCAGTGGCGCATGATGTGCGACGCCCACGAACTCGGCGCCGCCGTCTACGACCTGCGCGGCATCACCGACACCCTGGAGGAGGCGAACCACCTCCTCGGCCTCCTCCGCTTCAAGGCGGGCACGGGCGGCCAGGCGGTGGAGTACCTCGGGGAGTGGGATTTCCCGCTGAACCGGCTGCTCCACCGGGCGCTGGACCTGTACATGGCGCGTCGCTGAGGCACACGGGCACGGTGCAGCGCCGGAGACAGTGGCGAATTCACTTCACACCCCTGACGTAGTCCATTACCCTGGACTGCGCAGTACATCGTGATGGACGCCATGGTCTTCTGGCGCCGAGCCCACCGAACCCTCCGAACCTTGGGACCGCCCGTGAGCACCCGCGACACCGCCGCGCCGAGCCGGAAGCCCGCCGCCCCGGCCACACCGACCGGCCCGGCCCCCGCGCCCGGCCGGTGGGCCGCCCTCGGCCCGGTCGGGCTGGTGCTCGCCGGCGGAGTGTCCGTCCAGTTCGGCGGCGCCCTCGCGGTGACCCTGATGCCGCGGGCCGGCGCGCTGGGCGTGGTGGCGTTGCGGCTGCTGGTCGCGGCCGTCGTCCTGCTGGCCGTCTGCCGGCCGAGGCTGCGCGGGCACTCCCGCGCCGACTGGGGCACGGTCGTCGTCTTCGGCGTCACCATGGCCGCGATGAACGGCCTCTTCTACCAGTCCGTCGACCGCATCCCCCTGGGCACCGCGGTCACCCTGGAGGTCCTCGGCCCACTCGCCCTCTCGGTCGTGGTCTCGCGGCGCGCCCTGAACCTCGTCTGGGCCGGGCTCGCGCTCGCCGGTGTCTTCCTGCTCGGCGGCGGGGTCCGCGACCTCGACCCGCTGGGCGCCGCTTTCGCGCTGTCGGCGGGCGTGATGTGGGCGGCGTACATCGTCTTCAGCGGTCGTACCGGCCGCCGCTTCCCGCAGGCGGACGGGCTCGCGCTGGCGATGGCGGTGGGCGCGGTGGTGTTCCTGCCCCTGGGCGTCGTCGAGTCGGGCACGAAGCTGCTCGACCCGGTGACGCTCGGCCTGGGCGCGGCAGTGGCCGTCCTGTCCTCCGTCCTGCCCTACACCCTCGAACTCCTCGCGCTGCGCCGCATGCCCGCCTCCACCTTCGCGATCATGATGAGCCTGGAGCCCGCCCTCGCGGCGACGGCCGGCTTCCTGATCCTCGACCAGGCCCTGTCCGCCATGGAGGCGGCAGCGATCGCCCTGGTCATCGCGGCGAGCATGGGCGCGGTGCGGACGCAGGTGGGGCGGCGGCCGGCCGCGGTCCCGGAGGCCTGACGGCCCCCGCGGGGTGCCTGGAGGCTCCTCGGCGGGAGGACGGCGAGCGGGCGGCCGGGTCCGTCCTGCGGGGTGGGCCGGGGCCGGCGGGCTGCTCCGGGGCCGGCGGGCTGCTCCGGGGGTGCGGGCGGCCGGGTCCGTCCCTGCGGGCCGGGGCCGGCAGGGCTCCTCCCAGGGCGGCGGTGCGGGCGGCCGGGGTCCGTCCAGCAAATCATGCAAGCATGCTTGCTTGTTTCTGGGTGCGCTGCCATGCTCCTCCCCATGGCCGACCCGACGCCCGTGCTCGACGACCTGCGTGCCGAAAGCGACGACCTCGACCGGCTGGTGGCCGGGGCGGGTCCCGACCGCTGGTCGCGGCCGACCCCCGCCCCCGGCTGGACCGTCGCCCACCAGATCGCGCACCTCGCCTGGACCGACCACTCCGCCCTCCTCGCCGTCACGGACGAGGACGGATTCCGCACCCTGGTCGAACACGCCCTCGCCGCCCCAGACTCCTTCGTCGACCAGGGCGCCGAGGAGGCCGCCGGACTCCCGCCCGCCGCACTGCTGACCCGCTGGCGGGAAGGCCGCGCCGCCCTCGACGAGGCGCTGCGCACGGCCCCGGCCGGCGCCCGCTTCCCCTGGTACGGCCCCCCGATGGCGGCCGCCTCCCTCGCCACCGCACGCCTCATGGAGACCTGGGCCCACGGCCTGGACGTGGCCGAGGCCCTCGGCGTCACCCGCGCCCCCACCGACCGCCTGCGGCACATCGCCCGGCTCGGCGTCCGCACCCGGGACTTCTCCTTCGGCGTGCACGGGCTCCCCGCCCCCGCCGACCCCGTACGGGTGGAACTCCGCAGTCCCTCAGGCGAGGTGTGGACGTACGGACCCGAGGACGCCCCCCAGCGCGTCACCGGCCCCGCGCTCGACTTCTGCCTGCTGGTGACCCGGCGCGCCCACCGCACCGACCTCGCCCTGCGCGCCGAAGGGCCCGACGCCGACCGCTGGCTGTCCATCGCCCAGGCCTTCGCGGGGCCGCCCGGCACCGGCCGCCCGCCGAAGGGGGCCACCCCGTGACGGCCCGGCGCGCTGGACGGCCCCTGCGCGTCGGCAACGCCTCCGGCTTCTACGGCGACCGCTTCGACGCGATGCGCGAGATGCTCACCGGCGGTGAACTCGACGTCCTCACCGGCGACTACCTCGCCGAGCTGACCATGCTCATCCTCGGCCGGGACCGCCTGAAGGACCCCTCCGCCGGGTACGCCCGCACCTTCCTGCGCCAGCTGGAGGAGACCCTCGGCCTCGCCCACGAGCGCGGGGTCAGGATCGTCACCAACGCCGGCGGCCTCGACCCGGCCGGACTCGCCGACGCCGTACGGGCGCTGGCGGACCGGCTCGGCATCGCCGTACGGGTCGCGCACGTCGAGGGCGACGACCTGGGGCCCCGGTATCCCGACAGCCTCACCGCGCACGCCTACCTCGGCGGCTTCGGCATCGCCGCCTGCCTGCGGGCGGGCGCGGACGTCGTGGTGACCGGGCGGGTGACGGACGCGGCCCTGGTCACCGGGCCCGCCGCCGCCCACTTCGACTGGGCCCCCACCGACCACGACCGGCTCGCGGGGGCCGTCGTCGCCGGGCACGTCCTGGAGTGCGGGACGCAGGCCACCGGCGGCAACTACGCCTTCTTCCGCGAGGGCCACCGCGACGCCCGCAGACCCGGATTCCCGCTCGCCGAGCTGCACGCCGACGGCAGCAGCGTCATCACCAAGCATCCGGGCACGGGCGGCTTCGTCGACGTCGGCACGGTCACCGCCCAACTGCTGTACGAGACGGGCGGCGCCCGGTACGCCGGACCGGACGTCACCGCCCGGCTGGACACCGTACGGCTCACCCAGGACGGCCCCGACCGCGTCCGGATCGACGGCGTGCGCGGGGAGGCGCCGCCGCCGGACCTCAAGGTGGGCCGCACACGGATCGGCGGGTTCCGCAACGAGGTGGTCTTCGTGCTGACCGGCCTGGACGTCGAGGACAAGGCGGCGCTGGTGCGCGGGCAGATGGCGATGGCCCTCGCCACCCCGGCGCCGCAAGAGGTCCGCTGGGACCTGGTCCGCACCGACCGGCCCGACGCGAGCACGCAGGAGACGGCGAGCGCGCTGCTGCGCCTCGTCGTCCGCGACCCGGACCGGGCCGTGGTGGGACGGGCCCTGAGCGGCGCGGCCGTCGAGCTGGCACTGGCCAGCTATCCCGGCTTCCATGTCCTCGCGCCGCCCGGCAGGGGCGCCCCCTACGGGGTGTTCGAGGCCGCGTACGTCCCGCGGGACGAGGTGGACCACGTGGCCGTCCTCGCCGACGGCCGCCGCGTCCCCGTCCCCCCGGCCACCGACACCCTGGGCCTGGCCGACGTACCGCCGCCGCCGCTGCCCGAGCCGCCGCCGGACGGGCCCGTGCGCCGGGCGCCTCTCGGGCTCGTCGCCGGCGCCCGCAGCGGCGACAAGGGCGGCGACGCCAACGTGGGCGTATGGGTGCGGTCGGAGGCGGCCTGGCGGTGGCTCGCCCACGCCCTCACCGTCGACCGGTTCCGCGAACTGATCCCGGAGAGCGGCGCGTTCCCCGTGACCCGGCACGTCCTGCCCCGGCTGCGCGCCCTGAACTTCGTCGTCGAGGGCCTCCTCGGCGCCGGTGTCGCCTCGCAGCACCGCTTCGACCCGCAGGCCAAGGCGCTCGGCGAATGGCTGCGCGCCCGCCACCTGGACATACCGGAGGACCTGCTGTGACCGTCCTGTCCTCGGCGCTGGACCCCCACGGCCCCGACCACCGGGCCCACCGCGACAGCATGCTCGCCAAGCTCGCCGACCTCGACGCCGATCACGCCAAGGCGCTGGCCGGCGGCGGCGAGAAGTACGTGGCCCGGCACCGGGCGCGCGGCAAGCTGCCGGCCCGCGAGCGCGTCGAGCTGCTCCTGGACCCCGACACGCCTTTCCTGGAACTGTCCCCGCTGGCGGCCTGGGGCAGCGAGTACGCGGTCGGCGCCTCCCTCGTCACCGGCATCGGGGTGGTCGAGGGCGTGGAGTGCCTGATCACCGCCAACGACCCCACCGTGCGCGGCGGCGCCAGCAACCCGTGGTCGCTGAGGAAGGCCCTGCGCGCCAACGACATCGCGCTCACCAACCGGCTGCCCGTGATCAGCCTGGTGGAGTCCGGCGGGGCCGACCTGCCCTCGCAGAAGGACATCTTCATCCCCGGCGGCGCGATCTTCCGCGACCTGACCCGGCTGTCCGCGGCCGGCATCCCGACCGTCGCCGTCGTCTTCGGCAACTCCACGGCCGGCGGCGCGTACGTCCCCGGCATGTCCGACCACGTGATCATGGTCAAGGAGCGGGCGAAGGTGTTCCTCGGCGGGCCGCCGCTGGTGAGGATGGCGACCGGTGAGGAGAGCGACGACGAGTCGCTGGGCGGCGCGGAGATGCACGCGCGCGTGTCCGGCCTCGCCGACCACTTCGCCGTCGACGAACCGGACGCCCTGCGCCAGGCCCGGCGGATCGTCGCCCGCCTCAACCACCGCAAGGCGTACGAGGATCCCGGACCGGCCGAGCCGCCCAGGTACGACCCCGAGGAACTCCTCGGCATCGTCCCCGGCGACCTCAAGGTGCCGTTCGACCCCCGCGAGGTGATCGCCCGCATCGTCGACGCCTCCGACTTCGACGAGTTCAAGCCGCTGTACGGGACCAGCCTGGTGACCGGCTGGGCGAGCCTGCACGGCTACCCGGTGGGCATCCTCGCCAACGCCCAGGGGGTGCTGTTCAGCGCCGAGTCGCAGAAGGCCGCGCAGTTCATCCAGCTCGCCAACCAGCGCGACATCCCGCTCGTCTTCCTGCACAACACCACCGGCTACATGGTCGGCAAGGAGTACGAGCGGGGCGGCATCGTCAAACACGGCTCGATGATGATCAACGCCGTGTCCAACTCGAAGGTCCCGCACCTGTCCGTCCTCATGGGCGCCTCCTACGGCGCCGGCCACTACGGCATGTGCGGGCGCGCCTACGACCCCCGCTTCCTGTTCGCCTGGCCCAGCGCCAAGTCGGCCGTGATGGGCCCGCAGCAGCTCGCCGGGGTGCTCTCCATCGTCGCCCGCCAGTCCGCCGCCGCCAGGGGACTGCCCTACGACGAGGAGGGCGACGCCGCCCTGCGCGCCATGGTCGAGCAGCAGATCGAGTCCGAGTCGCTGCCCATGTTCCTGTCGGGGCGGCTGTACGACGACGGTGTCATCGACCCCCGCGACACCCGCACCGTCCTCGGCCTGTGCCTGTCGGCCGTCCACACCGCCCCCTACGAGGGCGCGCGGGGCGGCTTCGGCGTCTTCCGGATGTGAGGAACCCCCAGTGATCACTTCTGTGCTCGTCGCCAACCGCGGCGAGATCGCCTGCCGCGTCTTCCGCACCTGCCGTGCGTCCGGGATCCGGACGGTCGCCGTGCACTCGGACGCCGACGAGAACGCCCTGCACGCGCGCGTGGCCGACACCGCCGTACGGCTGCCGGGCGACACGCCCGCGGAGACGTATCTGCGGGCCGACTTGATCGTGAAGGCGGCCGTCGCGGCGGGCGCCGACGCCGTCCACCCCGGCTACGGCTTCCTCTCCGAGAACGCCGGCTTCGCGCGCGCCGTCCAGGACGCCGGCCTCGTCTGGATCGGGCCGCCGCCCGAGGCGATCGAGGCGATGGCGTCCAAGACCCGCGCCAAGGCGCTCATGGGGCTCGCCCCCCTGGCCGCCGACGAGGTGACCGAGGCCGACCTGCCGGTGCTGGTGAAGGCCGCAGCGGGCGGCGGCGGACGCGGCATGCGCGTCGTACGCCGCCTGGCGGAGCTGACGCCCGCCCTGGAGGGCGCGCGCGCCGAGGCCGCGAGCGCCTTCGGCGACGGCGAGGTCTTCGTCGAGCCCTACCTGGAGAACGGCCGCCACGTCGAGGTGCAGATCCTCGCCGACACCCACGGCACGGTCTGGGCGCTCGGCACCCGCGACTGCTCCCTCCAGCGCCGCCACCAGAAGGTGATCGAGGAGGCCCCGGCCCCCGGCCTCTCCGACGAACTCGCGGGCGAACTGCGTGCGCTGGCCGTACGGGCCGCACGCGCCGTGGCCTACACCGGCGCCGGCACCGTCGAGTTCCTCGTCGCCGACGGCCGCGCCCACTTCCTGGAGATGAACACCCGCCTCCAGGTCGAACACCCCGTCACGGAGGCCGTCTTCGGCCTCGACCTGGTGGCCGAGCAGATCCGCGTCGCGGAGGGCCACGCCCTCGCCGCCGAGCCGCCTCACGCGCGCGGCCACGCCGTCGAGGCCCGGCTCTACGCCGAGGACCCGGCGGCCGACTGGACCCCGCAGACCGGCACCCTGCACCGCCTCGCCGTCCCCGACGGGGTCCGCCTCGACACCGGCTTCGGCGACGGCGACGCCATCGGCGTCCACTACGACCCGATGCTCGCCAAGGTCGTCGCCCACGCCCCCACGCGCGCGGAGGCCGTCCGCGCCCTCGCGGGCGCGCTGGAGAGGGCGACCGTCCACGGCCCGGTCACCAACCGCGACCTGCTCGTCGCCTCCCTGCGGCACGAGGAGTTCACCTCCGCCCGCATGGACACCGGCTTCTACGACCGCCACCTCACGACCCTCACCACGCCGACCCCCGACCCGTACGCCCCGCTGGCGGCCGCCCTCGCCGAGGCGCCCGGCCGCTCCCGCTTCGGCGGCTGGCGCAACCTGCCCTCCCAGCCGCAGATCCGGCGCTACCGCATGGCGGGCGAGGAGCACGAGGCCCGCTACCACCACACCCGGACCGGCCTCGCGGCGGACGGCGTGCACGTCGTCCACGCCGACGCCTCCCTCGTCGTCCTGGAGGTGGACGGCGTACGGCGCAGGTTCCGGGTGGCCCGGTACGGCGACCGCGTCCACGTGAACGCCACCGCCCTCACCGCCCTGCCCCGCTTCCCCGAGCCCGAGGACCAGCGCGCGCCCGGCTCCCTGCTGGCCCCGATGCCCGGCACGATCGTCAGGATCGCGGACGGTCTCGTCACCGGATCGAGTGTCCGGGCGGGTGAACCGATCGTGTGGCTCGAAGCGATGAAGATGCAACACGTCATCTCGGCGCCGACGGCGGGGACGCTGACGGCGCTGCCGGTGACGACGGGACAGCAGGTGGAGGTCAACGCACTACTGGCCGTGGTGCAAGCCTCCTAGGGGTGTCGGGAACCGCACGGCCAGCCACGGACGAGCCGCACGCGAAGGAGCCACCATGACCACCCTCATCGAGTCCGACGAACACAAAGCCCTGCGGGCAGCGGTGTCCGGCTTCGCCAGGAACCACCACGCCTCCCCCCACGGCGACCTCTGGCGGGAAGCCGCCAAGCTCGGCTACATCGGCGTCAACCTCCCCGAGGAGTACGGCGGCGGAGGCGGCGGCATCGCCGAACTCTCCCTCGTCCTGGAGGAACTCGGCGCCGCCGGATCCCCCCTGCTGATGATGATCGTCAGCCCCGCCATCTGCGGCACGGTGATCGCCCGCTTCGGCACGGACGCGCAGAAGCGGGAGTGGCTGCCCGCCCTCGCCGACGGGTCCCGCCTGATGGCCTTCGGCATCACCGAGCCCGACGCCGGCTCCAACAGCCACCGCATCACCACCACCGCCCGCCGCGACGAGGCGAGCGGCGACTGGCTGCTGACCGGCCGCAAGGTCTTCGTCTCCGGCGTGGACATCGCCGACGCCACCCTCGTCGTCGGCCGGACGGAGACCGCCTCCCGTGACGGCGGCCGCACCAGCCTCAAGCCCTGCCTGTTCATCGTCCCGCGCGACGCCCCCGGCTTCACCCGGCGGCCCATCGACATGGAACTCCAGGCGGTGGAGAAGCAGTTCGAGCTGGTCCTCGACGACGTACGGCTGCCCGCCGAGGCGCTCGTCGGCGACGAGGACGCGGGCCTGCTCCAGCTGTTCGCCGGCCTCAACCCGGAGCGCGTCATGACGGCCGCCTTCGCCATCGGCATGGGCCGCTTCGCCCTCGGCAAGGCGATCGAGTACGCCCGCGAGCGCACCGTCTGGAAGACGCCCATCGGCGCCCACCAGGCCATCGCGCACCCCCTCGCCCAGGCCCACATCGACCTCGAACTGGCCCGCCTGATGATGCAGAAGGCCGCCCACCTCTACGACGCGGGGGACGACGTCGGCGCGGGCGAGGCGGCCAACATGGCGAAGTACGCCGCCGGGGAGGCCTGCGTGAAGGCGGTCGACCAGGCGGTGCACACCCTGGGAGGCAACGGCCTCACACGCGAGTTCGGCCTCGCCTCGCTGATAACGGCCTCGCGCGTGGCTCGTATCGCCCCGGTGAGCCGGGAGATGATTCTCAACTACGTCTCCCACCAGACCCTGGGCCTGCCCAAGTCGTACTGACCGTCCGGTCACCCGCCGGCCGGCGAGGAGGAACCGTGTTCCACAGCGAGTACGCGGACGTCCCGCCCATAGAACTCCCCATCCACGACGCCGTACTCGGGCATGCCGCCGCCTTCGGCGACCTGCCCGCCCTCGTCGACGGCACCGACGGCACCACCCTCACCTACGAGCAGGTGGACCGGTTCCACCGGCGGATCGCCGCCGCTCTCGCCGAGGCCGGCGTCCGCAAGGGCGACGTGCTCGCCCTGCACAGCCCCAACACGATCGCCTTCCCGACCGCGTTCTACGCCGCCACCCGCGCGGGGGCCACCGTCACCACCGTGCACCCGCTGGCCACCGCCGAGGAGTTCGCCAAACAGCTCGGCGACTCGGCCGCCCGCTGGATCGTCACCGTCTCCCCCCTGCTGGGGACGGCCCGCCGGGCGGCCGAACTGGCGGGCGGCGTCGAGGAGATCTTCGTCTGCGACAGCGCCCCCGGGCACCGCTCACTGATCGACATGCTCGGCTCCGCCGCACCCGAGCCGCAGGTCGCCATCGACCCCACGGAGGACGTCGCGGCCCTGCCGTACTCCTCGGGCACCACGGGCGTCCCCAAGGGCGTAATGCTCACCCACCGGCAGATCGCCACCAACCTCGCCCAGCTCGAACCGGCGGTCACGGCGGGCCCCGGCGACCGCGTCCTGGCGGTTCTCCCCTTCTTCCACATCTACGGCCTCACCGCCCTCATGAACGCGCCGCTGCGCAAGGGCGCCACCGTCGTCGTCCTGCCCCGCTTCGACTTGGAGACGTTCCTCGCGGCCATCCAGAACCACCGCATCACCGGCCTGTACGTGGCCCCGCCGATCGTCCTCGCCCTCGCCAAGCACCCGGCGATCGCCCAGTACGACCTGTCGTCCCTGCGGTACGTCATCAGCGCCGCCGCACCCCTGGACGCCGGCCTCGCCGCCGCCTGCGCCGCGCGCCTGAACCTGCCGCCCCTCGGCCAGGCCTACGGCATGACCGAGCTGTCGCCCGGCACCCACGTCGTCCCCCTGGACGCCATGCGCGAGGCCCCCGCCGGCACCGTCGGCAAGCTGATCGCCGGCACCGAGATGCGCATCGTCTCCCTCGACGACCCCGACAAGGACCTCGGCGTCGGCGAAGCCGGCGAGATCCTCATCCGCGGCCCCCAGGTCATGAAGGGCTACCTGGGCCGCCCCGACGCCACCGCCGCCATGATCGACCGTGCCGGCTGGCTGCACACCGGCGACGTCGGCCGCGTCGACGCCGACGGCTGGCTGTTCGTCGTCGACCGGGTCAAGGAACTCATCAAGTACAAGGGCTTCCAGGTGGCCCCCGCGGAACTGGAGGCGCTGCTGCTCACCCACCCCGGCATCGCCGACGCCGCCGTCATCGGCGAGCACGACGACACCGGCAACGAGGTGCCGCACGCGTACGTGGTCCGCCGGCCGACCGCCCCCGACCTCGCCGAGGGAGAGGTCGCGATGTACGTCGCCGAACGCGTCGCCCCGTACAAGCGCGTCCGCCTCGTCACCTTCATCGACACCGTCCCGCGCGCCGCCTCCGGGAAGATCCTGCGCCGCGAACTGAGGAAGCGCCCATGACCGCACCGCAGGGACCGCCCCGGACGGCCACGGAGGGAGCAACGCCCATGACCTCGCTGATCGGCCGCGCCCGTGACCGGGGCGTCGAGACACTCAGCCTCGACGCCACCGACACCCGCAACGCCCTCTCGGCCGCCCTCGTCGCCCAACTCGCCGACGCGCTCGCCGACTGCGCCGAGGACCCCGGCGTCCGCGCGGTCGTCCTCACCCACACCGGCGGGACCTTCTGCGCCGGCGCCGACCTGCGCGACCCCCCTGCCCCGGACGCCTTCGTCGGCCTGCTGCGGCAGCTCGTCGCACTGCCCAGGCCGGTCGTCGCCCGCGTCACCGGACACGTCCGCGCCGGCGGCCTCGGCCTCCTCGCCGCCTGCGACATCACCGCCGCGTCCACCGCGTCGACGTTCGCCTTCACCGAGGTACGCGTCGGCGTGGCCCCGGCGGTCATCTCCCTGCCGCTCCTCCCGCGCACCGACCCCCGCGCCCTGTCCCGCTACTACCTCACCGGCGAACGCTTCGACGCCCCCGAGGCGGCCCGCATCGGCCTGCTCACCGCGACCGCCGACGACGTCGACGCCGTACTCGCCCCCGTCCTGGACGGCCTGCGCAGAGCCGCGCCCCAGGGCCTGGCCGAGACGAAACGGCTGCTCACGGTTAGGGTGCTGGAGGCGTTCGAGCGGGACGCGGCCGATCTCACCGCGCTCTCCGCCCGACTGTTCGCCTCCCCGCAGGCCCGCGAGGGAATGACGGCCTTTCTCGAACGACGGGAACCCGCATGGGTGTTGTGAGCCCGGTCGACCGCGACCGCGCCCCCAAGCAGGACCGCAGCCGGGCCACCCGGCAGCGGCTCCTGGAAGCCGCCGTGGCCTGCCTCGCCGAACACGGCTGGGCGGGCTCCACGGTCTCCGTCGTCGCCGAACGGGCAGGCGTCTCCCGCGGCGCCGCCCAGCACCACTTCCCCACCCGTGAGGACCTCTTCACCGCCGCCGTCGAATACGTCGCCGAGGAACGCTCCCTCGCCCTGCGCGCCCTGTTCCCGCAAGGCGCGGCTGGCGACCGGCGCGCCGTCGTCTCGGCCCTCGTCGACCTCTACACCGGCCCTCTCTTCCGGGCCGCCCTGCACCTGTGGGTCGCCGCCTCCAACGAGGAACAGCTGCGTTCGCGCGTCACGGAGCTGGAGGCCCGGGTCGGCCGCGAGACCCACCGCATAGCCGTCGACCTCCTCGGCGCCGACGAGTCCGGGCCCGGAGTCAGGGAGACCGTCCAGGGTCTCCTCGACATGGCCCGCGGCCTGGGCCTCGCCAACCTCCTCACCGACGACGGCCCCCGCCGCGACCGCGTCGTCGCCCAGTGGGCGGCCCTGCTGGAACAGAACCTCGGCCGCTGAGCGGCCGGCCCCGGGCGATCCCCCACGAGGGTCCCCGTGCCGGTCCCTTCGAGCACCGGCTTGTTCCACGTGAAACCGATCGGGCGGGCCGCCCTCACGGGCTGAGCCGCTCCACGCGCCAGCCGCCGTCCGTCTCCGCCACGTACCGCAGGCGGTCGTGGAGCCGGTTCTCCCGGCCCTGCCAGAACTCCACCGACTCCGGTGCCACCCGGAAACCGCCCCAGTGCGGCGGCACCGGCACCTGCTCGCCCGCCGGATAGCGGGCCGCCAGTTCGGCGTAGGAGGCGTCGAGGTCGTCGCGGGAGGCGATCACCGCGGACTGCACGCTCGCCCACGCGCCGAGCTGCGAGCCGTGCGGCCGGCTCCGGAAGTACGCCGCCGTCTCGTCCCGCCCCGTGCGCCGGGCCACGCCCCGCACGATGACCTGCCGGGCCATCGGGTGCCACGGGAACAGCAGGCAGACGTGGGGGTTCTCGCCGAGGTCTCGGGCCTTGCGGGAGTCGTAGTTGGTGTAGAAGACGAAGCCCTGCTCGTCGAAGTGCTTCAGCAGCACCGTGCGGGACGACGGCCGCCCCTGGGCGTCCGCGGTGGCGACGACCATGGCGTTCGGCTCGAACAGGTGCGCCTCCGTCGCGGCCTGCCGGAACCAGCGCGCGAACTGCTCCACGGGAGTGGCTGCCAGGTCGGCCTCGTCGAGGCCCTCCGCCCGGTACTGCTTGCGCATGGAGGCGGGATCGGGAGAGACGGTTTCTGCGTGGTCCACGCCGTCATCTTGCCGCACCGGAGCCACCGGCAGGCAGGCCTCCGCCCACCGGAGGTGGCACTGAGTGCCGCCACACTCCCCAAAGGTGGCACTCGGAGATATGGTGCTGATGTCATCCCAGGGGTGACCGCCGACCGCACGGGGCATCACCGGGGTGACCGCCCAGGACCGCGAGTCCCCGCACGGACCGTGGATCCACCGGCGCCATCCGTCGCACACATCACGAGGAGCCGCCTGATGTCCGACTTCGTACCCGGACTCGAAGGAGTCGTCGCGTTCGAGACGGAGATCGCCGAACCGGACAAGGAGGGCGGCGCACTCCGGTACCGGGGCGTCGACATCGAGGACCTGGTCGGCCACGTCTCCTTCGGCAACGTATGGGGCCTGCTCGTCGACGGCGCCTTCAACCCCGGACTGCCGCCCGCCGAGCCGTTCCCCATCCCCGTCCACTCCGGTGACATCCGCGTCGACGTCCAGTCCGCGCTCGCCATGCTCGCCCCCGTCTGGGGCCTCGAACCGCTCCTCGACATCGACGTCGAGCGGGCCCGCGAGGACCTCGCCCGCGCCGCCGTCATGGCGCTGTCCTACGTCGCCCAGTCCGCCCGCGGCCAGGGCCGCCCCATGGTGCCGCAGAGCGAGATCGACAAGGCGCACTCCGTCGTCGAGCGGTTCATGATCCGCTGGCGCGGGGAGCCCGACCCCAAGCACGTCGCCGCGGTCGACGCGTACTGGACCTCCGCCGCCGAGCACGGCATGAACGCGTCCACCTTCACCGCCCGCGTCATCGCCTCCACCGGCGCCGACGTCGCCGCCGCCCTCTCCGGCGCCGTGGGAGCCATGTCCGGCCCCCTGCACGGCGGCGCGCCCTCCCGCGTCCTGGGCATGATCGAGGAGATCGAGCGCACCGGCGACGCCGAGGCGTACGTCAAGCAGGCCCTCGACAAGGGCGAACGCCTCATGGGCTTCGGCCACCGCGTCTACCGCGCCGAGGACCCGCGCGCGCGGGTGCTGCGCCGCACCGCCCGCGAGCTGGGCGCACCCCGCTTCGAGATCGCCGAGGCCCTGGAGAAGGCCGCCCTCGCCGAACTCCACGCCCGCCGCCCGGACCGCGTCCTGGCGACCAACGTGGAGTTCTGGGCGGCCATCGTCCTCGACTTCGCCGAGGTCCCCGCGCACATGTTCACGTCGATGTTCACCTGCGCCCGCACCGCCGGCTGGTCGGCGCACATCCTGGAGCAGAAGCGCACCGGCCGCCTCGTGCGCCCCTCCGCCCGCTACACCGGCCCCGGCTCCCGCCGCCCCCACGAGATCGAGGGATACGCGGACATCGCCCGCTGAGCGTCGTCCCGTCGTTCCCGGTGGACCACCGGACGGCGTCGGACGCGGTGCGCCGCACGGCGGAGGCGCGT
Source organism: Streptomyces sp. NPDC006259 (assembly GCF_042870975.1). NCBI lineage: Bacteria > Bacillati > Actinomycetota > Actinomycetes > Kitasatosporales > Streptomycetaceae > Streptomyces > Streptomyces sp. NPDC006259. The sequence continues at coordinate 194,948 of NZ_JBIAHY010000008.1, read as the reverse complement.
CCGCACACCGGGCGGGCTCGGGCGCTCCGCCGGCGCGGCGAGGTGCCGTGGCCGTCGTCGCGCGCCCGCCGGGGACGACCGGACGGCCGGCCCCTGGCCGTGCGTCAGGCGATCACGCGGGGCTGAGCAGCTCCGCGTGATGCCGCTCGGCCACCAGCGGGTGGGCCCGCAGCTTGCCCTTCAGCTCGTTGAAGCCGTACTCCGCGAACAGCGGGTTGGCCGGGTCGTCGGTCACACCGGGTGCGGCGGAGGCGTGCGGGAAGGGCAGGGGCTCCACGCGCGCGTCCAGCCGCGGGTTGTAGAAGAACGGCACGGAGAACCGCTCCACCGCGCTCGGCGGCGACACCACCCGGTGGTTTGTGGCCAGCAGATACCCGTTCGTCGCCACCTCCAGCAGCTCCCCGAGGTTGACGACGAAGGCCCCCGGCAGCGGCGGCACGTCATGGAACAGCCCGTCCTCGCGCTGCACCTGGAGCCCGCCCACCTGGTCCTGGAGCAGCAGCGTCAGGAACCCGTAGTCCTTGTGGGCGCCCACGCCCTGGCCGGCACCGTCGCCCGCGCTCCCCGGATAGCGCACCAGCTTCAGGTGCGGGTGCGCCCGCTCCCCGAACACCGGGTCGTAGAAGTCCGCGGGCGCCCCGATCGCGGCGAGCAACTCGTGCAGCAGCTTCTCCGCGACACCGCTGAGCCGCTCGATCCAGCGCAGCGCGGCCACCCGCAGCTCGGGCAGCCCGGCGGGCCACTGGTTGGGCCCCTCCAGCCACCAGTAGGCGGGCTCCCCGGGGCCGGGCAGCCGCGCCGGCCGCTCCGCCCCGATGTCCAGCTGGTCCCGCCAGTCCCGCCGGCCCCCGGTCCGCTCGTCGCCGGTGCGGGTGTAGCCGCGGAAGTGCGGCGAGCGCACATTGTCGATCGCGAGCCGCTCGGCCTCCGGCAGCGCGAAGAACCTCCGCATCGCGGAGAGCAGCGCCCCGGTCTCCTCCTGGCTCACTCCGTGCCCCACCAGCTGGAAGAACCCCACGTCGTGCGCGGCACCGTGCAGTTGGGCGCGCAACAGGTCCCGGGCCCGCGGCCCGCGGTCGGCCGCGGAGAGATCGATGATCGGCAGTTGCTGGTACGACGGATTCGTCGACACGTTCGTCATGGTGCGTCCGCAAGGTGTACGGGTCCCGCGCGAGCGCCGTGGGTGGGGCGGGCGCACGGGTGCCAAGTGGGCAGAGAAAGGGAAACGCGAGCGGCTGCTGAACCGCGGAAAAAGGGGCCGGACGGCTCAGACGGAGCGTCGACAGCCCATGCTCGTGACGCGGACGTAGTCCACGTGGCGGCGCCGAACGAGCGAAAGCATGCGGTCAGCGTACTCCCTGCCCGTGGATTCACGCGTGGCGCAGATCACGTACCGAAGATTCCACGGGGCGGCGGCCGTGGCAGCGGAGGCCGGTGAACGCAGACGACCCGCGAGTCTGGTCCTCCGGGGAGGGCCGGCCGGACGTACCGGCGACTCGCGGGTCGGGTGACTGCTGGGATTGGGCCGGCTGCACGCGTCTTCACGCGTCGGTCCGGCACCGCACTCGGTGTGGTGACGGGCTAGCCCGCAGCCACCTCACGCGTCCGGTTCTCGTACATTCGCCGAACCACCTCCCTTCTCGTGTGCTCACCACCCTAGGAAGCGTCCCGTCGTCGGGGCAACTGTTTTTTCGCCCAGCGTCCGGCCATGACCTCACCCATGACTCCTCCCATGGCCGGACGGCGGGCCATCCTCAGCGGCTCCCTCTTCGAGGAGCGGATCGGATACGCGCGGGCCGTCGTCGACGGCGACCGGGTGCACGTGTCGGGGACGACCGGCTTCGACCACACGACGATGACCATCTCGGACGACGTGGTGGAGCAGGCCGAGCAGTGCCTGCGCAACATAGGGGCCGCGCTGGCGGAGGCGGGATGCGGGTTCGCGGACGTCGTGCGGGTGCGCTACCTGCTGCCCGACCGGGCCGACTTCGAGCCCTGCCGGCCGGTGCTGCGCGGCTGTTTCGGCGAGGTGCGGCCGGCGGCCACGATGATGGTCTGCGGGCTGGCCGACCCGAGGACGAGAATCGAGATCGAGGTGTACGCCCGCCGCCCCGCCGGGCGCGAGCCGGAAGCCCAGGACCCGCGAGGCCAGGACCCAGGACCCGCGAGGCCAGGACCCGAGCGCCCTGGACCCGCAACCCCGTTGACGCCGGCACGGCCGCACGATTGCCTGGTGCCGTGACCGATCTTCGTCTTCGTATCGCGCCGGTCGCCGGTGCGGCCATGCTCGAACAGTGGCGGTACGTCCACAACGCGATCGTGCCTCCGGCCGCCCTGTCCCTCGACGACGCACGCGCGCGTGCCGACCGCTACCGCCTGGAGAACGCCTACGTCGGCGATGTCCTCGTCGGCTGCTCGACCGTACGGCCCCCGGAGGGCGAGGAGGCGGTGGCGACCGTCATCGCGCGGGTGCTGCCGCCGTACCGCCGTCGCGGACACGGCACCGCGCTGTACGCCAACGGCCTCGCCCACGCGCGCGTGCTCGGCGCCCGGATCGTGGAGACCTGCGTGCTGGCCGTCAACGAGGACGGCCTGCGCTTCGCCGAGGCGCGCGGGTTCGCCGAGACGGAGCGGTACGTGCTGGACGGCGCGAGCGATGTCTGGGTCGACCTGCGGCTGGCCGCGCCCTAGCGGGCCGAGGCGTACCCGGCCGCAGCGGCGTACAACGATTCCCCCCGCAATCTTGCGGGAACCATATGTGGGCTGCGTCACGTTCAAGTTGAATGAGGGCAAGTGAGCGAACCTGAGGGGGTCCAGGTGAGTGCTTCCCGCCGTAGTGGGACCACCGACGAACTGGGACCGGACGAGCCCGAGCGGCCCGGCCCGGAGGGTCCCGACGGCTCGGACCTGCTCGCCGCGCTGCTCGACGGGATGGACGCGGCCCTGTGCGCCTTCGACGCCGACGGCGTCGTCACCCACTGGAACCGCGAGGCCGAGCGCATCCTCGGCTGGACCACCGCGGAGGCGGTCGGCCGGCACGGCTTCGCCGGCTGGGCGGTGCGCGAGGCGGACGCCGAGGAGATCGAGGGCCGGCTGATGGCGGCCATGCGCTCGCCCGGCCGGCAGGTGCACGAGTTCGCCCTGGTCACCAAGGACGGCGGCCGGGTCCTCGTGCGCACCCAGTCCGCCGCCGTCCGCGGCCCCGACGGCAAACCCGCCGGGCTGTACTGCGCCTTCAGCGAGGTGCACACCCAGATCGACCTGGAGCGCTCCATCGCGCTCAGCGAGGCCCTCTTCGAGAACGCGTCCTGGGGCGTCGTCCTCGTCGACGCCGACCTGCGCCCCGCCGTCGTCAACGCGCACGCGGCCCGCGCGCTCGGCACCGGCCGTACGGCCGTCCTGGGCCGTCCGCTGGGCGATCTGCTCACCCGGGGCGTCGAGGAGCTGGAGAACGCGCTGACCCACGTCCTCGCCGAGGGCGCCCCGCCCGCGCCCGCCGAGATGTGGGTGGGGGTGCGGACCCCGGACGGCGAGAAGCGGCGCTGCTGGCGCAGCGGCTTCGTGCGGCTCGCCTCGCCGCTCGCCGAGGAGCCGGTGCCGCTCGGCGTCGGCTGGCTGTTCCAGGACGTCACCGAGGCCAAGCGGAGCGAGCAGGAGGCGTCGCTGCTGCGGTTCCGGACGAACCAGTTGCACCGGGCCGCGCGGGCGGCCGCCGAGTGCGAGGACCCGGCCGAGGCGGCGACCGTCCATCTGGACTTCGCGCTCGCCGGGTTCGCCGACCATGCCGTGATCGACCGGGTCGCCGGTGCCCCGAGGGCGGACGGGGAACCGGGCGCCCCGCCGCGCCTGGTGCGGGTGGCGGCCACGCCTTCGGGCGCGCCGGGCCCCAGCGTCCTCACCGGGCACGCGGGCCTGCCCGTGCGGTACGCGGAAGACCACCCGGTCCTCCAGTGCGTGGCCCGCGCCGGCTCGGTGCGCGCCTCCGCGGGCGGGGCGGCGCCGGACGAGGCCCGCGCGTGGGCACGCGCGCGGCTGTGGCCCGAGGACACCGCGCACGCGCTGTGCGCGGTGCTGCGCAGCCGCGGCCGCACCCTGGGCGTCGTGACGTTCCTGCGCACGGCGGGCCGTACGGCCTTCGAACGCGTCGACTCGGCGTACGCCGAGGATGTCGCCGTCCGGATGGCGGCCGGCCTCGACCTCGCCGACCTCGTCGGGCTCATCGGTTCGGCCGGGAGCGGTGACGACGTCTGAGGCGCGCGTGCGGCGCTCGCCCCGGCGGGGTGCTCAGCGCCGGTAGAAGATCCGGTCCCGGTACTCGTCCATGATCCGGCCGTTCCACTCGTGGCCGCCGTCGATGTTGCCGGAGCGCAGCAGCGGCGGCTCGATGCCGCGGTCCGACAGGGAGGCGGCCGCGGTGGCCATGACCGCCTGGAGCAGGGCCGTGGTGACGACGGTGGAGGCGGGCGCGAACGGCGCGGGGACGGTGTCCAGGGTCAACTCCGCGTCGCCCACGGCGATCTTCGAGTCGAGGACGAGGTCGCAGTGGTCCTTGAGGAACGTCCCCGACGCGTGCCGGGACGTCGTCTCGGTGGCGTAGGCCACCGAGGTCACCCCGATGACCTTCACTCCGAGGGCGCGCGCGTGGAGGGCCATCTCCACGGGGAGCGCGTTGCGGCCCGACAGCGAGACGATCACCAGGGCGTCGCCCGCGCGCACCGGCGAGGTGTCCAGGACGGCGCTCGCCAGGCCGTCGACGCGCTCCAGGGCGGAGCCGAGGGTGGCGGGCGTGACGTCGACGCCGACGACGCCCGGCACGGCGAGCAGGTTCATCAGGGCCAGGCCGCCCGCGCGGTAGACGACGTCCTGCGCGGCGAGCGAGGAGTGGCCGGCCCCGAAGGCGAAGAGACGTCCGCCGGAGGCGACGGTGTCGGCGAGGAGGACACCGGCGGCCTCCACGGCCCCCGCCTCCTCGTCGCGAACCCGCTGCAACAGGCCGATCGCGGCGTCGAAGAACTGCGCGGCGGGCGTGCGGTCGCTCATCCGAGGGGCCCCTTTGCCGAGTCCGGTGTCCGTGTCGCGGATCACCGTGCGGTCTGGACCAGCGCGCTGTCAATACGGCGGGGGAGGGGCCCGCGCGGGGGCCGGGCGACTCCTGGGGCGGTGAAGGAGGAGCCGGGGAGGAGGAGCCGGGGGAGGCGGCCGGGGTGCCGATGGGGGAGCAAGGGCAGTCCGAGGGGTGGCCGGGACCGGGAGGGCTGAGGCGCACCGCCCACGCACCGCTGGGACCGCCTACGGATTCCCGGACCGCCCGGACCGCCTACGGACCGCCCGGACCGGCTACATATCGACCCGACTGCCTACGGACCGCCTGGATCGACCACGGAGGGCCCGGACGCTCCCAGGGCCGCCGCGGACGACCGCACGGCGCCTGTCCGACGACGGCGCGGCCTGTCCCGGCTCCGTACGGCTACCGCACGGCCCGTCCGAAGGATCGCGCGACCCGTCCGGGGCCCGCGGCGTCGCCCGGTGAGGGCGCCGCCGCCGGACGGGAGGCGGACGTGGTCGTCGGGGACGGACTCGCCGGTGGGCCGACCCGGACGCAAACCCCCCGTTCCCGCGGCGCGGCACGCTTGTCAGTGGTATCCGGCAGAATTGGTGCCAGGGCCAGGGCCAGCGCACGAGTCGGAAAGCCGTCCAGCTTCCGGCAATCTCATCGAGGGGCACGTATGTCCGGACTGATCGACACCACGGAGATGTATCTCCGCACCATCCTCGAGCTGGAGGAGGAAGGTGTGGTCCCCATGCGCGCCCGGATCGCCGAGCGGCTCGACCAGAGCGGTCCGACGGTCAGCCAGACGGTGGCCCGCATGGAGCGGGACGGCCTGGTCTCGGTGGCCAGCGACCGGCACCTGGAGCTGACGGACGAGGGCCGCCGCCTCGCCACGCGCGTGATGCGCAAGCACCGCCTGGCCGAGTGTCTGCTCGTCGACGTGATCGGCCTGGAGTGGGAGCAGGTCCACGCGGAGGCGTGCCGCTGGGAGCACGTGATGAGCGAGGCCGTCGAGCGCCGGGTCCTCGAACTGCTGCGCCACCCCACCGAGTCGCCGTACGGCAACCCCATCCCGGGCCTGGAGGAGCTGGGCGAGAAGGAGATCGCCGACCCGTTCCTGGACGTGGGCATGGTGTCGCTCGCCGACCTCGACCCGGGCCTGGAGGGCAAGACGGTCGTCGTCCGTCGCATCGGCGAGCCGATCCAGACGGACGCGCAGCTCATGTACACGCTGCGGCGGGCGGGGGTGCAGCCGGGCTCGGTGGTGAGCGTGACGGAGTCGGCCGGCGGTGTGCTGGTCGGCAGCGGCGGTGAGGCGGCCGAGCTGGAGACGGACATCGCCTCCCACGTGTTCGTCGCCAAGCCCTGACCGGGCTGTGACCCGGCCGGTGGGCAAGTCCTGACCGGGCCGGTGGGCAAGGGGCCGGGACGACCACCGGGACACCGCCGACCGCGATCTGATCGCTGTTCAGATCGTGGGGCAGGCGGGATGGGCGGGGCGGTTGAGGCGTTCTGTCGATCTCGCCGAATCGGTGGTTCCCTGTGTCGAATCGCAGCGCTCACGCGGTGCGCGTGCCAGGCTGTGGCGTGAGGCATATGACCTGAGGGGGCGGGACGATGTGCCGCAGACCATGGGAGAGCCCCGGCGCCTCACGGCGCCGGGGCCTGTCCTCCCCTGTGTCGACCTGGAGCCCCGAGCTCTCAAGGTCGTTCCCTGCGGACCGGTTTCCCCGAGTGGTCCGCCTCCCGCTGAAGGTCTCCCCTCGGCGGCGGCGATCATTCCTTGAGCGTGGTCACTCGAACGAGGGGTGTTGCCCACGGAAGCGGGTGTTTTCGAATAGCCATTCGATAATCTGCGGGTGAACCGGCAGCACAGCGGTACGACGGCAGACACGACGCGTGACCGGACCGGCCTGCTCGAGCGGGAGTGAGGGGTCCGAGCGGCAGCGAGGGGGTGCCAGGACCTATGGCGCGACGCATCGACGTGACCGGGGCCGGCGGCGTACGCCTGGCGGCCTGGGAATTCGGCGACCCGGCCAAGAACGACCCGGCCAAGAACGACCCGGCGGGCCACCGGTCGGAAGCCATGATTCCGGCCCAGTCGACCGGAGAGCGCGGTGCGCGGACCGGGCCGGTGCCCGGGCGCACCACCGGCGTGCTGTTACTGCACGGCCTGATGGGCCGGGCCTCGCACTGGGCGTCCACCGCCCGCTGGCTCTCCGAGCGGCACCGCGCGGTCGCCCTCGACCAGCGGGGCCACGGCCGGAGCGACAAGCCGCCGCAGGCCGCCGCCTTCACCCGTGAGGCGTACGTGGAGGACGCCGAGGCCGCCCTCGAACAGCTCGGCCTCGCCCCCACCGTCCTCGTCGGCCACGCCATGGGCGCGCTGACCGCCTGGCAGCTCGCCGCGAAGCGCCCCGACCTGATCTCCGGCGTGATCATCTGCGACATGCGGGCCTCCGCGCTCGGCGCGGCCTCGCAGCGCGAGTGGGCCGACTGGTTCAGGTCCTGGCCCGTCCCCTTCGCCACCCTCGCCGACGTCCGCAAGTGGTTCGGGGAGGACGACCCCTGGGTGGAGCGCCCCAACCCCGCGCGCGGCGAGTTCTACGCCGAGGTGATGCAGGAGTCCCCCGACGGCTGGCGCCCGGTCTTCGAACCCGAACAGATGCTGAAGTCCCGCGAGACGTGGGTCTACGACGCCCACTGGGAGGAACTCACCCAGGTCCGCTGCCCCACCCTGGTCGTGCGTGGCCTGGACGGCGAACTGGGGCGCGCGGAGGCGCAGGAGATGGTGCGGGTGCTGCCGCTCGGGGAGTACGCGGAGGTGCCCGGCGCCGGTCATCTCGTCCACTACGACCAGCCGGAGGGCTGGCGGACGGCGATCGAGCCGTTCCTGGACGGCGTGCTGGCGCGATGAACCGGCCGTCGGGGGGCTGAACGTCCGGCAGCCTCGCTCCCTGCCGTCAGGCTCTCCGGCGGCGGGCGGGCCGCCGGGCAGGGGACCGAGAGGCGCGGGACCGAGAGGCACGGGCCGCCGCCGTGATCGCGGCCCTGCGAGCGGCCGCCGACGGCAGCGGCGTCCCGCGTCGGTGGTCCCTCCCGCGTCGGTGGTTCCTCTGCTCCGGCGTCCGGCCGGAGCGTCACCCCTACCGGTCCCTGCCGCACGCGTACGCCAACGGTGAGATCAACTCCTCCACATCCGGCAGCCACCGGTTCGCGGGCGTGGGACGGCAGGCCCACTGCACGGCACCCCGCGACCCGAACCGCGTCGGCGGCGCCGCCACGTACGCCCCCTCGCCCAGCGCGACCAGGTCGACGGACGACAGCGTCCACCCCAACTTGCGCACCAGATCCCCCACCTTGACCGAAGCCCCGGGAAGCACGAAGAAGTGCATCCGCCGGTCCGGCGCCAACGTGACAGGACCCAGAGGCGACTTCATCCGCTCCATCCGCGCCAGCGCCAGGAACCCGGACGTCTCCGGCACGGAGATCGCGTCGAAGGTGCGCCCGGTCGGCAGCAGGATCGACGCGTTCGGCTGCTTCTGCCACATCCGCCGCGCGACGGTGGCGCTGCCCGTCGCCTGCGTCGCCCAGTCGGGCCGGGCCGGATGCGCCCCGGGCGCCGGGCACGCCGGATCGGCGCAGGAGCAGAGCTGCGTCCCGTCGACGGCCTCCAGCCAGGTGCCCGGGAAGACGTCCCAGTGACGTTCCTCGGCGTAGCGAACAGCGGTCTCCAGCAGCGATTCTCCGCGCTGCTTCGGGATCTGGGTGGCCTCGGCGCCCGCGATGGTCTCTTCCACGATGAACACAACTCTGGGCGTCACCAGGGGTTACGGGCCGCCGACGTGCGCGGGGGAGGAGCATCGATTCCGCGTCCGGGGCGCACAGGTGCATGGGCGGGGGCGCGCGAGAGGAATGAGCGCGGGAGCGGGTAGGCACGCTGGGGGCGGCTTCCGCCTTTACCAAGGCAATCCTCGCATGTCTCGCATTCTCGTCGTATCCGCGGGGCATTGATCTTCACGGCCGGAACTTTTCGGTGGAAGACACATCAACTCGGTGCGCGGGAAAGGCACCGCAGCCACAGGGGGTAGTGCCAATGGCCGCAAGGCCTCTCGTCGCGCGGCAGCCGAACGAACGGCTGCAGGCGCTCATCCAGGAAGCGGGATGCTCGAACGCCGGGCTCGCCCGCCGCGTGAACATGTGCGGCGCCGAGCACGGTCTCGACCTGCGCTACGACAAGACGTCCGTGGCCCGTTGGCTGCGGGGACAGCAGCCGCGGGGACGCGCCCCGGCGATCATCGCCGAGGCACTGGGCCGCAAACTCGGCCGTACGGTCACGATCGACGAGATCGGCATGGCCAACGGCAAGAACCTCGCGTCGGGTGTCGGTCTCCAGTTCTCGCCGACGGTACTGGGGGCCATCGAGCAGGTCTGCGAGCTGTGGCGCAGTGACGTGGGCCGGCGGGACTTCCTCTCGGGGTCGTCCGTGGCCGCCTCCGCGCTGGTGGAGCCGAGCCGCGACTGGCTGATCTCCTCCCCCGACGCGCAGGTGGCGCGCCAGGCGGGCGCCCGGGTGGGCCTGTCCGACGTGGCGGCCGTGAAGGCGATGACCCGGGCGCTGGTCGCCCTGGACCACCAGTACGGCAGCGGGCACGTGCGCCCCGTCGTCGTGCACTACCTCAACAGCGTCGTCTCCGGGCTGCTCGCCGGCTCGTACCGGGAGGCGGTGGGGCGTGAACTCTTCGCGTCGGTCGCAAGGTTGACCGAACTGGCGGGCTACATGGCCGTCGACACCGGCCAGCCCGGTCTCGCCCAGCGCTACTACATCCAGGCACTGCGCCTCGCCCAGGCGGCGGGCGACCGCGGCTACGGCGGCTATGTGCTCGCCGCCTCCATGAGCCACCTCGCCGCCCAGCTCGGGAACCCGCGCGAGATCGCCCAGTTGGCGCGGGCGGCGCAGGAGGGCGCGCGGGGGCGGGTGACACCGCGCGCGGAGGCCATGTTCCACGCCGCCGAGGCCCGCGGACACGCCCTCATGGGCGACGTACGGGCGGCGCAGGTGGCGTCCGGGCGGGCCGTGTCCGCGCTGGAGGCGGCCGATCCGGCGGCCGGGGACGACCCGGCGTGGATCGAGCACTTCGACGAGGCCTATCTGGCCGACGAGTTGGCGCACTGTCACCGGGACCTCGGGCAGGCCGAGGCGGCGGCCCGCTGCGCGGAGCAGTCCCTGGCCGGGCATCCGGAGAGCCGGGCCCGCAGGCGGGCCATCGGCTATGTGCTGTTGGCCACGGCGCAGGTGCAGCGGCGCGAGATCGAGCAGGCCTGCAACACCGGTCTCAAGGCGGTGGAGTTGCTGGAGACGCTCCGCTCCAACCGGGGCGCCGAGTACCTGGAGGACCTTCAGCAGCGACTGGAGCCGTTCCGGGAGGAGCCCGTGGTCAGGGAGTTCGGAGCGCGGTTGGATCTCCAGGCCGCCGCGTGAACATCCGGGGTGCCGTGGCGTGAACGGCCGGGGACGGCCCGCCCTCGCGTGATCGACGGCGTACACAGCGCACGGCGCCCCGGTTCCGTCACCCGTCGCACGAGGGGGGAGATCAGGACCTGAGCTGCGTAGCACGGGGTTCCGGGGACCCGGTAGCGTGAGCCGACGATTCCGAAGGTCCCCCATCAGTAGGAGTCCCGGTGACGCAGAGTGGACAGGGCGAGGAGCCCTCGGCGCGGACCGCGCGCGAAGGCATCGTGCTGCCCTCCGACGGCGGGGAACCCCTGCTGCCGGGCACGACGCAGGGCCCGCGGCAGGAACCCCCTGCCGGACAGTACGGGCAGCAGCAGTACGAGCAGCAGCGGTACGGGCAGCAGCGGTACGGCGGGCAGGCACCGCCACCGCCCGCGCCGTCGGCGGGCCCGTCGGCCGGTGGGGAGACCTGGGACCAGACCTGGGGGCCCGAACAGCAGCCGGGGCAGCAGCAGCCGGGGCAGCAGGGCGGACAGTCCTGGCCGCCCCCGACGGACCAGCAGCAGTGGGACGGGAACCGGCAGTGGGACACCCCGCGGCCCACGGGCCCCGACGCGTGGCGTGCCGCCCCCCGGTCCGGGCACGGTCAGGGCGCCGGCCCGCTGCCGCCCGAGGGCGCCACCGCCCCGTCGTACGGCCACGGCGTGCCGGCCGCGCCGCTGCCGCCCATGGCCGACGGCGCCACCCAGTACATACCGCCCGTCCCGGCGTCGGCGGACGAGGGCGTCACGCAGTACCTTCCGCCCGTCCCCGGTCCCGCCGCCGACGGCGCGACGCAGTACATACCGCCCGTCCCCGGGTCGGCGGACGAGGGTGCGACGCAGTACCTTCCGCCCGTCCCGGGTCCCGCGGCCGACGGCGCGACGCAGTACATACCGCCCGTCCCCGGGTCGGCGGACGAGGGTGCGACGCAGTACCTTCCGCCCGTCGCGCCGGGCGCCCTGCCCCCCGAGTCCCCCTCGGAGTCCACCCACTTCCTGGGCCGCGCCCGGCAGGACGGTCCGGGACCGCTGCCCACCCACGGCGGGCAGCACGGCTCCCACGCCGACGCCGAAGCCACCCAGTACATCCCTCCCGTGACCGGCGAGACCCCGTACGGCGCCGGCGAGAGACAGCCGCCCGCCGAGTTCGACAACCTCTTCCGCGGCGGCGGCCAGGTCGACGACGGACCGGCCGGGTCCACGCAGCAGATGCCGCGCTTCTCGGAGCCCGAGCCCCCCGGCTACGGCTCCCGCCCCACCGGCCACGCCCAGTCCTCCTACCCCCCGCCCGGCGGCGGCTCCCGCGGGCGGCGCGCGACGCGGGAGGACGACGACCACAGGGCGGGCGGCGGCCGCAGCGGCTCGCGGGTGCCGCTGTTCGCGGCCATCGGCGTGGCCCTCGTCGTCGTCGGGGTCGGCGCGGGCGCGCTGCTCTCCGGCGGGGGCGGCGACGACCAGGGCGACGACAACAAGGCCGCCGCCGCCTCGGCGCCCGTCACCCAGGGTTCGGCCTCGGCGTCCACCGACGCGGCCGAGCAGCAGGCGATCGCCCTGGACAAGCTGCTCGCGGACAGCGGCAGCAGCCGGGCGTCCGTCATCAGCGCGGTGGACGACGTGAAGAAGTGCGACAACCTCTCCGAGGCCGCCGCCGATCTGCGGGACGCGGCGAAGCAGCGCACCGGGCTGGTGACCGAGCTGTCCGGTCTGAGCGTCGACCGGCTGCCGGACCACGCCGCGCTGACCGACGCGCTCACCAAGGCCTGGCAGGCCTCCGCCTCGGCCGACGACCACTACGCGGCCTGGGCCGACCAGGTGGCCGGCGAGAAGGGCAAGCTCTGCAAGAAGGGTCAGGCCCGCAGCACGGGCCAGACGCAGGAGGCCAACCGTGCGAGCGGCACGGCCAGCGCTCAGAAGGCGCGCGCCGCCAAGCTGTGGAACACGATCGCGAAGACGTACGGCCTGACCGAGCGGCAGCCGACGCAGCTGTGACCCGCGAGGGCCCGACCGGCGTCGGCCGGGCCCGCCTCGGGTACGCCCGCCCCGGGTACGCCCGCCCCGGCCGGGCCCGCCTCGGCTACGCGCACCCCCGTCTCAGCCGACGTCGGCGTTCTCCAGCGTCGCGGTGACGTCGACGAAGCCCTCCTTGGCCGCCGCCAGCCGGCCCTCCCGCACCGTCTGGAGGGTGACGTTCGCGTTGACCAGGCGTGGGAAGCCGATCGAGGCGAGCTGGTCGGTGAACTCCCAGCGCAGGGTCGGCGTGAGGCCGCCCGTGCCGATCCTCAGGCCGTCGTCGAGGGCGCCGGTGACGGTGTCGGCGGTCACCGCGCCGCCGCCGAGCGACTCCACGACGCTCTTGAACACGGTGTAGGCGATCCAGGTGGTCTGCACGCCCGTGTCCGCCGGGTCGATCCGGGTGTCCGAGAAGGCGCTCTCGCTGATCACCTTCCTCATCGGGTCCCAGCGCGGGTCGCCCGCCACCGGGTACCAGCCGGTGACGTACGCCCCCTCGAAGGCGCTGGAGGCGCCGCCGGTGGAGTTGATGACCGTCTGGTCGACGCTGCCGAGGACGGTGGCGGTGCTCACGTCGGGGTAGTCCTCGCGGGCGCGCCGGAAGGAGTCCATGAAGGTGCCGGTGCGGTCGCCGAGCGCGGGGATCACGCACCCGTCGACGGCCTTGCCGGCCTTGCCGGTTCTCCCGGGATCGGTCGCCTCCTCCAGGGAGGCGACCGCCTGGGCCGAGTACTCGGTGGCGTCCTCCGCGGCCTGCTGGTCCACGGCCTTGTCGTGGCCGCCCGCCGTGAGCCCGGCGTCGAGCATGGCGGGCAGGGCGTCGCCCGCGATGGTGTCGGGGCGTACGAGGGTGACGCGGCCGCAGTCTGCGGCGAGTTCCCTGCCGAGGCCCGCCAGCAGGGCCGGCTGGCCGCCGTTGACGGGGTAGGAGAGCGGGCTGGTGAACTCGGCGTTGGTGACGCCGTAGCCGCCGACGTAGGGGATCCCGGCGCCTTCCAGAGGGGGGAGGAAGGACTCGGAGTGCTGGCTGTAGGAGCCGATGACGGCGACCGCGCCCGCCTTGACGGCCTGCCGGGCGCACTTCGCGGCGTCCACCGTGTCGTTGTGGTCGTTGCAGGTCAGGACCTTCAGCTCACGACCGTTCAGCCCGCCGTTGGCGTTGATCCACCGGGCGTAGGCGCGGGCGAAGGCGGGCATGCCGGGCTTGTTGGTGGCGGCGGTGTCCTCGGGGGCCCAGGTCATGACGACGATCGAGTCGTCCCCGGAGCCCCCCGTGGCCCCGGGGACGATCCCGCAGCCGGCGGCGAGCGACGCGCAGGCCGCCAGGGCACCCGTCGACAGGGCGGCGGATCTGAAAGGCCCGGTCGGGCGGAGGAACCTGGGGAGGAAGGTGCTTCGCGTACGTTGCCTGCCGGTCATGTCCACGCACGATTCCGCCACATGGCCAACCTGCGAGTGACCCGGAGGCAACACGGGGTGACGGCGAGGTGAATTACGGGGGCTGGTGAGGCGCGCGGGACGGGGAAACGTACGATCGACGACCGTGCAAGGTTCGGAGAACTCTTCCCGTCGCGGCCGTCGCTCCTCCACCATGGGCGGCATGCCACTCAACGACATGCCGTGGTGGCGCTGGCGCAGCAATGTGCGCTCCGCGCTGCACATGCTCTCCGACCCGGTGTTCCAGCGGGACGTCTGGCTGGCCGGCGTCGACGGATACGGAGACGTCACCGACGCCGTGTACCGCCTGGTCGAGGACACCTGGCTCGACAACTGGTCCGCCGAGAAGTACGTCGGCACGATCTTCCGCGACTCGCAGGAGGCCGCGCTGGTCGACACCGCCGTACTGCGCGTCCTGCGGATCATGCACCAGGTCGGGCCGGACGCCCCGGTCTCCGCGTACGTCGACCACGAGGGCTGGCCGGACGCGGTACGGGCGGCGCGCGACGCCCACGTACGCCTGGCGGTGGCCGACGGCGAGGAGCCGGACACCCCACCGCGCACGCTCGAGGTGCTGCGCATCATGACGCGGACGGCGTGACGGGGCGGAAGTGTGACGGGGCGGTGTCACGGGGCGCCGGTGCGACGGGGCGGACGGCGTGGCGGGAAGCCGGGAGCGCGGGCGTGACCCGGATTCCGTCCTGCGGACGGAGTTCCTGCGGGTCCGGCCTGTCATGAGACGCTGTGCTGCATGAGTGAGCAGTCCACCCGCGCCACGGCGAGCCTCGCCGACCAGTACGTCCTGACGCTGTCCTGCCCCGACAAACAGGGCATCGTGCACGCCGTGTCGAGCTACCTGTTCATGACGGGCTGCAACATCGAGGACAGCCAGCAGTTCGGCGACCACGACACGGGACTGTTCTTCATGCGCGTCCACTTCTCGGCGGAGTCGCCGGTGACCGTGGACAAGCTGCGGGCGAGCTTCGCGGCGATCGGCGACTCCTTCCACATGGACTGGCAGATCAACCGGGCCGACGAGAAGATGCGCATCGTCCTGATGGTCAGCAGGTTCGGCCACTGCCTGAACGACCTGCTGTTCCGCGCCCGGACCGGCGCGCTGCCGGTGGAGATCGCGGCCGTGGTGTCCAACCACACCGACTTCGCCGAGCTGGTCGGTTCGTACGGCATCCCCTTCCACCACCTCGCGGTGACGAAGGAGAACAAGGCCGAGGCGGAGGCGCGGCTGCTGGACATCGTCCGCGAGGAGAGCGTCGAGCTGGTCGTACTGGCCCGCTACATGCAGGTCCTCTCCGACGACCTGTGCAAGCAGCTCAGCGGGAAGATCATCAACATCCACCACTCGTTCCTGCCGAGCTTCAAGGGCGCCAAGCCGTACCACCAGGCGCACGCGCGGGGCGTCAAACTGATCGGCGCGACGGCGCACTACGTGACGGCCGACCTCGACGAGGGGCCGATCATCGAGCAGGAGGTCGAGCGCGTCGGTCACGACGTCACGCCGGACCAGCTCGTGGCCGTCGGGCGGGACGTGGAGTGCCAGGCACTGGCGCGGGCCGTGAAGTGGCACGCGGAGCGGCGGATCCTGCTGAACGGGCGGCGCACGGTCGTCTTCGCCTGAGGGACAGCCCCTGGGCTGCCCCCGCTCCCTGCCGGGGGACTCCTACATCCGGCTGAGGGACGCCGCCGCGGACAGCACGTCGCTGATGGCCGCCCGGTCGCCCACCTGGCCGGCGGCCGCCTCCTCCGGGGAGACGTGGCCGGCCGCGAGCCGGCAGAACTCCACGTCGTCCAGGGCCACATGGGCCACCTCGTGGTCGGCGGAGCCCACCGCGGCCGGGGAGTCGAGGGGGATGAGCCACTCACCGCCGCCCCGTCCCTCGATCTCCAGGCGCAGGCTGCGGCCGGGGCGGCCCGCGGTCACTAGATGCGGGCGGTCGCCCGGCCCGGTGAGCCCCGCGCGCCGGCGTTCGGCGAGGACGCTCGGCAGCATCCGGGCGGCCAGGTCGACCATGCCGCGCAGGTGGCGCGGCGCGGGCGGGTCGTAGGGGTAGTCGACGGCCTGGGCGATGTCCACGGCGTGCACCCAGCACTCGAAGGCCCGGTCCACCAGCGCGTCCCGCAGCGGCAGTTCGAAGTCGCCGTACGACACGGGCATGGTGCCGCCTCCCGCACGCTCGGCCCGGCTCGCGCGGGAGGCGCCCCCGCCGGTGAAGGACGCCGTGCGGACGACCGCATGCGTCTGTTCGCGCCAGGGCCCGCGCACGCTCCGCGTCGGCGGGAAGTGGGAGGCTGCCCAGAACGCCTCCGTCCGCTCGGCGGGCGATCCGACCGGCTTGCCCGCGGTGGCGCCCGTGACCGGGCCCAGCGGATCGTCGAGCCCCAGGGCGATGGCGACCAGGCCGTCCACCGCGATCAGGTGGGCGATGACACCGGCGACGGTCGTACGGCGGCTGGTGGCGTCCCTGCCGCGGAACCAGCGCAGCCGCACGGGCGCGTGCCACTCCGCGTCCCCGAAGTCCTGGAGCAGCGCGTCCAGCCGCGCGGTCTCCGCGTCGTACGACATCGCCCAGTCCGGCACCGGGATGCGCGGCGGGCGCCGCTCCAGGCAGCTCTCCAGGACGCGGGTGCGCAGGGCCGGATCCAGGTCCAGGCTGTCGGGACGCTGGAGCAGGCCGACCGCCTCGCGCAGCCGCCGGGCCTCGTCGGCGCAGGCCCCGCAGTCGCCGAGGTGTTCCTCGACGGCGGCGGTCTCCTCGGCCGAGCAGGCGGCCAGCGCCCAGGCTCCCAGCAGCGCCTTCAGCACCGGGTGTTCCAGGCGCGGGGGCGAGGAAGGGGGCGACGGCGGGGGTGACGGCGGGGCGTGCCGGACGCCACCGTCGCCGTCGTACCGGTCGAAGTGGTCCTCCGTCATGCCGCACCCCCGTAGCGTCCGGGCGGGGCGCCGGGAGCGGCGGCGTCGTGAGCCGTGGAGAGCAGTTGCAGGCCCAGGCGGAGGCGGCGGCGGGCCTCGTCCTCGGTGACCCCGAGGTCGGCGGCGGTCTGGCGGTAGTCCCGGCGCTGGAAGTACGCCAGCTCCAGGGCGGCGCGGAGCGGCGTCGGCATCGACTGGACGATGTAGTCGGCGCGGGCGGCCACCGAGGCGTGCCGGACCTTGTTCTCCAGTTCCTCGGAACCGCCGGAGCCGTCCAGCGCGAGCGCCGCCGTCTCCGTGGCGCGCAGCCGCTGCACGGCCAGACGGTGGGTCAGGGCGGCGACCCAGGTGCGCAGGGGGCCCTGGCGGGGATCGTAGGAGTCCGGGTGCTCCCACACGTGCGCGAACACCTCGCGGGTGACCCCGTCGGCGGCTCGTTCGTCCGCGAGCACCCGGTGGGCGAGACCGTGCACGAGCGAAGCGAACCGGTCGTACAGCTCACCGAGGGCGGCGGCCTCCCCGCGCGCGAGCCGCTGCTGCATCTTGCGGTCCCAGCGGGGCGGTGCGTCCTTCTTCGCCATGCGGCCCCCTCAGCCCTGCCCGTGCCCGGCGCCCCCACCGGGGCCTGTCCCTGTCCAGCCTGCGTGCGTCGTCACCTCGAATGTAGTCGGCACGTCCGACGACGCACGCCCCTTTGGTGCATTGTGCGCCCCCTGCGGCTTCGAGGGTGGTGAAGGCGTCGTGCGGGCCCGCGTACCCGTCGTGGGCGTGGTCAGACTGGATCGGGTTGGATCTAGTCGGATCAAAGAGGATCGAATTGAGCTGGAATTCGATCATGTGGGATTGGGCGAGATCAATGGCGATCGGGCTGGAGCGAGATGAGGCGAGCTTTCTTGACGTCATGAGATCGAACAGGACTGACAGCGATCAGAACAAGCCTCTTCCTCTTATCTGCCGTTTTCCGCCCGGAGTTTCGGGGAACGGCCGCTGGGCAGCCGCGCTGCGAGGAAGCGAAGGGACAGCTTCCGTTCGGGCGGATGAAAGGCGTGGTGGTGGCTTTCAAAGTGACCGGCGGTGAGCAGGACGGATGGGCCGTGCTCCGCGTGTCGGGCGAGCTGGACCTGGTGACGTCGCCCCTGCTGCGTCAACGGGTCCACGACGAGGTGGCCGAAGGCCGCCACAGTCTCGTCCTGGACCTCTCCGAGGTGCATTTCTGCGACTCCAGCGGAGTCGGCGTCCTCATCGCCTCCCGGCGGCTGATCCGCTCCTGCCGGGGACGCCTCCGGCTGATCCTGCCGGCACGCGGCGCGGTCGAGGAGTCCCACGTCAACCGGGTCCTGGGCGCGCTGGGCGTGCGCCGGCTGTTCGACGTGTACGTCGATGTCGCCGATGCCGTGGACGACCGGACCGAGCCGCTGTCGGCCTGAGACCGGGAGCCGGCCCCGGTGGGCCGCGTCACGGCTTCCGCCACATTCCCGTACCGGAATCCTCCCGGTCCTGGCACAGGAGTCGCCTTCCCGATGTCCCGGTGCCGCCGGCGTCGTACGCTCCCCTGCGGACACCCACACCAGACCCACACCCGACGTGATGACGTAAGGCGGCCACAGACATGGTGAGCAGCGAGTACGAGCGCAGGATCGCCGCCCGGTTCGCCACCTTCGACCAGGACGGCAACGGCTACATCGACCGCTTGGACTTCGCCTCCGCGGCGAAGGCCGTGCTCGCCGAGTTCGGGGTACCGGCCCGGTCCGACAAGGGGCAGGCGCTGTACGTCGGCGCCGAGGCGTTCTGGCAGGGCATGGCCGGGATCGCCGACCGGGACGGGGACCAGCGCATCACCCGCGACGAGTTCGTCGGCGGGGCGGTCAAGCGGCTCCACGACAGTCCCGAACGGTTCGCCGAGATCGCCCGGCCGTTCCTGCACGCGGCGCTGGCCGTCGCGGACGGCGACGGGGACGGGCGGGCCACCGTCGACGACACGGTGCGGGTGCTGAGGGCACTGGGCGCGAGCGAGGAAGTCGCCCGGGGGGTCGCGGCGGCGCTGGACGGGGACGCGGACGGGAGGGTGGGGGAGGCGGAGGTCGTGCCGGCGTTCGCCCGCTACTTCACTGTGCCGGAGTAGGTGGACGTCGCGGGGCTGTGCCCCGGACCCCGGTCCTCGCCCACCCGCCCGCCCGTCTCGGTGGGTCGAGAGCGACCGTCGCGGGGCTGTGCCCCGGACCCCGGTTCTCGCCCACCCGCCCGCCCGTCTCGGTGGGTCGAGAGCGACCGCCACGGGGCTCCGCCCCGGACCCCGTCCTCGCCCACCCGCCGCCCGACTCGGCCAGTTGGGAGGAGCCGTCACGGGGCTCCGCCCCGGACCCCGGCGGGGACTGCGTCCCCTGCGCCCCTCACGGGGAGCGCGCCCCTCACGGGGACCGCGCCCCTCACGGGGAGCGCGCCCCTCACGGGGAGCGCGCCCCTCACGGGGGCCGCGCCCCTCACGGGGGCCGCGCCCCCTGCGCCCGGCGCGGGGACCTCTCCCGAGGGTCGCCGTCCCCCACCCTCAACCTCCGACCACCCCCGAATACCTCTCCCGCAACCTGTACTTCAGTACCTTCCTCAACGTCTCGTTGCGTGGCAGTGCCTCCGTCACCTCCAGTTGTTCCGGGAGTTTGTGTGTCGACAGGCCTGCCGCTCGTAGGTAGGACGTCACCTTCTCCAGGGTCAGTGGCTCGGTGTCCGGCGGTTGTTCCACCACCGCGCAGACCCGTTCGCCGCGGTCCGGGTCCGGTAGGCCGATGACGGCCACGTCCGCCACCGCCGGGTGGGTGTGGAGGAGGTCCTCTATCTCCTTCGCCGAGATGTTCTCGCCCTTGCGGATGATCACGTCCTTCAGGCGGCCGGTGAGGACCAGGTGGCCGGTGTCCGTGAGGTGGCCCAGGTCGCCCGTGCGGAGGAAGCCGGACGTGTCGAAGGCCTCCCTCGTCTGGGCCGGGTCCAGGTAGCCCTGGCAGACGGCCTCTCCGCGCAGGCGTACCTCGCCGTCCACGATCCTTATCTCCATGCCCTCCGGGGGGCGCCCTTCCGTCGTCGCCAGGTTGTCGGCCGTGTCGTCGGGGGAGCCCATGGTGATCATCGGGACCTCGGTCATGCCGTACCCGTGGGTGAGCTGTACGCCCATCTCGCGGACCACCGAGTGGTACAGCTCGGGGGGTTTGGGGGCGCCGCCGCCCGCGAGGAGGCGCAGGGTCGGGATCACCGGGGCGCCCGGCCGCTTGCGCTGTTCGGCGAGGAACATCGAGTAGAACGCGGTCGAGCCGCCCGCCACCGTGACGCCGTGCCGGCGGTACTCCGTGAGGGCGTCGGGCAGCGCGAAGTGCTCGAACATCACCGCCGGGAATCCGTACAGGAGCAGCATCACCGTGTAGTCGGGACCGGCGATGTGGGCGTAGGGGAAGGCCATCGAGCCGACGTCGGCCGCCGAGAGGCGCAGCGCGTCGGCCAGGCAGGTGCCGCCCGCGATGAGGGAACGGTCGGTGTGCAGGACGCCCTTGGGGTCGGACGTCGTGCCCGAGGTCCAGTAGATCCAGCGCACCGAGGTGCCCTCGGAGGGTGGGGCGGGGAGTGCCGCCGGGTCGCCGTCGGGCAGGTCGTCGTACGCCTCGAAGACGCCCTGCGCGCCGAGCCGCCGGGCCATCTCGGTGTGGTCGAAGCCGCGCCAGACGCCCGGTACGGCGAAGAACCGCGCCTTGGACCCGCGCAGTGCGAAGCCGACCTCGCGGTCCCGGTAGAAGGGGATGAGAGGGGTCTGGACGGCGCCCAGGCGGGCCAGGGCGAAGGACAGGACGGCCGTCTCCAGGCGGGTGGGAAGCTGCCAGGCGACGACTGTGCCGGGGCGTACGCCCATGGCGTACAGGCCCGCCGCGGTGCGTTCGGCGCGGTCGTGGAGGGCGCCGAAGGTCAGGGTGCGGTCACCCTGGAGGAGGACGGGCCGGTCGGGGGTGAGGGCGGCGCGGCGGGCGAGCAGGTCCCAGAGGGTGCGGGACGCCCTCAGGTCGGTGGTGGCCGCGCTGGTGGCGGTGGCGGCGGCCGTCGTGGCAGCTGTCGTGGTGCCGGTCGTGGTCGTGGCGGCGGTGCCGGTCGTGGTCTCGGTGTCGGTCTCGGGCTCGGGCACGGCGGACCCCCGGATTCAGCTGACGGTCAGTCAGATAGTGCGCAGAGCGTAGGGCCGGGCGCCTTGTCGGTCCAGGGGTGCGGGGCTAGCCTGCCCACAGAGCCCATCTGACGTACCGTCAGAAAAGCGGATCGTGTCGGCCCGGCGGAGGGGACCCATGACCGAACTGCCCCGCATCATCAGCGTCGACGACCACGTCATCGAGCCCGCACACCTCTTCGAGACCTGGCTGCCCCACAAGTACCGCGACCGCGGGCCGAAACCGCTCACCGCGGGCATCGGCGAACTGGCCTACGTCGGCGGCAGGTACCGGATCACGATGGATCCGGACGGCCCGCCCACCGACTGGTGGATCTACGAGGACCTGCGGTTCCCGTACAAGCGCAACATCGCCGCCGTCGGCTTCGACCGCGACGAGATGACCCTGGAGGGCATCACGCGCGCGGAGATGCGGCCCGGGTGCTGGGACCCGGCGGAGCGGCTGAAGGACATGGACCTCAACCACGTCGAGGGCTCCCTCTGCTTCCCGACCTTCCCCCGCTTCTGCGGGCAGACCTTCGCGGAGGCGCACGACAAGGAGGTCGCCCTCGCCTGCGTGCGCGCCTACAACGACTGGATGGTCGAGGAGTGGTGCGGCGACAGCGGCGGCCGGCTCATCCCGCTGTGCCTCATCCCGCTGTGGGACGTCGGCCTCGCGGTCGCGGAGATCCGCCGCAACGCCGCCCGCGGGGTGCGCGCGGTGACCTTCTCCGAGATCCCCACCCACCTGGGCCTGCCGTCCATCCACTCCGGCTACTGGGACCCCTTCTTCGCGGTCTGCCAGGAGACCGGGACGGTCGTCAACATGCACATCGGCTCCTCGTCCCAGATGCCGGCCGCCTCCCCGGACGCCCCGCCCGCCGTGCAGGCCGCGCTCAGCTTCAACAACGCGATGGCCTCGATGATGGACTTCCTGTTCAGCGGGGTGCTGGTGAAGTTCCCGACGCTCAAGCTGGCCTACTCCGAGGGCCAGATGGGGTGGATCCCGTACGCCCTGGAACGCGCCGACGACGTCTGGGCGGAGCACCGCGCCTGGGGCGGCGTCCGCGATCTCGTCCCCGAGCCGCCGTCGACGTACTACTACCGGCAGATCTTCTGCTGCTTCTTCCGCGACAAGCACGGGATCGCCTCGCTGGACGTCGTCGGACGCGACAACGCCACCTTCGAGACGGACTACCCGCACGTCGACTCGACCTTCCCGCACACCAAGGAGGTCGCCCTCGAGCACGTCGAGGGCCTCGACGACGAGACCGTCCACAAGCTGATGCGCGGCAACGCCATCCGCATGCTCGGCCTCGACCTCGACCGCTGATGGACCTCGCCGACAGCGCCGAGGAGGCCGCGTTCCGGGCCCGGCTGCGGGAGTGGCTGGGCAAGGCGCTCCCCACCCTCCCGCCGAGACCGTCCAGCGCCGACTGGCCGGGGCGCCGGGCGTACGACCTCGGCTGGCAGCGGATGCTGTACGACGCCGGGTACGGGCACGTCCACTGGGACGCCCCGCCCGGCGTCCGGCTGATCTTCCTGGAGGAGACGGAGAAGGCGGGCGCGCCCTACGTGGGCGCCAACTTCGTCGGACTGCTGCACGCCGGACCGACCGTCGCCGCCGAGGGGACGGACGCACAGCGGGCCCGCTGGCTGCCGCCGATCCTGCGCGGCGAGGAGGTCTGGTGCCAGGGGTTCAGCGAGCCCGGCGCCGGTTCCGACCTCGCGGCACTGCGCACGCGCGCGTGGCGCGACGGCGACCACTACGTGGTCAGCGGCTCCAAGATCTGGACCTCGCACGCCGAGGTCGCCGACTGGTGCGAACTGCTGGTGCGCACCGACCCGGAGGCACCCCGGCACCGCGGCATCACCTGGCTCGCCCTGGCCATGGACGCACCCGGCATCACCGTACGGCCGCTGCGGACGCTCGCCGGGTCCACCGAGTTCGCCGAGGTGTTCCTCGACGAGGCGCGGGTGCCGGTCGACCACCGGATCGGGGCGGAGAACGACGGCTGGCGGGTGACGATGGTGACGCTGTCCTTCGAGCGCGGCACGGCGTTCGCGGGCGAGGTGGTCGCCTGTCGGCGGGTGCTCGGCGAACTCGCCCACGAGGCGCGGCGCAACGGCCGCTGGGACGACCCCGCGCTGCGCCGCCGGCTCGGCCGGCTCCACGCCGAGTTCCGGGCGCTGTGGCGGCTCGCACAGTGGAACGTGAGCGCCGCGGAGGCCTCCGGGGGAGTGCCGGGCCTGGCCGGTTCAGTTTTCAAACTGAGGTACTCGCAGGCGCGTCAGGACCTGTACGACGCCGCCGCCGACGTCCTCGGCGACGCGGCCCTCGACCTCGACCGGCCCTGGGTCCTCGACCGCCTGACCTCCCTGTCGTACACCATCGCGGCCGGGACCTCGCAGATCCAGCGGAACATCGTGGGCGAACGGATCCTGGGGCTGCCGAAGGGACGATGACGTGCGCTTCCAACTGAGCGGGGACCAGCGGGCCTTGCGTGACGGGGTGCGGGAGGTGCTCGCGCGCCGCTTCGGGCCCGCCGAGCTGCGGACGGCGACCCGTCGGCCGGGCACGCTCGACCGGACCCTGTGGCGGGCCCTCGGCGACGCCGGGTTCTTCGCACTGCGGCTGCCCGAGTCCGAGGGAGGCGTGGGACTCGGTCTGCCGGAGGCGGTGCTGGCGTTCGAGGAGGCCGGGCGGGTGCTGCTGCCCGGACCGCTGATCACCACGCACCTCGCGGCGGGGAGCGTTCCGGGCGCCGCGAGCGGCGAGACCGTCGTGACGGCCGTCGACGGGGGCCTGGTGGAGTGGCTGGCGGAGGCGGAAGTGGTGTCGGGGAACGTGGAGGGAGAGGCGGAGGGGGCCGTCCGGGAGGTGGCGGTGGCGATGCGGTCGGTGGATCCGCTGACGCCGCTGCACCGGGTGCCCGTGGCATCCGTGGGGCACGTGGCACCCGTGGCACCCGTGGCGCCGATGGCACCCGGGGCGCCCGGGGTTCTGGGAGTCACCCCGGACCCCGGCCCGGACCTCGGCCCCGGCCCCCGTCCCAGTCCCGGACCCGCCCCCGACCCCGTCGCCGTTCTCCTCTCCGCCGCCGAGCAGCTCGGGGGTGCCGCGCGCGCGTGTGAGCTGGCCGTGCAACACGCCCGGACGCGCGAGCAGTTCGGGCAGCCGATCGGCGCGTTCCAGGCCGTCAAGCATCTGTGCGCGGAGCTGCTGGTGCGGGTGGAGGTGGCGCGAGCGGCCGTGTACGCCGCCGCGGTCACCGCCGACCCCGCCGACATCGCGGCGGCCAGGCTGCTCGCCGACGAGGCCGCCGTACGCGGCGCGCGCGACTGTCTTCAGGTCTACGGCGGAATGGGATTCACCTGGGAGGCGGAGGTGCACCTGCTGCTGAAGCGGGCGTGGGTGCGCACGCGGCGTGCGGGAGGCGGCACCCCGAGTGAGGAGCTGTTGGCCGGTGAGCTGCTGTCCCTGACGGATTCCGGGGGCGTCGGCCTGCGGTGACGGGTTGCGGCCGGGAGCCGTGTCGATGATCGTGGCAGCGGCCGGACACGGAGGGTGAAACGCGGTTGTGGCCTAGGCGTGACCCGTCACGGGCCGGAGTCGGGGAGCCGCTCCGGTACCTTCTGTGGGATGCGAGTGGCTACGAGCGCGAGCCGTGCCGGTGGTGCCCCCCGGGCAGTGCCGGATTCGACGGTGCGCGCCCCTGCTCGCAGGCTGGACGGGCGCGGGAGCGTTGCCTGTTCGACTCCCCGCGACAAGCGTCGCACAGTATGCCGCACGCGTACTCCTTCGCGCTGGAATATGCCCGAAGCGCTTGTTGAGGTGACTGTAGGTCAACCAAGCTGTCTCGTAAGGGAATCACGTTCCGTCACTCCGCCTCTGGCCGTTGTCCTGGCCATGCGGAAAATGGCTACGATCGTGGCCCTCGTCGTCATGGTGCTCGCGTGGCTTGCGTGGCTCACGTGGCGCGCGGCCATGTGTCCGCCGGTTCGGATGGTGTGAGCGGTGCAGGTGCTTCAAGTGCAGTTGGAGATCCGGCCCGACCCCGCTGAAGTGGGTCGCGCCCGGCGGTGGGCCCGTTCGCGTCTCGCCGGGTCCGGGATAGAGGCCGACGAGCCGCTTGCCGAGACGCTGATCCTGCTCGTCTCCGAGCTGGTCACCAACGCCGTGGTGCACACCGGCTGTCCGGCCGTGCTACGGCTCTCGCTGCCGGGCGTCGCGGCGGAGGAGGTCACCGTCCGGCTGGAGGTGGCCGACAGCAGCAACCGGGCGCCCGTGCCCCGCTGTGTGGGCGACGAGGCCACCGGCGGCCGGGGCCTGGCCCTCGTGGACGGTCTCGCGGACCGCTGGGGCTGGAGCGTCGAGGGCCCGGGCAAGCGCATCTGGTGCGAACTCGACCGCTGCGCCCGGCCCGTCGACGGCCCGGACCACGGAAGTGCGGCGGATCGGCCCGGTCCCGTCGACGGCGGTGCGGTCGCCGCCTTCCAGGCGCCGGAGCCGCTCTACGGCGGGTTCGCGTACGAAGCCGTCTGACACGGCGCGACGGGGCGTGGTGTGGCGCGGCGGGGCGTGGTGTCGGGCCGTTGCCTGCCCCGCCGCGACGAGGCGCGAGGTGATCCGGCGGCCCATCGGCCTGCGAACCATCGGCCTGCGAACCATCGGCCTGCGGCCTGCCGGGGCGTCAGGTGACGGCCTACCGGTCTGCGTCCTGCGGGGGTGTCAGGTGACGGGCAACCGGTCCGCGGCCTGCCGGGGTGTCAGGTGACGGCGTGCCGGCCTGCGGCCCGCCCGGCGGCGCCGGGGGCGCGGGGGTCGGCGCAGAAAGCGCTGTCGGGCCGGCCGGGGTGGCACGGTGCGCCGGGATGTGCTTCCGTGTGCGCCCACCGCAAAGAGGGACGTAAGGTACAAATCCTCGATCGGGTGTTGACGTCAGGTGTCCGTTTGGTGACGCTTGTGGCCAGCGATTCGCCGCGAGGGGACGACGAGGGTGCCGGTGACGGGGACCCTCGCCGAGTGTGGGTCGCGATCGGCGTCGAGTCCCTCAGGGCCGGGGAGACCGGGGCGGGTACGCCGAGTCGGATGGTGGCGCGCGGTGCCGTGCTCGGGGCGGGCAGCGGCGCGCCGCCATCCGGCGTGAGCGTCCCGGCCGGTCGAACGCCCGCGGCCTGCCGAGCGCCCGCGGCCTGCCGGGCGGGCGTCACAGGACGGCCACCGGGGCCACCGGGGTTCCGGTCCCGCCGACGAACGGCTCCGGCATCGCGGAGAGCAGGAACGCGTACCGCTTCTCTTGTCCACAGGCTGTGGACAACTTTTCGAGATTCCAGTTCTGGCCCTGCATCATGCCCATCTCGACGAGGTGCAGCGCGTGCACGGGCAGCCACAGGTCCTCGATCTCGGGCGGGAACACCTCGAACGTCAGGGTGTCGTTCGCGACCGCCGCCACATCACGCGCGTGGAACCACTCCGGCGTGCGCACGGAGAGCCCCGGCGACGGGTGCGCGTACCCCTGCCGGTCACCGGCGAGGTAGAGCCGCATCTGCCCGGTGCGGACGAGCACGACGTCGCCCGCCCGCACGCGCGTCCCCGCCAACTCCTCCGCCGCGTCCAGGTCCTCCGGGGTGACGGCGTGTCCGCCGTCCAGACGCTCGACGCCACGCGCGCGCGCCACGTCCAGCAGCACCCCGCGGGTGACGACGTGCCGCGCCTTGTCGATGCCGCTGAACTCGGCGCCGCCGTGCGCGGTGACGGTGCCGGCCGGGCGGCCGTTGTAGATGCGGCCCGAGTGCGAGACATGGGGCAGCGCGTCCCAGTGGGTGGCCGCCTGGAGGCCCATCGTCACGGCGTCGTCGCTGCACGCCACCGTGCCCGGCCCGAAGATCTCCTGGTTGATCTGCACCATCGTGTGCAGGGGATTGACCCGACCCGGGATCATCCCGGTCTGCACGCCGTCCTCGCGCAGCGGCAGCGCGAGCGGGACGCGGCGCCCGGTGCGCACCTCGGCGACGGCCCGTCGTACGACCTCGTCGGTGATCAGGTTCAGGGTGCCGATCTCGTCGTCGGTGCCCCAGCGCCCCCAGTTGTTGACGCGCTCGGCGATGTCGTGGAACTCGACGGGCAATGCCATTCGATGCCTCCCCGGGGCTTGTCGCCGGGTATCCGACGGGACATAAAATCTAACGGTCCGTCAGAAACCGCGGGAAGGGGCCGGGCGTGGGGAACTTCTTGACCGGCAGGGCCGTCGCCGTCACCGGCGCCGGACGAGGGATCGGCCGGGCGGTGGCGCTCGCCGCGGCGGCCGAGGGCGCCGGCGTCGTCGTCAACGACTACGGCGTCTCCGTGGACGGGGCGTCGCCCTCCAGCGAGGTCGCCGAGACCGTCGTCAAGGAGATCGAGGCGGCCGGCGGCCGGGCCGTCGCCGTCGCCGACGACATCTCGACGATGGCGGGCGGCCAGCGGGTCGTCGACACCGCCCTGTCCGCCTTCGGGCGGCTCGACGGGGTCGTGTGCGTGGCCGGGATCCTGCGCGAACGCATGCTGTTCAACATGACCGAGGCCGAGTGGGACCCGGTCGTCGCCACCCACCTGAAGGGCACGTTCACGGTCTTCCGCGCCGCGTCCGCGGTGATGCGCGCCCAGCGCTCCGGCACCCTCATCGGCTTCACCAGCGGCAGCCACCAGGGCTCGTACTCCCAGGCCAACTACAGCGCGGCCAAGGGCGGGATCATCTCGCTGGTGCGCAGCGCCGCGCTGGGGCTGCACAAGTACGGCGTGACCGCCAACGCGGTGGCGCCCGTGGCCCGCACGCGGATGTCCGCCGGGGTGCCGATGGATCTCGCGGAGATCGGGGAGCCGGAGGACGTGGCCGCGCTGGTGGTGTACCTGCTGTCCGAGCGGGCTCGGGAGGCGGGGGTGACCGGGCAGGTGTACACGGTGGCGGGGCCGAAGATCGCGGTGTGGGCGCAGCCACGGGAACTGCGGTCGGCCTACGCCTGTGGCGGTTGGACCCCGGAGCGGATCGCGGAGTTCCTGCCCGGCTCGGTGGGGGTGGATCCGATGCCGTTGCTGCCGCCGGGGTGAGGGCGCTCGGTCGTCGGTCAGGTGCGGGTGCGGTGCGGGCTGGTCGCGCCCCTGCGGCGGAGACGCGTGGCGACACGGTCCCGCCCCCCTTGGGGAGTTGTCGGTCCGGCTTGAGGAGTCCCGTGGATTTCGGATTCACCGCTGAGGACGAGGCCTTCCGGGGTGAGGCCCGGGAATGGCTGGGTCGCCATGCCCCGCACGCCGGCGGACGCCGCGCCTGGGAGCGGACCCTCGGGGCCGACGGATGGATCGGGATCGGGTGGAGGGAGGGCGGGTACGGCAACCGCACCGCCACCCTCACCCAGCAGGTCGTCTGGGCCGAGGAGTATGTGCGGTCGGGGGCGCCGGGGCGGTCCGGGCACATCGGGGAGAAGCTGCTGGCGCCGACCCTGCTCGCGCACGGCACGGCCGAGCAGAAGGAGCGGTTCCTGCCGCCCGTCGCGGCCGGTGCCGAGCTGTGGTGCCAGGGCTACAGCGAACCGGGTGCCGGGTCGGATCTCGCGGGGGTGCGGACGCGGGCGGAGCGGGTGGCGGACGGCTCGTACCGGGTCACCGGGCAGAAGATCTGGACCTCCCTCGCCCATGAGGCCGACTGGTGTTTCGTGCTCGCGCGCACCGACGCGGGGTCGAGGCGGCACCACGGGCTGAGTTTCCTGCTCGTGCCGATGGACCAGCCGGGGCGGATCGAGGTGCGGCCGATCCGGCAGATGACCGGGACGAGCGACTTCAACGAGGTCTTCTTCGACGGGGCACGCGCGCGTGCGGAGCACCTGGTGGGTGCGGAGGGGGACGGCTGGCGGGTCGCCATGAGCCTGCTCGGCTTCGAGCGCGGGGTGTCGACGCTGGCCCAGCAGATCGGGTTCGCCGAGGAGTTGGGGCGCGTGGTCCGCACGGCCGTGGCCACCGGCGCCGCCGACGATCCCGTCGTACGGGAGGGGCTGGTGCGGCTGTGGGCGGAGCTGCGGACCATGCGGTGGAACGCGCTGCGGACGCTGGGTGGTTCGACGGGGCCCGGCGCGCCCAGTGTGGCCAAGCTGCTGTGGGCGGGCTGGCATCAGCGGCTCGGGGAACTGGCGGTGCGGGTGCGGGGCGCGGAGGCGGGGGTGGGTCCGGGCACCTGGTCGCCCTCCGCGCCGTACGAACTGGACGAGACGCAGCACCTGTTCCTGTTCTCGCGGGCCGACACGGTCTACGGCGGTTCGGACCAGGTCCAGCGCACGATCATCGCCGAGCGCGTGCTCGGTCTGCCCAGACAGCCCAAGGGAGGGGGGACGTGATGCGGGGCGTGCTGTTCGACGGGAAGCGGGCCGAGGTCGTCGACGACCTGGAGGTACGGGATCCGGGGCCGGGGGAGGTGCTCGTCGCCGTGTCGGCGGCCGGGCTGTGCCACAGCGACCTGTCGGTGGTCGACGGGACGATTCCCTTCCCGGCGCCGGTGGTGCTCGGGCACGAGGGCGCGGGCGTGGTGGAGGCGGTGGGCGCCGGCGTCACGCATGTGGTGGCCGGGGACCATGTCGCGCTGTCCACGCTCGCCAGCTGCGGGACGTGCGCCGAGTGCGACCGGGGGCGGCCGACGATGTGCCGGCAGGCCATCGGGCGGCCCGGCCGGCCGTTCTCGCGCGGCGGTCGCCCGGTGTACCAGTTCGCGTCCAACTCGGCGTTCGCGGAGCGCACGGTCGTCAAGGCGGTGCAGGCCGTGCGCATCGCGAAGGACATTCCGCTGCCGTCCGCCGCCCTGATCGGCTGCGGGGTGCTGACCGGCGTCGGGGCCGTCCTCAACCGCGCGCGGGTGGACCGCGGGGACAGTGTCGTCGTCATCGGCACGGGCGGAGTCGGGCTGAACGTGCTCCAGGGCGCGCGGATCGCGGGCGCGCTGCGGATCGTGGCCGTCGACGCCAACCCGCAGAAGGAGGCGATGGCGCGGCTTTTCGGGGCCACCGACTTCCTCACCTCCGCCGACGGGGTGCGGGAGCTGCTGCCGACGGGCGCGGACCACGTCTTCGAGTGCGTCGGCAGGGTGGAGCTGATCCGGCAGGCCGTCGACCTGCTCGACCGGCACGGTCAGGCGGTGCTCCTCGGGGTGCCGCCCGCGACCGCCGAGGCGTCCTTCCGGGTCTCCTCCCTCTTCCTGGACAAGTCGATCCTGGGCTGCCGTTACGGGGCGTCCCGGCCGCAGCGCGACGTCGCCCTGTACGCCGAGCTGTACCGCGCGGGCCGCCTCCTCCTCGACGAACTCGTCACCCGCACCTACCCGGTGGAGGACTTCGCGAAGGCGACGGCGGACGCGGAGGCGGGGCGGGTGGCGCGCGGGGTCCTCACGTTCTGACGGCGCTCTCCGCCCTGAACGTCCGCCGGTACGCCGTCGGGGTGACCCCGAGGGCCGCCTGGAGGTGCTGGCGCATCGACTGGGCGGTGCCGAAGCCGGCCTCCCGGGCGACCTGGTCGACGGAGAGGCCGGTCGACTCCAGCAGGTGCCGGGCGCGTTCGACACGCTGCCGGGTGAGCCACTGGCCGGGGCTGACGCCGACCTCCTCACGGAAGCGGCGCGTGAACGTCCGTACCGACATGGCCTCCTGGGCGGCCATGTCCCGCAGCTGGAGGGGCTCGTGGAGGCGGCCGAGCGCCCACGCGCGCGCGGCGGTCGTGCCGGAGAGCTGCGGATCGGGCACGGGCCGCTCGATGTACTGCGCCTGCCCGCCGTCGCGGTGCGGCGGTACGACCGTGCGGCGGGCGACCTCGTTGGCGACGGCCGTGCCGTGGTCGCGGCGCACCATGTGCAGGCACAGGTCGATGCCGGCGGCGACGCCCGCCGAGGTCAGGACGTCGCCGTCGTCGATGAAGAGGACGTCGGGGTCGACCCTGACGCTGGGGAACAGGCGCTGGAGACGGTCGGCGTCGGCCCAGTGCGTGGTGGCGGGGCGCCCGTCGAGGACACCGGCGGCGGCGAGGACGTACACGCCGGTGCAGATGGAGGCGAGCCGGGTGCCCGGCCGGACGTGGGCGAGGGCGGCGGCGAGGTCGTCGGTCAGGACGCCCTCCTCGAAGACCGGGCCGAGTTCGTACGACGCCGGGACGATGACGGTGTCGGCGGTGGCCAGTGCCTCGGGGCCGTGTGCGACCTGGACGGCGAAGTCCGCGTCCGTCTCGACCGGGCCCGGCGGGCGGACCGAACAGGTCACGACCTCGTACAGATGCCGCCCCTCGGGGTCCCTGGGGCGGCCGAAGATGCGGTGCGGGATGCCCAGTTCGAAGGGGAGGAGCCCGTCGAGGGCGAGGACGACGACGCGGTGCGGCCGGAAGCCGGGGGAAGGGCTCATGGCCGGATCCTAACGAACATCGTCCCCCGGGCCACTCGCTCGCCAGGAGTGCGGACCCGAAGCTCTATGACGTGACTCAGGCAGACATGACCCCGGCAGACGCGACGCGGACAGGCGGATCCGCCACGGACACGGTGGACTCCGTCCGCGGGGCTCCCCGCGCCGGGAAGCGGCGGGCGCGGATCCACCGGGCGTGGTTCGTCGCCGCCGTCACCTTCGTCACGATCATCGGCGCGGCCGCCTTCCGTTCCCTGCCCGGCCTGCTCATCGAGCCGCTGAACGAGGACTTCGGCTGGTCGCGCGGGACGATCGGCGCGGCCGTGTCGATCAACCTGGCTCTCTACGGCCTCACCGCGCCTTTCGCGGCGGCGCTGATGGACCGCTTCGGCATCCGCCGGGTCGTCGCCGTCGCGCTGACCGTGATCGCGGTCGGCTCCGGCCTGACCGTGTGGATGACGGCGGCCTGGCAACTGCTGCTCTGCTGGGGTCTGCTGGTCGGCCTGGGGTCCGGCTCGATGGCGCTCGCCTTCGCCGCGACGGTCACCAATCGCTGGTTCACCGAGCGCCGGGGCCTGGTCAGCGGCATCCTCACCGCGGCGTCCGCCTCCGGCCAGCTGATCTTCCTGCCGCTGCTGTCCTGGATGATCACCCGGTACGACTGGCGGCCGGCCGCGGTGACGGTCGCTCTCGCCGCCCTCGCGGTCGTCCCCTTCGTCTGGCTGCTGCTGCGCGACCATCCGGCGGACGTCGGGCAGATGCCGTACGGGGCGAAGGAGTTCGTGCCGAAGCCGCCTCCGGTGCGGGGTGCGGCGCGGCGCACGGTCAAGGTCCTGGTCTCGGCGGTGCGTACGGGCCCGTTCTGGCTGCTGGCCGGGTCCTTCGCGATCTGCGGCGCCTCCACGAACGGCCTGGTCCAGACCCACTTCGTGCCGGCCGCCCACGACCACCACATGCCGATCACGGCGGCGGCCTCCCTGCTGGCGGTGATCGGCGTGTTCGACGTCGTCGGCACGATCGCCTCCGGCTGGTTCACGGACCGCTTCGAACCGCGCCGGCTGCTCGCGGTGTACTACGCGCTCCGCGGCGTCTCGCTCCTCTTCCTGCCGATCCTGCTGGCCCCCACGGTCCACCCGCCGATGGTCTTCTTCATCGTCTTCTACGGCCTCGACTGGGTCGCCACCGTACCGCCCACCCTGGCGCTGTGCCGCGAGCACTACGGCGAGGACAGCGCCATCGTCTTCGGCTGGGTCCTCGCCTCCCACCAGGTCGGCGCGGCCCTGGTCGCCTTCCTCGGCGGCGTGGCCCGCGACGCCTTCGGCTCGTACGACGTGGTCTGGTACGCCTCGGGCGCGTTGTGCGCGGCGGCGGCGCTGATGGCCCTGGTGATCCGGCGCAGGCCCACGGTGCCGGGGGCGCGCGCCGGGACTCCCGCGCCCGCTGTACCCGCCGGGCCGGCGGCGGTCTGAAGGGGGTGGCGCCCGGCGGGGGCGGTCTGAGGAGGGGATCGCGCCTGACGGGGGCGTCCTCGCCGGGCCTGGCGGCGGTCTGAGGAGGGGACGGCGTCCGGCGGGGGTGTCCCTGCCGGTCCGGCGGCGGTCTGAGAAGGGGATGGCGTCCGGCGGGGAGAGCCCCCGCCGGACGCGACGGCCCCGGTGACGGAGGGCGGACGGCCGTCTAACCGCGGTCCGGGCCTGGCGTGCCGGTGCCGGTCGGGGGCGGTGCGGTCGGCGTGTGCAGGACCGCGCGGGCCTGTTCGGCGGCGCGGGTGATGCTCTCGGTGACGAAGTCGAGGAAGCGGGCGACGTTCTCCAGGCGGGTGGCGGCGGGGGTCTGCGGGCCGAGGACCGCGGCGCCCTGCCGTGCGATCTCGACGATCTGAGCGGTGGAACGGGCGCTGGCGATCATGGACTGGTACCAGATGTCGTCGTCGACGATGTAGCGCTCGCGGCGGCGCTCGTCGCGTTCGCGGCGCACCATGGCCTGGCTCTCCAGGAACGCGACCGCCTTCGAGATGGAGGCCGGGCTGACCCGGAGGCGCTGCGCGAGTTCTGCCGCGGTGAGGCTCCCGCTGTCGGTGAGGGTGAGGCAGGCCATGACCCGGGACATCATCTTCGGCATGCCCGAGGCCATCAGGACGGTGGTGAACGTCTCCTCGAACGCGCCGACGGCCTCCATGTCACGCCCGTCGACCGGCGAAGGCGCCTGCGTGCCGTGGGGCGGGGCGGACCTGCGGCGCTGGGTGCGGTGTTCGGTCGCGCGGTGGGCGAGGTCGGCGCGGTAGCCGGTGGGGCCGCCGTTGCGCATCACCTCACGCGTGACGGTCGAGGTCGGGCGCTCGAGCTGGCGGGCGATCTCGGCGTAGGCGAGGCCGTCGGCCAGTCCCGACGCGATCCGCTGGCGTTCGGCCTGGGTGAGTCTGCCTCCCGGCATCACGGTCTCCCTCGTGCTCTGTGGTGTGGCCCCCGGTGCGTCGAGCATAGCGTTCACTCTCATTCCATTGCAACGATAGGGGAGAGTCGTTGCGTTAACGTCGAGAGTTGATGCAACGATATATCCGCGTTGAGCTGCATGTAGCTGAATCGCGTGCAACAACTTCGTTGTGCGACCAGTGAACGCAACGTAGCGTTTGCGATGTCAGAAACAACGACCCGCAGGGAGAACACGATGCACACCTTTGCCACCACCGCCCCGATCTCCGCCGTCCTCGACATCCCCTCCGGACGCATCCAGCTCATCGCGGCGGACCGCGCCGACACCACCGTCGAGGTCCGGCCCGCCGACCCCCTCAGGAGCGGGGACGCCAGAACCGCCGAGCGGGCGACCGTGGTCTACGCCGACGGTGTCCTGCGGATCACGGCCTCGGGCGTCGGCAACCGGCTGACCGGCCCTTCCGGTTCTGTGGAGGTCACCGTCCAGCTGCCGGCCGGGTCCCGTGTCGAGGCCAGGGCCGCGAGCGCCGAGCTGCGCGGGGTGGGACGCCTGGGCGAGGTCGTCTTCGACGGCGCCCACCGCCAGATCAAGATCGACGAGGCGGCGGGCGTCCGTCTCACCGCGATCGACGGCGACGTCGAGATCGGCCGCCTCGGCGGGCCGGCGGAGATCAGCACCGCACGCGGCGACATCCGCATCGCCGAGGCCGTGCGCGGCACGGTCGTGCTCAGCACCCGGTCCGGCAGCATCTCGGTCGCCGCCGCGGCCGGTGTCTCGGCCGCCCTGAACGCCGGCACCGGCCACGGCCGCATCCACAACGCCCTCAAGAACGACGGCACCACCGCGCTGGACATCCGCGCCACCACGCCCCACGGCGACATCACCGCCCGCAGCCTGTGACACCCGCCCGCCCGCACGGACCCCGCCGCCCGCACACAGAGGAGCCTCCATCATGACCAGCTTGGCCATCGCGGCGCACGGGCTGCGCAAGTCCTACGGCGACAAGGTCGTCCTCGACGGCATCGACCTGGCCGTCCCGGAAGGAACGGTCTTCTCCCTGCTCGGCCCGAACGGCGCCGGCAAGACCACCGCCGTCAAGATCCTCTCCACGCTCATCACCGCCGACGCCGGCGAACTGCGGGTCGGCGGCCACGACCTGGCCGACGACCCGCAGGCGGTGCGGGCCGCGATCGGTGTCACGGGGCAGTTCTCCGCCGTCGACGGCCTGATCACCGGCGAGGAGAACATGCTCCTCATGGCGGACCTGAACCACCTCTCCAGGAGCGAGGGCAGGCGGGTCGCCGCCGAACTGCTGGAGCGCTTCGACCTCACCGATGCCGCGAAGAAGCCCGCCTCCACCTACTCCGGTGGCATGAAGCGCCGCCTCGACATCGCCATGACCCTCGTCGGCGATCCGCGGATCATCTTCCTCGACGAGCCCACCACCGGACTCGACCCCCGCTCCCGGCACAACATGTGGCAGATCATCCGCGGGCTGGTCTCCGACGGCGTCACCGTCTTCCTCACCACCCAGTACCTGGAGGAGGCCGACCAGCTCGCCGACCGGATCGCCGTCCTCAACGACGGGAGGATCGCCGCGGAGGGCACCGCCGGCGAACTGAAGCGGCTGATCCCGGGCGGATACGTCCGGCTGCGCTTCGAGAACCCGCGGAGCTACGAGACGGCCGCCACCGCCCTCGGCGAGGCCACCCGCGACGACACGGCCCTCGCCCTGCAGATCGCCTCGGACGGCAGCCAGCGCGAACTGCGCTCCATCCTCGACTGGCTGGACGCCGCCGGCGTCGAGGCGGACGAACTGACGGTGCACACCCCCGACCTCGACGACGTGTTCTTCGCCCTGACCGGCGGCGCCGCCGTCCCCCACCAGTCCAAGGAGACCGCCCGATGAGCACCCTCTCCCTCGCCGTACGCGACTCGTCCACGATGCTGCGCCGCAACCTGCTGCACGCCCGGCGCTATCCGTCGCTGACCCTGAACCTGCTGCTCACGCCGGTCATGCTGCTGCTGTTGTTCGTCTACATCTTCGGCGACACGATGAGCGCCGGTATCGGCGGCGGTGACGCCGACCGTTCCGCCTACATCGCCTACCTCCTGCCGGGCCTGTTGCTGATGACCATCGGCAGCACCACGATCGGCACCGCGGTCTCCGTCTCCAACGACATGACCGAGGGCATCATCGCCCGCTTCCGCACGATGGCCGTCCACCGCGGCTCCGTCCTCGTCGGACACGTCGTCGGCAGCGTCCTGCAGTCGGTCGTCAGCGTCGTCCTGGTCGGTGCCGTCGGCCTGGCCATCGGTTTCCGCTCCACCGACGCCACCGCGCTGGAATGGATCGCGGCGTTCGGGCTGCTGACGCTGTTCGCCCTGTCGCTCACCTGGATCGCCGTCGGGATGGGCATGGTCAGCCCGAACGCCGAGGCCGCCAGCAACAACGCGCTGCCGCTGATCTTCCTGCCGCTCATCTCCAGCACGTTCGTCCCCGTGGACTCGATGCCGGGCTGGTTCCAGCCGATCGCCGAGTACCAGCCCTTCACCCCCGCCATCGAGACCCTGCGCGGCCTGCTGCTCGGCACCGAGATCGGCCACAACGGATGGCTCGCCCTCGCCTGGTGCCTGGCGCTGACCGTCCTCGGCTACCTGTGGTCGAAGTCGGTGTTCGACCGCGACCCGAAGTGACCGACAGGACGACGCGGGCCTGCGCGCCCGACCCGCTCCACCCGACCCGCCCCACCTCAGGGCGGCGTACTCCGACAGCGCGTCGGGTACGCCGCCCTGTCGGCGTTCTCCCCCGGTGCCGTGCCGACGACCGGCCGGACGACGCGCTAGAGGAACCGCCCCCTGTGGAACAGCAGCGGTGCCTCGTCCCCGTCGGCCGCCCCCAGCGCGTGCACACGGCCTACGACGATGAGGTGGTCGCCGCCCGTGTGGACGGCGTGGATCGCGCAGTCGATCCAGGCGAGGGCGCCGGTGAGGCGGGGGGCGCCCGAGACCGGGGCGGGCTCGTGGGCGACGCCCGCGAACTTGTCGGCGCCGCTGACGGCGAAGGCGCGGCACACCTCGCGCTGACCGGCGCCCAGGACGTTGACGCAGAAGACGCCCGCGGCGGCGATCCGCGGCCAGGTCGTGGACGTACGGCCGACCATGAAGGCGACGAGGGGCGGGTCGAGGGAGAGGGAGGAGAAGGACTGGCAGGCGAAGCCGGCGGGGGGTCCGCCGGGGGTGGTGGCCGGTGCCGTGACAACGGTCAGCCCTGTCGCGAAGTTCCCCAGCACCCGCCGGAACTCCCCCTGGTCGACCGGCGCCCGCTCGTCCTCACGGACGCAGCGCAGCACCGGGCGGGGCGGCGGTTCGACCGGTCCCGCCCGAAGGTGCCGGACGGCCGCGGCCGCCGCTCCTGCGTGTCCCATCATGCCCCTCATTGAAACTGACGGCACGTCAGATGGGAAGGGGCGGGGAGGCCGGCGGCGCGGCGGAGCGGTGGCTGGAGTGGCGGGTGTGGCGGGTGTGGCGGAGCGGTGGCGGGGGTGGCACGGCTGTCGGCGGTGTTCGTCCCGGCCGCCGTCACCGGCCCCGGAACCGGGCCTCCCGCCGTTCCACGAAACTCGCCACGCCCTCCTGGGCGTCCGCGGTGGTCATGTTGATCTCCTGGGCGGCCGCCTCGGCGGCGAAGGCGCTGGCGCGGTCGCTGTCCAGGGACGCGTTGACGAGCTGTTTGGTCAGGGCCAGGGCACGGGTGGGCCCGGCGGCGAGACGGGCGGCCCAGGCGCGGGCCGTCTTCGCCAACTCGTCCGCCCGGACGACCCGGTTGACCAGGCCGAGGCGCTCGGCGTCCGCCGCCGTCAGCGCGTCGCCGAAGAACATCAGCTCCTTGGCGCGCTGCGGGCCGAGAAGGCGGGGCAGGAGGTAGGCCCCGCCGCCGTCGGGGACGAGGCCCCGGCGGACGAACACCTCGATGAAGCGGGCCGGTTCGGCGGCGAGGACGAGGTCGCAGGCGAGGGCGAGATGCGCGCCGAGTCCGGCCGCCGTGCCGTTCACGGCGGCGATCACCGGTTTCTCGCAGTCGAGAACGGCGGCGATCAGACGCTGAGCGCCGAGGCGCAGGGTGCGGGCGACATCGCCGGGGATCCGCTCGCCCGTCGCGGCACCGCCCCGCAGGTCCGCGCCCGCGCAGAAGCCGCGGCCCGTTCCGGTCAGGACGACCGCCCTCACCTCCGGGTCCGCGGAGGCCTCCGAAAAAAGTCGGATCAGCTGTTCCCGCAGGTCATCGGTGATGGCATTGAGGGATTCGGGGCGGTTGAGGGTGAAGGTCGAGACGTGGTTGTCAGTGGCGTGCCGTACCAATGACCCAACGGAATTTTCCGGCTTGTCGGTCAATGACGACACACGGGGGTAATCAGCCATGTTCATCTCATTCCGCTCGGCGGTAACAGCGGCGTCGGCCGTATCGGCGACGTCGGCGGCATCGGCGGCATCGGCGGTGGCGGCACCGGGGACGGCGTCCGCCCCCGCCCCCGATTCCGGGTCGGCCTCGGCCTCGGTGACCGTGGCGTTCGGCCGTCGCTCAGCGGCAGACCGCCAGCGCGTCCAGCGCCACGGCTCCCTGCCCCCACGGCAGGACCACCAGGGGGTTGATGTCGAGTTCCGCGAGGTCGTCCCCCAGTTCCAGCGCCATGCGCTGCACCCGCAGGACGACCTCCACCAGTGCGTCCAGGTCGGCCGGGGGGCGCCCCCTGACCCCGTCCAGCAGGGCCCGCCCGCGCAGTTCGTCGAGCATGGAGCGGGCCTGCTCCTCCCCGAAGGGCGGCACGCGTACCGCCACGTCCCGCAGGACCTCCACCAGGACCCCGCCCAGCCCGACCGTCACCGTCGGCCCGAACAGCTCGTCGTGGGTGATGCCCACGACCATCTCCACGCCCTGTTCGACCATCTGGCACACCAGGACGCCGTCCAGCGCCACGCCCTCGTAGCGGGCGATGTCGGTCAGGTCGCGGTAGGCGTCGCGGACCTGGCTCGCGGAGGTCAGGCCGACCTTGACCAGGCCCAGCTCCGTCTTGTGGGCGATGCGCTCACCGGACGCCTTCATCACCACCGGGTAGCCGACCAGCCCGGCCGCCCGTACGGCCGCCGCCGCGCTGGTCACCAAGTGCTCGCGCGGCACCCGGATGCCGTACGCCCGCAGCAGTTGCTTGGCCGCGTGCTCGCTCAGCTGCTGACCCGGGCGCATCAGCATCCTCGCCTTGCGGCTGGAGGGCGACGGCGTGCGGGGGGCCTCGTCGAAGGGGGAGCGGTAGGCGGCCGCGAACCGGTGGTGGCCGAGGTAGGCGCGCACGGCGGTCAGGCAGTTGCCGACCGTGCGGAAGGTCGCCACGCGGGAGGAGCCGAGCAGCACGTCCCGGTACGCGGGCTCGGTGCCGACCGGCGACCCCCACACCACGCAGACCAGCTTGTCCGTCCGCTCGGCGGCGTCCACCAGGTCCCGCACGAGCCGGTCGCTCAGCGGGGGGAAGGGGCCGGTGATCGGGCAGATCAGGACGCCTACCTCCGGGTCGTCCAGGAGTGCGTCGATGATCTTCCGGCCGCGTCGGTCACCGACCGGATGACCGCCGTTGTCGACCGGGTTGGCGACGTTCAGGTACTCCGGTATCCACTGGTGCAGCTCCGCCTGGCGGGCCGCGGACAGCTCGGGCAACCGCAGCCCCGCTGCCGTCGCCAGGTCGGCGACATGGGCGCCGGTGCCGCCCGAGATCGCGTACACCACGACACCGTCCGCCCGCGGCGGCTTCGCGCGGGCCAGCAGGGCCGCCGTGTCCTGGAGTTCGTCGAGTCCGTCGACGCGGATCACGCCGTACTGGCGCATCGCCGCGTCCACCACCTCGTCGGCGCCGGTCAGCTTGCCGGTGTGGGTGGCGGCGGTGCGGGCGCCGGCGTCGGTGCGGCCGACTTTCACGGCGACGACCGGCACCCCGCGGCGGGCGGCCCGGTCGGCGGCGAGCAGGAAGGCCCGGCCGTCCTTGAGGCCCTCGACGTAACAGGCGATGGCGCCGACCTCGGGACGCTCCGCGAAGTAGGAGAGGAAGTCGGCGGTCTCCAGATCGGCCTCGTTGCCGGTGGGTGCCCAGTGGGAGAGGCGGATGTTGAGTTCCTGGAGGGCGAACACCGGGCGCCCCTGGTGGCCGGACTGGGTGATCAACGCGATCGCCGGCCCGTCGAGATCGTCCCGGAAGTGCTCGAAGGCGTTCAGGTTGGTGTTGGGCCCCAGCAGTCGCACCCCCGAGCGGGCCACGGCCGCCGCGAGCCGTTCCTGGGCCGCGGCGCCGTCGGCGCCCGTCTCCGCGAAGCCGGAGGCGAAGACGACGGCGAACTTCACCTTCGCCTCGGTGAGTTCCTCGATCACCGGCAGCGGGTCGGCGACCAGCAGCACCGCCAGGTCGACCTCTTCGGGCAGGTCGGCGACGGACGGGCAGCAGGGAATGCCGAAGACGGCGGTACGGGTGGGATGCACCGGGTACAGCCGTGCCCCCACCCGCTCGGCCCAGCCCACCAGTTGTCGGGTGACACCGGTGTTCGGGCGTCCTTCGGCGTCCGAGGCGCCGATCACCGCGACCGAACCCGGCCGGAAGAACCGGTCGAGATCGGGGACCTCGGCATACAGCGGGCGCCCGCTGACATCCAGGTCGCCCGCCTCGGCGGGCCGGCCGTGGACGGCGGGCCCGGGTCGCTCGTCGCACGCGAGAACCCGGGCCCGGCGGGAGTCGGTGGTGAGGGTGCCGTGGGTTGATCCAAGCATCGGTCCGCCCGCTTGTGTGTGACTGCCTGGTAACTGACGCTCTGTCAGATTACAGAACTGACGAGACGTCAGGAATGGGCGTGCACGTCGGATGTGCGGCGTGGGCGGACGGGTGCGGGAGGACGAGCGGTGCGGGACGGGCGATGCCGGACGAGTGCGGGTGGACCGGTCGAGGCGGAGAACCGCGGGCGGACCCGGCGGACCCGGCGGACCCGGGGGGCTCGGCGGACCCGGGGGGCTCGGCGGACCCGGCGGGCCGGGTGGACCCGGCGGGCCGGGCACGTCGGGTGGACCGGGCGGACCGGACCGGCCGGGCCGGGGCCTACAGCGCTCCCAGTACCTCCTTCGCCACCCGCTCGCCCGACCGCACGGCACCGTCCATGAAGCCCATCCAGTGGACGGAGGTCTCCGTGCCGGCCCAGTGGATGCCGCCCACCGGCTCGCGCAGGGCCGGACCGTACTGGGTCAGGACACCGGGCGCGGCGATGGAGACGGGGCCGCCGCGGGTGTAGGCCTCGTTGTTCCAGCGTTGGAGGACGAAGGAGGTGGGGGACTTGGC
Organism: Streptomyces sp. NPDC006259; assembly: GCF_042870975.1. Lineage (NCBI taxonomy): Bacteria > Bacillati > Actinomycetota > Actinomycetes > Kitasatosporales > Streptomycetaceae > Streptomyces > Streptomyces sp. NPDC006259. Next base: position 153,648 of record NZ_JBIAHY010000008.1, on the reverse strand, counting down.
CCGGTCGCCGAAGTAGGTGGCGAAGTCGGCAAGGACGGCGGCCTTCACCGTGTCGGCCGGGGCGGCGTCCAGCGCCCGCATCTTGTCGGCCTCGATGAAGCCCATCAGCGCGCCGTAGGAGGCGTCGGGCGGGGAGTTGTCGAAGGTCGAGCTGATCGCGCCGGTGTCGCTGACGACCTGGCCGTTGAGGCCGTCGGCCCGCCAGAAGGGGGTGTCGTAGACGGCGATCGCCTTGCCGACCGAGGCCATCGGCAGGCGCTGGGTGAGCTGGTCGCGCCCGGCGGGGAGGAGGGGATCGTAGGAGATGCGGGCGGCGAGCGGCGGCGGTACGGCGACGACGACCCGCTTGGCGGTGACGGTGACGCCGTCGGCCGTGACGACGTAAGAGGAGCCGGACCGGCTGATCGTGCGCACGGGGGCGTTCAGGACGACCCGGTCGCCGAGGGTGGCGGCGAGCTTGACCGGCACCAGCTGCGAGCCGCCGACGAAGCGCAGTTCCTGGGCGCCGTTCGCGGTCTCGGTGAGGCGCTCCAGGGTGCCGGGGGTCTGCTCGTTGCCGGCGGCGGCGATGTAGAAGAGGACGAACAGGAGGGAGAGTTCGCGGGGCTCGGCCGAGAAGATCGAGGTGCAGGCGACGTCGAGGAGGAACTTGGCCGACGGGATCACGGCGTTGGCGCGCAGCCAGGACTCGAAGGTCTGCCGGTCCCACTCGGCGGCCTTGGCGGCCGTCCAGGGGGCGTCGACCGGCACCTGCCGGGCCATGTCGTCCAGCGAGGCCTGCACGATCGCCGCGTTGGCGAGCCCGGCCGCGTCGACCGGCGGCACGGAGCCGAGCAGGCCGTCGGTGGCGTACGCGGTCTTCCTGCCGTCCTTGTACAGCAGGTTCTTGCCGGTGTTGTAGGTGGCGAAGGTCGTCACGCCCAGGGAGTCGGCGAGCGCCTTGATGCGGTCCTGGGTGGGGCCGATGAACTCGCCGCCGCCCTCGGTGACCCCGCCGTTGGCGAGCGGCAGGTTCACCACCCGGCCGCCGACCCGGTCCCGCGCCTCCAGGACGGCGACGGTCCGCCCGGTCGCCACGAGATCCCGCGCGGCGGTGAGCCCGGCGAGGCCGGCGCCGACGATCGCCACGTCCACGGTCCGCGAGGCCGTGGCGGCCGCCGCGGCGGCGGTCCCCGTGCCGGCCGCGGCCAGGGTGCCGGCCCCGGCGAGGGCGGCGGTGCCGCCGATCAGGGAGCGGCGGGAGAGCTGACGTCCAGGTATCTGTCTTCCACGTGCCACGTGCGTCCTCCGTCGTGCTGCGAGCGCTTCGAGAGCGAGAGGGGGTGGATGGGGTGGAACCAAAAGATGAACAGTGCTCACATTCTGGGGGTGCACGGGGTCCCGGGACAACGCTCGGGGAGTGGGCAACGGTCGCAACTGCGTCCGCTATTCGGGCTGTTGAAGCTCATGTTCTGCTCAGAACCGACGCAAAGGGGTGGTACCGGCGCGGCACACTGCCATGATCGAAAGAGCCGACGGAGGACCTCTTCGCCTGCTCCCGCCCCTCCCAGTGCTCTGCGGCGCCCACTGCTCCGCGGCCTCTCCGGCACCCTCGACACAGGAGAACTGTCATGCGCGTGTGGCGATGTGCCGTGCTGCTTCTGCCCGCCGTGGCCGGGCTGTCGGCCGCCACCGGCTGCTCGACGGACGACCCGCAGGCGTGGCCGCCTGCGCGGGCGGGCCTTCCCGGCCCGACGACTTCCGTGACCGCGCCCGCGCCCCCTTCGGCCGATTCCCCTGAACCCCCCCGTCGACCGGCCGCCCGAGTTGGACGGCTCGGAGACCGTCGCCGTCCGGCAGGGTGTGACGCGGGGCGGTCGCCATGTCGGCTTCGGGGCGGGGAGGAGGGGCGACGCGCTGATCGTCGCCGTGCGGTGCCAGGGGGAGGGGACCGTGGAAGTCACCGTGCGGCCGGCGGCGATGTCCTTTGCGCCGGCGTGCCGGGCCGCGGAGGTGACCACCGTGCAGAACCAGCTCGGTGTCGCGGGGGTCGAGGGCGCGGGCACGGTCCTCGTCGAGGCGCCCTCCGCCGTCCGCTGGTCCATGACCGTCGGACGTGGACCGGCGGCGGAGGCGGAACCGGAGCCTTGAGCAGGCCCGGAGCCGTGAGTAGGCCAGAGGCGTGAGCGGAACCGGTCCGTGAGGAGAACCGGAGCCGTGAGGAGAACCGGGCCCGTAGGTGAGGGACGGGCCCCGCCTCCTCAGTTCCGCCGCAGCTCCCGGCGTACCGCCTTCGCGATGCGTTCCGCGTCGAGGGACAGTTCGCGGAGGGTGCCGCTGATGGGGGTGGTGAAGCCGGTGAAGTGGAGGCCGGGGGCGGCGGCCGCCGTGCGGGGGCCGTGGACGGTCGGTCTGCCTCGGGAGTCGAGGACGTCGAGGTGACCGACCAGGTCTTCCAGGGCGCGCGCGTACCCGGTGGCGGCGATCACGGCGTCCGGCTGGACGCGGGTGCCGTCGGCGAGGACCACCTTGGCGTCCTCGAAGCCCTCCACGGCGGCCACGATCTCGACCTTCCCCTTGCGCACCGCGTCGAGCAGACCGACGTCCTGGACGGGGATCGCCCCTTCGCGGACGCGGCTGTACAGCCCGGTGTCGGGCCGCGGCAGCCCGTGCGCCGACAGGTCCGGCACGCTGACCTTGGCCAGTACCCGGCAGATCCGGTCGACGAGGCCGACGGGCAGCCGCCGTACGAGGATGCCGCTGTACTGCGCCGGCCAGCCCGCGGTGGAGCGGCGCACGATGTGCGGGACGGTCCGCACGGCCAGCCGTACCCGCTCGGCGCCGCTCTCCACCAGGTCGACGGCGATCTCGGCGCCGGTGTTGCCGACGCCGACGACGAGGACGTCCCGGCCGGTGTACGGGCTGCCGTCGCGGTACGTGGAGGCATGGGTCAGTTCGCCGGTGTACGTGGATCGCCCGGGCCAGTCCGGCAGCGACGGGGTGTGGTTGTAGCCGGTGGCGACGACGACCGCCGCGCCGGTCAGCTCCCGTCCGCCCGAGGCGTGCAGCAGCCATCCCGTGCCGTCGGGGGTCCGCTCGACGCGGGAGACCTCGACGCCGGTGACGATCTCCAGCTCGTGATGCTCGGCGTACTTCTCCAGGTACCGCACCACGTCGTCGCGGGCCACCCACCGTCCGAAGCGGCGGGGCATCGGCAGACCGGGCAGGGCCGAGCGGCGCCGGGTGGTGTGCAGACGCAGCCGGTCGTAGTGGCGCCGCCAGGACGCGCCTACCCGGTCGGACTTCTCCACCACGACGGCGCGTATGCCCTGGGCGCGCAGCGCGTACGCGGTGGCGAGGCCGCCGGGGCCGCCGCCGATGACGTAGACCGGCCGGTCGGCGGGGTTCGCGGCGCCGGTCGCGGAGGGGTTCGCCTGCGGTGCGGAGTCTTCCATGAGCGCGAGCGTAATCACGCGCGGCATTGATGGGTCTCGGTCAAGACGGGAATTGGTTGCGGATCGATCACGTCTGCACGAATGGTGTGCGCGGTGGGTGAGGCCGGTCATCCGGTCGTGGACATGGCGCGACGCCGGGCCCGGGTGCGCGGGGGCCCGGCGTCGCGGGAGACGGCGTCCTTTTCTTATGACGGGAAGAGGACGCCGCCGTTCAGGGTGGGTGGCCGGAGCCGGACGCCGCCGCCGTTCAGGGATGGGTGGCCGGCGCGAGGGCCGCCCGGCAGGGCTACCTGACGGCCTTGTGCCCTGTCACCTTCGCGATCCACTTGATGAAGTCGCCCGGGTCGGTGTTGGCGCCGTGGCCCTGGTCCCAGTAGTAGAGGTGGTCCACGTCGTCGCCGAGACCGTGCGCGGCGGCGGCGATGTTGGCGGAGACCGTCAGCGAGGTGTCGGAGTCCTTGGTGCCCAGCCGGATCCACCAGTGCCTGCTGCGAGCGGAGTTGGGCTTGTCGACCAGGTGGTACATCGGGTTCATCAGCCGCAGCGGCTCGGGGATGTCGCTGTCGACCCGCTTGGCGGTGAGGCCGGTCGTGTCGTGCTTCTGGCCGTACGCCGTGAAGTGCCGGGCGAGGGTGGTGCCCTTGCCGAACTCGTTGTTCTCGCCCGAGGAGAGGTCGAAGGGGTCGAACGCGGGGACGTTCTTCTTGCGGGCGCCGACGTGGGTGAGGAAGTCGGCCCAGGAGAAGGAGGCCCTGCCGTTCTTCCAGGTGATGAAGGTGTGGGCGGCGAGGTAGGTCGCCCGCGCCGAGTCGGACAGGGCGGCGAGGAAGCTGGTGGCCGACGGTTGCAGGTACTGCTCGACCAGGTACGCGTCGTAGTTGCGGGCGGTGAGCGTGCCGAAGCCGCTGAGCCCCTTGAGCTTCAGGGAGGCCTGGTACTCGGCGAACTGCGCGCGCAACTCCTTCGACACCGTCTGGTCGACGACCGTGCCGGCGGACGTGGCGTTGCCGCCCCAGTTCCACTCGTAGGCGCCGTCGGCGTGCTCCAGGTCGGTGATCGGGCACCAGGCGCCGGTCGCGAAGATGGCGTCGGAGGCGTCGGCCGCGCCGATCTCCTTCAGGTACGGGGCGTATATCGGGCTGTCGCCGGAGGCGCCGAGCAGTGACGAGAGGGCGCCGCCCGCGCTGGTGCCGGCGGAGACGATCCGGTCCGTGTCGCCGGGGACGCGGCCCTTGTTGGCGCGTACGTACCGGACGGCGGCCTTGAGGTCGACGATCGCGGCGGGGGCGACGCCGTAGTACTCGCCGGCGGAGTTCTTGAGGCTACGGCCCCGGGCGCCGGGCTCGATGACGACGTAACCGGCGGCCAGGGCGAGCAGCTGGTTGGTGCTCCTGGCACCGCCGGTGGGGTTGGTGTTGCCCGTCGCGTCGGAGGCGGAGGGGCTGGGCGCGGCGGTCGGGGTGGCCGAGCCGCCGGGCGCGCCGCCACCGCCCAGGGGTCCGCCGGCGCCGCCGCCGATCCCGGTGGCGTCCGCGACGGAGGACGGCATGTATCCGCCGACGGAGTTCGCGAACAGGATCGGAGCGTTCGAGGCGTCCACCGCGGTGCCGTCGATCTTCACCGGGGCGCTGACGTTGAGGCTCTGGTACTTCTCGTCCACCGGCTTGGCGACGTAGGTGACCGCCTTCCAGAAGTGGTAGGTCACGGAGTGCTCGGTGCCCGCCGCGTCCGTGACCGTCGTCGTCAGCTCGGTGTAGGCGTCCGGGTCGAAGGCCAGGGAGCCGAGGGGGGCCGAGCCGGACGGGGACGAGGTGGTGCCGGACGACGCCTGAGCGCTGAAGGCGAGGCCGCCCACGGCGGCGACACCGGCGGTGGCCCCGATGCCCATGACGAGCGACCTGCGCTTGACTGCCCTGTGCTTCACGATGCGACTCCCTCGCTGCGGGTGGCTTCCGTCAGCGACGGTATCCAGATCGTGCACAAAATTGCCAACAATCCGTGGACTTCTGCGGGACTTCATGGGGGATGCACAGGTTCACGGACCGGGCGCGACCGCGCCGCTCTCCCGTCCGGCGGTCACCGAGGGGCTGCTCGCGGGCTTCCCGCCCCGCCGCATCTGACGTACCGTCAGATGCATGGACACGATCTGGCTCACCGGCGCGGAATGGCTGGCCGTGCTGCGGATCGGGCTCGGCCTGTGGTGGCTGGAGAGCTGGCGGCACAAGGACCGGAAGGGCTGGTTCGAGCGCGGTACCGGCATCGCCTGGGCGGCGGACGTCGCGGCCAAGCACCGCTGGAGCGCCGTACGGTCCGGCTTCGACGCGGTGGTGGCGCCGAGGCCGCGCGTGGTGGCGTACGTCGTCGTCTACGCGGAGCTGGCGCTCGGCCTGGGCCTCGTCCTCGGGTTCCTCACGCCGATCGCCCTGGTGGGCGGCCTGCTGCTGAACCTCCTCTACCTCACCCTCATGATCCACGACTGGGCGGAGCAGGGGCAGAACGCGATGATGGCGCTGATCTCGGCGGTCGCGCTGTTCGCGATGGCCTGGCAGCACTGGTCGCTGGACAGCGCGCTGGGGTGGTTCTGACGGCCGGCCGGCGGCTCCGACGGTCGGCCGGTGTTTCCGACGGCCGGCCGAGGGTTCCGAGGGGACGGTGTCGATGACCGCGCGGTACGACATCCCGGAGACCGATGCCTTCACGCGCGCGTACTGGGACGCGGCGGCCGGGGGCCGGCTGCTGATCCGCCGCTGCGGGGCGTGCGGGCGGGCCCATCACTACCCGCGGGAGTTCTGCCCGCACTGCTGGAGCGAGGACGTGCGCTGGGAGGAGGCGAGCGGCCGGGCACGCCTCTACACCTGGTCGGTCGTCCACCGCAACGACCTGCCGCCCTTCGGGGAGCGGACGCCGTACGTCGCCGCCGTGGTCGATCTCGCGGAGGGGCCGCGGATGGCGACGGAGCTGGTCGGTGAGGCCGAGCCGCGGGCGGGGGCGGAACTGGAGGTGGCGTTCCGGGAGGGGGTGCCGGTGTTCCGGATCCCCTTCGCGGAGACGAGGGACAGATCCGGCGCCGGTGCGCGAGGGGCCGGTGTTCAATGACGGGATGACCGACCTCCCGGAGCCGTACGCCGGCCCGCCCGCCCCGGTGCTCGACGGCCACGGCCTCCGGCTGCGCGCCTGGGACCCCGAGTCCGCCACCGACGTCGACGCGTGGCTGCGCGGGCACGTCGACCCCGAGTTCCGGCGCTGGAACACCCCGTTGCGGGACATCACGGACACCACCACTGCGCGGGAGTCGCTGCACGGGAAGGCGGCGGCCATGGCGGCCGGGATCGGCGTGACCTTCTGCGTCACGGACGCCGAGGACGGGACGATCCTCGGGCAGATCGGCCTGAACGCGATCGACCGCGTCCAGAGTTCCGCCGGCGTCGGCTACTGGGTGCTGCCCGAGGCGCGCGGTCGGCAGGTGGCCACCCGGTCGCTGCGACTGGCCACGATCTGGTTCTTCGCCCGGATCGGCCTCCACCGGCTGGAGTTGGGGCACGCGCTCGGCCACGAGGCGTCCTGCCGGACCGCAGAGCGCTGCGGGTTCCGCTACGAGGGCACCCTGCGCGGCGCGATGTGGGAGGCCGGCCGCCGGGACGCCTGGCGAGACGTCCACCGCCACGCCCGCCTCGCGACCGACCCCGACCCGGCCGGGCCGAGGTGACCCCGTGCCCTACGGCATCCACGTCACCGCGACGGGCCCGGTCTTCCGGGGCTTCGCCGACACCGGCCATACCCTCGCCGCGACCTCCAACGAGCCCTCACCGAGGGCCACACGAGGCGCGCGGCCGCTGCTGGCCCGGGGGACTGTCGGAGGGACCCTTCTACGCGTCGTGCACGCCGGTGACGGTGATCGGTGTGCGCGGAGCGCTCACAGCAGGTGGTCGGCCTTCCGGGCCGTCATCTCCAGGATGAGGGTGCGGAGGGCTCCGCGGCTGCCGGTGAGCTGGGTGTCCTCCTGTCCGGCGACGGGGATCTAGGCGTTGCCGGTGGTGTCGGTGCCTATGCGACGACAATGGTTACATTCGAGATACTGTCGTTGTCGATACTATCTCTGGCGGGAGTCTGTGATTTCGGACCCCCTGATGACGCGGAGGAACCCGCGGCCCGCCCCCGCCACCCCCGCCTCACGGCCACAGCAGCCCCCGCGTCCAGCCTCCTTCCGCCCGCCGGTAGGCCACCCGTACGTGCCGGCGTCGCGCGTCGCCCTGGAAGAACTCCACCTCGTCCGGGCGGAGTCGGTACAGCGTCCAGGTCGGGGACTCGGCGGCGGGGTTCGAGCCGGCCTCGTCCCAGGCGGCGGTCGACGCGGTCGCCAGGGTCTCCAGCGAGGGCAGGGCTTCGCTCTGGTGGCCGGTGAGGGCGGCCGCCAGTGCTCCCGTCGAGCGGGCGCGCAGGTCGGCCTGGGCTTCGGCCGCCGGGGCGACGGTCACCGGGCCGCGGAGCCGGACCTGGCGGCCCAGCGCGGGCCAGTAGAAGGTGAGGGCCGCGAACGGGCGGGCGTCGAGCTGGCGGCCCTTGCGGCTGGTCACGTGCGTCGCGAAGGACCAGCCGTCCTCGTCCGCGCCGTGCAGCATCACGATCCGCGCGTCCGGCAGGCCGCCCTCGTCCGCGGTCGACAGGGTCATGGTGTGGGGCTCCCGTTCGCCCGCCGCGACCGCCTCGGCGAACCAGGACGTGAACAGCGCCAGCGGCTCGGCGGGGGCCGCCTCCGGGGCGAAGGGCGGCAGCTCGGTCACCTCCGGGTCCCACACCCGCAGCGACCTCAGCACCTCGTGCAGATCCGTTCCCATGGTCCGAGTATCGGGCAGGGCAGGGCAGGGCAGGGCAGGGCAGGGCCCGGTACCCGGCCGGAGGGCCCACCGGCTGGGGCCGCTCCGCCGTGTGCCGGTCCCCGTGGCGGCCGGCACGCCGTCGCGCACGGTCGACAGGGCGGCCGGCACGCCGTCGCGCACGGTCGACAGGGCGGCCGGCACGGACGGGTCCGCCGCGAGCGGGGGATCGTGGGCCGGTCGGTGTCACGGCACCGGATCCCTACCCCCGGCCCAGCACCACCGTCCCCGACGAGCAGAACCATCCGCCCGTCCCCGAGGCCACCCCCAGCCGGGGCAGCCCCCCGTCCCGGCGCCGTACCTGCCGGGCCCCCGCCTCGCCCCGCAGTTGCCGCACCGCCTCCACGAGGAGGAAGAGGCCCCGCATGCCCGGATGCTGGGAGGACAGGCCGCCGCCGTCGGTGTTGACCGGGAGGTCGCCGCCCTCGACCCGGAAGCGGCCCTTCTCGACGTACGGACCGCCCTCGCCCTTTCCGCAGAAGCCGAGGTCCTCCAGCGTCACCAGCGTCATGTAGGTGAAGGCGTCGTAGATCTGCGCGAAGTCCATCTCGGCCGGCCGCACCCCCGCCCGTTCGAAGGCGACCCGGCCGCTGACCGCCGCCGGGGTGACGGTGAAGTCGTCCCACTCCGTCATGCTCGCGTGGGAGACATGTTCGCCGGTGCCGAGGATCCACACCGGTTCGGCGCGGCAGTCCCGGACGTACTCCTCGGCCGCGAGCAGGACCGCCGCGCCGCCGTCGGAGCGGACGCAGCAGTGCAGTTTCGTGAAGGGGTCCGCGATCATGGGCCCGGACAGCACCTCGCCCACCGTCAGGGGGGTGCGGAACATCGCCTCCGGGTTCAGGGCCGCGTTGGCCCGTGCCTGGACCGCCACCTCCGCCAACTGCTCGATCGTCGTGCCGTGTTCGATCATGTGACGGCGGGCCGCCATCGCGTACTTGGCGATGAGTGTGTGGCCGTAGGGCACCTCGAACTGGAGCGGGCCGCGCGCGCCGAACGCGTACGTGCCGGTGCGGCGGCCCGCCCGTACATCGGCGCGGGCCGTCGAGCCGTACGCCAGCAGCACCGCGTTCGCGTGTCCGGCAGTGATCGCGTCCGCCGCGTGCGCCGCCATCACCTCCCAGGTGGCGCCGCCGACCGAGGTCGAGTCCACCCAGGTGGGGCGCAGGCCCAGGTAGTCGGCCACCTCGACCGGCGCGAGCGTGCCGAGGCCGGCCGAGGCGAAACCGTCGATCCGGGCGCGGTCGAGGCCCGCGTCCGCGAGCGCGCGACGGGCCGCCTGGGCGTGCAGCGCGTACGGCGTCGCCTCGTCCACCCGGCCGCAGTCGGACAGCGCCACCCCGACCACGGCCACCTTCCGCTTCCCCACGGTCATAAATCTGACGGTACATCAGATGTCACGGAGGGCGGCAGGTGTCGGACGCCTGGGAATCCCGGCTCCCGGCCCCTAATATGACGCCCCGTCAGATAGTGAGGGGAGTGCCGTTCATGGACCCCGGCTTCACCGCCGAACAGGACGAGATCCGCCGCACGCTGCGGGGACTGCTGCACCAACGCTCCGGCCCGCACGAACTGCGCGCCGCCCTCGACACCCCGGCCGGCCACGACCCCGCCCTGTGGGCCGCCCTCGCCGACCACCTCGGCCTGCCCGGCCTGGCCCTCCCCGAGGCGTACGGCGGTGTGGGCTGCCCCGTCGCCGACCTCGCCCTCGCCTGCGAGGAGACCGGACGCGTCCTCGCCCCCTCCCCGCTCCTCGCCACCTCCGTCCTCGCCGCCCCCCTGATCCTCGCCCTCGGCACCGACGCCCAGCGTGCCGCCCTCCTCCCGCGGATCGCCGCCGGCACCCTCACCGCCACCCTCGCCGTCCCCGCCCCCGCCCTCGCCACCGCCCTGGCGCTGACCCGCGGGAACGACGGTGACTGGGCCGGCGGCGGGCGGGCCGGCGGCGTGCAGGCCCGGCGGGTCGCGGGCGCCTGGCGGCTGTACGGCGAGGCGGCCCAGGTGCTCGACGGGCACAGCGCCGGCCTGCTGCTCGTCGCCGCCCACACCGGGGGGTACGTCCGCTCCCGCACCCTCCTCTTCCTCGTCCCGGGGGAGAGCGAAGGGCTCGTCCGCGTACGGCAGACCGCGCTGGACGCCACCCGGCCCCAGGGATGCGTCCAACTCCGGCATGTGACAGCGGAGTTGCTGGGCGGCGACGACGAGCGGAACGTGCTCGCGGCCCTCGCCGCGCTCGGCGACCGGGCCGCCGCCGTCCTCGCCTGCGAAGCCGTCGGCGCCGCCGACCGCGCGCTGGAGCGGACCGTGGAGTACGTCGGCCGGCGCGAGCAGTTCGGTCGGGCCATCGGTTCCTTCCAGGCCGTCCAGCACCGGCTCGCCGACGTCCACGTCCAGCTCCAGGCGGCCCGCTCCGCCGCCTACTACGCCGCCTGGGCGACCGGCCGGGACGCACGCGTCGGCGGGCTCGCCCTCGCCCAGGCGCTGGAGGCCCTGCGCACGGCCGCCGGAGAGGCGATCCAGCTCCACGGCGGCATCGGTTTCACCTGGGAGCACGACGCCCACCTGTACTTCAAGCGCGCCGCCGGGGACGAGCTGCTGTTCGGGCCCGCGCACCGGCTGCGCGCCCACGCGGCCGACCGGGCCCGTCTGTTCACGCGCGAGGAGGTGACGGTGTGACCCGCTTGCGGAGCGGCCGAACGCGGCCGTCCCCCCGCCTCGGTGTCCGTCTCGTCCAGAAGGTCTCCGCCACCCCCGCCTTCGCCAAGGTCGCCCCCCACCTGGTCCCCGCCCTCGACCGGGCCGTCCACCGCCTCACCGGGGGAAGGGTGCTGCTCAGCGCCCAGTTGCTGCCGGGGCTGGTCCTCACCGCGACCGGTGCCCGCAGCGGGCGGCCCCGGCGCACCCCGCTCGCCTGCATGCCCGAGGAGGGCGGGCGCGGCTGGCTCCTGGTCGGTTCCAACTTCGGTCGGCCCGGCCATCCGGCCTGGACCGCCAACCTGCTCGCCCACCCGGACGCCGAGGTCAGCTGGAAGGGCGCCGACATCGCGGTGACGGCCCGGCTGCTGACGGGCGAGGAGCGGGCGGCGGCCTGGCGGGCGGCGCTGGCCTTCTGGCCGCCGTACGCGACCTATCAGGCGCGGGTGGAGCGGGAGATCCGCCTCTTCCGGGTCAGCCGCCGAGAGTGAGCCGCTGGACCAGCAGGAACGCCCCGATGCCCAGCATCGCCGCCCCCGACGTCCGGGTGACCGCGCGGGCCGCCGCCGGGCGGGCGCCGAGGAGCCTGCGGGCCAGGACGCCGACCGTCGCGTAGACGGCGGCGCAGCACGCCATGTGCAGCAGTCCGAGGGTGACGGTCTGCGCCGGGACCGGCAGGCGCGCGTCGCGGGTGGTGAGGAACTGGGGCAGGACGGAGAGGTAGAGCAGCAGGCCCTTGGGGTTGAGGCCGCTGATCGTCGCCCCGCGCAGGAGGACCCGCCCCCCGCCCCGTTCCACCGCTTCCCCCGCCCGGGGCACCCCCGGGCGGCGCAGCACGCCCCACCCCAGCCACACCAGGTACGCGGCTCCGGCCATCGTCAGCGCCGTGAGCAGTCGGGGTGAGCCGGCCACCAGGACCGCGAGACCCGCCGCGGCCAGTGCCGTGTGCAGGGCGTAGCCGCCGACCAGGCCGGTCACGGCCAGGCCCACCGAGCGGCCGCGCAGTCCGGCGGCGATCACGTAGGCCCAGTCGGCACCCGGTACGCAGACCAGCAGCAGGTCCACGGCGAGGAAGGAGAGCAGCGTTCCGGAGTCCATGGAGGGGACATTAGGCGCGATACGGGCGAAGGTGTTCCCGAAGTTTGCCCGAAAGGGGGTCGACCGGGAAAGGATCTGCCTCATGGACGACGTGGACCGGAAGATTCTTGCCGAGTTGCAGCAGGACGGGCGGCTGACCGTGACCGAGCTGGCCGCACGGGTGCGGCTGAGCGTCTCGCCGTGCCACCGGCGGCTGCGGGAGTTGGAGCGGTCCGGGGCGATCAGCGGCTACCGGGCGGTGGTGGAGCCGACGGCCGTCGGGCTGACCTTCGAGGCGCTCGTCTTCGTCTCCATGCGGCAGGAGGACCGGGACACGGTCGCCGAGTTCGAGCGGGCCGTCGGCGAGGTGGAGCACGTGCTGGACGCGCAGCGGCTGTTCGGGGAGCCGGACTATCTGCTGCGGGTGGCCACCGCCGACCTCGCGGCCTTCCAGCGGCTGTACGACGAGCGGCTGGCGACGCTGCCGGGGGTGCAGCGGCTCACCTCGACGCTGGTGATGAAGCACGTGGTGCGCGACCGGCCCCTGCCGGGCTGACCCGCCTGGTGTTCCTCCGTGCGTCCCCGCGTGCGTGCCCGCGCCTCCGAGTCAAGCGCCCGCATAGCGCGACAGGCGGTGGTTCATCCGGACGACCGGATGAACCACCGCCTGCCAGACAGGACTTGAGACGTGGGAAAAAAGACGGATCGCGCTGCCGCGGGCTACTTCGTCGGCTTCCTGCCGGTGACGCCCAGGTACACCAGCAGCGAGACGTTGGGCTTGAGTTCGGCCGGCTTGACGCCCCAGGTGCCGAAGCCCTTCTGGTGCGAGGCGACCGCCGCGAGCATGGCGACCAGGGAACCGGCGATCGCGCCCGGGTTCACGTCCTTGTCGACCTTGCCCTTGGACTGCAACTCGGCGACGGCGTCCGCGAGGGAGTTGTTCACCGAGTTGAGGATCTTCATGCGGAGTTTGTAGAAGCGCTTGTCGCCCTCGGCCGCGCCGAGGTCGACGACGCGCAGGATCGCGTCGTTGCGCTTCCAGAACTCCAGGAACCCGTCGACGAGTTCCTGCGCGGTCTGCCAGCCGGCCTTGCCGACCCAGGACCGCCCCTCCAGCAGCTCGGTCAACCCGGCGCCCTCGGCGGCCATTTGCTCCGCGATCTCCAGGACGGCGCCCTCGACGTCCGGGAAGTACTGGTAGAAGGTCGCGGGCGAAGTGCCCGCCTTCCGGGCGACATCGATGACCTTGACGTCCCGGTAGGGCGAGGAGCTGAGCATCTCGCTGAGGCAGTCGAGCAACTTCTGCCGCGTCGCCTGCCCGCGCCGACCGGCCACGCGGCCGTCGACGGTACGCACTTGTCCTGTCATGCCGTCAGCTTACCGAGGGGTGATCGGAGCGCGATTCGGCCGACTGCAAATGGGGTGCGCGGGGACCTGGAGGCGGGTGTGCCTGGTCTGCGGCTTGCGTGAAGCGCCGTTAGTTTGGCTGTATGGCCGAAAACAGGGCATCGGTGTACGCAGAGGGCGTCCCCTGCTGGGTGGACGCGCAGCTCCCCGACGTGGACGCGGGCAGGCGGTTCTACGGGGAGCTGTTCGGGTGGGCCTTCGAGGAGGCCTACGGCTCCTCGGTGTGGGCACGGCTGGACGGGGCCCCGGTCGCCGCCCTCGGCCGCAAGACGGACGGCCGGATGCCCACCGTGTGGACGGTGTCCTTCGCGACCCCGGACGCGGAGGCGACCGTACGCCGTATCCGGACGGCCGGCGGGCAGGTGGTCATGGCGCCGGTGCCGGTCGACGGGGCGGGGGTCGCGGCTCTGGCCGCCGATCCCGAGGGCGCGGTCTTCGGCCTGTGGCAGGCGGGCAGCCACCCCGGGTTCGGGGTGCGGCACCGGCCCGGCACGTTCGCCTGGGCGCAGCTGTACGCCCGTGACACCGGGGCCGCCAACACCTTCTACGGCCACCTCTTCCACGAGGCCCTCTTCGGTCCGGGCGCGGAGCCCGACTTCGGGCGGGCGCCGGTCTCGGACGTCTTCCCCGAGGTCATGCCGCCGCACTTCCTCGTGCACTTCGGCGTCGACGACTGCGAGGCGGTTCTCGGCGCGGTGAGCCGGCTCGGCGGGCGGGTGCAGGCGGGCCCCTTCACCGCCTCGTACGGAACGGTGGCCGTCGTCACCGACAATCAGGGGGCGTCGTTCGCTCTGCTCCAGCGCTGAACGCTCCCGTGCGCCGGACCGGTGCGGGGCGGGGAGCGGGCAGACATGGGGGCATGCGTGCGGGTCGTGCGCGGCTACCGGTGCCTCATTGCGCGTGTATGACATGAGACACCCCGATTGTCCCGGGGTTCGCAACCGGTGGCCGGGCCAGGAAGAATCAGGGTGCGTGCCGCCACGGCGGTGCGGTGGTGAGACGCTGCACGGGGTCGCGTACACATATGGGTGACGTGGCCCGTACGGGGAGGTGGCAGGCAAGTGGTGGATCAGCTGACGCAGCACGATCCGCGGCGGATCGGGCCGTTCGAGGTGCTGGGACGGCTGGGGGCCGGCGGCATGGGGCTGGTCTATCTCGCGCGTTCGGCCTCCGGCCGCCGCGTGGCGATCAAGACGGTCCGCACGGAACTGGCCGAGGACCAGCTGTTCCGGGTCCGCTTCACCCGCGAGGTGGAGGCGGCGCGGGCGGTCTCCGGCTTCTACACGGCCGCCGTCGTCGACGCCGATCCGCGTGCCGCCGTGCCGTGGCTGGCCACCGCCTACGTGCCCGCGCCCTCCCTCGAAGAGATAGTGAACGACTGCGGTCCGCTCCCGGCGCAGGCGGTGCGCTGGCTGGCCGCGGGCATCGCGGAGGCCCTCCAGTCCATCCACGGCGCCGGGCTCGTCCACCGCGACCTGAAGCCCTCCAACGTCCTCGTCGTGGAGGACGGCCCCCGGGTGATCGACTTCGGCATCGCGTCCGGCGTCTCGAACACCCGTTTGACGATGACCAACGTCGCCGTCGGCACCCCCGCCTACATGTCTCCCGAGCAGGCCAAGGACTCGCGCAGCGTCACCGGCGCGAGCGACGTCTTCTCCCTCGGCTCCACCCTCGTCTTCGCCGCCACCGGACACCCCCCCTTCCACGGCGCCAATCCGGTCGAGACGGTCTTCATGCTGCTGCGCGAGGGCCCCGACCTGGAGGGCCTGCCCGACGAGCTGCGCCCGCTCATCGACTCCTGCATGCAGATGGAGGCCACCGGCCGGCCCAGCCCCGCCGACCTCCAGTCCCAACTGGCCCCGCACCTCTTCGGCTCCGGCTCCGACGACAGCGGTACGGCGTCGGCGTGGCTGCCCGAGAAGGCGGTCGCCATGATAGAGACGCGCCGCGGCGGCCGGCCGCCCGTCAAGTCGGCGGCACCCGCGACCCCCCGCGGCGGCGGCGTGGGCATGGCCCGGCCCGCCGTTCCGCCGCCGCCCTCGCACGACCCCGTGGTGCGCCCCCGCCCGGCGCACGCGCCCGTCTCGGTCGGCGCCCCCGACACCGGACCCGTCCGGCTCGCCGGGGCGGCCGTGCCGATCGGGCCCGGCCCGCGGGTCGCCGACGTGCGCGCGACCGCCGCCGTCAAGGCCCCCCTGCCCGAGCCCGGCCTGGTCGCCTCCTGGTCCCGGCCCCGCCCCGGCGTCAACGGCGCCGACCCGGCGCCCACGGCCGCGCCCCAGCCCGCCGGGGAGACCCCGGCGGGCTGGCGCCCCTGGCGGTTCCGCATGTCCAACGACGTGTGGGGCACCCCGGCCGTCGCCGGCGACCTCGTCTACGTCACCTCCTTCGAGGTGCACGCCCTGGACGTGGCCACCGGCCGCCGCCGCTTCAAGACGCGTGACGTGGCCTGGTCGATGGCGGTCGCGGACGGCCGTGTCCACGCCTCCGACGGTCCGACCCTGTTCGCGCTGGACGCCCGCGAGGGCACCGACCTGTGGCGGCTGCCCACCGACTCCTGGGTGTACTGCCTCAAGGCCGACCGGGGCACCGTCGTGACCGGCACCCGCGGCGGCGGCATCCAGGCCTGGGAGGCCTCCACCGGGCAGAAGCTGTGGGAGGCCACCGGCTGCCAGACCGACTTCGAGTCCCCGGAGGCCGGCCCCGCCCTCCACGACGGCACCGTATACCTCTGGCAGGACGCCCGCCTGCGCGCCCTCGACGCCCGCACCGGTGACGAGCGCTGGTCGTACCCCATCGGCGACTCCGCATCCTGCGGCGGGGTCCCGGTCCGGGTGACCGCGGCCCCCGACGGCTACGTCTACATCTCGGCCGGCACCCGCGTCCTCGCCGTCGACGCGGCGAGCGGCATGGTGCGCTGGCACTTCGAGGCCCCCGCGGTCTTCCTCTCCCCGCCCACCTTCGTGCCCGGGCCGGCGGTCACCGGCGGCGGCGTCTACCTCGCCGACTACCTGGGCACGGTCTACGCCCTCGACGCCACCGACGGCCGCGACCGCTGGCGCATCGCCACCGAGGCCCGTTCCTCGATCGACCCGGTGCTGGTCGCCGCGGGCCACGTCCACGTCGGCAGCGGCAAGGGCCTCTACACCCTCGACGCCGTCACGGGCACGCCCAAGTGGCGCTTCCAGGCGGGCGGCGACATCGTCGGCGCCCCCGCGGTCGCCGAGGGCCGCATCCACTTCGGCTCCACCGACCACCTGCTCTACACCCTGAAGGCCGACGACGGCCGCCTCCGCTGGAAACTGGCGACCGGCGGCGAGATCACCGGCTCCCCGGTGGTCCGGGACGGCGTCGTCTACGCGTGCAGCAAGGACCGCTGCGTCTACGCCCTGGACGCGGAGAAGGGCACCGGGACGGCGAGAACGGCGTAGGCCCGCTCCACCACCCCGCTCCCACCCGGAGCGGGCGTGAGGACGGGGACGGCCCGCTCGTACCAGGGCGGCGGCCCGCGCCACGGCGGGCACGACGACGCGGACGCGGACGAGGCGGAGCCGGTCCCACCCCCATCTGCCGCTTCCGTCCGCGGGCCCGCCCGCGGACGACCAGGTGGTGACGCGCGAGTCGACCGGGACCGGCAGCGGGACCGGCATCACCCCGCTCGGCGCGAGCGGCGCCGGGCCCGCGACGATTGGGGGCCCGCCGCCGTCGTGGGCCGGGGTGCGGGCCACGCCGCCCCGAGCAGGGCCGAGCCGGTGCACCGGGACGGCATCACCCGTTCGGACGCGTCGACCTGACGATCGAGGCGTCCACCCGCCCGTGCCGTCCGTGACCGCCCACGGAGGGCACGTCCTCAGCGCACCCGGAAGCCCTGGGACCGCCGCCCGGCGAAGAGTTCCGCCTGATCCCCGGCGGGCAGGTTGCCCAGGGCGATGAGGTGCGGCGCCTGCGCGAACCCGGCGGCGAGGGAGGTCTCCCGCGCCGCCCACAGCGCCCGGACGGTGCCCTGGACGGCGGCGGGCGGATGTCCGGCGATGGTCGTGGCGCAGGCCACGGCCGCCGCCAGGGCGTCGCCCGTCCCGGTCAGTTCGGACACCAGGCCGATCTCGTGGGCCCGCCGGGCCGACATCCGTTCGGCCGTCCCCATGAGCATCATCCGCGCGACCTCCCCGTGCGGCATCCGCTGCGCCATGAGCACCGACTCGTACGCGCTGACCATGCCGTACGTGGTGTGCGGGTCGAAGAAGGTGGCGTCGGCGCCCGCGACCACGAACTCGCACTCCCCGAGCAGGTAGAAGGCGCCACCGCAGGCCATCCCCTCGACGGCGGCGACGACCGGCTTCCACAGGTCGTTGGCCTTGGGGCCGACGGTGAGGAGCGGATCGTCCTGCATGTAGGGGGAGGCGGGCTGCGGTACGACGGCGTCCCGGTCGATGCCCGTGCAGAACGCCCGCCGCCCGGCCCCGGTGAGGACGACGGCGCGTACGGTGTCGTCGAAGCGCAACGCCTTCCAGGTGTCGGCGAGTTCGCGGGCCGTGTCGAGGTCGACGGCGTTGAGCCGGTCGGGCCGGTCGAGGGTGACGACGGCGACGCCGGTGTCCTTGTCGGTGGCCACGCGCAGGCTCACGGGCGCTCCAGGACCCACTGGGGAAGGCCGCGCCCGTCGAAGACCGCCCGCACGCGGGCGCCGATGCGGACCCGGTCGGCGGGGAGGGAGCCGAGCGGTGCGCCGGCCTCGGCGACCAGGTTCCCGACGAGCCGGACGCGGGGCGCGTCGGCCAGTTCCACGAGGACGACGTTGTAGGGCGCGTAGGCCGCGTAGTCGGGCAGCAGGGGCGGGTGCGGGACGGCGTAGGACCAGATGTGTCCGCGTCCCGAGGTGAGCCGCCACTCGCGGGCGAAGGACTGGCAGTGCGGGCAGCAGGGGCGGGGCGGGAAGCGGGGTTCGCCGCAGTCGGCGCAGGCCTGGACGCGGAGTTCGCCGAGGGCGGCGTACCGCCAGAAGGGGGCTCCGTCGGCGTCGACGACCGGTTCGAGCATCTCAACTCCTCAGCAGCAGCGCGGAGGTGGGGACTCCCTCTCCGGCGGTGACGAGACAGGTGGTGGCGTCCGGCACCTGGGCGGTGCTGGTCCCGCGCAGTTGCTTCACGCCCTCGGTGATGAGGTTGAAGCCGTGGACGTAGGCCTCGGAGAGTCCGCCGCCGCCGGTGTTGAGGGGCAGCCGGCCGCCGGTCTCCAGGGCGCCGCCCTCGGTGAAGGCGCCCCCTTCGCCCCGGCCGCAGAAGCCGTAGCCCTCCAGGGACAGGGGGATCAGGGGCGTGAACGCGTCGTAGATCTGGGCCACGTCGATGTCCTGCGGGGTGAGGTCGGCGTGTTTCCACAGATGTCTGGCGGCGGTCCAGGCGGGGCCGGTGAGCGGGTCGTCGTTCCAGTAGTTGACCATGCCGTGGTGCTGGGCGGGCAGGCCCTGGGCGGCGGAGTGGACGTACACGGGCCGCCGGGCGCAGTCGCGGGCGCGCTCCCGGCCGACGATGACGCAGGCCAGCGCGCCGTCCGTCTCCAGGCAGTTGTCGTACAGGCAGAGGGGTTCGCTGATCCAGCGGGAGGTCATGTAGGACTCGCGGGTCAGGGGGCGGTCGTACATGACGGCGGCCGGGTTCTGGTTGGCCCGGTTGCGGCAGGCGAGGGCGATGTTGAAGAGGTGGTCGCGGGTCACCCCGTACTCGTGCATGTAGCGGCGGGCGAGGAGGGCGATCTCGTCGACGGGCCGCAGCAGGCCGAACGGGCGGGTCCACTGGGCCGGGGTGGGCAGCTGGACGGCGGTGTTCGTCCACGGTCGCGGTCCGCTGCCCCGCTTGCGCGACCGCCAGGCCACGCCCACGCTCGCCTGGCCGGTGGCGACGGCGGCGGCGAGGTGGGCCACGGTCGCACAGGACCCGCCGCCGCCGTAGGGGACGCGGCCGAAGTAGGTCAGGTCCCCGAAGCCGACGGCCTTCGCCAGCTCGACCTCGTCCGTCTCCTCCATGGTGTAGGAGGCCAGGGCGTCGACCTCGCCGGGCGCGATCCCGGCGTCGTCGAGCGCGGCGACGACGGCCCGGCAGGCGAGGGTCCTCTCGTCCTCGGGGAGGTGCTTGGCGAAGGGCGTCTGCCCTATGCCGACGATGGCGGTGGCGTCCTTGAGACCGGCCACGGGGTCACCTCCAGGCGAAGCCGCGCTTGCTGACAGCCCGTCAGGTTACAGCTAATCTGACGGTCAGTCAGCTCATGCAGCGGGGAGGTCGTCATGCGCGGTGCGGGTGCCGGGAAGTGGGGGACCGTCCCGGAGCTGGTCCGGTGGGCGGCGCACCGGTACGCCGACGTCGAGGCCGTGGTGGAGGGCCGCACCCGCGTCTCGTACGGCGAACTCGGCGCGCGCGTCGAACGCTCGGCCGCCGCCTGCCTCGCGCACGGCGTCCGGACGGGCGACCGGGTCGCGATCTGGGCGCCGAACTCGCTGGACTGGATCGTCGCCGCGCTCGGCGCGGTGTCCGCGGGGGCGGTGCTGGTGCCGCTGAACACCCGCTTCAAGGGCGGCGAGGCGGCGGACGTCCTGGCGCGCAGCGGCGCCCGGCTCCTCTTCGTCACCGGCACCTTCCTCGGCACCTCCTACGTCGCCTCGCTGCGGCGGGCGGCCGGCGGGGGGCCCGAGGAGGGGCCGGGAACGGGGCCGCTGCCGGGACTGCCCGCCCTGGAGACGGTGGTGGTCCTCTCGGACGACGCGCCGGTGGGCTTTCGGACCTTCAGGGAGTTCCTGGCGGGCGGGGAGGGGGTGAGCGCGGCGGAGGCGCGGGCCCGCTCGGCGGAGGTCTCCGGCTCGTCGCCGTCGGACATCGTCTTCACCTCGGGCACGACCGGCCGCCCCAAGGGCGCGGTGATCACCCACGCCCAGACCCTGCGGGCCTACGACATCTGGTGCGACCTGGCGGGCCTGCGCCGCGGCGACCGCTACCTGATCGTGAACCCCTTCTTCCACACCTTCGGCTACAAGGCGGGGGTCATCGCCTGCCTCATGCGGGGCGCGACGATGATCCCGCAGCCGGTGTTCACCGTGGACACCGTGCTGGCCAACGTGGCCTTCGAGAGGGTCTCCGTGCTGCCCGGCCCGCCCACCCTGCACCAGTCCCTGCTCGACCACCCGGCGCGGGACGCCTACGACCTCTCCACGTTGCGGCTCGTGGTCACGGGCGCGGCCGTGGTGCCGCTGCGGCTGGTGGAGCGGCTGCGGGAGGAACTGGGCGTGGACACGGTCCTCACCGCGTACGGCCTGTCCGAGGCGAGCGGCATCGTGACCATGTGCCGCCGCGGCGACGAGCCCTCGGTGATCGCGTCGACGTCCGGCCGGGCGATCCCCGGCACGCGGGTACGGCTCGTCACGGCGACAGGGGGTGAACCGGGCCCCGGTGAGCCGGGAGAGGTCCTGGTCCGCGGCTTCAACGTCATGAGCGGCTACTACCGGGACGAGCCGGGCACCGCGGAGGTGCTGACCCCGGACGGCTGGCTGCGCACCGGCGACGTGGGCGTCCTGGACGACGCCGGCAACCTCCGCATCACCGACCGGGTCAAGGACATGTTCATCGTCGGCGGCTTCAACGCCTACCCGGCCGAGATAGAGCAACTCCTGGGCCTGCACCCGGACGTGGCCGACGTGGCCGTCGTCGGCGTCCCGGACGCCCGGCTCGGCGAGGTGGGCCGGGCGTACGTGGTCCGGCGCCCCGGCGCGGTGCTGACCGGCGACGACCTGATCGCCTGGTCGCGGCGCGAGATGGCGAACTACAAGGTGCCCAGGGCGGTGGAGTTCGTGGACGGGCTGCCGCGCAACGCGAGCGGGAAGGTGGTGAAGGGGGAGCTGCGGTCGCCGTCGCGTTGACGGAGGCCGCGCGGCCGGTGCGGGGCGCCCACCGCGGGCGCCCCGCGGGCGGCTCAGCCGAGGGCGCGGACCGCCTGGTAGTACGTCCAGGCGGTGCTGGTGCAGGCGGTCTTCGCGGCGCCGCCGTAGTTGTTGCACACGCGCTTGAGGTCTTCGTGGAAGGCGCTGTCGAGGCGGGACTTGTTGGCGTCGAAGGCGCCGATCGCCTTGTAGTTGCGGTAGCCGAAGTCGTGCCGGGCGCAGGACGTGGAGAAGGGGAAGCCGAACGGGTTGTCCGGCGAGGAGGAGCAGTAGTCGGTCGTCCAGTCGAAGCCGTACGCGGACCAGGCGGACTGGTTCGAACGGGCGGCCGTCCACTGGGTGTAGCTCGACGCGCTGGTCTGCGTCCAGCTCGCGAGGACCTGGGGCTTGTCGGCGGGAGCGGCCTCGGCCGCGGTCGCGGCGGCGAACACGGCTCCGAGTGCGAGGGCCGAGGCGGCAAGAGTGGTACCGGGTCTGCGGTGCATCCCACACCTCCACGAGGCTGTCACCCGCTCGTCGGGCAACAGGTTCATGTCAAGATGGTTGCCGTCCGCGGGGGTCGCTCACACCCCGTCAGCCCGAACGATCCCTGAACTCCGGGATGCGCGAGACGAACGGAACGTCAAGCACCGTTGCGCCCAAGCGGATCGGCGGCCACCGGACGCGCCTCGACCGCGGCGGCCCCCCTCCGCGCCGCCGCGGTCGATCGGTCCCCGTCGGGATTCCGGCCTACCTGCCGTCCAGGTCCAGGGCCGGCGGGGCCGGCATGCTGTTGTCCAGCGTGGTGATGTCCCCGGACAGGGCGGGCGGGGCCGGCATGCTGTTGTCGAGCGTGGTGATCTCCCCGGCCTCGGCCGGCTCGCTCGGCATGCTGTTGTCCTGCGGAGTGGCGTCCGCGTCCCTCAACTTGTCGGTCATGGCCTTGAGTTCCTCTGCTGTGGTGTGTCAGGTGGGAACGCCCGCCCGGAAGCTCCCCCGAGGTGCCGCCGGACGGGCGTTCGGAGCGGCACACTAACTGGTCGCGCTCCCGGCCGAACCGTCTGCCCCCCGACGCGACGGTCCGACAGACACGAGAGTGCCGGGCCGGGATAA
This sequence comes from Streptomyces sp. NPDC006259, assembly GCF_042870975.1. NCBI lineage: Bacteria > Bacillati > Actinomycetota > Actinomycetes > Kitasatosporales > Streptomycetaceae > Streptomyces > Streptomyces sp. NPDC006259. Next base: position 131,146 of record NZ_JBIAHY010000008.1, on the reverse strand, counting down.
ACGAACGCTGAACGCCGCTCGCGGGGGGCGTCGTTCAGTCCGTGGGGACCGTCGGTCAGCCTGTGCGGACCGTGGTTCAGTCCGTGTCCACCGTCGATCAGCCTGTGCGCACCGTCGGTCAGCCCGCGGGCACGGGCGCCAGCAGGGCGCGCACCTCGGCGGCCTCCGGGGCGCCGCAGTCCTCGTAGAGCTTGAGCGCGTCGTTCCAGCAGGCCCTGGCGCGGTCCACCTGGCCGAGGCTGGACAGGGCCCGGCCCAGCAGCTTCAGGACGTTGCCCCGCATCCGGTCACCGCCGACACACCCCAGCGCGAGGGCCTGCTCCGCGTGCTGGGCGGCCTGGGCGGGGCGCCGGTCGGTGAGGTGCACCTCGGCGATGCGGAAGTGGGTGTTGCCGACCCACAGCCGCTGCCGGTGTTCGGTGAAGACGCTCTGGGCGTCGGCGAACTGGACGAGGGCCTCGCTGTGCCGGCCGGCCCCGGTGAGGGCGAGGCCGAGGGCGAAGTGCGCGTTGGCGCGGCGCATCGGCCGGTCCAGTTCGGCGTGGACCGCGAGGCTGTGCTGGGCGATCTCGACCGCCTTCGCGGTGTTGCCCATGCCCAGGTAGGCGCGGGACAGGTTCGCCAGCGTGACGGCTTCGTTGAGCCGGTTGCCCGTGGCGCGGTAGCCGTCGATGGCCTGCTCGAAGAAGGTCCTGCCGTCCGCGTGCCGCCCCTGGTGCAGGGAGATGAGCCCCCGGTCGTTGGCCACCCAGCTGATGGCGTCGTCCTGGGCGAGGGCGGCGAGTTCCATGGCGAGCTGGGCCTGTTCCCCGGCTTGCAGGATGCGGCCGGAGACCAGGAGGACGTTGGTGAGCATCATCCGGGCCCGGCCTTCGGCGCGGCCGTCGCCCGCGGCCCGGGTGGCCTCGCACATGGCCCTGGCCGTCGTCTCGTACTGATGCGAGTTGGCGCCCGACTCGGTCAGGTCCTTGGCCGCCCAGAGGAGGTCGACCGCGTGCCGCAGCCGGCTGGTGCCCACGGCCTGTCGCACACAGGCCAGCAGGCAGGCCGCCTCGGCGTACAGCCAGTCCAGCGCGGCGGAGCCGTCCGTGAACCGCAGTCCGGGGTACTCCGTCGGCTCCAGGTGGTCCACCAGCCGGTCCCCCGGCCGCTCGATGGCGTACACCCCCGCCGCGGTCGCCAGGTAGAAGTCCAGCAACCGCTCCAGCGCCGCCCCCCGCTCGCCCGGCGACGACTCGTCCCGTTCGGCGCACGCACGCGCGTAGAGGCGGACCAGGTCGTGGAAGCGGTAGCGGCCCGGTGCGGCCGACTCCAGCAGAGAGGTGTCGACCAGGGACTCCAGCAGGTCCTCGGTCTCCTCCGCGGGCAGGTCGAGTACGGCCGCCGCCGCCGCGAGGGACATGTCGGGGCCGTCGGCGAGGCCGAGCAGGCGGAAGGCGCGGGCCTGGGCCGGTTCCAGCTGGCCGTAGCCGAGTTCGAAGGTCGCCTTGACGGCGAGGTCACCTGCCTGGAGTTCGTCGAGGCGGCGGCGTTCGTCGGCGAGTTTGGCGGCGAGGACGGACACCGTCCAGGTGCGCCGGGCGGCCAGCCGGGACGCGGCGATGCGGATCGCCAGCGGCAGGAATCCGCAGGCGGCGACCACGTCCAGCGCCGCCTGGCGCTCCGACGCCACCCGTTCCCCGCCGACGATCTTCGTGAACAGCGCGAGCGCCTCCTCCGGCGACATCACGTCCAGGTCGACGAGGTGGGCCCCGGCCAGGTCCACCATCCGCACGCGCGCGGTGACGAGGGCCGCGCAGCCGTCCGTGCCGGGCAGCAGCGGACGTACCTGCGCGGCGTCCTTGGCGTTGTCCAGCAGCACCAGCACGCGCCGGCCGTCCAGCGCCGAGCGGTACAGCGCCGCCCGTTCCTCCAGGGAGTCCGGGACGGCCGAGTCGGGGGTGCCCAGGGCGCGGAGGAAGGCGCCCAGGACCGTGACGGGTTCGGCGGCCCGCGCGCCGGCGCCCTGGAGGTCGACGTAGAGCTGCCCGTCGGGGAAGGCGGGGCGGGCCTGGTGGGCCACGTGCACGGCGAGGGTCGTCTTGCCGACACCGCCGATGCCCGCCAGTGCCGACACGGCCATCACCCGGCCGCCGTCACCGTCGTCGCCGGACGCCCCGGCGAGCACCTCGCTCAGCTCGGTCACGAAGGCGGCGCGTCCGGTGAAGTCGGGCACCGTCGCCGGTAGCTGGGCCGGCCGCACCGGTGCGGCGGACGGCTCGGACTGCGGCGCCGCGGGCTCCGCCAGGTCCGGGTCGGCCTGAAGGATGCGGCGCTGGAGTTCGCGCAGGCCCGGTCTCGGGTCGACGCCGAGTTCCTCCGCCAGCAGCCGCCGGGTGTCGGCGTACACGGCGAGGGCCTCCGCCTGCCGGCCGCTGCGGTACAGCGCCAGCATCAGCAGCTCGCGCAGCCGCTCGCGCAGCGGGTACGCCGCCGTCAGCGCCGTGAGTTCGGAGACGGCCTCCGCGTGGCAGCCCTGCTCCAGGTCCATGTCCAGCCGGGACTCCAGCAGCCCCAGCCGCCACTCCTCCAGCCGGACGCGCTGCGTCTCCGCGTACGGTCCGGGCACGCCGGCCAGCGCCTCGCCGTCCCACAGGCCGAGAGCGCGGTTCAGCAGCTCCCGCGCCCGGCCCAGGGCGCCGGTCGCCCTCGCCTTCTCCGCCTCGGCCGCCCACTCCTGTGCCACCGCCAGGTCCAGGGCGCCCTCGCCGAGCCCGCGCACGGCGTAGCCGCCGGACTCGCTGACCAGGACGCCCGGGTCGAGCACCTTGCGCAGCCGGGAGGCGTACGTGCGGACCGCCGCCAGCGCCTGCGACGGCGGGTCCTCGCCCCACAGCGCGTCGATCAGCTCGGCGGCGGTGGCCGTACGGCCCTCCCGGAGCAGGAGGGCGGCGAGCAGGGCGCGCTGCTGGGGTGAGCCGGTGGCCAGCGGCTGCTCGCCGCGCCGGGCGCGCACCGGGCCGAGCACGTCGAAGCGCAGCGCCACCGGCTCCCGGAGGGAGCCGGGACGCTTCTGCTCCGGCACGCGCGGTACACGGTCGTCCATCGGGCTCCCCCTACGGTCGTCTCTTTCGGAAATCACCCTGGGCCGCGCGGCTCGGCACGCACATCCGCGGCGGCGGCGTCGTCGTGGTACTCCTCCCCCACGCTCGGCCTCGCTCGCGCGGGGGACCCCCCTCGCGTCGACGCCGTCTCCGCCGTGCGGCTGCACGCACCAAGCCCCGCTCACGGCGTGAGACCGGCACCGCGTCTCCGGGTCAGGCTGATCCGAAAGAAACGCCCTGGGCATGATGACCAACTATGTCAGTTTGCCCTGCGCGTGCCCGGACCGTCAGCTGTGGGAGACGCCGATCACAGGGGCGGGCGCGGGAGTGCGCGCAGGAGTCCACACCGTCGTCACACGCTCTCCGCACACGGTGGATCACGGATGCGCGCCGAAGGCCGGGACGAAGTTACTGACGGTCCGTCAGATCGGCGCTACCGTGCCCTCATGGAGACCCGTGAGAGCTTTCCGCAGATCATCTCCGTCGACGACCACACGGTCGAACCCCCCACCGTCTGGCAGGACCGCCTGCCGAAGAGGTACCTCGACACCGGCCCCCGCGTCGTCCGCGCCCCGCTGCGCGAGATGACCTTCCTCGGCGGCCGCTTCAAGCCCGTGATGGGGGAGCCCGGTGACGACGGCCCGCTCGGCGACTGGTGGGTCTACGAGGACCTGCACCGCCCCCTGACCCGCCTGGACACCGCCGTCGGCTTCGACCGCGACGAGATCAAACTGGAGGTGATCACCTACGAGCAGATGCGTCCCGGCTCCTACGACGTGCCCGCCCGCCTCGCCGACATGGACGTCAACCACGTCCAGTCCGCGGTCTGCTTCCCCACCTTCCCCCGCTTCTGCGGGCAGACGTTCACCGAGGCCGCCGACCACGACCTGGGCCTGCTCTGCGTGCGCGCTTACAACGACTGGATGGTGGACGAGTGGTGCGGGCCCGCCGCCCGCGGCCGCCTGATCCCCCTCACCCTCATCCCCCTGTGGGACGCCGAACTGGCCGCCGCCGAGGTCCGCCGCAACGCCGCCCGCGGGGTCCGTGCCGTCGCCTTCTCCGAGATACCCCCGCACCTCGGCCTGCCGTCCGTCCACACCGACGACTGGGACCCCTTCCTCGCCGCCTGCGACGAGACCGGAACCGTCATCGCCATGCACATCGGCTCGTCGAGCCGCATGCCCTCCACCTCCGCCGACGCCCCGCCCGCCGTCGGCTCCACCATCACCTTCGCCAACTGCTGCTTCTCGATGGTCGACTGGCTGATGAGCGGAAAGTTCGAACGCTTCCCCAACCTGAGGATCATGTACGCCGAGGGCCAGATCGGCTGGATCCCCTACATCCTGGAGCGCGCCGACGTCGTCTGGGAGGAGAACCGCGGCTGGGGCGGCGTCGCCGACAAGGTCCACCGCCCGCCGTCCGAACTGTTCGCCGAGCACGTCCACGGCTGCTTCTTCGACGACGCCTTCGGGTTGCGCAACCTCGACTCCATCGGCGTCGGGAACGTGCTCTACGAGACGGACTACCCGCACTCCGACTCCACCTGGCCCAAGTCCCGCGAGGTCGGCGAGGCGCAGATGGGGCACCTGGCGCCGGACGTCGTGGAGCGGATCGTGCGGGGCAACGCCATCGAACTGCTCGGGCTCACCCCCGAAGGCCTGTGGAGCGGCTCCCGGTGACCCTCGCCTACGGCATCCAGCTCCCCGTCCAGTCCCAGAGCACGCTCTTCGCCGAGCCCTGGGAGAGCGCCGCCGGCCCGGAGGACCTGAAGGCCGTCGCGCGTGCCGCCGAGGCGGCCGGGTTCGCGTACGTGGCCTGCTGCGACCATGTCGCCGTCCCGCGCCGGCTCGCGGCCGCGATGGGCACGGTCTGGTACGACCCGGTCGCCACCCTCGCCTTCCTCGCCGCCGCGACCGAGCGCGTACGCCTGCTCAGCCACGTCGCCGTGGTCGCCCTGCGCCACCCCCTCGTCACCGCCAAGCAGTACGCCACCCTCGACCACCTCAGCGGGGGCCGGCTGATCCTCGGGGTGGGCGCCGGACACGTACCGGAGGAGTTCGAGGCGCTCGGCGTCGACTTCGGGCGGCGCGGCGCCCTCCTCGACGAGACGATCGACGCCCTGCGCGCCGCGCTCGGCCCCGAGGAGTTCCCCGCCCACCACGGCAGGGCCCACGCCTTCGAGGAACTCGGGCAGCGGCCGAGACCCGCGCAGCCTCGCGTCCCGATCTGGGTGGGCGGCTCGTCACCGGCCGCCGTACGCAGGGCCGCCCTCAAGGGCGACGGCTGGCTGCCCCAGGGCGACCCCCGGGACCGGCTCCCCGCCCAGATCGACCGCCTCCGACGCCTGCGCGGGGGCACCCCCCTCACCATCGGCGCGCTCACCGAACCCCTCTACGTCGGCACCCCCGGCTGGGACGTCGGCCGCCGCACCCTGCACGGCACCCCGGAGTCGATCGCCGAGTCGCTGCGGGCCTACCGGGTGATGGGCGTGCACCAGATCCAGGTCCGCTTCCGCTCCCGCGGCCGCACCGAACTCACGGACCAGATGGCGGCGTTCGGCTCCGATGTCGCCCCCCACCTCTGAGGAGAACACATGGGCAAGCTCCAGGGCCGCGTCGTCCTCGTCACCGGCGCCGCGCGAGGCCAGGGCGAACAGGAGGCGCGCCTGTTCGCCGAGGAGGGCGCGCGGGTGGTCGTCGCCGACGTCCTCGACGAGCAGGGCGCGGCCCTCGCCGAGGAGATCGGCGCGCTGTACGTCCACCTCGACGTCGGCGAGGAGGCGCACTGGCGGGACGCGGTGGCCGAGGCCGGACGGGCGTACGGCCGTCTCGACGGGCTGGTCAACAACGCCGGCATCCTGCGCTTCAACGCCCTCACCGACACACCCCTCGACGAGTTCATGCAGGTCGTGCGGGTCAACCAGGTCGGCTGCTTCCTCGGGATCAGGACGGTCGCCCCGGTGCTGGCCGACGGCGGCACGATCGTCAACACGGCCTCGTACACCGGCCTGACGGGCATGGCGGCGGTCGGGGCGTACGCGGCGAGCAAGCACGCGATCGTCGGGCTCACCCGGGTCGCCGCCCTGGAACTCGCCCCCCGCGGGATCAGGGTCAACGCCGTGTGCCCCGGCGCGATCGACACACCGATGTCCAACCCGGCCGCGCTGGATCCGACGGCGGACGCCGAGGAGACCGCGAAGGCCCTGGACGGGCTGTACCGCAAGCTCGTGCCGCTGGGCCGGATCGGCCGCCCGCAGGAGGTGGCCCGGCTGGCGCTGTTCCTCACCTCGGACGACTCCTCCTACATCACCGGGCAGCCGTTCGTGATCGACGGCGGGTGGCTGGCGGGGGTGTCCGTGATCTGACTTGCCGTCAGCTATTGACGGTGCATGCGCCCGGTGCCACAGTCGGCGACAGCCCCGATCTGACGGACCGTCAGAAAAGGGCGGGACGGCCGGGACGACAACCAGACTCGGGACGGTGAACCTCCTTGGAATTCGGGCTCTTTGTACAGGGATACGTCGGCAAGCGAGCCGAGACCGACCCACTCGCCGAGCACAAGGCACTGATGGAGGAGACCGAGTACGTCATCCAGGCCGACCGCTCCGGCTTCAAGTACGCCTGGGCGTCCGAGCACCACTTCCTGGAGGAGTACTCCCACCTCTCCGCCAACGACGTCTTCCTCGGCTACCTCGCCCACGCCACCGAGCGCATCCACCTCGGCTCCGGCATCTTCAACCCGCTCGCCCAGGTCAACCACCCGGTGAAGGTCGCCGAGAAGGTCGCCATGCTCGACCACCTCACCGGCAACCGCTTCGAGTTCGGGTCCGGACGCGGCGCCGGCTCGCACGAGATCCTCGGCTTCCTCCCCGGCATCACCGACATGAACCACACGAAGGAGATCTGGGAGGAGACCATCGGCGAGTTCCCCAAGATGTGGCTCCAGGACGAGTACGAGGGTTTCCAGGGCAAGCACTGGCAGCTCCCGCCCAGGAAGATCCTGCCCAAGCCGTACGGCGGCTCGCACCCCGCGATGTGGTACGCCGCCGGGTCGCCGCCGTCGTACGCGATGGCCGCCCGCAAGGGGCTCGGGGTGCTGGGCTTCAGCATCCAGAAGGTCGCCGACATGGAGTGGGTGCTGGAGCAGTACAAGACGGCCATCGTGAACGCCGAACCGATCGGCGACTTCGTCAACGACAACGTGATGGTGACGACCACGGCGATCTGCGCGCCCACCCACGACGAGGCCATCCGGATCGCGGTGAGCGGCGGACTGCACTACCTGCCGTCGCTGGTGTTCCGGTACCACGACACGTTCCCGCGCCCCGAGGGGTTCCCCGAGTGGCCGGAGACGCTGCCGGAGTACACCCCCGAGTTCGTCGAACTCCTCGTCGAGGAGGAGCTGCTGATCTGCGGGGACCCGGACGAGGTGCTGCGGCAGTGCAAGCGGTGGGAGCAGGCCGGGGCCGACCAGCTGAGCTTCGGACTCCCCGTCGGGGTGCCGAAGGAGGAGACCCTCCAGACGATCCGGCTGATCGGGGAGCACGTGATTCCGAAGATCGACACGGATCCCGTGCATCGGACCACGCGCTTCCGGCGGGCCGGCTGAGCCTCGCCGGCGGCCGCGGGTGACGGATGTGGACGCTTGAGGAGGCACCCCCATGCTTGATCACGTCATCACCGGCGCGACCGTCGTCGACGGGACGGGTGCGCCGGGCCGCGTCGCCGACGTCGGTGTCCGGGACGGGCGCATCGCCGCCGTGGGGAGGATCACCGAGGAGGCGGCGACGACCGAGGACGCCTCCGGGCTCGTCCTCGCACCCGGGTTCGTCGATCCGCACACGCACTACGACGCCCAGCTGTTCTGGGACCCCTACGCCACCCCGTCCCTGAACCACGGGGTGACGACCGTCGCCGCGGGCAACTGCGGCTTCACCCTCGCCCCGCTCAACCCCGCCCGCCCCGACGACGCCGACTACACCCGCCGGATGATGTCCAAGGTGGAGGGGATGTCGCTGGTGGCGCTGGAGGAGGGGACGCCCTGGAGCTGGCATGCGTTCGGCGAGTACCTGGACGCCCTGGAGGGGCGGATCGCCGTCAACGCCGGTTTCATGGTGGGGCACTGCGCGCTGCGCCGGTACGTGATGGGGCCGGACGCGGTCGGCGGGCAGCCGAGCCCGGAGCAGCTCGCACGGATCGTGGGGCTGCTGCACGAGGCGATGGACGCGGGCGCCTGGGGCTTCTCCACCACCCAGTCGTCCACCCACTCCGACGGCGACGGGCAGCCGGTCGCCTCCCGGCACGCGCGCCCGGCGGAGCTGCTGGCGCTGGCGAAGGCGGTCGGCGAGCACGAGGGCACACAGATCGAGGCGATCGTCGCGGGCTGCCTGGACCAGTTCAGCGACGCCGAGATCGACCTGCTCGCGGAGCTGAGCGCGGCGGCCGGACGGCCCCTGAACTGGAACGTCCTCACCGTCGACGCGGCCGTCCCCGAGCGGGTGCCCAGGCAGCTCGCGGCGAGCGAGCGGGCGCGGAAGGCAGGCGGCCGGGTCGTCGCCCTGACCATGCCGATCCTCACGCCGATGAACATGTCCCTGGGCACCTTCTGCGCCCTGAACCTGATCCCCGGCTGGGGCCCCGTCCTCGGCCTCCCGGTCCCCGACCGCATCGCGCGCCTGCGCGACCCGCGGGTCCGGGCGGAACTGCTCCGGCACGCCGACTCCAGGGAGGCGGGCGTGTTCCGGCGACTGGCCGACTTCGGCCGGTACGTCATCGGTGACACGTACAGCGAGGCGAACCGCGGTCTGTCCGGCCGGGTCGTGAAGGACATCGCGGCCGAACGCGGCCAGGACCCCTTCGCCTGCCTGGTGGAGGTCTGCGCGGCCGACGAGCTGCGGACGGTCCTGTGGCCCATGCCGACGGACAACGACCCCGCGTCCTGGGCGCTGCGGGCCGAGACCTGGCAGCACGAGGACGTGCTGCTCGGCGGCTCCGACGCCGGCGCGCACCTGGACCGCATGTGCGGGGCGCCGTACACCACCCGGTTCCTCGGGGACTGTCTGCGCGGGCGGAAGCTCATCGGGCTCGAGCGGGCGGTGCGGATGCTGACGGACGAGCCGGCACGGCTGTTCGGACTGCGCGGACGGGGCCGGATCGAGGAGGGCTTCCACGCCGACCTCGTCCTGTTCGACCCCGAGCGGATCGGGGCGGGCCCGGCCACCCTCGTGCACGACCTGCCCGGCGACAGCCCCCGGCTGGACTCCAGGGCGCTCGGCGTGCGGGCGGTGTGGGTCAACGGGGTGGCGGCGATCCGGGACGACGTGGTGACCGGCGCCGTACCGGGGAAGGTGCTGCGCTCCGGGCGGGACACGCGGACGGTGGGCACCCGGTGAACCAGCGGCTGTTCGTCGGCGGCCGGTGGGTCGAGCCGGACGGCGGTCACCACGAGGTGACCGATCCGGCGACCGAGGAGCCCGTCGGACGGGCGCCGGAGGCCTCGCCGGACCAGGTGCTCGCCGCCTGCGCGGCGGCCCGCGAGGCCCTCGGCCCGTGGTCGCGCACGGCCCCCGGCGAGCGGGCGGCGGTACTGGCGAGAGCCGCGGACGTCATCCGCGGCCACCTCGTGCCGTACGCCGACCTCGCGCAGGCGGAGACCGGCGCGACGACGGCCACCGCGCGGGCGATGCAGGTGGGCGTCGCCGCCGCCCGTTTCCGGCGGTACGCGCGCCCGGAGCCCGCCGAGTGGCCGATCGAGCCCCAGATCAACGACGCGGGGCCGATGGGGAAGGCGGGCGTGATGGGCGCGCTGGCCGTCCGCCAGCCGGTCGGCGTGGTCGCCTGCGTCACCTCGTACAACAACCCGTGGGCGAACCCGGCCGGCAAGATCGCCCCGGCGCTCGCCATGGGCAACACGGTCGTCGTCAAACCCGCCCCGCAGGACCCCCTGTCCGTCTACCGGATGGCGGAGGCGCTGGAGACGGCGGGCGTGCCGCCCGGCGTGGTCAACGTGGTCTCCGGCCGCTCGGTGGAGGTGGGGGAGACGGTGGTGGCCTCCCCGGACGTCGACATGGTGAGCTTCACCGGCTCCACGGCGGTCGGGCGGCGCATCGCCGAGGTGTGCGGCCGGTCGATGAAACGGCAGTTGATGGAGCTGGGCGGCAAGGGCGCGGCCCTCGTCCTCGACGACGCCGACCTCGGTTCGGCCGTCGCCGGCATCGGGACGACGTTCTCCTTCTACAGCGGCCAGATCTGCACCGCCCCGACCCGCGTCCTGGCCCAACGGGGCGTGTACGAACGCCTGGTGGACGGCCTCGCGGCGTACGCCCGCCGCCTGAAGGTGGGCGACCCGCGCGACCCGGACACGGTCGTCGGACCGCTCATCTCGGCGGCCCACCGGGACCGGGTGGAGTCGTATGTGGAGCTGGGGCGCAAGGAGGGCGCGGTGCTGGTGACGGGAGGCGAACGCCCCGCCTTCCCCGACCGGGGCTTCTATGTTCCCCCCACCCTCCTGGCGGACTGCACGAACCAGATGCGGGTGGCCCGCGAGGAGATCTTCGGCCCGGTCGTCGTCGTCATCCCCTTCGACGACGAGGAGGAGGGCGTCGCCCTGGCCAACGACAGCGACTACGGCCTCATCGACTACGTCTGGTCCGGCGACGTCGCGAGAGCCTTCCGCCTCGCCCGCCGCCTACGGGCCGGAGGCGTCGGCATCAACACGGTCGGCCGCAACATGGAGGCCCCGTTCGGCGGCTTCAAGAGGAGCGGGGTCGGCCGCGACGTCGGCTCCTACGCCCTGCACGCGTACAGCGAGGTGCAGTCGCTGGTGTGGCCGGGGTGAGGGTTCCCTGACGGGTCTCCCGGCAGCCGTTAACCGTCCAGATCCACCCGCACCGTCAGCAGGTTCGTGCCGAGGGCCCGTACCGCCGCGCTGTTGAACCGTGGCAGGCCGCGCAGGCGTGCCACCGCGCCGTCGTCGGGCAGCAGATGCGCCGTGCCCGTGTGCCACCGCCCGCCGATCCGCACCCGCACCCGCGGATCGGCCTTGATGTTGCGGACGTACTGGGACAGCTCCCCGAACTCCGACACCAGCCAGAACACGTTTCCGACCCGCCGGCCTCCCACCGGCGTCTGCCGCGGCAGCCCGGACGTGCGGCCGGTCGTCTCGATGAGGGTCTGGAAGGGGAGGCGGCGCAGGAGCGGGTTGAGGCGGCGCTGGACGGCGGTGGTGGCGCGGAATCGTCGGTCGTTGAGGCGGGACATCGGCGGGGCGACTCCTTCACGCAAAGGGCTCGAACTGTTGCTTCAATGGTCGCGGACGCGTGAGCGACGAGGACGGTGGCTGCGGATGCGGGTCGTGACCTGGAACCTGTGGTGGCGCTTCGGGCCGTGGGAGGCACGGCAGAAGGCGATCCTGTCGGTCCTGCGGGACCTGGACCCGGATGTCGTCGGCCTCCAGGAGGTGTGGGCCGCCGGTGGCGAGAACCTCGCCGAGTGGCTCGCCGGCGAACTGGGCCTGCACTCGGCCTGGGTGCCGTACCACGCCCCCGAACGGTGGCAGCGGCGGATCGGCGACGCGTCGGTGGAGATCGGCAACGCCGTGCTCAGCCGCTGGCCGGTGATCGCCCAGGACGTCCTCCCGCTCCCGACGCCCGCCGACGTCGCCGACGGCCGCCTGGCCCTCCACACCCGCCTCGCGGCGCCCGCCCACGACATCCCCTTCTTCACCACCCACCTCACCTCCCAGCTCCACGCCTCCGCGGTGCGCTGCCGCCAGGTCGCGGCCCTCGCCGAGTTCGTCGCCCGGCACCGCGACGGCACCCCGTTCCCGCCCCTCGTCACCGGCGACTTCAACGCCTGGCCCGACTCCGACGAGATCCGCCTCTTCGGCGGTCACAGGACGGCCCCGCCCGTCCCGGGCCAGGTGTTCCTCGACGCCTGGGAGTACGCCGACCCGACGGCCCCGTGGGCCACCTGGGACGCGGCGAACCCGTACGTGGCGCGGGGCGGCATGCCCAGCTCCCGCATCGACTACATCCACATCGGCGTGGGCGGACCGGTCCGCGTACGGGGTGTGCGACGGGCGGGGGACGGTCCGGTGGACGGCGTCTGGCCCTCGGACCACGCGGCGGTGGTGGCGGACCTCAGCCTTCCTTGACGGCGGTCAGGAGCGCGGCGAAGGCGGCGGGGCTGGCGGAGAGGACGGCTCGGGCGGGGTCGGCGGATTCGGTGAGGTGGATGGTGGCGGGGGAGGCGGCTATGTGGACGCAGGCGTCGCCTTCCTGGCAGTAGGACGACTTCTGTGCGGTTGCGGCGACGTGGACACAGGCTTCGCCCTGTGCGCAGTAGGACGACTTCTGCCAGACAGTGGTGGGCATGCAGGGTTCCTTCACAGGTTCTTCGCGACATCGTGGATCAGGTTCCGCGAGTCGGCGGGTGTGAGCGCGGCGGATTCCAGGCGCTCCAGAAGGAGCCGGTATTGCGCCAGTTGCGCTTCGGAGTCGATGAAGACCGGGCCGTGGGACTGGTCCAGCTGTGCCGTGTCGAGTGTCGGCACGGAGCCCCCGACGAAATAGACCGACTGCCCGGAACCGGGGTAGGAGCCCGCGTCGAACGGAATCACACGGATGGCCACATGGGGACGGTCGTACATCTCGGCCAGGTGCTGTAGCTGGGCACGGGTCACCTTCGGTCCGCCGAACTTCATCCGGAGAGCCGCCTCGTGGATGACCGCGCGGTACGGAACCGCGTCGCTGCGGTACAGCACCGTCTGTCGCTTGACGCGGAACGAGACGCGGTGCTCGATCTCGGGCGGGGACAGTTCCGGGACGGCCTGACGAAAGATCTCGCGCGCGTAGTCGACGGTCTGGAGGAGCCCCGGGACGTGCATGCTGTGCGCGGCATGCAGACGGGTGCCGTGATGCTCGACCTCGGCCAGGTCGAGGAGCCTGGGTGGAAGGATCTCGCGGTACTCCTCCCACCAGCCCCGCTTACGTTCTCCCGTCATCTCCACGAGAGCCTCGATCAGGGCAGGGTCCGTACAGGAGTAGACGCGGGCCATCACCCGAATCCGGTCCGCGCTCACGCCGAACCGGGCCACTTCGATGTTGCTCAGCTGACCCGAACTCGTCCCCAACAGACTGGCCGCCTGCGTGGTGGTCATCCCGGCCTGCTCGCGCAACTTACGCAGCTCTGTACCAAGCCGAATGCGGCGGGCGGTCGGAGCTGCTCTGCCTGCCATGTCGGTTTTCTCCCTGGAATGTGCCGAGTTGGTACGTCACCCACACGAGTGGAACTCTAAAGGAATCCGGTCAATCGGTGAAAGGATTCCTTGCGGTAGCCCTACGCTGCTTGCACGGCGCCCCTCCTGGAAGCGCACCGTGGGACGCCACGGCAGAGACACCAGGCACCCGTCCAACTCCCCTCAGTGACCGGAGACTTCTCATGGCCACCGTATCCCCGCCCTGGAACTACACCCTGCACCTCCCGCGAGATCCACGCGCACCGGGTATCGCCAGGGGCACCCTCCGCCTCATCCTCGCCGCCCACGAGGTACCCGAACTGACCCCCGCCGCGGAGCTTCTCGCGGCGGAACTGCTGACGAACTCGCACCGCCACACGACCGGCCGCTACGCCCTGAGGGTCCTGTCGCCGGAGCCCGGCCGGGTCCGCGTCGCCGTATGGGACACGGACCCGAGGGTTCCGCCCGGCTTCTCGCAGGACAAGGGGGCCTCGCCCCCGGACGCCGAACACGGCAGGGGCCTGCACCTCGTACGGGCCTGCGCGGACGAGGTCGGGGTGTCCGTGCTCGGACACCCGGGCGCGCCGAAGGGCGGCAAGCTGCTGTGGGCGGACTGCGGGGGCGGGGCGCAGTGGTGAAGGCGAGCCGCCCGTGCCGGATCGTGGACTGAGTCGATCGGATGCCTGCCCCACCCGGCCGGGGAGGGCAGGCGGTCCAGGGGCGGGTCCGCCGAATCCGGTTGCGCACCCGCGTCACGCGGGTCAACCTCGCCCGATGACCTCGCAGATCCCCCATGTCGACCACGAACTCGTCCAGGCCGCAGCGGACGTGGCCCGCACCCGCTGTCGGGGCGACAACCACACCATGGCGGCGGCGGCCCGCGCCCGGGACGGCCGGATCGTCACCGCGGTGAACGCCTACCACTTCACCGGAGGCCCCTGCGCCGAGCTGGTCCTCATCGGCGCGGCGGCCGCCCAGGGCGTCTACGAACTCTCCACGATCGTCGCCGTGGGCGACCGCGACCGCGGGGTCGTCCCCCCGTGCGGCCGGTGCCGGCAAGTTCTCCTCGACTACTTTCCCGCCCTCGAGGTCGTCGTCGGCGAGGGCGACCGCCTCCGCGCCGTTCCCGTCGCCGACCTGCTGCCCGAGAGCTACGTCTGGGCCGACCACCAGCTCGACGCCGAGTAGGCCTCGCCGGGGGCGTCCCATGCGATGCCGACCGGTCGGTATGGACACCGGCTCCGTCTCCCGGTACAGATGAGGACGTCACCCGCGTCGAAAGAGCCGTACGCGTCGAAAGGCCCCCCATGCGCATCGCCGTCACCGTCTTCCTCACCGACGAGACGATCACCCCCACCCGCCTCGCCCGCGAGCTGGAGCAGCGCGGCTTCGCCGGGCTCTACCTGCCCGAGCACACGCACATCCCCGTCGAGCGGACCAGCCCGTACCCGGCCGGTGGCGACCTGCCCCGCGAGTACGGCCGTACCCTCGACCCCTTCGTCGCCCTCGGCCAGGCGGCGGCCGTGACGGAGCGGCTCGGTCTCGGCACCGGGATCACCCTGGTCGCCCAGCACGACCCGATCGACCTCGCCAAGCAGATCGCCACCGTGGACCACCTCTCCGGCGGCCGTCTCACCCTCGGCGTCGGCTTCGGCTGGAACGTGGAGGAGGCCGCCGACCACGGCGTGCGGTGGGGTACCCGCCGCGACCTGGTCCGCGACCGGATGGCGTTGATGCGCGCGCTGTGGAGCGAGGAGCCCACCGCCTACGAGGGCGAGTTCGGCAGCGTGCGGGCGAGCGAGGCCCATCCCAAGCCCGTGCGGAAGCCGCGCGGCCCGGTCACCGGCCCCCGCACCCTCGTCGGCGGCGCCGCGGGCCCGAAGCTGTTCGCGCACATCTGCGAGTACGCCGACGGCTGGCTGCCCATCGGCGGGCGCGGCCTGTCCGAGTCGCTGCCCGTCCTGCGCGCGGCGTGGGCGGACGCGGGCCGCGACCCGGCGGCCCTCCAGATCGTGCCGTACGCCGTCCACCCCTCGCCCGGCAAGCTCGCGCACTACGCCGAACTGGGCATCGACGAGGTCGTGGTGCAGCTGCCTCCGGCGGGGGAGGCGGACGTGCTCAAGGCCCTCGACGCGTACGCCCCCTACCTCTGAGGGACGAACCGGGCGCCCCCGCCTGGCCTGATCAGCGCGAACGTATGCTCAAACAATGACGACTTCCGCGACCTCCGGAACCGGCCCCACCGAGAACTCGCTGCGTCGCGCCCTCAAACGTGCCAGGGACGGCGTCGCCCTCGACGTCTTCGAGGCGGCGGTGCTGCTCCAGGCCTGTGGGGAGCACCTCGTCGACCTGGCCGCCTCCGCCGCGCGGGTGCGGGACGCGGGCCTGGAGGCGGCCGGTCGCCCCGGTGTCATCACGTACTCGAAGAGCGTCTTCATCCCGCTGACCCGGCTGTGCCGGGACAAGTGCCACTACTGCACGTTCGTCACCGTCCCCGGCAAGCTGCGGCGCGCCGGGCACGGGATGTTCATGTCGCCGGACGAGGTGCTCGACATCGCCCGCAAGGGCGCGGCCCTCGGCTGCAAGGAAGCGCTGATCACCCTCGGCGACAAGCCCGAGGACCGCTGGCCGGAGGCGCGCGAGTGGCTCGACGCGCACGGCTACGACGACACCATCGCCTACGTCCGCGCCATCTCCATCCGCGTCCTGGAGGAGACGGGCCTGCTCCCGCACCTCAATCCGGGCGTCATGACCTGGACCGACTTCCAGCGGCTCAAGCCGGTCGCCCCGTCGATGGGCATGATGCTGGAGACGACCGCGACCCGGCTGTGGTCCCAGCCCGGCGGCCCGCACTTCGGCTCCCCGGACAAGGAACCCGCCGTGCGGCTGCGCGTCCTGGAGGACGCGGGCCGCTCGTCGGTCCCCTTCACCTCGGGCATCCTGATCGGGATAGGGGAGACGTACGAGGAGCGCGCGGAGTCGCTGTTCGCGCTCCGCAAGGTCGCCCGCGCCTACCACGGCATCCAGGAACTGATCATCCAGAACTTCCGCGCCAAGCCGGACACGGCGATGCGCGGCATGCCCGACGCCGAACTCGACGAGCTGGTGGCGACGGTGGCCGTCGCCCGCCTCATCATGGGCCCGAGCGCCTGCCTCCAGGCCCCGCCCAACCTGGTCGACAGCGAGTACGAGCGGCTGATCGGCGCCGGTATCGACGACTGGGGCGGGGTGTCCCCGCTCACCATCGACCACGTCAACCCCGAACGCCCCTGGCCGCGGATCGACGAACTCGCGGAGCGGTCGGCTGCCGCCGGCTTCGAGATGCGCGAACGGCTCTGTGTGTACCCCGAGTTCGTCCGGCGCGGCGAGCCCTGGCTGGACCCGCGCCTGCTGCCGCACGTCCGCGCGCTCGCCGACCCGGAGACGGGCCTGGCCCTGCCGGACGCGGTCGTCGAGGGCCGCCCGTGGCAGGAACCGGAGGAGGCCTTCGAGGCCACCGGCCGTACGGATCTGCACCGGACCATCGACACCGACGGCCGTACGTCCGACCGCCGCGACGACTTCGACGAGGTGTACGGCGACTGGGGCGCCCTGCGGGAGGCCGCCGCCCCCGGCATGGTCGCGGAGCGCATCGACACGGACGTGCGGCAGGCGCTGGCCACCGCGGCGGACGACCCGACGAGGCTGACGGACGACGAGGCGCTGGCCCTGCTGCACGCCGACGGGCCCGCGCTCGACGCCCTGTGCCGCATCGCCGACGACGTCCGCAGGTCGGCGGTGGGCGACGACGTCACCTACATCGTCACCCGGAACATCAACTTCACCAACGTCTGCTACACCGGCTGCCGGTTCTGTGCCTTCGCGCAGCGCCGCACCGACGCCGACGCCTACACGCTCTCCCTCGACCAGGTGGCCGACCGGGCCCAACAGGCCTGGGAGGTGGGCGCGGTGGAGGTCTGCATGCAGGGCGGCATCCACCCGGACCTGCCCGGCACGGCGTACTTCGACATCGCCAGGGCGGTGAAGGAGCGGGTGCCCGGCATGCACGTGCACGCCTTCTCGCCGATGGAGGTCGTCAACGGCGCCACCCGCACCGGGATGTCCGTCCGCGAGTGGCTCACCGCCGCGAAGGAGGCCGGGCTCGGCTCGATCCCCGGCACGGCGGCGGAGATCCTCGACGACGAGGTCCGCTGGGTCCTCACCAAGGGCAAGCTGCCGACGGCGACCTGGATCGAGGTCGTCACCACGGCCCACGAACTGGGCCTCCGCTCCTCGTCGACGATGATGTACGGCCATGTCGACCAGCCCCGGCACTGGCTCGGCCACCTGCGGACCCTCGCCGGGATCCAGCAACGCACCGGCGGCTTCACGGAGTTCGTGACGCTTCCCTTCATCCACACCAACGCGCCGGTGTACCTGGCGGGGATCGCGCGGCCCGGTCCGACCATGCGGGACAACCGCGCGGTCACGGCGATGGCCCGCCTCCTGCTCCACCCGCACATCCCCAACATCCAGACGAGCTGGGTGAAACTGGGCACCGAGGGCGCGGCCGAGATGCTCCGCTCCGGGGCGAACGACGTCGGCGGCACCCTGATGGAGGAGACGATCTCCCGCATGGCGGGCTCCTCCTACGGCTCCTACAAGTCGGTCCGGGACCTGATCGCGGTCGCCGAGGCGGCGGGCCGCCCGGCGAGGCCCCGCACGACCCTGTACGGCGAGGTCCCCGAGGAGCGGCAGCGGGCCGCCGCGGCGTCCGACGGCCACCTGCCGGAGCTGCTGCCGGTCCTGGACTGAGGGCCGGGGGACCGGGGGCCTCGCAGTACGATGATCGGGCTCCCGGTGTCGGGGGCCCGAGACTGAGGAGAAGCGTGTCCGTGCCTGCCCGACGGCTTCCTTCGTGGGCCTGGGTCACCGGTCTGACGGCCGGCGCGATCGTCGTGGTCGGCGCCCTGACGGTGCAGGCCGACAAGGGCCCGCACCCGACGGCGACGGCGGCGAAGCCGTCCGCGTCGGCCTCCGCGGACGTCAGGCCCTCGGCCTCCCCGTCCCCGACCCCGAAGACCGCGCCCGTCCCCGACGGCTCGGGCACGGGGCGCCGTATCGTCTACTCCCTCGGCCAGGACCGGGTCTGGCTGGTCGACGCCGACGACGCGGCCCGGCGCACCTTCACGGTCTGGCCGGGCACCGTGGACCCGGCCTCCGGCAGCTACACGGTGTCCCTCCGCAAGGACGCGACGACCGGCTCCGACGGCGTGGCGATCGAGCACATCATCTACTTCTCCGCGCAGTCGGGCGTCAACATCGCCTTCTCCAACGCGGTCGACGGCTCCTCCCCGCCTCCGGCCTCCGGCGCCCGCACCGGCGGCATCCGCATGCCGAAGGCGGACGGCGCGGCCCTGTGGGCGTTCGGCGCGACGGGCACGAACGTCCGGGTCGTCGAGTGACCGGGACGCTCGGCCCGCGCCGTCGGCCGGCGGGTCAGGCCTCGCCGTCGGCCGGCAGGTACTGAGCGAGCAGCACGACCCCGGCGAACACGAACACCCGGGTCGCCGCGTCCAGCCCGTTCCAGGTGTCCGACTGCCACATCGCGAACCACTCCCCACCGATCGCGATGAACCCGCCCCCGAACAGCAGCATCACCATCAGCAGCCCGTACGTCGACACCTGCCGGGCCCTGCCGGGATCCCGCCGCGCCCAGAACCACGTCCCGGCGGCCAGCACCAGCGCGGCGGCGGTCTCCCAGACGATGATCAGCACGTACGCGGTGTCCTGGAGACCCTTCGTGGTGATGGCCCGCCACATCAGGTCGTTGTCCCGGAACGTGGTGTCCATCGCCAGCACATGCCGCACGAACTGCTGGTTGGTCCCGAAGTCGGTGATGTTCCCGAAGGCCACCAACGCGGTGTAGAGCGCGACGGAGGCGGTGAGGAGAGTGACGGCGAGACGAAGGGCGCGTGCGGCGGGTGCGGAGGTCATGGCTGCCATGGGGGAGGTCTGCCCGGAAAACGCCTCTGACATGTCCACGGCCACGCAATACCCCGGCCGTGGTCGATTACAGTGACGAACGTCGTACGTACGGACGGCGCCCGGGAGGTCTAGGTGGGTGCGACAGGCGGTGCCGTCTGGGGACGTACCGAGCAGCAGGACTTCCGCAGCCGGGTGCGCGGCACGCTGCTCGGCGCCGCCGTGGGGGACGCCCTCGGAGCGGCCGTCGACCGGCTCGGGCTGGAGGAGATACGGCAGGCGCACGGGCCCGACGGGCTCGTCGACCTGGCGCCCGCCTACGGGCGGCGCGGTGCCGTCACGCACCTCACCCAGCTGACGCTGTTCAGCGTGGACGGACTGATCCGCGCCCAGGTGCGCCGGGACACCGGCGCCTGGCACCCGCCCACCGATCTGCACCGGGCCTACCTCAGATGGGCCGCCACCCAGCGCGACTGGGGGCCCGACCTGCGCCGCGAGGACGACGGCTGGCTGGCCCACGAGGAGTGGCTGTACGTCCGCCGCGACCCCTCCCGCGCCCTGCTGCTCGGCTTCGGCGACGACATCATGGGGACCCTCGACTCACCCAAGAGCCCCGGCGAGGACGGTCCCGAGGCCGCCGCCCGCTCGGCGCCCTTCGGACTGCTCGTGGGCTGGGAGCCGCACCTGGTGGCACAGCTGGCCGTGGAGTGCGCGACGCAGACCCACGGCCACCCCGGCGGATACCTCGCGGCGGGTGCCTACGCGGTGACCGTGCACGCCCTGGCCCGCGGCGACAGCCTCGACGGCGCCGTGCGGCAGGCGCTCGCGCTGCTGTCCGCCAGGCCGGGCCACGAACCGGTGTCCGAGGCGTTGCGGAACGCGCTGGGCGCGGTACGGCAGGGGGTCCCCGGACCGGCGCGCGTGGCGGAACTGGCCGGAGCCGGGACGGCCCAGGCCGTGCTGGCGGCGGCCGTGTACTGCGCCCTGGTCGCCGAGGACGTACGGCAGGGGCTGCGCCTCGCCGTCAACCACGGCGCCCGCTCGGCCGCCACCGGCGCCCTGGCCGGCGGGCTGCTCGGGGCCCTGCACGGCGAGACGGCCCTCCCGCCGGCCTGGCTGGCCGAGCTGGAGGGCCGTCCCACGATCCTGGAACTGGCGGACGACTTCGCGATGGAGATGACGCAGGGCCTGGCCCTGCACACCCCGGCGGCGGCGTCCCCGGGCTGGCTCGCCCGGTATCCCCGAGGCGCGTAGGCCCTTCCGTCCGGACCAGGCCGGTCCCGCCGGGTCCGGTGCCGCACCTCGCCGCGAACGGAAGACCCTAGTCCTTCGCCGGCGCCGGGGTCGGCACGGTGTCCCGCGGCTCGGGGATCCCGGCCGCCGCCGACGCCGTCCCGCCGCCCCCGTCGGTGTTGATCCGCTCGATGATCGCGAGCCGTTCCGGGGTGTCCTCAGGCTTCAGGAAGCCGATGAGGATGTAGAGGACCAGGGACACCGCGAGCGGCACGGACACCTGGTACTGGAGCGGGACACCGCCGTCGACGTTCCAGTTGATCGGGTAGTTGACCAGCCAGAAGGCCAGCAGGCCCATGGACCAGCTCACCAGCGCCGCCGTCGGGCCGGAGCGGCGGAA
Organism: Streptomyces sp. NPDC006259; assembly: GCF_042870975.1. NCBI lineage: Bacteria > Bacillati > Actinomycetota > Actinomycetes > Kitasatosporales > Streptomycetaceae > Streptomyces > Streptomyces sp. NPDC006259. Next base: position 110,230 of record NZ_JBIAHY010000008.1, on the reverse strand, counting down.
CGGCCGCAGCAGACCGAGCATCATCGGGATCGCCATCGGGCCCATCAGACCGGCCACCCACTTGATGACGACGGTGATGATGTCCTTGAACGCGGGTGAGTTGACCTGCGTGGCCGCCGCCATGGACAGGCCCAGGAAGACGACCGTCGCGATCCGCGCCGCGATCAGCCCCGACCGCTGGTTCCAGGCCCGCGCCCGCGCCGAGATCACCGGCGCGCAGTCACGGGTGAAGACGGCGGCGATGGCGTTGGCGTCGGAGGAGCACATCGCCATCGTGTGGGAGAAGAACCCGACGATGACCAGACCCAACAACCCGTGCGGCAGCAGCTGTTCGGTCATCAGGCCGTACGAGTCGGAGCCGTCCGGCTTCTGCGACTCGACCAGCAGCGGCGACATCCACATCGGGTAGAACAGCACCAGCGGCCACACCAGCCACAGCGCCGCCGACAGCCGCGCCGACCGCTCGGCCTCCTTCGGGGTGGCGGTGGCCATGTACCGCTGGGCCTGGTTGAGCATGCCGCCGTTGTACTCGAACAGCTTGATGAAGAGGAACGCGAGCAGGAACACCGTGCCGTACGGCCCCACCAGCGGCTTCCCGTGGCCCTGGAGCGCCGGTTCGTCCCACGCGCCGAGGAAACCGATGTCCCGGTCGGCGAGTTCCATCACCACGGCGATGAACATCGCGACGCCGGCGAGGAGCTGGATGATGAACTGCCCCAACTCGGTGAGCGCGTCGGCCCACAGTCCGCCGATCGTGCAGTAGACGGCCGTGATGGCACCGGTGATGAGGATGCCCTGGTTCAGCGATATGCCGGTGAACACGGACAACAGGGTGGCGATCGCGGCCCACTTGGCGCCCACGTCCACGATCTTCAGCAGCATCCCGGACCAGGCCAGCGCCTGCTGCGTCTTGAGGTCGTACCGGTTCTTCAGGTACTCCAGCGGGGAGGCCACGTGCAGCCGGGAGCGCAGCCGGTTGATACGGGGCGCGAACAGCTTGGAGCCGATCGCGATGCCGAGAGCGATCGGGAAGGACCAGGTGATGAACGAGGTGACGCCGTACGTGTAGGCGATGCCGGCGTAACCGGTGAACATGACCGCGCTGTAGCCCGACATGTGGTGCGAGATGCCCGACAGCCACCACGGCATCTTGCCGCCGGCGGTGAAGAAGTCGCTGACGTCGTCGACCCGTTTGTGGGACCAGACACCGATGGCGACCATCACGCCGAAATAGCCGATCAGCACGGCCCAGTCGAGACCGTTCATGTGCGTCCTCCCAGGGTTCAGCCCGGCGCTCATCGTGGGCGCTGGCGCGTGAACACGACAAGTCGGCGTAAGGTCAAGGGGAGGCAAAATCATTCGGTATAGTGGTCCTCGTTCACCTACATGAACTCACCTCATCAACTCCCCGGCGTTGACCAGCAGCGACTGTCCGGTGATCGACCGGGACCGGTCCGACGCCAGGAACACCGCCGCATCCGCGACATCCCGGTCGGAGGCCAGCTCCGGCAGCGCCATCCGCTCCGTGAGCCGTCCCAGCACGACCTCCTCCGCCACCCCCTCCGACGCCGCCGTGAACCGGACGTAGGCCTGCACCGGCGGCCCCCACATCCACCCCGGCAGCACGGTGTTCACCCGGATCCGGTACGGCCCCAACTCCCGCGCCAGCGAGTACATCGCACTGGTCAACGCCCCCTTCGACGCCGCGTACGCCGCCTGCCGCACCTGGGTGGGAGCCGCCACCGACGACTGCGTCCCGATGAACACCACCGACCCGCCCCGCTCCTTCAGCCCGCCCAGGCAGGCGCGCGTCATCCGCAGCGAGCCGAGCAGGTTCACATCGAGCACCGACCGCCAGGTGTCGAGGTCCGCGTCCTCCAGCCCGCCGAAGTAGGAGTCCCGGGCCGCGACGTGCACCACCGCGTCGATCCGCCCGAACCGCTCCCGCGCCAGCCCCGCCAGCGCCTCGCACTGCCTCTCGTCCGTGATGTCCGTCGCCCGGTACGCCGTGTGCATGCCGTCCGGGTCGATCCCGGCCGCGCTCCTGGCCAGGTTCGCCTCCGTCCGCGCCCCCAGCACGGCGTTCCCGCCGTCCCGTACGACGGCCGCGGCGACCTGATGGCCGAGCCCGGCCCCGACTCCCGAGACGACGACGGTCTTGCCGACCAGTGGTGGCATGAGGACCTCCCTGACCCTGGCGCATCAACTGACGGGGCGTCAGAGTATGGGCGACCCACCGGGCGAGGAGAAGAGGAAGGGCAGGACCATGACCGAGGAGCCCCACAGCGAACCCCGGAGCGCACCCGACAGCGGACCCCCCGGCGCACCCGGTGACCGCGCCCCCGGCGAGACGTACGCGGAGCTGGCCGCCGTCGGCCCGTACGGGGTGCGCCCCGGCCACGCCCTGATCACCATGGTCGAACCGCACCCCGGCCACGAGTACGCCTACAACCGCTGGTACGAGGACGACCACTACTACGCCGGCGCCATGGCGATGCCCTGGATGTACGCCGGCCGCCGCTGGGTCGCCACCCGCGACCTCCAACTCCTGCGCCGCCCCGAGAAGTCCGCCGTCGCCCAGCCCGTCACCGCGGGCTGCTACCTCTCCACCTACTGGATCACCGACGGCCGCTACGACGACCACATGCGCTGGACGGTCGCCATCAACAAGCGCCTCAACCGGGACGCCCGTGTCTACCGGGACCGCACCCACGTCTTCACCGCGTTCCAGGACCACGAGGCGACCGTGTACCGCGACGGCGCGGCCGGTCCCCGCGACTTCCACGCCCTGGACCACCCCTACGCCGGCCTGGTCCTCCAGGTGGTCGACGCGGAAACCCCGGAGCGCCGCGCCGACCTGCTGGAGTGGCTGCGCACCCGCCACCTCCCCGGCCGCCTGGCCGGCTCCCCGACCGCCCTCGTCACCGTCTTCCGCCCGACCCCCCTGCCCGGCGACCGCATGACCTACGTCCGCCAGGTCGAGGGCGTCGACACCCGCCTCACCCTGCTCTGGTTCCTGGAGACGGACCCCCGCGACTGCTGGGAGAGCCACTTCACCGGCCTGGAGGAGGCGGTGACGGGGACCGGCCTCGGGCGGGTGGAACTGCTCGCCCCGTTCGTCCCGACGGTGCCGGGCACGGACCGGTACGTCGACCGGCTGCGCTGAACCCGGCTCCGGCGGGCCCGGCTGCGGTGAACCCGGCTCCGGCGGGCCCGGCTGCGGTGAACCCGGCTCCGGTGGGCCAGGCCCTGGCGGGCCCGGTGTGCGCGGGCCCGGCTACTTCTTCAGCTCGTCCGGGCACGGCGTACCCCGCGGCAGCTGGTACGGCGCCGCCAGCCGGTACGTCCCCGCCTCCGGCGCGACGAGCATCGTCCACCTGTCGCCGTCCGCGTCCTCCTCCGTCTCGAAGAGGCAGCCGTTGACGTTGTCGTACGCCTTCGGCTCCCCCTCGGACCGGTTCTTGGACGCCTTCGTCTCCTGCGGCGGCTCCAGGCTCCTGCCCTTCGCGTCGACGATGCTCAGCCACGGCGAGTACGGGATCCGGATCAGGACCCGGCCCGCCCTGCGCACATCGATCGTCATCTCACCCTGCGCCGCCCGCTGCACGATGGCGTTCGGCTCGGCGAGCGACGCCGGGGCCCTCACCTCGAACAGCTGCCAGTTGGCATCGCCCCAGATCTGCTCCAGGTACGGCAGCCCCCGCTGCACCAGCTCCCGCTCCCGCTGCCCGCCGTCCCCGTCCGGCTCGTCCTTGGGCACGACCACGAAGTGCACGGCCCACCGCTTGAGCCAGTCGTGATAGTTCGCCGAGTTGAGGGTGTCGTCGTAGAAGAGAGGGTTGCGCTCCATGTCGGCCTGCCGGTTCCAGCCGCGCGCCAGGTTGAAGTACGGCGCGAGCGCGGAGGCCTCGCGGTGCGAGCGGGCCGGGACGACCTCCACCCGGCCCTTCTCCGCGCCGACCTCCTGCAACTCGTTGACCAGCGGCGCCAGCTCGCGCGCCCAGGACGCGGTCGGCGTGGTCCGGTAGACGTCGTCGACCGACTTGAAGCCGATCCAGCCGACGAAGACCAGCGAGGACACCACGATCGCGTACCACTTGCGGCTGCGCGGCACCGCGAAGGGCAGCGCCGCCATCAGCACCACGCCCGAGAACAGCATGGCGAGCCGGGTGATGTTGGACCCGATCTGCGAATTGATCAGCCAGGCCCCGAGCACCCCGAGGCCGTAGACCGCCGCCGTGATCCGCACGGTCTTCCAGTCGCGCGGCACGGCCGCGAAGACGATCACCGAGAAGACCAGCGGCAGCGCCGCCGAGCCGAAGGACATCGGCTGGGTGCCGGAGAACGGGAACGCCCACGCGGACACCGCGACGACCGCGGTCGGGGCCAGCCCGAGCGCCCACGCGCCCGGCCGCCGCTTCTGCAGGAACAGCGCGACCGCGACCAGGCCCAGGAACAGGCCCGCCACCGGCGACCCCATCGTGGCGAGCGCGGCGAGCGGCGCCGCGCACAGCGCCTTCGCCCACCGCTTGTAGCGCCAGCGGTGCGGCCAGCAGAACACGACCGCGACCGCGCCGAGCGCGAACATGTTGCCGAGCCCGAACGTCACCCGGCCCGACGCCGCGTTGCACAGCAGCGCGAACACCCCCGCCAGCGCCGGCCACACCGGGTGCTTCACCGGACGGCAGCGCAGCAGGATCAGCGTCAGCAGTCCGGCCGAGATCGTCCCGGCGATCATCATCGTCGTACGGACACCGAGCACCGACATCAGATACGGCGACACCACGCTGTACGACACCGGGTGCATACCGCCGTACCAGGCGAGGTTGTACGCCGAGTCGGGGTGCCGGCCGACGAACTCGGCCCACGCGTCCTGCGCGGCGAGATCCCCGCCGCTGTTCGCGAAGGCGAAGAACCAGGCGACGTGCAGGACGCCGGACAGGGCCATGACCGAGAGCACGAGATGTCCGCGGAGCCGGTCGCGAACCCGGTCGGCGACCGCTCTCACGCGGGACTCCCCGGCGGCCGCTTCCCGCTCACCTGCCTCCGGGGCGGACGCGGGAGCGGGGGCCGGGGTTCCGGCCGTGCTGTCGCGGTCATGGTCACCGGACTGGGGCGCGGGCAGGCGTACCCGCCGGCCGGCGTCCGGGTCCGGACCGCTCTCGTCGGCGCGTGTCGGCTCCGCAGTGGCCACCTGAAGGCACTCCCCGTGTCCCGTCTCCTGCTGGCGGACGCGTCCCGTTCGCGACCGCTTCACGGCCGCGTCGCCGCGGCCGCCGACCTGTCCCGTTTCGTGACGCTAGCACGCACCCCGCCGGGCGGCTGCCCGGCGGGGTGCGTGCAGGACGCCGCTCGCGCGGCGGCTCAGCCGATGCGCGTCAGCTTGTCCGAGAAGCCCGGCTCGGCCAGCTCCCGCTGGAGCGAGACCGGCACCTTGACCGCGTCGCCCGAGCCGTCGCCGACCGTCAGCGTGCCGACCTGGGTGCCGGCCTTCGCCGTGTGCGGGACCTCGCCGCCGGCGAACGACAGCTTCACCGTCAGCCCGGCCCAGCCGACCGCCGAGACGTCCTCGGTGACGACGACCGGGGTGTGGCCGCCGAGCTTGTCGTCCACGTACCCGACGACGTCGCCCTTCTTCAGGATCTTCGCCGGGACCAACGCGTCCTGGGCGGCGGTCAGGGCCGTCTCGCTGACCTCGTTGACCGTCTTGAGGATGGTCGGCTTGTGCTGGCCGAGGATCGCGCCGACGATCGTCACCGTCTCGCCGCCGACCTTCTTGCGGGCCGCGAAGAGGAGGTTGCCGCCGGCCGCGCTGGTGGAGCCGGTCTTGATGCCGATCGCGCCCATGTGGTAGGGCAGCTCGTTGTAGTTCGGCCAGTTGTATCCGGAGGGGTCCGTCCAGCTGGCCGCGCTGGTGATCGCCACCAGCGCCGGGATCTTCACGACCGCGTTGCCGAGCTTCACCTGGTCCTCGGCCGTGGAGACGGTGGTCTCCTTCAGCCCGGAGGGGTCGGTGTACGTCGTGTTCGTCATCCCCAGTTCCTTGGCGGCGGCGTTCATCTTCTCGACGAAGGCCGCCTCCGAGCCCGCGTCCCAGCGGGCCAGCAGCCGGGCGATGTTGTTCGCCGACGGGATCATGATCGCCGAGAGGGCCTGCTGGAGCGTGAGCTTGTCGCCGGCCTTGACGGTGTTGAGGGTCGACTCGCCGCTCTGGTTGTAGCCGCCCTCCTTCTCCGCGATGGCGTCGACGGTGATGCCCGGACCGTCCTCGCCCGTCTTGAGGGCGTGGCCCTTGAGGACGACGTACGCGGTCATCGTCTTGGCCACCGAGCCGATGGCCACCGGCTTCTGGTCGCCGACACTGCCCATCACACCGGTGCCGTCGACGTCCATCCAGCCCTGGCCCTCGGACGGCCAGGGCAGGGCGAGCTTGCCGCCCTCGAAGGTGTACGAGTCCTGCGCCGTGAGCGTCAGCGCGGTCGCCGGCAACGGCCGAACGGCCTGCACGATCGCGAACACGACGATCAGCAGCAGGACCAGCGGCGTCCAGATCTTGACCCGGCGACCCAGCGTCCGCAGCGGGGTCGGCGGAGGCGGCGGGGTGTTCGTCAGCTCGGCCAGCAGATCCAGCGGCGGCTTCGGCGGCAACGGCTGCTGCGTCGTCCGCTCGGGCCCGATCTGCGGCACGACGGCGGTCGACTCCGCGGCGGGCCTCGCCGCGTCGTCCAGCGGCTTGAGCGCGACGAACCTGCTGGTCCGCTCGGCGGGAGGTTCGGGCTCGGACCTGGTGTCCGCCGGGGCCGGCTTCGCGTCGGCTCGGGGCTCGGTGTCTGCCGCGGCCGGCTTCGTGTCGGTGCGGGGCTTGGCGTCCGCCGCGGCCGGCTTCGCCTCGGGGTGGGGCTTGGCGTCCGGGGTCTTCGTGTCGGCTCGGGGCTTGGCGTCCGCCGGGGTCGGCTTCGCGTCGGGGTCGACGGTGTCGGGGTCGGCGGTGTCGCGGTCGGTGGTGCCGGGCTTCCCGGCCTTGGGGACGTCCCCCAGCTTCAGCATGGTGGTCGGCTGATCGACGCCGCGCCCGGCAGGCGACCGCAGGGCCTTGAAGACGGCGGTGGGCTGGTCGACGGGAGCGTCGGGCTCGTCGGCGGCGCCGGGCTTGTCCGCCGCCTCCGCCTTCGGCTTGTCGGTCTTCTCCGGCGCTGCCGGTGCGTCGGCCTCGGCCCTGGCGCTGCCGGCCTCGGCGTCGGCGTCGGTCTCGGGGGTGGGGGCGGCAGCGGGTGCCGCCTTGGCGGTGCCGAGCCTGGGATCCTCCGCCTTGGTCTTGGTCTTGGCAGTGGTTGCGGCTGCGGCTGCTGGGGTCTCTGCGGACCTGGCGGCCTTGCCGCCTGTACGGCTCTCGGGCACGTCGTCACGGCCGGCGGAGGCGGCGTCGGGCCGCACAGCGTCGTCACCGTCGCTGTCGTCGCTGTCGTCGCTGTCGTCGCTGTCGTCGCCGCTCTCGCCGCTCGGGGCGGTTGCGGCGGTCGACGGGGCCTTGTCGGCCGGGCCGGTCACGGCCGCGGTGTCGCTACGGTCGGTCGCGGCTTCGGGTGTCGTCCCGTCGCCCGTCGCCCACCTGGGCGCGGGCTTGGACGAGCGCTCGCCGGCGGAGTCCGCACCGTCGGCGGACGGGGAAGCGCCGGCCGCGTCGGGGCCCTCCTCGGACGTCCCGGAACCTTTCTCCAGGTCCGCCTCGTCCGACTTCTCGTCCGCCGAGGCGACCCACTGGGCCACGGCCGCCCGCAGCCGATCGTCGCCGCCCGCGGCGCCGTCGGCCGCCGTCCCGGCGCCCTCGGCGTCATCCGAGGCCTCAGCGGCCACCGGTGAGCCTTCAGCGGCCTCCTGCGGGCCCTCCGGACCCTTCGAGCCCTCAGAGCCCTTCGAGCCTTCAGCGGCCTTCTCGGACCCCGTCGAGCCGTTCGCCGGCCTGCCGGCCGTATCCCGCGCTTCCCCGGCCGAGCGCTCGTCCCGTTCCTCGTCCGGTTGGTCGCCCGATTCGCCGTCCGGTTCCTCGGCCGTCAGCTCCCGTACGGAGAACACCCGCGTCGCCGTGTCCACCCCGCCCCGGGACGCGGCCGAGGACGTCGTGGACGCGCTGTCGCCGTCCCGTGTCACCGCGAGCCGCGGATCGCGTGCCTCGGGAACCGCGCCCGCGCTCCCCGACGTCGGTTCTGCCGACGACTCGCGCTGCTTCGACCTGTCGGGGGACTCGCCCGCCACCGATGCCTCCTCGCTGTGCCGCGCGCCGACCGCGCGCCTGCCAACCGTGAACCGCCCGCCCTGGACCCGCCTCGCGACAGTGTCCGAACCGTGTACCAGTGTCCTGTGTAGTGGGCTTGGCTCCTGCGGTAGACGAGAACGACATACCTACTGGTTCCACTACGAACCGGTCACGCACTCTCGACAGATGAATGTGAGAGGGGTCACCCTGTCACTCATCCACGCGGGGAGGCATGGATGGGCAGGAGCCGCAGAACAATTCCGGAAGAGCTTCTTCTGCTGGCATTGGACCCGGCCACGGGTACCACTGCACAGCCGCAGTCGCTCGACCTTGGTCTGGCCGGAGCACAGCTAGTGGAGCTGGCGATGGCCGGACGGATAGCCCCGGACGGGGATCGTATCGCCGTGGTGTCCCCACGGCCGACCGGAGATCCGACGCTGGACTGCGCGTTGGAGTTGCTGCGAAGGCGTGGCGCTCCCGTACGGGCGGTCCATTGGATAGGCGGACCCCGACTGGGGCTCCGTCAGACGTATCTCTCGCATCTGGAGCGGTGCGGCATGGTGCATGCCGTGGCGGGTCAGATGTGCGGAGTGCTGCCGACGACTCGCTACCAGGCGACGGAGACGGCGATCAGCCGGGAGATCAAGGCCCGGCTGGACACCGCCATCCGCACCGGCGTCCCGCCGGACCCGCGGACGGCGGCGCTCGCCGCGCTGGCGCACGCGGTCGGTCTCGGCAAGCACCTGTACCCGGGGAACGAGGGGCGCTCGTCCCGATCCCGGTTGCGGGACCTGATCAGACACGACCCCATGGGCGGCCTCGTGGCGCACGCCGTGATGGACGTCCAGAACGGCGCGGTCGTACAGCCGCGTCGCAACCCGGCCCAGGCCCCCGGCCGTCAGGCCGGACCGGGAGGCCGGTCCGCTCCGGAACCCGCCCATGGCGTTCCGGCGCAACCGCACCGAGGTTCCATGGCACGTGTCGTGGCGCACTGAGCCGCGGTCCCACGACACCGCAGCCGTAAGGCCGTGAAGGCCCCAAGACCCGTTCGGGAGCCGCAGCGGCCCGCGCGGGGCGGGTGCTGCCGTACGTCCCCGTGACGTACGGCCCACCGCCCCGCGCGGACGCGTGCCCGGGAACCGGTCCGTCGGGCCGCCGGAGCGGCGAGACCCGGGGCGGCGCCCGCATATCCCTTGTTTTCCAGCGGTAGAAAGCACCTTGGTGGCAGTCTGCTCAACAGCAGATACGCAAAGTGTCAACTACAGGCACGCAGCCGGAGGTGCACGTCCCGTGGCGTCGAATGTCAATCCCACCGTCCGGAGGCGTCGGCTGGGGCAGGAGTTGCGCAAGCTCCGCGAGGACAAGGGCATGACGGCCGAACAGGTCGCCGACCGCCTGCTGGTGTCCCAGTCGAAGATCAGCCGCCTCGAGAACGGCAGACGCAGCATCAGCCAGCGCGATGTGCGCGACCTGTGCGGGGTCTACGAGGTGGAGGACCAGCGCATCGTCGAGTCGCTGATGCAGATGGCCAAGGACTCCCGGCAGCAGGGCTGGTGGCACGCGTTCGGCGATGTCCCGTACAGCGTGTACATCGGCCTGGAGACGGACGCGGCGAGCCTGCGCGTGTACGACCCGCAGGTGGTGCCCGGCCTGTTGCAGACCCGTCAGTACGCCGAGACGCTGATCTCCGGGGCGTTGCCGGAGACCGCGGCGACCGAGATCGAGAAGCGTGTGCAGGTGCGCATGCGCCGGCAGGAACGAATCAGCGCCGAGGAGAACCCGCTGCGTCTGTGGACGGTGATGGACGAGGCGGCGCTGCGCCGGGTCGTCGGCAACAAGTCCCTGATGCGCGACCAGTTGGAGCATCTCGTCGAGCAGTCCCGGCTGCCGCACGTCACCGTGCAGGTGATTCCGTTCGAGATGGGCGCGCATCCCGGTCTCAACGGCCAGTACGCGATCCTGGAGTTCCCCGACGCGGCCGACTCCAGCGTGGTCTACATCGAGGGTGTCACCAGCGACCTGTACCTCGAGAAGCCGAACGACGTCCAGAAGTACAGCGTGATGTACGAGCACCTGCGGGCGCAGGCCCTGAACGTGGACCAGTCCCGCCAGTTCATCGCCGACATCGCCAAGCAGTACACGCTTTAGGGCGGGCTCGCGGCTCACGGTCCAGGCCCTACGGCTCGCGGCTCACGGTCCAGGACCCACTGCTCACCGCTCCGGGTCCGGGGCCCTGTCGGGAGCCCTCAGCCGGAAAAGTGCCGCACCGTACACCCTCACCCGCCCGGGATGGAAGTCCCACCTGGAATATGCCATCCAGTCGAGTGAATAGTCGCTTCGTACGCCGATGTTGGCGAGTAGCGTCGATCACGCCACCGAGCAACAGCGTTGGCGGAAACCGTGCTGCGGGCCCGTAATCAGGCCTTTCGCGCGGCGACAGCAACTCATCAGATCTGGCAATCCGGAGCAAAAATGGCAATTCGTCAGGGCATCACCGACGCGTGGACCAAGTCCTCGTACTCGACGGGCAACGGCGCGTGCGTCGAGATCAAGTCGCCGGTCGTCGCCGCCATGGCCGTACGGGACTCCAAGGTTCAGGACGGGCCCGTGCTGGGCTTCCCCGCCGACGCGTGGAACCTCTTCGTCGCCTCGGTCAAGGCGTAGGTCCCACCCGCGGTACGACTCCACAAGCCGCCCGACTCCCGCGCGGTACAACTTCATACGCGGTACAACTTCACAGCGGTACAACTTCACACGCAGCACCGAAAGAGCCCTCTCGTCGAGCTCGCCGTCCTTGCCGAGAGGGCTCGGCTTTTCCCCGCAGCCGGGCGCGCGTTCCACCTGCCCGGCGCGGTGACAGCGGCAACCGCTCACCTCGTCGACCTGCGCCGGCGCCGGCGGCCCGAGCCGGTCGTACAGCCGCAGCGCCCCGGCCGGAAGCCGGGCCCGCGCGGCGAACGCGGCCGACGGTGGGCAGTGTCCCGTCGTCCACCTGGTCCCTCGTCCTGATCACTCGTCCTCCGTCGCCGGGCGGCCAGCTCCGCCCGGCGACGCCAGGACGCTCGGCTCCGCCCCAGGGGCGAGGCCGAGCGGGCGGGTCAGCCCAGCTGCTTCTCGATGGCGGCAACGACCTCGGCCGACTCCGGCTCGGTCTGCGGCGAGAACCGGGCGACGACGGTGCCGTCCCGGCCGACGAGGAACTTCTCGAAGTTCCAGCGGATGTCCCCGGTGTGCCCCTCACCGTCGGCGAACCCGACGAGCCGCTCGTACAGCGCGTGCCGCCCGTCCCCGTTCACCTCGGCCTTCTCGGTCAGCGGGAAGGTCACGCCGTACGTCGCCGAGCAGAACTCGGCGATCTCCTCGGCGCTGCCGGGCTCCTGCCCGAGGAACTGGTTGCAGGGCACTCCGAGCACGGTGAAGCCCTGGGCGGCGTACCGCTCCTGGAGCCGCTCCAGCCCGCTGTACTGGGGCGTCAGACCGCACTTGGAAGCCACGTTCACGATCAGGACGGCCTGGCCCGCGTACTGCGAGAGGTCCGCGGAACCGCCCTTGAGGGCGCCGATCTCGACATTGAGGGGGGAAGCGGCATCAGTAGTCATCCCCGGATGCTAGCTCCGCCGGGCGACGGGCGGCTTACGGGGGCTGTCCCCGTTTCCGACCCCCGGCGCCTTGACCCCCGGCGCCTTGACCCCCGGCGCCTTGACCTCCGGCGCCTTGACCTCCGGCGCCTTGACCTCCGGCGCCTTGACCTCCGGCGCCTTGACCTCCGGCGCCTTGACCTCCGGCGCCTTCACCCCGGCTCCTTCACCTCCGTCTCCTTCGCGTCACTCGCCTTCGCCTCCGGCTCCTGCCGGGCCCGCACCAGCACCTCTCCCGCCCCACTGCGCGAATACAGCACCGACCGGCCCACCCGCCCCCGCTCCACCAGCCCCGCGTCCCACAGCACCCGCAGATGCCGTCCGACCGAGCCGAGCCCCTGCCCGGTCAGCGCGACCAACTGCGTCGTGCTCAGCGGCCCCTGCCCGAGCAGGACGAGAACGGCCGCCCGGCCGGGCCCGAGCAGCGCGCTCAGCGCGGCCGGCACGTCCCGCCGGCGGTGATCGGCGGCGAGGACCCCGGTGCAGGGGTAGACGACGGCGTACCGCTGCCGCTCCTCCCACGAAACCCACCCCGCCCGGGGCGTGACCGGCACGAACAGCAACTCGGCGCCGGAGATCTCGCGCGGCGGATACTCGTGCGCGTTGACCTGGAAGCGGCTCTCCCCGAGCCATCGGGTCCCCGGCCGCAGCGAGTCCAGGACGGTCGCCCACCCGCCCCTGCCCACCTGCGCGATCCGCGCGACGACATCCGCCTCCAGCACCCTGCGTCGCCGCTCCCAGGTGGGCCGTACCGCGTTCTCCCACACCCACGTCAGCAGGTCCGCCGCGCGGTCGGGCAGGTCATCGCGGTCCAGGGTGCCCGGCAGCGGTCCGGCGAGGGAGGTCCGCAGGTGGGCGCGGGCGTCGGCGGGCGGTACCGCGCGGACGCGGGCGACGCCGTCCTCGAAACTCTCACCGTCCCTCGGCGTGGGGGTGAGGAAGTCCGCGATCCAGTCCCGGCCGAGCCCGGCCCGTACGAGCGCGGCGGTCACCGGATCGGCGGCGAGCCGGGCGCGGTGGGCGGGCAGCCACTCCCGCAGCCACGCCGTCTCGCCGGGATGCGCGCCCGTCCCCGCGTGCAGGAGCTTCAGGCACGCGAAGGTCTCCGCCAACGGCGAGACCACGAACCGACTGCCCGCCAGCGTGTCGGCGTTCACCTGCCACCAGCCCACGAAGCCTCCGCCCTCCACGAATCCCCGCGGCGCCCACGGCCTTCCGCCGCCCCCGACGACGTTCAGCGGCGCCCACGCCCTCCCGCGCCCCCGCGAATCCCTGGAGCACCAGCTACGTTCCGCGCCCCCACGAAGCCCTGTAGCACCCGCTACGTCGCGCGCCGCCGTGAGGCGGGCCCTCCGGCACCCACGACGTTTCGCGCTGCCGCGAAACAATAACGACCGCGTCCGCGTCCGCCCGAGACTCCTCGCATGACCGGCTACCGACAACTGCTGCGCACCCCCGAGTTCACCCCGCTCCTGCTCTCCGCCGCCGCCCACACCGCCGCCCAGACGGTCGCGGGACTCGCCCTCGGTACCCTCGTGCACCGCGCCACGGGCTCCCCGCTGCTGTCGGCGGTCAGCATGTTCGGCCCGTCCCTCGCCCAGGTGCTCGGCGCGACCTTCTTCCTTTCGGGCGCCGACCGCCTGCCGCCGAGGACCGCCCTGGCCGGTCTCTCCCTCGCCTTCGCCACCGTCACGGCCGTCCTGGCCGTCCCCGGCCTGCCGCTCGCGGCCGTATTCGCCATGGTCCTCGCACAGGGGCTGGTCGCGGCGCTCGGCGGCGGGATCCGCTGGGGGCTGCTCAACGAGATCCTCCCCGAGAACGGCTACCTGCCCGGCCGTTCGATCTTCAACATGATGGGCGGGCTGATGCAGATCACCGGCTTCGCCGTCGGCGGTGCCCTCGTCACCTCCCTCTCCCCGCACACGGTCCTCCTCCTGGCCACCCTGCTGCACGCCACCGCGAGCGCGGCCGCCCGCCTCGGCCTGACCGCACGCCCACCCCGCGCCTCGGGCCGCCCCTCGGTCGCCGCGACCTGGCGCGTCAACGCCGTCCTGTGGTCCTCCCGCCCGCGCCGCCTGGTCTACCTGGGCCTGTGGCTCCCCAACGGCCTCGTCGTCGGCTGCGAGGCGCTCTTCGTGCCGTACGACCCCGGCGCCGCGGGCACCTTGTTCGCGTGCGGGGCGCTGGGGATGCTGGCCGGGGACCTCGCCGTCGGCCGACTGCTCCCGCCCGCCGTACGCACTCGCCTGGCCACCCCGCTCCTGCTGCTCCTCGCCCTCCCGTACGTCTTCTTCGCCCTGCGCCCACCGCTCCCCGTCGCCGTGCTCTGCGTCACGCTCGCCTCGGTCGGTTTCGGCGCGAGCCTGGTCCAACAGGAACGCCTGATGGCTCTCACGCCCGCCCGACTCACCGGACACGCCCTCGGCTTGCACTCGGCCGGGATGCTCACCCTCCAGGGCGTCAGCGCGACCGTGGCCGGCGTGACGGCCCAACTCACCTCACCCGCCACGGCGATGACGGTGATGGCCGTCATGTCGGTCACGGTGACCCTGACCCTGGCGGCGGCCTCCCGACGGCAGGCGGACAGGCCCGTCGAAGCCCCCGCCGGGAACTGAGACGGGCGGGCCGAGCCGTCGGCGCCACCCGGTCGGCGAAGACCGGGTCGCAGGCCAACGGCTCCCCACACCCTGCGCGTTGGCGCCAACAGTGAGCCGCGTCCCCGCTCTGAGCAACGACGCCCTGTAGCACGGTCGTTGCCCGGAAAGTGAGACGCGTCACAGCTTGCGGGGTGGTGTCACTGCTCAACTCGGCGGATGGCGTACCTGCTCCTCCTGATCGTCCCCGGCGGCCTGGTCGCGGCCTTCGCCTTCACCGGCTACGCCGTCGGCTCCCTCGGCCGCGTCGGCCCGCGCTCGGCCGACCGTACGGCCTGGTTCCGCAGCACCGCCGCACTCGCCGCCGCCGCGGCGGCCCTGCTCTACACCTGGGGCCTGCTGCACGTCGTCGGAGCGACCGTGGAGACGTGGGAGGGCGGCACCGGCTCGGCGCCCCTGCCCCCCTGTCTGACCCCCGGCCAGGAGGAACGGGCGTCGCACGTCGTCGACCACACCGTGTCCTACGTCCCCCTCCGCTTCGTCTGCGAGACGTCCGGCGGCGGAAGCTACCGCAGCGACACCGTGCCCGGATACGTCAATCCGGGCGTCCTGGCGCTGGCGCTGGCGGCGGCGGGCATGGCCGGCGGCGGAAAGGCCCTGGCCGCCGCCCGACGGCATCGGGCGGAGCCCGCGGCACGGCCCGGGCACTAACTGGTGGACAGTGCCGACCGCGTCGTACGGTATGTCCGTGGAAGGAAGTGACATGACGCTCGTGGACCGTGTGCGCGGCGAGGGGGGCGAGGGCGCGTGCCCCCACCGACTGGTCATGGAGCACGTCACCAGCCGCTGGGGCACCCTCATCCTGATCGCGCTGCTGGACCGCTCCTACCGGTTCAGCGAGCTGCGTCGGGCGATCGGCAAGGTCAGCGAGAAGATGCTGACCCAGAGCCTCCAGACCCTGGAACGCGACGGACTGGTCCACCGCGACGCCAAGCCCGTGATCCCGCCCCGCGTGGACTACTCCCTGACCCCCCTCGGCCGAGAGGCCGCCGAACAGGTGCGGGCCCTGGGCCAGTGGGTCGACGAACGCATGCCCGCGGTGGAGAAGGCCCGCGAGGCGTACGACGCGAGGAGGGCGTGAGGCAGCAGTGGGGGTGGAGCGGGAGGAGGTGGCCGTCCGCCCGCCGCGTACCGGAGGATCGAGAAGTGTTCCGGACGGCAGGCACGCGGACGGCCGACCCGTGCCCCCGCTGCCGCACCCGGGCGTTCCGCCCCGGCACCCCCACCCCGGAGTCGGGCCCCTGCACGGCCGTCGCCTACACCTGCGCCCACTGCGCGCACGCCTGGTCCCGCCCGATCGACGACGATCTGGAAAACCCTCGACACCGTCCGGGTGGACCTCCCCGACGCCACCCTCTACGGCACCGCCTGGCAGGTCGAGGCCGACCGTGTCCAGGTACGGGGGTCGGGCGGCGTGTGGCTGCGGTGGGTGGAGCGGTGGCGGGTCAGCGTCTACTGACGCGGCGCGAGGGGCCCCCGGCGGGCGGCCCGCCACGGCCGGGGACCGCGCCCCGCCTCCGTCCGGCCGCACCGCTCGACGCGGCCACGCACCGCCCGGAGCACTGTGCCCACTCCCGGCCGTGACGGGCACGTCGTCGATGCCGGACGTGGTTGTCAGGCCGGCCGAGGCACTCATCACTGCCCGGTAGTCGTAGCCGTCCTGCTCGGAGCCGGAAGCTTCCCACTGGAGATCCACACGTCGCCCCGGCGACAGGGTGCGGAAGCCCTTCGTCCGGATGTCGGCGGAGCTGCCCAGCAGGGCGAGCAGGGCCCGTCCGGCACGGCCGTCGCGTCCGGTCGGGGGTCCTGCCCTGCTCGATGGGCTCGTGTCGCCGCCGGGTGATTCCACCTGTCGGCCCTTCTCCTGCGCCTCACGCCCTGACCGCTGTGCGCTCACGCGGGCCCGCGCGGATACGACCTCCTCTCCGGCGGGCGCGCCTCGGACCTGGGACGTTCCTCGGACAGGTCGTAGAGGTTGCCGCGCTGGACCACGCACAGGGCCCAGATGATGAAGCCCGAGATGGAGAGCATCACGACCGACCACACCGGGTAGTACGGCAGGGAGAGGAAGTTGGCGATGATGACGAGTCCGGCGATGGCCACGCCGGCGACGCGCGCCCAGGTCGCGGTCCGGAGCAGTCCGACGCTGACGATCACGGCGACCGCGCCCAGAGCGAGATGGATCCAGCCCCAGCCGGTCAGGTCGAACTCGAACACGTAGTTGCGGGTCGTGACGAAGATGTCGTCCTCGGCGATGCCCATGATGCCCCGGCAGATGTCGAGCAGGCCGACGAGGAAGAGCATCACGGCCGCGAAGACCGTCAGGCCGGTCGCCCATTCCTGCTTCGCCGTGTGGTCCGCACGCGTGTGTGTCGCGGTCATCCTGCGCCTCGATTCGTGTGTTCAGCGACCGGGGGTGTGCGAGGTGGCGCCCGAGTGCTCCGCCGGCCCGTGGCCGGTCAGGACCAGGTCCTTCGCCTTGCGGAACTCCTCGTCCGTGATGTCGCCGCGGGAGCGGATCTCGGACAGCCTGGCGAGCTCGTCGACGCTGCTGGCCCGGCCGCCGGCCGCGGTCTGCCTGATGTAGGAGTTGAACTCCTCCTGTTGCGCACGCGCCTGCCTGACCTCCCGGCGGCCCATGTTCTTGCCGCGGGCGATCACGTAGACGAACACGCCCAGGAAGGGCAGGACGATGCAGAACACCAGCCAGCCGGTCTTCGCCCAGCCGTTCATGGTGTCGTCACGGAAGATGTCGGTGATGATCCGGAAGAGCAGGACGAACCACATGATCCACAGGAAGAACACGAACATGGTCCAGAAGGCGCTCAGCAGCGGATAGTCGTACGCCAGGTAGGTCTGTGCGCTCATGTCCGTCCTCCGTCTCGAGCTTTCGCCCGGCTGCGGGTGTGTACCGCCTTCAGCGTGCTCACGGCAAGCGCCCGGCGCCTCACCCGGCGCGGGTGAGTGTGCGCGCGGAGCGGGCACACCATCGGCCTGCGCGCGGCGCGGGCACACCATCGGCCGCCGCGCTCCCGTCGTCGGATCAGGGGCCGCTCTCCCCGCGGCTGCGGGGAGCGGCGGCCGTCCGGTACCAGGAGGTGGAGGCGACGTACTCGCCGAGGGCCAGGCCGGAGACGGCCACCAGGAACACGACGATCAGCCAGGAGAGGAACGTGAAGACGGGGCCCAGGGGGCCGAACTCGTCCAGGCTGCGCTCCATGGCGGCCGGCACCAGCACGCGGGCGGCCCCGCTCAGCAGCTCCGTACCGGCACCGGCCAGCAGCGCTCCCGGCAGCAGGCTCCGCCAGCCGATCCGGCCGCCCAGCAGCAGATGCTGGGACCACCACCACAGCAGCGTCGCCGAGAGCAGGGACAGCACCAGTCCGGTCACCGCGCCGGCGCCGAACCCGCTCCGCAGCGGCGCCTGGAGCAGGAGGAAGGCCAGCCAGACGACCAGCCACAGCAGCCAGCGCCAGACGGCGGTCCGTACCGGGGCACGCGGCAGGTGCCAGCACCGCTCGCACACCGCCTGAAGGGCCCTGCTGAACGCCGTGGCCGACACCACCGTCACCACCACGCCCACGGCTCCGGTGGTGGTCCCCGTGGTGCCGGTCGCGGAGAAGACCTCGCGCATCTCGTCGAGGGTGTCCCCCCGTACCCCCAGAACCGCCCGGAGGGAGTCGGCCAGCAGGTTCTGCATCCACCCGGGGGCGAACGCCGCGACGGTCATCAGCAGCGGGAGCGCGGTGAGGAACGCCTGCGCGGCCAGCCGTACGGAGCCCTCCACGACGTTGAGCGCCGACAGGCGGGACAGCAGGCGGGCCGCGCCCCCGGACCGCAGACCCGCGGCCACCCGCGCGGCCGTGTGCCTGCGGGGCGCGGGGCCGGGGCCGGGTTTCCCGACCATGACTCACGCACCCGCGCGGCCGTGTGTCTGCGGGGCGTGGAGCCGGGGCCGGGCTTCCCGACCCTGACTCACGGAGCCGCCTGTCCCGTCGCCCGGTCCGCCACCCGGCCGGTCGCCGCGAGGAGCACGGGCGGCTCCCACGCCGGCGGCGCGACGGTCTCCCCGTACCTGTCGGTGCCGGTGCCGGTGCCGGTGCCGGTGCCGGTGTCGCAGGCCGTGCGCTGGGCCCAGGCCGCGACGACGGCCAGGGGCGGGAGCGGCAAGGCCGGCAAGAGGGGAACCGCGGAGCCGGCCCGGCCTACCCGCCGACGGCGTACCACCGCGTGACGGCGCTGCCGCTCGTGTTCCGCTCGGTCCCCTCCCGCTCGTTTCTCGGCGGTCATGACGTGCTGCCGGATGACGGATCCGCCGGAGTCCGGCGGATCCGGGGGCGCGGCCGGGTTCATGGGATCTCCTCTTCGCATGCGCCGCCGCGGTGGCCCTGACGTGCCGACCGGGATGACGGTCGTGGCGGCAGCCGCGGCGGAGCGGCGCGTGCGGTGTCAGGCCGTCGGAGCGGGGGCGTGCGGCCCGCCGGTGTACGTCTTGCGGAGCGCGGCCCGCCACCCGAGGGCGACCACCGCCTCGGCCAGGCCGAGCAGGACGAGCCACAGGCCGAGCAGCCGGGTCAGGGCGCGGGCCGACTCGGTCGGCAGGGCGAGCACCACGATCCCCGCGACGATGCCGAGGACGGCGGCGACCGTGACGACGCCACGGTGCGGCAGGTCCGCGGCGCAGATGGCCGTGTAGAGGGTGAGCATGCCGGACACGAGCCAGACGACCCCGGTGATCAGCGAGAGCGCGGCGATGGTCTGCAACGGGTTCCGCAGGCACAGCACCCCGGCCAGGACGTACAGCACGGCCAGGAGCAGTCCCGGGAGCCGTTCGTGCCCCTCCCGCGCGAAGACGGCCACGAACCGGAACGCCCCGGTCACCAGCAGGTACAGGCCGATGAGGACCGCCAGGACGTGCAGGGTCGCCTCCGGCCATACCAGGATCAGGACGCCCGGCACCAGCGTCGCGGCGGCCGACCCCAGGAGCCAGGTCCATGACCGGCCGAGCCGCGTGAGCATGTACGCCGAGTCGCCCGGGTGAGCGGGGAACGCCCCGTCGCGCTCGTGTTCCTGTCCTGTGCGCGACGCCGGACCGGGTGACATGGTCATGGGCTCCTCCTCGTGATGAGCCGTCGCCTCCGAAGCCGACGGGGCGCGGTGACGGGGCGGTGTGCGAGCACCTGACCGGATCAGGGTCACGCGTGCCGCTCGGTGGCCGGCTCACCCAGCGCGGGTGATCCATCGACGCCGCCGTGGCGGTGAGCCGACAGTCCTCGGCGCCCGGCCCGTCGGCCTTCCGGCCGGAAGGAGAGGACACGGAAGGAGAGGACACGGAAGGAGAAGACACGGAAGGAGAAGACATGGGAGGAGTGATCCGAGCACGCACGGACGGACCGCGCGCCCGCGCCCGCTCCCGTCACTCCGGCAGCTGGCGCATCTCCAGGACCCGCAGTCCCAGTGACTGGCAGCGCGCCAGCAGTCCGAAGAGGTGCGCTTCGTCCACGACGGGGCCGAACAGGATGGTCTGGCCGGACATCACCACGTGGCCCAGCTCCGGGAAGGCGGCGGCCAGGGTGTCCGACAGGTGTCCCTCGACTCGGATCTCGTAGCGCACGAGCTGTCCTTCCGTGGACTGCTTCGGGCGGGCGGACGTCCTTCCGTGGCTGCTCGGGGCAGGCGGACGGCGCCCTTCCCTGCGATCGTGCGCCTCCGTGCCCTGTCGGACCTCACCCGGTACAGGTGACCGCCGCCCGGCGACCGTGCGCCACGGATCAGTGCGTCAGAACGATCTTGAGAGAGATGATCAGTAGGCCGAGCAGCAGGTTGACCGACGCGGTGGCGGCCATGAGTCGCGGCGAAGCACCGGCGCGGCGTGCCGCCGCCAGGGACCAGCCCACCTGGCCGGCCACGGCGACGCAGAGAGCCAGCCAGAGGGCGCCTCGCACGTCGATCCCCAGGAGCGGGCTGGCGGCCACCGCGACGGCCGGCGGGACGGCGGCCTTGACGATCGGCCACTCTTCACGGCAGACGCGCAGGACGACCTGACGGTCCAGAGCCTGTTGTGCCAGGCGCGCCCCGAACAGCTGGGCATGCACGTGCGCGACCCAGAACACCGCTCCGGTGAGCAACAGCAGCAGCACCAGTTCGGTCCGGGGGGACGAGCCCAGGGAGCCCGCGCCGATCACCACGGAGGCCGCGAGCATGGATCCGTAGACGCCGCCCGTGTAGTCCGCGCGGGCCCGGCGTTCGGCGCGGCGCGCCCCGCGGGCCGTGGCCGGGCCTTTCGTGGCTCTGGTCCTGGGCACAGGTGGCTCCTTCGGAACTCAAGGCGTCGATCGGGCCGCTCCGGCAGGAGCTTCGGCGTCCGGCCGCCGTGGACGGCCTGCCCCGGCGGTCGGGAGGTGCGGCGTGACCAGGAAACTGGCGAGGGCGATGCCGCCGGTGGCCAGGATCGCCGCCTTGAGACCGTCCAGCTGAGCGGAGGCGTAGGAGTCCGCGACGGCGTCGACCTCGGACGGCGGCAGGCCGGCGCGCTCGGCCGCCGAACGCACCTGATCGGTGGGGACGAACGTGATCCCGGCCTCGAGGGACACACCGACCTGATCACGGGCCCCCGCCGACAGCCGGGGGTCGTCCGCCACCTGCGTGGTGAAGGCGTGGGCCAGCGCACCGATGAGGATCGACCCGATGAGGGCGGTGCCGAGCGCCGAGCCCAGGTTCTGTGCCGTGAACTGGAGTCCCCCGGCCTCACTGCGTTCCTGCTCGCCGACGCTGGACTGGACGACGTTCCCCAGCTGCGAGGCGAGCAGGCCGACGCCCACGCCCAGCAGGGCCATGGCTCCGGCGAACTGCGCGTCGTCGATGAGCGGGTCGATGGCGGCAAGGAGCCACACGATGGCCGCCGCCAGGGTCACCAGGGCCAGTCGGACCACCCGGCGCGGCCCCCACAGCCGCCCGAGCGGCGACGCGGACAGGGAGGTCACGAGCATGGTGACGGACACCGGGAGCAGGCGCAGGCCCGTCTCGAAGGCGTTGAACCCCTGAACCACCTGTAGGTAGAGCGGGATGGTGAAGAACAGCCCCAGCAGGATGAGGTTCTGGCTCAGCAGCGTCATCAAACCGGACCGCAGCACGGGCCTGCCCAGCAGGGACAGGTGGACGAGGGGGTCGGCGCCCTGGTGCTCCCGCCGCCGTTCCCAGTACCGGAACAGGGCCAGGACGGCCGCCCCGGCGCCGATGACGAACAGCGTCGGGGCGAAGCCGAGGACGGTGAAGGGAGGGTTGCGGGGCTGAACCCATCCCCAGGTGCTGCTCTGTAGAACCCCGAGCACGCCCAGCCCCAGCCCGGCCGCGGACAGGGCCGCGCCGACCGCGTCCAGCCGGGGGCGCCGGCCGGTCGGGGCGGGCGTCGCGATCACCCGGCGGCACAGCAGGACGGCCGCGACGACCACGACCTCGCCGGCGAAGACCAGCCGCCAGGTGAGGTACGTCGTCACCCAGCCGCCCAACAGGGGGCCGACGGCGATTCCGGCGCCGGCGAGCCCGCCGATGACCGAGTAGGCGACGGCCCGGTCCCGCCCGTGGTACGACTCCGCGATGAGCGCGGCCATGGCCGGCAGCACCATGGCGGCTCCGAGTCCCTCGATGACCGACCAGCCCAGCGTGAGCACCCACAGAGTGGGTGCCGCGGCGGTCAGCGCCGAGCCCACGCCGTAGACGACCAGCCCGAGAAGGAACATGCGGCGCCGCCCCAGGATGTCCCCGAACCTGCCGCCGATGACCATGAAGGCCGCCATGACCAGTGCGTACAGCGTGATGACGGCCTGGATGGCGGTGACCTCCGTGTCGAAGTCCTCCACCAGCTGACTGATGGACACGTTCATGACGGAGGTGTCCAGGACCATCAGGAACTGGGCGGTACCGAGGACGATCAGAGCCCGCCAGTGCTTCACACCGTCCACCTCGCTCCATCGGCCCGGTAGGCCGACGGAGCCGGCCGGGCGGCGGCCGACACCCGCCCGCCGTTCCTCCCATGGCATCCGAAGCACGCGCTTCCCGCCTCACCCGCCACGGGGGAGGGCTGGACCCCGTGGTGTCCTGCCGAGGGGGCGCCGACCGTACTCACCGACGTGCGTTCACAGGAGCCCGAGGTCGCGCGCGCGGCGCACCGCGTCGTTTCGCCGGTTCACCGCCAGCTTCCGGTACACGCTCTTGAGGTGGGTTTTCACCGTGTTCACGGACACGTAGAGGTCGGCGGCGATCTCCTCCGTCGACCTCATCCGGGCCAGTCGCCCCAGGACCTCGCGCTCGCGTCCGCTCAGCTCCACCGCGACGGGCAGCGAGGGCGGGGGTTCCGGGCCGGGGCGCTCACCGCGTCGCGGCGGGCCGGGCGTGAGCCAGCCCGCCGCCAGTTCCCGCAGCGGAGCCGTGGCCAGAAGAGGCCCGATCCACGGTCCGGCATCGAGGAAGGGACGCCGCAGCCGCTCCCGCCGGGCGTCGAGGAGCGCCTGTGCCACGAGCCTGCGGGCGGTGGCGGTGTCTCCCGCCCGCTCCGCGGCCTGAGCCCTCACCAGCGCCGCCCTCACGGTCACCGCCGGACCCGTCCCGCTCCGGGTGTGGATGCTGTCGAGCAGGTCCATGGCCGCCTTGGGACGACCTGCGGCGAGCTGGATCGCCGCGGCCTCCACCGCACACGTCGGCTGGTCGCCCGACACGCCCTGGAGCATCTCGGCGGCTTCGTCCGGCCGCCCTTCGGCCAGGTGGACGGCGGACGCGACGAGCGCCTCATGGCCTGCCGCCCAAGGTGAGGCCACGGCGGCGGAGACGACCGGGTCCGCCGCCTCGACGGCGGCTCGTGTCCTGCCCCTGACCAACAGGAGGCGAGCTGTGGCAAGGGCTCGCCCCGCCGCCGGCACCGGATCCCGGGCGCCCGACGGGAGCCGGACCGTCTCGTCGAGGAGGGCCTGGGCCCGGTCCAGCTCATGGCGGTCGACGGCCACGGCGGCCAGGACCAGCCGCCCGAGGCCGGAGCCGGACGGCTGGGACAGGTCGAGCCGTTCCGTCTCGGACACCGCCGCCAGTGCCTTGCGCTCGGCCCGGCCGAGCCAGCCGTTCAGATAGTCGAGCAGGGCCAGGTGGCCCATCGACTCCTCCCGGGGCAGCAGGGTGGAGTCGCCGCCGGGGGTGCCGGCCACGAGGGTCAGCGCGGCGCGCGCCTCCTCGAAGCGCCCTGCCCACAGGCGCGCCGATCCCACATGGGTCAGCAGCAGAGCGGAGAGTTCGGGATGCTCCGCCAGGAGCTGCGCGGGGACCTCCCTCCGCAGCTCGTCGGCGGCTCGGGCGGCCTTCTCGGCCCGCGGGGAAGACCCGGTCAGCCGGGCGGCGAGGGCCTCGAGCAGCGCACAGCTCAGCTGGGCGGCCGCCTGGTCGGGCACCATGCCGGGCGAGGGTTCGGACGCTTCGAAGGCCAGACGCTCCTCCGCGTGGCGCAGGCGAGCCGCACCACGGTCGACGTCGCACCGGGCCAGGTCGCGGGCCGCCCGCACGAGGTCCGTGGCGGGACTCCCGGCTTCGGGCCCCATACGGGAGAACAACCGGGTCAGATCCTCGGAGCGCAGGCCGGTGAAGAGCTGGCCGATCGCCAGGTCGTCCACGAGCGCGCCGGCGGTGAAGTCCCAGTCGCCCGCCGCGGCGCCGTGGGCGAGCGTCTCCGGCAGGAATCCGGAACGACGCAGCCACCGCGCGGCCCGCCGATGGAGTTCCGGCTCCAGACCGGGCAGGCGCACGCGCAGATGGGCCCGGAGGATCTCACCGAACAGCGGGTGGAGGCGGTACCACGAGCGCCCGAGGTGCTCGACGAACGCGTTCGCGTGGTGCAGCTCGACGAGAAGGGGCTCGGCATCGGCCCGGCCGGTCAGCGCGTCGGCCAGGTCCGGGCAGAAACGCTCCAGGACGCTGACACGCAGCAGGAGGTCCTGTCTCTCCTCCGTCTGCCCGTTGAGGACCTCGGCCAGCAGGAAGTCCGCGATCGTACTCCGGTCCGCCTCGAACTCCTTCAGATACGCCTCCGGGTCGCCGCTCGTCCGGGCGGCCAGGGCGGAGAGGCGCAGGCCGGCGGCCCAGCCCCGGGTGCGGTCCACCAGGGCGCGGGCGGCGTGGACCGGAAGGCTCAGACCGTGCAGCTCCAGCAGCGCGACGGCCTCCTCGGGGGTGAAGGCCAGCTCGGCGGCGCGGATCTCCGTCAGCTCGCCGGCCGCGCGATAACGGTGCAGCGGAAGCAGCGGTTCGGTGCGGGTGACGAGGACGAGGTGCAGACCCCGACCGGCGTGGTGCAGCACGAACTCCAGTTGCTCGGCGACCTCGGCGGTCATGCGGTCGAACTCGTCGAGGACGAGGACCACGGGCCGACCGCGATCGTTCAGCTCGGCGGCGAGCACCGCCAGAAGCCTGCCGTCCGCCAGGGACGCGGCCGCCGGGAACCCCACCGGACCGGGCGGCAGCGCACCGCAGGCGCGCAGGGCCTGTACGACGTACGCCCAGAACACTCCGGGACGCCGGTCCCCCACCTCCACGGTGAGCCAGGCGACGGCCGGCCGCCGTCTGTCGGCCCAGTCGGCGGCCAGCAGGGTCTTGCCGGCCCCGGCCGCGCCGTTGAGCAGCGTCAGCGGTGTCCCGAGAGCCTGATCGAGATGGTCGACGAGCCGCTGCCGCCGCAGGAACGTGGCGGGCCTCGCCGGGAGGGCGAACCTGGTGCGCAGGAACGGGTTCCCCAGGGGATCGGCGAACGGAACGGCCGGAACGGCCGGAACGGCCGGAACGGCCGGTCCCTGAGCGTCTTCGTAGATCTCGGCCACGGCGCTCATCACCCCTGTCCGTCAGGGCCACGTCATGGGCGGCCCTCTCTCCCCAGCATGTCAGCGCTCCTGCCCGGGCGCGCGGCGCACCGGGATGCCGGCCCGCTGACCAGCCCTTGTGCCCTGCCGCAGGAGCACGGTGGTGGTCGGTCACCGTCTGGACACCGCCTCGACGAGGACGGCAGCTCACCGTCGACACACGGCCCCGACGAAGACGGCAGCTCACCACCGACACACGGCCCCGACGAGGACGGCAGATCACCGGTCGAAACACGGCCCCGACGAGGACGGCAGCGCGGTGCTCGTCAGCCCCGGGCCGAGTCGCTTCGCGGGGCGGGCCGGGCGCGCTGTTCCCCGTCAGGCCGCGGGCAGTTCCTCCGCGGGTAGTCGGCCCGCGCGTACCGCGTCGACCAGGGCCTGGTGGTCGCGCTCGTTCTGGTCGGCGTACGCCTCCGCGAAGGTGGCGAGTGCCCGGTCGAACGCCTCGCCGCGCCCCAGGTACGCGGCGATCGCGACGCGGTCGCCGGACCGCGCGTGCGCACGGGCCAGCGTGACCCCGCACAGTTCGCCGAACGCCCGCATGCCCTTCGGCCGCATCGTCTCCGGCATGGCGATGCCCTTCCAGTCGCGCAGCTGACGGACGTAGAAGTCGCGCTGTTCGCCGTCGATGCCGTCCACCCGTTCCCAGCCGAGGAAGATGTCGCTCGTGGCCTGCATCAGCCGCTGGCCCGCCACCACCCGCTCGCCCTGGTTGCGGTAGCGGCTGGGGCCGACGTGTGCGGCGAGTACGGAGGTGTCGGCTTCCTTGGCCTGGAGGAAGAGGGGGTCCTGGTTGTCCCGGCCGAGCAGGAGAAAGATCCAGCATCGGGTGCCGACGCTGCCGACGCCGACCACCTTGCGGGCGACGTCGGCCAGTACGTAGTCCGCCAGGAGCGTGCGTCGGTCGGAGGCCAGCGTGCTGCCGTACCGCTCGAGCAGGCCGCGGAACTGGCGCTCCAGGGCGCCGCGTTCGAGGTCCGGCAGCAGGTCGCCGGCCGGGATGAGCAGCGGAGGGTCCGCCGCGATCCTGGGGCGGCCGTCGACCGTCTCGGTCAGCTTGTCGAAAGCCTGCAGACTGTCGCGGGTACGGGCCTTCTCCAGGGCACGGGCCAGGTTCTTCCGACCCCGCTTGTGGAGCCGGTCCGCGGCCAGGGACTCGAGGAGGTCCGCGCCGATCTTCGCGTACCAGACGTCGAGGTTGCCGGTCTCCGCGAAGCGGATCATCGCCTCGCGGTACGAACGGACCGTGGCGCTCACGATGCGGGCGCGCTCGGCGTCGTCGAAGCCGTTCGCCCGGCCCGCGATGACGAGACTCGCCGACAGCCGCTTGACGTCCCACTCCCAGGGGCCCGGCAGCGTCTCGTCGAAGTCGTTGATGTCGAACACCAACTGCCTTTCCGGCGAGGCGAGCAGACGGAAGTTCAGCAGGTGGGCGTCTCCGCACAGTTGGGCGGTGAGTCCCGAGCGCGGACTGTCGGCCAGGTCGGACGCCATGATCGCGGCGGCGCCCCGGTAGAAACGGAACGGGGACTCCGTCATCCGGCCGTAGCGGATCGGGACGAGTTCGGGCACCCTCGCCGCGGACTGCGCCTCCAGGATCGACAGCGGATCGGGCCGGTCGGGAGACGGCTTGTACACGGCGTGGTCGGAGCGCGGCGAGCGGCGGCGCGCCTCCTTGCCGAGAGCGGCGCGCTCCTCGGGTGTGGTGCGAGGCGCGGCGCGCATCGCCGTGGTCGCGTTCTGGGACATCGAAGACCCTCCTGCCTGGCCCTGCGGCGGTGGGGACGCCCGGTGCCCGCCCGGCGCAGGGCACGTCGGACAGCAGGACTCCGTGGCCTGTCCGCCCGACGTGGCCGCACAGCGATGCCGGGTCGGCGGCCGCTCTCAGCCCTGGGACCCCATCTCGGTATCGGCGACGGCGATGGCGATGCCGAGTGCCGTGGCGATGTTGCCCGCTGCCGTCATGACGCGGGCGGTGCCCACGATGGGGGCGACGGCGACCAGGACGTCCTGCAGTTGTTCGGCGGTCAGGCCGGTCCTGAGGGCGGGGTCGATATGGGCCACGTAGGAGAGGGGCGGGGCGTCCGAGGCGGCGAGCGCCGCGATGCGCGTGAGGATGAGCATGTCCGGGGGCAGTCCGCAACGCTCCAGCGAGTCGACCGTCATGGCGGCGAGGGTGTCCAGGACAGGGGTTTCCGATGCAGTGGCCATGTCTCATGCCCTCCTGGTGGGTTTCGAGCCCGAGGGATGTACGAGGCGGGAGGAACCACGTTGCGCGAGCTCGGGAGTTCTCCTCAACCGTAGAACGCATCCGGCTTTCGCGCAGGGAGGCGGATGTTTCGCGGAGACCCCGGCCGCCCGGTCAGGCACCTCTTCGCCTGCCCATGAGGATGTCCGAACCGGCTCAATAGCACCAGAATGGTCTCTATCCACCCTTTGTTCCGGATCGGAGACGTCCATGAAGGACCTGAAGTTCCAGCAGAAGCGCTCGCTCTCACGTCTTGAGGCGGCTGACCAGCTCACGGCACTCGCGACCGCGCTGAGGGAGGGCGGGGAAGCCGAACTGGAACTCGGGCCCGGAACGCTGAGCCTGCGGATCCCCGACGACCTTCGCAGCGAGGTGGAGGTCGAGATCGGTGACGGCGAGATCGAGCTGGAGATCGAGTTCAGGTGGCCGACCGCATCGACCCGGACGGCGCCGTCGCGGACGGTCGCGGGCACGGAGAAGGTCACGGGGCGGAAGAACGCGGCCGCCAAGCCTGCGGGGAGCGGCACGGGCGCCAGCAGGAACAAGGGCATGAAGCGGTCCGCCACGAAAGCGCTCTGAGTGGTGCCGGAGACCTCGTGCTGACCGCCATGCCCTGATCGGCGCGCAGCCGGACCCCGTTGAGGGCCGGTCGGCGGATGGCGTTCGCGGACGAGCCCGTCACGGGTTTCTCCCACGGGTCTCTCCCACGGGTTTCTCCCCTCCGGCGCGCCCCTTCCTGGCACCTGCCGGCCGGGCCTGCCATTTCGGGGCGACCGAGTTTCGTCCGTACGGCCCACCTGGGCGGGCCGTCTCGCCGTGCAGCGGCGGAAATGGAGGCAGGCCAGTCCGCCAGAGCCCCGGAGACCCCATGACCAGCTTGCCCGACCCGCCCGAGCCCGCTGCCGTCCCGCGAGCGGGCGGGGATGAGACGAAGGGGAGCGGCCCCCAGCACGGCTCGGCGGCCACGCGGATCACGCGGAAGACGGCCTCCGCGGTACTCATCGTGCTCACCTGCATCCTCGTGCCGGTCGCACTTCTCACGGTCTGGGTGCACGACATCGCGCTGGACACCGACCGCTACGTGGAGACGGTCTCGCCACTGGCCTCGGATCCGGCGATCGAGGACGCGGCGGTCAAACGCATCACCCAGGCCGCGGATGTGCGGGTGGACGGCAGCCGGGCCGCCTCGGACATCGCCGCGTGGCTGCGGGCAGAGGGGCTGCCGGCACGCGCCGCGCAGGCGGTGAAGGGACTGGGCCCACAGCTCGATACCGCGGTCAACGACACGGTCGAGAAGGTGGCCTCCCGCTTCGTGCGGAGCGACCGCTTCGAGCGGATCTGGACGAACGCCAACCGGGCCGCCCACAACGCCGTCGTACACGCGCTCACCGGCGAGGGCCGCGGCGCCGTGGGGGTGGAAGGCGGGACGGTCACCCTCGACGTCGGGGAAGCCGTCGACCAGGTCAAACAGGCGCTCGTGGACGCCGGGCTCT
This sequence comes from Streptomyces sp. NPDC006259, assembly GCF_042870975.1. Lineage (NCBI taxonomy): Bacteria > Bacillati > Actinomycetota > Actinomycetes > Kitasatosporales > Streptomycetaceae > Streptomyces > Streptomyces sp. NPDC006259. The sequence continues at coordinate 81,051 of NZ_JBIAHY010000008.1, read as the reverse complement.
CCCCGGCTGCCAAGATCCCCGAAGTCGACAGGCAGATGGTGCTCTTCCAGTCCGACGAGTTGGAGAAGGTCCGCAAGGGCGCCCATGCGCTGGATGTGATCGGGAACTGGCTTCCCGTGCTCGTGGTGGCGATCGGCGCGGCCGGCGTGCTGCTGGCGCACCGGCGCCGCCGCGCCCTGGCGCGAACGGCTCTCGGCGCGGCCTTCGCCTGCCTGGTCGTCGCCGTCGCCCTGGTCGTCGCCCGCCGCTACTACCTGGACCACCTCCCGCCCCAGATCCAGTCGGAAGCCGCCGCGGCAGCCGTCTTCGACACCCTGCTGCACTTCCTCAGGGTCAGCCTGCGCACGGCGATCGTGCTCGGTGTGGTCATCGCGCTGGGCGCCTACCTGATCGGCCCCGGACGACTCCCGCGCGCGATCCGAGGCACTTCCGAGCGCGCCGCAGGGTCCGCGGCCCAGTGGGCCTACGCCCACCAGGTCCGCACCGGCCCGGCGGGAACCTGGACCCAGGCCCACCGCCGGTCGATCGCCCTGGCCGCCCTGCTGATCGTGGCCCTGCTCTTCGCCCTCTGGAACCACCCGACGGCCCTGACCATCCTGCTGCTGGTCGTCATCCTCCTCGCCCTCCTCGCGCTGCTCGCCCTCCTCGCCGCGACCGGCCGCGCCACCGCCGAGGCCGAGCGGACGGCACAGCGGCCGGAGGGCGGCGAGTGAACGGTGCGTTGGTCCTCCGACGCCGAGGGGCGGCCCGTCGAGGCCTGCGACACGGTCAACGCCGCGGACGCGCACGTCCTGTCGTACCAGCTCCGGTGAGGTGCTAGGCGTCCGGTGTGAACATGTCGCCGATGTTGTTCCACATGAAGCCGTCGCGCCAGTCCGGCTTGCCGGTCGCCCAGCCGATGAGCGCCACCCGCACCTTCTCCCGCGAAACGGTCTGCGTCCGGTAATGCTCGGCCGGCACCCCGTCCCGGTACTCCAGCTGGTAGGTGTTGTTCTCGCGGAACAGGACCTGGATGTACCAGTCCCCTTCGAAATCCTCTGCCTGACGCTCCAGCACCATGTGCTCGTTGCCGCGTCGCAGGTTGGCGAGCATCGTCCCGATGGCCGGCTTCGAGGGGCGCTTCACCACGTGGCCCCCGCCGCTTGTCGCTATCAGCATGGCCGGATTCTGACGGACGGTACTGACAGCGGGGGCGGACGGCTCCTCACTGCCCAGGCGAGTAGACAGGGACGACTGCGCGCACCCTCCATGGCAAGACTCGCTCGGCGGCCAGGTTGACGGCTGCTCCGCTCTCGTCCCAAAGTTGTGAGCGGGCAGGCGGAAACCCGTAGCCTGAGGACCAGCAGCAGTACGCAGCCCGATGCATGCGGAGGGGATGCCGATGACCACAGCTCCGAGCGGTGTACCTCACATGCCGCGCCCGTCGTCGCATCCGCTGCGGACCATTCGTGACATCCGGGAGTCCCTGCCTGAGGACCAGCGTCGGCACTTCGACGCGGAACTCGCCGACACGGAGATCGAGGCTCTGCCCGAGATGCTTCACCGCTGGGTGGCGCTGAGTAACGACGGCTTCGAGGAATTCCTGCTCTCCCGGCCCTTCGAGGGTCTGGAATTCGGCGCCCGCTCCTACGATGGGCAGTCGGACGCCGAGTGATCTACCTGTTCGACACGAATGTCGTCGCCGAGCTCACGACCCGGGTGAAGCCGGACCCGCGCGTCCTGACCTGGTTCCGGTCCACGGCCCGCCCCAACCGCTTCCTGAGCGTGATCACCGTGGCCGAGATCGAGGCCGGCGTTGCCGCCGCCCCGGATCCCGTAAGGCAAGCCCGCTACGCACAAGCCCTCGCTGCGGTACGGCACGAATTCCGTGACCGCATCGCACCGATCGGCGAACCGGAGGCGGCCGCCTACCTCACCATGCACAAGGCGCTCAAGGCCGCCGGCACCAGCATCGACCCACCGGACGCCCTGATCGCCGCCACTGCCTTGGCCAACGGCTGGACGGTTGCCACACGCAACATCAAGCACTTGGCCCGAACCGGCGCTCTGGTGGTCAATCCGTGGGACCAGCGACTGTAGGTGGCCGCGGCGTCGGTGCCGTATATGTGCTGTCACCGCAGAGGCTCTTCCGTCCGACGGACGGAAGAGCCTCCGACCAGGTGCTCTCTGTGCCCCGGCAGGATTCGAACCTGCGACACCCGCTTTAGGAGTTCCGGCCGCAGACTCCTCGGCTCGGACGCTGCTCGGCCATGGCGGCTTGCTCGGTGCTGAGTCGTCTATCCGAGTACGGCTTTGTCCACGCACGTTGCCGTCAGTCGGTGCCGTCAGACCCGCTCATTACGAGCTGTCCGGGCTGGTTCCGTGGCTCCCACGGGTCGGAGGGGGTCTACCTCCACGTGGCGGCATCAGGATTCGAACCTGGGAAGACGAGCCAGCAGATTTACAGCGGGCTCAGGTTACCCTGCGTGACCTGCGGTTTCTGCCCGTCAGTCCAACACTGGGAACACCTGGGGGAAACGGTCAGGTCCGCTCATCGTGGTTAGCCATGCCCTTGACCTACTGTCGTCAGCGGTAGCGGCGGACTAACTCCACATCGATCCTCAGACCGTCGTCGATCACGACGGCGTCGAGCATCACATGGTAGCGGTACGTCATTCGCAATTCGTAGGTGCGAGTTATTGCGAATTTGCCGGACACTCGGAACCTCAGTGGCCGGGACCGGGCCAATTCTTACTCGATGCATAACGAGTAATCTCGCTAGCAGTCATAGCCTGCTGGATCGACTTCGTTGCGATGTCTGCCTGCAGGGCCATGAACGCGCTCTCCTCCTGTGCCTTATACATCTGCTGCACAGCCGTTCGGGTAGGCAGGTCGGCAATGTAGGCCCTGGATTTATTGATGTGCCACGACAAGGGGTGGAGAGCGGCCGACGCAGGAGCCGCAGCCAAAACAGCTATCGCAAAGGCGGACAATCCGACGGAAAATCCGACAGATAGAGTTTTCGCCCGCTTCTTCATCGAACGCCTCCAAGCGTGAAAGTGCATAGTGATGCCTATGCTGGACCTACGCATCATTGCACGGCTAACCGCTCTGTTCGTGTTGAATATCGGCCAATCGGTCACGTGGAATCCAGCCACGACCGAAGGGTTTCAGCCTTGTTGCCCCATCGGAAGAATCGGGGCCTGACGCTTTTCATGCCCGGGAGGGAAGCCACGACTTCTCGGACGCCCGAATAAATTCTAGCTTTGGCTCTTAAAAATTCGCATCAAACCAACCATTCCACTGCTCTTCCCTTCCGGCGGACCCGGACAATCGCTCGAATAATGCATCGCTTGAACCGGTTCAAGGCGGTGATACGGGCACGTTGGGGTGATCTCGTCATCGTGCATTGATCCACCGCAGGGCGCTTTAGGGCAGATGCAGCCTGGGCCGGCCGCATGATCCACTCCGGGAACGGTATTGTGCACAATTTCATTCTTCAATTTCTTCCGTCCTGTATAGGCTCGCGGAATGGGTACCTGCATGTGAGGTTCAGTTTGGCTGACTAGGACTGAAATGCATCAATCAAAATGATGACTTTGGGGTATTGCAGCACCCTGACGTCGTGCACGACAGTGTTCGCCGCCATGATGCTTGTGAGCCCTGTCTATTGCGTGCGTGCGCCGCGCTCCACCACGTCACCGGGCCAGCGTAGAGGCTGCGGTCTATCTCGTGAAGGACGTTGACTCCGGTATAGGACAAAGTGGGATCGACCCTCCTCACTGTTTGCAGTCGTCATCGCGCGCTGGATCCTTGGGCCTCTGTGTCTGGCCGCTAGTGGTGAGGGGCATCCAAGAGCGCGAACACTTCCGCGGGGTCACCTTCGTACAGCAGGTGCGGTTCTCTGCCTCAAGGGGGATGAACCGGCTTCGATACCGCTGGAGGTCACTCTCGGAGAAGTAGATCGAGTTGGGATCAGCTTCATGCCGAGCATTCCGCCGACTCACACGCGACCAAAGCTCCTCGTGACTGGCCTCAAGATAAACCAGCACCGTGGTTGCACCTGCATCGGTTGCGATCTTTCGCCATCGAGCACGGTCGTCCGGGGTCCAGAAGCCGTGGTCGACGACAACGTCTCGCCCGGCCTGGAGTTGCTGTCGGAACTCGACGGAGATCTCTTCGAGGACGGGCCGCTCAAGGGCAGGGAAGACGCCGCGCGGGAAGTCCACCCCATAAACGCCATGCCGGCGGAACATCTCTTCATCCGGGCACAGCCGTACGAACCCGTGAGCCGTTAGAGCGCGGGACAACGTCGTCTTGCCAGACCCGGGGAGCCCGGCCATCAGGACACAGAACGGGGGCGTGGGGGCATCGGTCTCGTCATGGTTCGGGAGATGGCGGCCATCTCTGCTTCGGCGTCAGGCGCGATTGTGCCAGCCCTGCGAGCCGCAAGCAGGGCGTCCAGTCGGTCTTCGAGCACACTCGCAAGCGTGTCATCCACGACCGTCACGGGGAGACCTCCGATTCCGTGCGCCATGTCCGGCCGGGCCCTCCGAGGTCCACGCCGTACTCCAGGATGTTGCCCTCGCTGTCGACGAACTTGGCCGTCATCACAACTACTGGTTCCACCGGCAGGTTGTCAGGATCCAGCTCTAAGAAGTCGTTTTCACCTGCCCTGCCCGCTTATCGATGGACTCTCGAAGTGCTGGGTTGCGGTGCAGGTGAGGTTGTGGAGGCGGCCGCCGATGCCTGCGGGGCGGGTGGAGTTGCGGATGGGGTGAAAGGCTACGCACTTCTGTCTCATCCCAGAATGCCCGGTCTCCGCGGTCGTGTGCTTCTGTCGTCATCGCTGTGCGCCTGGGCGCACTCGCTCCGGCGCGGTACGCCGGAAGCATGCCGAAGCGACGTCCGTATCCAAGTGATCTGTCCGATGCACGCTGGAGTTGATCGAGCCAGTCCTGGCTGCGTGGCGTTTCGAGCGCCGTGGCAGGGCCCTGGATTTCGGCCGGCCGCCCGAGCACGACCTGCGCGACATCATGGACGCGATCTTGTACGTGGACCGCACCGGGGTCCAGTGGCGCTATCTTCCGCACGACTTCCTATTAATTACGTGGAATCACGCGCCGCAGGATGAAGTTCGTATCCTGCGGCGTCCCCACGTACTGAGGAGTTCCGTTGGGCAGCGCGATGGTGCTGGAGGAGAAGTGGCCGGTCCTGGGCCGGCATGAGCGGGCGGCCGAGTGGCTGCAAGTGTGGACGGATCTCGGGCGGGCACCCCGGACGATCGACGCGTACGCGCGGGGACTGGCCGAGTATCTGCTGGTCTGCGAGCGGGACGGGGTCGACCCCGTTGCCGCGAAGCGTCTGCACGTGGCGGCGTTCGTGAAGGAGCTGAGCACGCGGCCGAGCCGACGAGGAGGCAACGTCGTCGTTCTGGACTCCGGGGCCGGTCTGGCGAACGCAACGCTGCAGCAGCGGCTGGTGCCGGTTCGACTGTTCTACGACTACCTCATCGAGGAAGGCCTGCGGGAGTCGAACCCGGTCGGCCGCGGTCGTTACACGCCCGGCCGGAATTTCGGAGGCCACCAGCGGGGGCTGGTGCCCCGGCTTACGAAGCTGCCGTGGATCCCGGGCGAACAGCAGTGGCTCGACCTACTGGCTGTCGCGCGTGACGAGCCTGTACGCAACCGGGTCATGCTTGCTCTCGCCTACGACGCGGCCTTGCGGCGGGAGGAGCTGTGCTCCCTGCGGACTGATGATCTCGACCCCGCCCACCGGACCCTCCGAATCCGGGCCGAGACGACGAAGACCCGGCGCGAACGCGTCGTCCCCTACTCGGCGGCGACCGGCGTCCTCCTGTCCGACTACCTCAAGCATCGGGCCACGATCAGCCGGGCCCGCGGGCCGCTGTTCTTGTCCGAGTCCCGCCGCAACTACGGCCAGCCGCTGACCCTGTGGACCTGGTCGAAGGTGATCCGGCGCGTCGCGCTCGCCGCCGACCTGCCGCGATTCTCGACCCACACCACGCGGCATCTGTGCTTGACGGACCTGGCCAGGATGGATTGGGAACTGCACGCAATCGCCTCCTTCGCCGGACACCGCAACACCGAGTCGACGCTGACCTACATCCATCTCTCGGGCCGCGACCTGGCCGAGAAGCTGAACCGGGGTATGCAGCAGATCCATTCCTGGCGCGTGGACATGCTGACCCGAGGCGCCCATGCCTCTGCGGCGGTCTCCGAGTGACCGCCAAACCGAGAACGGCGGGCCGGACAAGCCGCCCGACCTGGGCATCGCCCATCGACCTTGCACGCTATGACCGTCGCGGATTGCTCACTGAGGCTGAGGCAGAAGCACTCCTCGCACTCGGCGTCGACCAGCTCCGGCGAGACGGCCTCAGCCTCGATGCGGGGTCTCTTCGGCCGATCGCGCGGTTGGTGCGGCCGTTGGCGGACGCTCTCGCCAGCTTGCACGGGCCGCCGGACGACCGACACCAGCAGCGGTTCGCACGGGACGCGGCCGGTCTGGTGCTGATCCGCTGCGGCAAGCTTCGCCGGGCCTTCTGGGGCTGGTCAACAGATGACTGGGTGGACATTATCGACACCAGCGCCGCCGACTTCCGACGCTCGTGGGGAGGCCAGATCGGCCCCAATGCCCGGCCGTTCGTGCTGGCTCTTGCCTTCCTGCTCGCCGAGTTCACCGCCTTCGATCGGCTCGGTCGCTTCCAGCGGCCGGCCCTGGCCAGTCGGGTGTTCGGGGCCGGTCCCCGTAGACGATGCCGTCCGTCGGATCTGCACAGTTCTGGCCGACTGGGGCTATCGTCGTGACGCCGACAAGTTGGCTGCCGTGATCTGCCAGACGCTGCTGCTGAACCGAAGTCCGCTGCTGGAGGACCTGTCCACCGAGGCCCTGGCCGCGCTGCGCGTTCACCCGGCGATGAGCGGACAGTGGGGCAAGGACTTCTACGGCCTCCAGCGGGCGATCGCGGCACTCGGCCACGCGGACCCGCCACCCTCACGGCACGCGCCCGGACCGACTGCGATGGAGGGCGTCTCAGCGGCCTGGGCGGCTTCGGTCGAGCACTGGTACGCGACATCGACGCTGACTCCGAAGATCCGCAGCGGCTACCGCAGCGTGCTCGCCAAGATCGGTCGCTGGCTGGCCGCCGAACACGCCGAGATCACCGAGCCCGGCCAGTGGACCCGCCAGACGTGCGCGTCCTGGGTCGCGGCCGTGGACCGGATGAGCGTCGGAGACTTTTCCCAGTGGACCCACGGCATGCGATCGCAGAACCGCCTGGGCAAACCGCTCACGCCGCAGGCGAAGTCCGGCTATCTCAAAGTGCCCCGTGCCTTCTTCCGTGACCTGCACGAATGGGAAGTGATCCCGCGCCGGTTCGACCCCGCCCATGCCCTGAGAACACCACGAAGCGTTCGCGCTCTGATGGGCCCGGACCCGCGGGTGATCGCCGATGACATCTGGGCCAAGCTGCTCTGGGCGGGCCTGAACCTCGAGCCCGGCGACCTGCCGACCACAGACGGCCGCACCTACCCGGTCGAGCTCATCCGGGCAATCACACTGACCTGGCTGTTTGCCGGTCAACGCAGCGACGAGATCGCCCGCCTCCGGGTGGGCTGCATCCGCTGGCAGCACGACGGCCTGCCCATCCCCGGCGACTCCGGAGAGGTCCTCGCTCGCGACGCCGTCTGCCTGCTGGATGTCCCGACACACAAGACAGGTACCGCGTTCACCAAACCCGTCGATCCACTCCTGGGCCAGGCCATCGAAGCATGGCAGGCCGTCAGACCCGCTCAGCCGCCGATGCTCGACCGCAAGACAAACGAGTACGCCGACTTCTTGTTCGCCCACCGCGCCCGCCGGGTCGCCAAGCATTACATCAACACGGCGATCATCCCGATGCTCTGCCGCAAGGCCGGCGTCCCCAACTCCGACGTCCGCGGCAACATCACCAGTCACCGGGCCCGGTCCACGATCGCGAGCCAGCTCTACAACGCCAAGGAGCCCATGACCCTCTTTGAGCTGCAGGAATGGCTGGGCCACCGGACTCCCGAGGCGACCACGCACTACGCGAAGCTCACTCCGAACACCCTGGCCAGGGCCTACAACGACGCCGGCTACTTCGCTAGGAACGTACGCACCATCGAAGTCCTCGTCGACCGCGACGCGGTCACCTCCGGCGCCGCCGCCAGCGGCGAGCCCTGGCAGTACTACGACCTCGGCCACGGCTGGTGCACCTACACCTTCTTCGAGCAGTGCCAGCACCGCATGGCCTGCGCACGCTGCGACTTCTACACCCCGAAAGGATCCAGCAAGGGCCAACTGCTGGAGGCGAAAGACAACCTGCAGAAGATGCTGGCCAATATCCCGCTCACCGACGATGAACGCGCCGCCGTCGATGACGGGCAGACCGCCCTCGACAAGCTCCTCCAACGACTCGCCGACGTTCCTACCCCCGCAGGGCCGACACCGAGCCAGATCGGCGCACCCGCGACTGCGACACTGCTGCCGGTCATCGACCTCACCACCCGCACCCGATCGTGCCGACCCGGTGAGGCGTGCTGAGGACTCCTCGGGCATTATCCAGGTGTGAGCTGGCACGAGGAGATGCCAGAGTCACCATCGTGACCTTGATGAACGTGCTCGTCGACTTCGCCCGGACCGGCCGTATCGGCCCGCTTCACTGCGGCATGCCGCTGGCCGAGGCCGAGGATCTCCTGGGGCCAGGACGCCCGCACCCAGCCATCCGGATGAGGCCGGACATCGACGGCTACCCCTACGCCTGGAACGGCCTGGAGCTGGTTGTCACCCAACGCGTCGTAAGCGGAATCGATATCAGGCTTCGGCCGGGCTCGACGACCAAGTTGCCGCCCCTGGTCTTGCCAGACTCAGAGTCCCACCCGTCCACGGTGCTCCGAGAAGACCTGATCGCCAGCCTTGACGCCGTCGATTGCCGCCACGAGGTCAACGACCGCCTCACGTTCGGAGAGCAGTCCAGCATCCTGACCCAACCCGCGAACGTCTGCGCGGTGTTCTTCGCGCCTGGCCGTGACGACCACGTGCCCCATCACGAGCGCCTCTACCTGGGCGTGATCTATACGCACACCGCTTGACATCTTTGATTCCACAGAACGCACTGGAACACCGTTTACGGCTACTTCGCCAAATGGGCCGACGAGGGCGTGTTCGCCCAGCTCAACGGCCTGCTCCGGCAGCTTCTACGAGAGAAGGAAGGCAGGGACGCCGAGCCGACGGCCTGCGTGATCGACGCCCAGAGCGTCAAGACCTCCACCAGCGTCCCCGCCGCAGGCCAGGGCATCGACGCGGGGAAGAAGATCGTCGGCAGGGCATCTGGCAGCGCAAGGCCGGACGTTACGAAGCGCGCGTCTACGTTCCCCAGCCTGACGGCACCTGCAAGCGCAAGACCGTCTATGGCGCCACGTGGGAGGAGTGCGACACCAAACGTCAGGAGTTGGTCCTGCGCGACCGCCAGGGCATCCCGACGCCCACCCGGTCCGCGAAGCTTTCCGAGTGGCTGCCGTACTGGCTGGAGCACTACGTCGAACCGCGCCGCAAGCACAGCACGTACGACAAGTACGAGGTGCAGGTGCGGCTCGACCTCGTGCCCCTGTTGGGCACGAGGCGGCTGGAGACGCTGAGCGTTGCGGACGTGCGCCGCTTCATCACCCGCGTGCAGAACGCCCACACGGCTGCGACGGCGAAGGAGGCGCACCGGGTGCTGCGCACGGCCCTGACAGCGGCGGTACGCGAGGAGCTGATCACGCGGAACGTGGCGTCGTTGGTGGACAAGCAGCGGGAGATCCGGCCCTGGTCGCTGGAGGAGACGCTGGGCTTCCTCGAGGCGGCGCGGAGCGATCCGCTGTACGCGGCGTTCGTGCTGGCGATTGCCATGGGGCTGCGGCGCGGCGAGCTGGGGGGCCTGCGCTGGTCCGATGTGGACTTGGACAACCGCTTCGTGCACGTCCGCCAACAGACGCAGCGCCGCAGGGGAACGCTGTACGACGACGATCCCAAGAGCCGTCGCATCCGCGTGGTGCCGATGCCCGCGCTGTGCCTCGCACCGCTGCGGTGGCACCGGCTGCGGCAGCGCGAGACGTACGCGCGCACGGGCGTCACCTGGTCCGAGACCGGCTACGTCTTCGCCACGCGCAACGGCCGGCCGGTGGAGCCGCGGAACGTCTACCGGTCCTTCACGCGGGTCGCGGCTGACGCGGGGCTGCGGGTGGTCCGGCTGCACGACGCGCGGCATGGCTGCGCCACGCTGCTGACGGCGGCCGGCGTCGCGCCACGGGTCATCATGGAGATCCTCGGCCACAGCCAGATCAGCATCACGATGGACGTCCACACGCACGTCGTCCACGACACCCGGCGGGAGGCGATCAGCCACGTGGACCGGCTGCTCAAGCGCCGTCTGCCCGCCGCCTGAGAGGCGACTGCCGTCAACCACTACCGTCAAAGGCCCTTCACCTACGGAAATCCGGAGGTGAAGGGCCTTTGACCTGGTGCCCCCGGCAGGATTCGAACCTGCGACACCCGCTTTAGGAGAGCGGTGCTCTATCCCCTGAGCTACGAAGGCGTGGGCCCACCTGTGTGGGTCCAGGCGTCAGCGTACCGGAATCGGTTGGGGGTGTGGGGGTCAGGTCGGGGGGACGGGGGTGAAGCGGGAGGCTGTGTGGAGGTCGGCTTCGATGTGGGCGGCTGTGGTGGTCAGGGCGGGGAGGAGGGTGTCGAGGCAGTCCTCGGCGGTGCGGCGGGCGGTGTGGGTGGAGGTGGTGAGGGCGGCGACCGTGCGGCCGGTGCGGTCGTGGACGGGGACGGCGAGGGTGCGGACGCCCTGTTCCCACTCCTCGTCGCCCAGGGCGTGGTCGTGGTCGGCCAGGAGGACGCGGCCCACCGCTGTGGCGGTCGTGGCCGGGAGCCGTGTGCCGATGCCGATGTCGACGCGCATGACGTGGCGGGCGGTCACGCGGGCCGTGTACTGGATCTCGGTGCCCGTTTCCGTGGGGGCGGCGAGGTAGGTCGTTTCCTGGATGCGGTCCGTCAGGGCCCGTAGGTGGGGTTCCGCGAGGCGGGGGAGGGAGGTCCCGGAGAGCGGGGGGAAGCCGACGCCGAGGACTCGGGGGGTGAGGGCGAACGTGCGGTCGGTGGCGGTCCGGGTCACCAGGTCCAGGTGTTCGTAGGTGATCAGGGCTCTGCGGGCCGTCGCCCTCGCCAGGCCCGTCGCCTGCGCCACCTCGGTCAGGGTCAGGGCCGCCCGTCCTTCCCCGAAGGCGGTGAGGACGGTCAGGCCGCGGGCCAGGGACTCGACGAACTCGCGGCCCAGTTCCTGCTTCGACACGCCCGTCCAGGCGGCCAGGCCTCCGGGCGGCGGTCCCGGTTCGGCGGGCGGGGCCTGGCGCAGGTCCTCCTCCATCGCCGCGACGGCCGTACGGAGCCGGGGGAGGAGGGTGTCGTGCAGGTCGGCCGCCGTGTGCCGGCTGGTGTGGCTGACGACGTTGGCGACGCAGGCCAGGCGTCCCGTGCGGGGGTCCCGTACGGGCGCGGAGACCGCCACCAGGCCCGGCTCGATCAGCTGGTCGTCCAGGGACCAGCGGTCCGTCGCCGCCCGCTCGGTCCGGCGTACGAACGCGTCGTCCGGGCCGGTGTGCCGGGCCGGGGGCACGGCCGGGAAGGCGCGGTCCTGCGGGTCCGTCGACCGGCGGGTCCGCCAGCGGGACCAGTCCGCGTCGGTCCACTCGGTGGCGAACAGCGGTCCGGGGGCGGTGCGTTCGGCCGGGAGCAGGTCACCGATGCGGAAGCTGAGGGACATCGCGCGGCGGCGGGTCGCCTGGTGGATGAAGCGGATCCCGTCGCGGTCGGCGACCGCCAGGGACACCGACTCGTCGAGTTCGTCGGCGAGGGCATCGGCTCGCGGGCCGAGGAGGGCGGGCAGGCGCAGCGCGGCGAGGTAGGCGTTGCCGAGTTCCATCACGCGCGGGGTCAGGACCGCCTCCCGGCCCTCCAGGCGGACGTACCCCATGCGGGCCAGGGTCGCCACGATCCGGTCGACCGTGGAGCGGGCCAGTCCGGTGGCGTGTTCCAGGGCGCTCGCGCTCATCGTGCCGCCCGCCGCCGTCAGCTCCTCCAGCACGGCGATCCCGCGGATGAGCGGCGTGACCGCCTCCTCCGGTACCTGGCTGTCCGGGGCGGCGGCGGTCGGGGTCGTCCTGGCGGGCATCGTCTCTCCGGTACGGCGGTCGCGGCAGGCCGCCTACGGTAGTCGCGGCCCCGCCGGTCCCACGGCCGCCCGCGCCCCCGCCGGCCCCACGGCCACCTGAGGCCGCCGGTCCCACGGCCCCCCCCCCGGGCCCGCCGGTCCCACGGCCCCCCGTGGCAGGCCGGCCCCACGGCCCCCCGGGGCCCGCCGGCTATTCGCGGGTGATCCGCACCCGGTACTCGCCCTTCAGGTCGGCCGACACCACCGAGATGCGCACCCCTCGCGCCGTGTCCCGGAACGTCTCGCCCGGCACGAGCGGCGCGTCCGACAGCTCGGCGTGGACGTTCGGGCTTCGGGTGCAGCCGCCGCTGTCGCGCGTGGAGTCGTGGACCGTGACCGGGCCCATGCCGGTTTCGATGTTCGCGTCGACCTTGTAGACGAGGACGCCGGGACGGCACACCGCCTCGTCGTTGCCGCCGCGGGTGCGTAGTTCGACGGCGTATCCGAGGCGGCTGTCGAGGGGGACGAAGACCAGCTTGGGGCCGCCCCGCTCGGAGAGGGGGGTGAGGACGTGCTCGCTGGTGCCGGAGGCGGACGCGCAGCCGATCTGGTCGGCGTCCAGCCAGCCCAGCTTCCATTTGTGCCAACCGAGGAAGTCGTTGTTGGCGCCCCAGTCCTCGCTCATGATGTCCCAGTGGCCGACCGCGCCGCCGCCCTCCTGGGTGTAGAGGTCGGGCAGGCCGAAGACGTGGCCGTTCTCGTGCGGCAGGACGCGGTAGCCGGTGCGGTCGTAGGAGCCGGAGCCGTCGTCCTGGCGGGAGTAGACGAAGGACGCGTTCGCGACGGGGACGCCGTCGGCGACCGGGGCCTCCTGGTTGCCGGCGAACGTCACCGACAGGACGGTGTCCAGCGCTGAGGGGCCCGCGTTCGGGGTGACCAGCACGTTCAGGAGGTCGTACGCACGGAAGTCGACGACCGGGTCGGCGGCGGCCACGATGTCCTGGACCAGTTCGCGGTAGCCGGGGTCGAAGGGCGCGCCGCGTTCTATGCCGTACGCCTTGAACGGCTTGGGCATGCGCAGCCAGTTCGGGACGGGGGTCTCGGCGCGGTAGTCGAGACGGCCGTAGGAGGCGGTGCGGAACCAGTCCCGGGTCTGCGGGAAGAACTCGTGGAAGCGGTCACGTGCCTTGCCGCGGCCGCGTGCGTCCGAGAAGTCGATCATCAGGGTCAGGGCGCGGACGGTGCCGGTGGAGCGGGCGTAGCCGCCGGTCGTGGGGACGCCCTCGGACATCTGGACGGCGGAGCCGGCGGTGATCAGGCAGGGGGAGAGGGCGGCGGAGCGGGCCAGCGAGATCGGGCCGGCGCCTGCCCGGGTAGGGCGCGCCGAGAGGTGACCGGTGCCGGCCGAGGTGCTGACCGCGAAGGTCAGCGCGGTCACACAGACGAGGCCGGCCGTACGGCGCCGACGTATGCGTCGGCGGAGCGGCTCCGTGGGCATGCCGTGGTGGCCTGCCCCAGGTCGCTCAGGCTGCGGCTGCATGCAGGAACCCTTCGCGCCAGGCAGCCACCGGTCACCGGCTGCACCCTTTCGAACACCCTGATCGGGCGGGGGCGGGGGCGCGCGCTGAAGCGGCCGATCGTGGGTTACCGGGCGGTAGGGGACGGGTCGGCTTGCCTGTGACCCAGGTCACGTCAAAAGAATCGCCGTCCCGGAAATAACCGGGGACCGTCTCCCCGTTTAGCCATGTGTCCGACGGAAACGGGGATCACTTCCCCGGATCGCTCAGGACGCCAGCACCACCGGCACCAGAAGCACCACGTACCCGAAACATCAGAAGCACCAGTAAAAGCACTTCCCGCAAGCACCACCATCACCACCAGCACCACACCGCACCACCGTCACGCATCGACCAGAGGAGTACGCCGTGCAGACCGCCACCGCCCCCGCGCAGCGCAAGGTGTCCCGGCCGCGCGCCGACGCCCTGCGCAACCGGGAGCGGATCGTCACCGCCGCCCGCGAGATGTTCGTCGAACTCGGCCCCGAGGTGCCGCTGGACGACATCGCCCGCCGGGCCGGTGTCGGCAATGCCACGGTGTACCGCAACTTCCCCGACCGGGAGGCGCTCGTTCGCGAGGTCGTCTGCTCCGTCATGGACCGCACGGCTCAGGCGGCCGCCCAGGCGCTCGCCGAGACGGGCGACGCCTTCGGCGCGCTGGAGCGCTTCGTGCACGTGGCCGCCGATGAACGCATCAGCGCGCTCTGCCCGATGATGGCCAGCACGTTCGACGAGAACCATCCGGATCTCCTGGCGGCCCGCATGCGGGTCGAGCAGCTCGTCGAGGAGGTCATGGAGCGCGCCCGGCAGGCCGGGCAGCTTCGTGGCGACGTCGGTTTCGGTGACCTGATGGTCGCCGTCGCCCAGCTCAGCCGGCCCCCGGCGGGCACCGTCTGCCTTAACGCCGACCGCTTTCTCCACCGCCATCTCCAACTGTTCCTGGACGGACTGCGGGCCCCGGCCCGGTCGGTCCTGCCGGGTACGGCCGTGACCATGGAGGACCTGCGCCAGGCCTGAGCCATCGCAAGGGCACCACAAGGCGCGACAAGCCATCGAAGGTCACCGCAGGCCACCGCAGGAACTCCGAGCACCACCAGCCACTACGAGCCACCGCAAAGCACAACGAGCACCGCAAGCACCGCAAGCACAACGACCCGCCGCAAGAAGACCACGAGTCTCCGCAAGCCACCGGCGACCACGCTCGGACAGAGAGCCGTCGCCGACGACGTCACCGAACTGATCGACCGATATCCCGCCACGGCCGTCACCGTCGACGAGCCGCTCTCTCGCTCCGCCCGTTTTCTCTTATCAAGTCACGACATTTCCGTCACGAAGCTCCGAAGTGGGTACCTCCATGTCTGATACAGCCACCCTGGCTCCCGGCCTCCGCCAGGCGGATCCGGCCCGCTGGAAAGCGCTCGCGTTCATCGCGCTCGCCCAGCTGATGGTCGTCCTCGACGCCACCATCGTGAACATCGCCCTGCCCTCCGCCCAGCAGGATCTGGGGATCTCGGACGGCAACCGCCAGTGGGTGGTCACGGCGTACGCCCTGGCCTTCGGCGGACTCCTCCTCTTCGGTGGCCGCATCGCCGACCTCTGGGGCCGTAAGCGCACCTTCGTCCTCGGCCTGGTCGGCTTCGCCTCCGCCTCGGCGCTCGGTGGCGCGGCCACCAACGAGGCGATGATGTTCGGCTCCCGCGCCCTCCAGGGCGTGTTCGGCGCGCTGCTGGCGCCCGCCGCCCTCTCCCTGCTCGCCGTGATGTTCACGGACGCCAAGGAGCGCGCCAAGGCGTTCGGCATCTACGGCGCCATCGCCGGCGGTGGCGGCGCGGTCGGCCTCATCCTCGGCGGCTTCCTCACCGAGTACCTGGACTGGCGCTGGACGTTCTTCGTGAACATCCCGTTCGCGATCGTCGCCGCGGCCGGTGCCTACTTCGTCATCCGTGAGCCCGCGGGCGGCCGCAACCGCTCCCCGCTCGACATACCGGGCGTCATCCTGTCGACCCTCGGCCTGGTGTCCCTGGTCTACGGCTTCACCCGCGCCGAGTCCGACGGCTGGAGCGACGCCGTCACCATCGGCATGTTCGTCGCCTCCGCCGTGCTGCTGGCGGCTTTCGTGGCCGTCGAGGCGAAGGTCAAGTCCCCGCTGCTGCCGCTGCGCGTGATCACCGACCGCAACCGCGGCGGCATCTACCTCTCGCTCGGTCTCGCGATCATCTCGATGTTCGGCCTGTTCCTCTTCCTGACCTACTACCTGCAGATCGTGAAGGGCTACACGCCGGTCAAGACCGGCTTCGCGTTCCTTCCGATGATCGTGGGCATGATCACGGGCTCGACCCAGATCGGCACCCGTCTGATGACCCGGGTCGCGCCCCGGCTGCTCATGGGCCCCGGCTTCCTGGTCGCCGCGCTCGGCATGCTGCTGCTGACCCAGCTGGAGATCGGTTCCTCGTACGCGGCCCTGCTGCTGCCGGCGATGCTGCTGCTCGGCCTCGGCATGGGTACGGCGTTCATGCCGGCCATGTCCCTGGCCACCCAGGGTGTCGAGCCGCGCGACTCCGGTGTCGCCTCCGCGATGGTCAACACCTCGCAGCAGGTGGGCGGCGCGATCGGTACGGCGCTGCTGAACACGATCGCCGCCTCGGCCACGACCTCGTACATCGCCGACCACATGGGCGGCGCCGCCACCCGCTCCCAGCAGCAGCTGGTCCAGCTGGAGGCCATGGTGAAGGGCTACACCAGCGCGATCTGGTTCGCCGTCGGCATCCTGGTCGTCGCCGCCACGATCGCCCTGACCTTCGTCAACGCCGGCAAGCCGGACATGAGCGCGGTCATGGGCGCCGGTGAGGACGCCGAGGACGCCGTCCCGGTCCCGGTGGTCGCTCACTGACCTGACGTACTGCCCGGGCTGTAGCGGCTAGCGCAGCCAGGGCAGGTCGGCACCCACTTCGTTGGGCTGGAGTCCCTCGGCGACGATCTGCATGATCTCGCCGAGGGACTTCTGCTGTTCCGGGGTGAGCCGGTCGAAGAGGGCGTTGCGCACGGCGGCCACATGGCCCGGCGCCGCGCCCTTGAGGACGTCCAGGCCCTCGTCGGTCAGCACCGCGAACTGGCCGCGCTTGTCGGAGGGGCAGTCCTCGCGCCGTACCCAGCCGTTCTTCTCCAGGCGCGCGACGGCGTGCGAGAGGCGGGAGCGGGTGATCTTCGCGTCCATCGCCAGCTCGGTCATCCGCAGCCGGCGGTGAGGGGACTCGGCGAGCTTGACGAGGAGGCCGTAGTAGACGTGCGGCAGGCCGGCGTCGCGTTGCAACTGCCGGTCCATGTGGTCCTCGAGAAGGGTGGTGGCGTGCAGGTACGAGCGCCAGATGCGCTGCTCCTCTGCGGTGAGCCAGTGCGGCTCGGAAGCGGATGCGGCTGCCTTCGTCATGCCCTCCACTCTACGGGCTCCGTCCTTGAACTTTAAACAAGTGGCGCCTACAGTGATGTGGCAGGAGGAAATTTAGAGTTCAAGCAAGTTCGGTGTGTGTGTCGATCACGTGGGTCGATCGCATGTGTCGATCCGAGCCGTCGAGGGAGTCGCCGCCATGTCCGCCGCCACCCAGGAGCGTGCCGTTCCGCGGGAGCGCATGCCCGCTCTGTACCTCAGCCACGGCGCCCCGCCCCTCGCGGACGACCCCGTCTGGCCCGGCCAGCTCGCCGCCTGGTCCGCCGACCTGCCCCGCCCCAAGGCGATCCTCATGGTCTCCGCCCACTGGGAGGAGGCGCCCCTCGCGCTCGGCGCGGTCGAGCCCGTCCCCCTGGTGTACGACTTCTGGGGCTTCCCCGAGCACTACTACAAGGTGCGCTACGACGCCCCGGGCGCACCCGCGCTCGCCGACAGCGTGCGCAAGCTGCTGCGCGCCCCCGGGACCCCCGTGCAGGACATCCCCGACCGGGGCCTCGACCACGGCGCGTACGTCCCGCTCGTCGAGATGTTCCCGGCGGCCGACATCCCGGTCCTGCAGATCTCCATGCCGACCCTGGACCCCGTCCGGCTCATGGAGATCGGCCGCAGGCTCGCCCCCCTCCGCGACGAGGGCGTGCTCATCGTCGGCTCCGGGTTCTTCACCCACAACCTGGCCGCGCTACGGCACACCGGCGGGGGAGTGCCCACCTGGTCCTCGGAGTTCGACGACTGGGGGCGGCACGCGCTGGAGACCCGCGACTGGGACGCCCTGCTGGACTTCCTGCACAAGGCCCCGGCCGGCCGCTACGCCCATCCGCGGACCGAGCACTTCGCCCCGCTGTTCGTCACCATGGGCGCCGCGGAGATCTCCGGCGAGCTGGACACGCAGAAGTCGGTGATCGACGGCTTCTGGCTGGGAATGGCCAAGCGTTCGGTGCAGTTCGGCTGACCGTGGGGCCTGTTGGCCCGCCGGACCAGTTGCCCCGCCGGACCGGTGCCCCGTCCGCCCGCTACAGGTCCCTCTCGTACCAGGCCACGTCCCAGTAGCGGCCGAACTTGCGGCCCACCTCGCGGTACGTGCCCACGTGCCGGAAACCGAGGCGTTCGTGCAGCCGCACGGACGCCTCGTTGGGCTGGGCGATGCCCGCGTACGCGCGGTGCAGGTCCTCGCCGGACAGGGCCTTGAGGAGCGCCTCGTAGAGGAGCGTGCCGATCCCGCGACCGCCGGCGTCCGGGCGGAGGTAGACCGTCACCTCGACGGAGGTCGCGTAGGCGGGCTTCGCGCGAAAGGGGCTGGAGGTGGCGTACCCCAGAATCTCCTGTGCGTCCGCGTCCGTGGCAACCATCAGCCGGTACGGCCCGTCTTCAGGGTGGGAGAGCAGCCAGGGGCGGCGCTCCTCCGGAGTGAAAACCGTGGTGTCGAATGTGATCGGCGTCTCACGTACGTAGTGGTTGTAGAGGTCGGTCAGGGCTTCCAGGTCCCCCTCGACTCCCGGCCTGACCTGCACTTCTCTACGTTCCGACCGCATTCGTCCTCCTCGTGGGGTGCGACAGGGTACTGCATGATCAGAAAATTCGGGGGACGGGTGGGGAATTCTGTCCTGATTCCAGTCGTTGTTTCCATCGGATGCAGGGCACCCGAGGAGAGTCCCGAGAGAGTCCCGGGAGGACCCCAGTCAGTGCGCCGGTGTCCAAGGACCACCGCTGACCCCATCATCGCAAGGGAGCACGCATGGCAACCCGTGCCGTCGCCCGTCGTCAGTCCGCCTCAGGCGAGACCGGCGCGGCAAGCAGCGCTCGCGTCCACGGCGGAGAGATCGCCGACCGCGATCTGGTGGGCATGTACCTCGACGAGATCGCGCGCACGCCTCTGCTCGACGCCGCCAAGGAAGTCGAGCTGTCGCAGATCATCGAGGCGGGTGTGTTCGCGCGCCAGCTCCTCGACGGATTCGAGGAGTCCGAGGCGGACGCCTCCCGTGAGGAGCTGGAGACGCTCGTCGCCGACGGAGAGCGCGCCAAGGACGTCTTCATCCGTTCCAACCTCCGGCTGGTCGTCGCGGTCGCCCGCCGCTACCCGCGCAGCGGTCTGCCCCTGCTGGACCTCATCCAGGAGGGCAACGCCGGCCTGGTCCGAGCGGTCGAGAAGTTCGACTACCGCAAGGGCTTCAAGTTCTCCACCTATGCCACCTGGTGGATCCGCCAGGCCATCACACGGTCCATAGCGGACCAGTCGCGCACCATCCGGCTGCCCGTCCACCTCGTGGAGGAGCTGGGCCGCATCCGCCGCGTGCAGCGGGAGTTCAACCGCGAGCACGGCCGCGACCCGGAGCCCCTGGAGATCGCCACCGAGCTGGGTTCCACACCGGAGCGCGTCATCGACGTGCTCGACTGGGCGCGCGACCCGGTCTCGCTGAACATGGCGGTCGACGACCAGGGCGAGACCCAGTTCGGCGACCTGCTCGAGGACACCTCGGCCGTCTCACCGGAGCAGTCCGTCCTCACGCTGCTGCGCAGCGAGGAACTGGACGGCCTCATCGACCGCCTCGACCCGCGCACCGCCTCCATCATCAAGATGCGGTACGGCATCGACGACGGCCGCGAGCGCACGCTGACCGAGGTCGGCAAGGAGCACGGTCTGACGCGTGAGCGGATCCGGCAGATCGAGAAGCACGCGCTGCTGGAGCTGAAGAAGCTGGCCCGCGACACCGGGTTCGAGGCGGCGGCGTAGGGCGGGATACGCGGGTGCGGGCGGTACCGCACCTGTAACGGCTCCGCGTCCCCCGTAAGGGCTCCGCGTCCGGCGAGGATCGGGCCGGGCCGGGGTCCCGGCGGGTGCGGTATGCACCACCGGCGGACGGGTGCGGATTCGCCACCGGCGTACGCGGGTGGCGAAAGTACGCGCAAAACATGGCGGAGAAGGTCGCTTCAACCGGTGACACCGAGGGAAAAAGGACTTCAGGACGGCACGGAAGTTCGGGCACCGACAGCGCGGACCGACCCACCGGACCGGTCCTGATCCCCTGGCCCCACGGCGTTGGCACGACCCCTTCTCCTCACTCCCGTGGCCATGCCCCGGGTGGCAACTCATGAACGACAACCCTTGAACCACGTCCCGACGCACACCCCCCCGGCGCCGGGACTCTCCCGAGTCGGGCTCCGGCGCCTCCCCCCCGGCGCCGGGGCCCGGCTCTTTTCGTGCGCGGGCCCGTGCGGGTCCGCAGGGCCTTGCAGTCGGTCTTTGCGGCGCCGGCGTCGGCGCCGCGGGCGCCAGGGACCGCCGCTACCCAGGGGCCGCGAGGCCAAAAGAGGGGCCAAGAGGTCAAGGGGCTGGGTGGCCGAAGAAGTTGGGTGGCCGAGCGGCAGGGTGGCTGCGGCGGCGAGGGTGGGCCTGTGCGCTGCTCGCCGGGGCGCGGCCCAGCGGCCGTAGCGGCACGCTTAGGGGCGGGGCACCCCGTACCTGAACCCCGGGGTGGCCCGCCTGGATGGCAGATTGTGCCACATGGGCATAGCCTGCCGATGTGACAAGCTCCACCCCCGCACCGCTTCCCTCCTCGTCCACCCCGCCGGCCTCGGCCTCGCTGACCGAGCGACGTAAGGCGGCGACCAGGATGGAGATCGCCCGATCGGCCGCCGGACTCTTCGTCAGTCGCGGCCTCAGGGCCACCCGCGCCGAGGACATCGCCCAGGCGGCCGGTGTCGCGCCGCGCACGTTCTACCGGTACTTCGCCACCAAGGAAGAGGCCATCGCCCCCCTCTACGCGGCCGGCGCCCAGCGCTGGGCGGAGGCGGTGCGCGCGGCCCCGCCCCACCTGTCCCTGCCCGAGGCCCTGGAGTACGCGGTACGGCAGACCCTCACGCCCGGCGTCGGGGTGTCGGCGGCGTCCTGGGAGTGGGTCCGCACCCTCATCCGCCTCGCCTCCACCAGCCCCGCCCTGGGCAAGGTCTGGGCCGAGGTCTGTCATGCGACGGAGGGGGCCCTGGGAGAGGTGCTCAGGCAGCGGGCGGAGGCGGGTGACGGCATGTTCGACAACGTTGCCGACCACCCCGGATCCGGCGAGGGCGTACGGGGCGCCGAGGGTACGCAGCTCACCGAGGGGACACGGCCCGCCCCGGGCGCGCGGTCCGGCGAGCGCACCGAATCCGGCGAGCACGCGCATCCTGAGTCCGGCGAGCACACGCATCTCGTGGAGCGCGGCGACCCCACCGAGTCCGGCGAGCACACGCATCTCGTGGAGCGCGGCGACCCCACCGAGCGCACCCGTCCCACGGAACGCGCCGGGTTCACCGACCGCACGCCTCCCACCGAACGCGCCGAGTCCGCCGTCCCGACCCCCCGTCAGCGCTTTCTCGCGGCCGTCGCGAGTGCCGCGGTGCGGGTC
The DNA here is from genome assembly GCF_042870975.1 of Streptomyces sp. NPDC006259. Classification (NCBI taxonomy): domain Bacteria; kingdom Bacillati; phylum Actinomycetota; class Actinomycetes; order Kitasatosporales; family Streptomycetaceae; genus Streptomyces; species Streptomyces sp. NPDC006259. Next base: position 59,457 of record NZ_JBIAHY010000008.1, on the reverse strand, counting down.
GCCGTCGAGAGCTGGGCCACGACCAACGATCCCCCGAACGGCCCGCGGGGCCCGGCGGAGCTGGCCCTGCGGAACCTGGAAGCGGTGCGCGGGATGGAGTGGGGGAGCGCGAGCAGCGCCTCCGGCTAACCCCTCCGACCCGGCTCCGCACCCCGACCGACATCCCCGGCATCCACGTTGGCCTCCGCCTCCGCATCGACGTTGGCCTCTGCCTCTGCCTCCGCCTCCGCATCGACGTTGGCCTCCGCCCCCGCCCCCGCCCCCGCCTCCGCCTGCGCCCCTGCTTCCGTCTGCGCTCCCGTCCCCGTCTGCGCTCCCGCCCCCGCTCGTGCCATCCGTCCCCCCAACTCGTTCACGCACCGCACCAGTTCGCTCGGGGAGTGGACCGTGAACTCGTGACCCAGCATGGCCAGGCGGACCGCCAGCCATTCCACGGGGTCGCCGGTGACGGAGCGCAGGCGGCAGCCGTCGGGGGTCTGCTCCGGGGTGCCGGACCAGGACGGGAGCCGTGCGGCGACGGCCTCCGCCGGGGCCCGGAAGGTGACATCGAACTCGTACGTCTCCTGGCGGCGTTGGATCGACCGGCGCAGGTACTCCGCCGCGTCCCCCTGCGGCACCTCCCGCGGCGCGAACCGGGTTCCGGTGGCGAAGGGCTCGCCGATCCGGTCGACGCGGAAGGTCCGCCAGTCGTCGCGTTCGAGGTCGTAGGCGACGAGGTACCAGCGGCGGCCGGTGGAGACCAGGCGGTACGGCTCGGTCAGGCGGCGCGAGCCGGTGCCGTCCTTCGCGCGGTAGGCGAACCGCAGCCGTTCGTGTCCGGCCACCGTCGAGGCGATGACGGTGAGCGTCTCGGGCGCGATGCTGGCCCCGTCCCCGCTGGTCAGTGGGGTGGTCGCGGCCTGGAGGGTGGAGACCCGGTGGCGCAGCCGGGTCGGCAGCACCTGCTCCAGCTTCGCCAGCGCCCGTACGGACGCCTCGTCCACGCCCTCCAGCGCGTGCCCGGCGCCCGCCCGCAGGCCGACCGCGATCGCCACCGCCTCCTCGTCGTCGAGGACGAGCGGGGGCATCGCCTTGCCCGCGACCAGCCGGTACCCCCCGTCGGAGCCCTTGGTCGCCTGAACGGGATAGCCCAGCTCCCGCAACCGGTCGATGTCCCGCCGGACCGTGCGGCGGGACACCCGCAGCCGGTCGGACAGTTCACCGCCGGGCCATTCGCGGGGCGTCTGGAGGAGGGACAGGAGCTGGAGCAGCCGAGCCGGGGTGTCCGTCGTCATGCGTCCGAGGATGCCGCACCACTAGGACACGTTCTGGCCTAGTGGGGTCCTAGTGTCCTCACATGACCTCCAACGAGACCAAGTCTCCCGCCGGTCCCGGTCCGGCCGAGCACCCCGACGGGGCGCACGTCCGCGCAACCGGGTACGTGACCGACCGCCGCCGGTGGTTCGCCCTGGCGATCGTGATGACGGCGGCCTTCATGGACCTCGTCGACGTCACCATCGTCAACATCGCCATCCCGGCGATGCAGCGGGACGCGGGTGCCTCCGACAGCCAGATCCAGTGGATCACCGCCGGTTACGCGCTCGCCTTCGCCGCCGGCCTCATCACCGGCGGACGCCTGGGCGACATCCACGGCCGTAAGCGGGTGTTCCTGCTCGGCATCGGCGGCTTCACCCTCGCCTCCGCCCTGTGCGGCTTCGCCGCGAACCCGGAGATGCTGGTCGCCTCCCGCCTCCTCCAGGGCGGCATGGCGGCGCTGATGGTGCCGCAGGTGCTGTCGATCGTGCACGCCACCTTCCCGGCGCACGAGCGCGGCAAGGTCTTCGGACTCTTCGGCGCGATCGTCGGCCTGGGCGCGGTCTCCGGACCGCTGCTGGGCGCGCTGCTGACGGAGTGGAACCTCTTCGGGCTGGAGTGGCGGCCCATCTTCCTCATCAACCTGCCGGTCGGCATCGCGGCACTGGTCCTCGGCGGCCGCTTCATCACCGAGTCGCGGGCGCCCAAGGCGCTCAAGCTCGACCTGGTCGGCGTCGCGCTGGTGACGTTGGGGTTGCTGATGCTCCTCTACCCGCTGACCCGCGGCCGTGAGCTGGGCTGGCCGCTGTGGGGGTACCTGTCGATGGCCGGCGCGTTCGGCGTCTTCGGCGCGCTGGTGGCGTACGAGCGGCGCAAGGGCGCGCGGGACGGCTCGCCGCTGATCGAACTCTCCCTCTTCCGGGTCAAGAGTTTCGCCGCGGGCATCGCGGTCCAGACGGTCTTCGGCGTCAGCCTCGGCATCTTCTTCCTGGTCTGGACGCTGTACCTCCAGATCGGCCTCGGCTGGAGCGAGCTGCGCGCCGGTCTGACGGGCATCCCGTTCTCCCTCGCGGTCTCGACGGCCGCCGGTCTCTCGGTCCAGAAGCTCGTCCCCCGTTTCGGTCGCAAGGTGCTCCAGGCGGGCGCGCTGACCATGGCCGCGGGCGTCCTGCTCTACCTGTGGGAGTCCGGGCACTACGGCCTCGGTATCGCCCCCTGGCAGATGATCCTGCCGCTCACCGTGATGGGCGCCGGTATGGGACTGATCGTCGCCCCGCTCACCGACGCGGTGCTGTCGGACGTACCGCGCGCGCACGCGGGTTCGGCGTCCGGGCTGATCAACACGGTGCAGCAGATGGGCAACGCGCTCGGCCTCGGCCTGGTGTCCGTCGTCTTCTTCGGCCGGATCGGCGATCGGCCGGCCCCGGCCGAGATCGGCCCGGAGTTCGTGGCCGCCTTCCGGTACGCGCTGGGCTGGGTGGCCGCGGTGCTGGCCGTCATCTTCCTGCTGATGTTCGCACTCCCGAAGCGGCCCGCCCAGCATGTGGAGGGCGCGGAGGACGCGGGAAGCGCGGAGGCCACGGGAAGCGCGGCGAGCGCGGAGCCGCTGACGGCCGGGAACGAGAAGAAGCCGGAACTCGTGTCCTGACCGGGGCGCGTGTCCTGAACGCGGCACATGTCCCGAGAGGGGGCGCGCGTCCTGCAACGGGGCGCGTCTCGCCACCGCGAGAGAAGGGCCTGTCACCTGTGAAGGTGCCGGGCCCTTCGCCTTGTCCGGACGCCCTCCGGTCAGGACGAGCCGAAGTCCGTTCATGCCCGAACGACGTCCGAACCTGTTTACTTTCCGGAAATCCGGGCGTAGCCTCCGTGACGAAACCACAGGATCGGGCATAAACCCGGGAACGGTCGGAGGCGAACGGACATGTACGCACCGGAGCGGCAGCAGGAGATCCTGCGGCTCGCCCGTGACGGCGGCCGGGTGGATGTCCTGTCGCTCGCCGAGGAGTTCCAGGTCACGGCGGAGACGATCCGCCGCGATCTGAAGGCCCTCGACCGCGCCGGCCTCGTCCGCCGCGTGCACGGCGGTGCCATACCGGCCGGACGCCTCGACTTCGAGCCGGACCTCGCCGAACGCGAGTCCACCTCCGCCGACGAGAAGGACCGCATCGCCAAGGCGGCCCTCACCGAGCTGCCGGCCGAGGGCACGATGATCCTCGACGCCGGTACGACCGTCGCCCGCCTGGCCGCCGCCCTCCCGCTGGAGGCCGACCTCACGGTCGTCACGCACTCCCTGCCGATCGCGGCCCGCCTCGCCGACCACCCCGGCATGCAGCTCCACCTGATCGGGGGGCGCGTACGGCACCGTACGCGCGCCGCCGTGGACGCCTGGGCGCTGCGGGCGTACGGCGAGATCCGCGCCGACATCCTGTTCGTCGCCGCGAACGGGTTCTCCGCCGAGCACGGGCTCACCACCCCCGACCTCGCCGAGGCGGCGGTGAAGCGGGCGGCGATGGCCGCGGCCCGCCGTGTCGTCCTGCTCGCCGACTCCGCCAAGCACGGTCAGGAGCACTTCGCCCGCTTCGGTGACCTGGGCGACGTGGACCTGCTGATCACCGACAGCGGGCTGAGCCCCGACGACGCGGCCGCCATCGAGCGCGGCGGCACGGAAGTGGTACGCGCATGATCCTCACCGTCACCCCGAACCCGTCCCTCGACCGCACCTACGAGGTCCCCTCCCTCGACCGCGGTGAGGTCATCCGCGCCACCGGCGAGCGCATGGACCCCGGCGGCAAGGGCGTCAACGTCTCCCGTGCCGTCGCGGCCGCCGGACGGCGCACGGTCGCCGTACTGCCCCTGGGTGGTGCGCCGGGCGCGCTCGTCGCCGAGCTGCTCGACGCGCAGGGCATCGAGGTGGCGCCGGTCCCGGTCGCCGGGGCCACCCGCTCGAACATCGCGCTCGCGGAGTCCGACGGCGTGCTCACGAAGATCAACGCGCCGGGGCCGGAACTCTCCCCCGAGGAGCAGGAGCTTCTCCTGGAGACCGTGCGCGAGCAGTCCCGCGACGCCGACTGGATCGCCTGCTGCGGCAGCCTCCCGCGCGGGCTCGCGCCCTCCTGGTACGCCGAAGTGGTCGCGCGGGCGCACGCCGGGGGCGCCCGGATCGCGCTGGACACCTCGGGGCGCGCGCTGCTGGAGGCGCTGCGCGAGCGGCCCGACGTGGTGAAGCCGAACGCCGAGGAGCTCGCCGAGGCCGTCGGGCGCCCCCTGGCGACCGTGGGCGACGCGGTGAAGGCGGCCGAGGAGTTGCGCGAGATGGGCGCGGGCGCCGTACTCGCGAGCCTCGGCGCCGACGGGCAGTTGCTCGTGGCGGACGCGGGCACCTGGTTCGCCACCGCGCGCGTCGACGCCGTCCGCAGCAACGTGGGGGCCGGGGACTCCTCCCTCGCCGGATTCCTCATCGCCGGCGGCAGCGGCCCGCAGGCACTCGCCTCCGCCGTCGCACACGGCGCGGCCGCCGTCCAGCTGCCCGGCAGCGTGATGCCGACCCCGGCCGACCTGCACCCGGCGGCGGTGACGGTCACCACGGAGGTACCGGTGGACCGCGAGCTGAAGGAGCCGGTGTCATGAGCGTCCGTCCGGGGTCCGCCGTGGGTTTGCGTCCGGGGTCTGCCGCGGGTCTGCGTCCGGCGTCTGTCACGGCCGTCTGGTCGGGGCCGGGCCGGAGTGACGGTTCGAGGCCTGCCGTGAGTGACGGTTGGAGGCCTGGTGTGGGCGGTGTCGGTCCGGGTCTCGGGACGGGCTCACGCCCGGGGCCGGGCGCGGGCGCAGGCGCGGGTACGGGTCCGGGTTCCGGCACGGCCGTGAGCGCGGGGCGTCGCACGACGCGCCGTCCCGCGCCCGTCACGGCACGCCGCTCCCCGCGGACAACGCACACTTCGCCGGCCCCGTTCACCGCGGCGGCCGGGACGCGGCGAGGGTCCCCGTTACCCGCCGCCCAGCACGGGCAGCGTGGCGTCCTGAGCCGCCCCGCTGACCAGGGTGGGCAGGGCCCGTACCAGCCTGCCGGCCCGCGGAGGCGGGGCCTGCCCCGCCCCGCCTCCGCCCGCCCTACCGACCCCCACCGCACCCCCGTCCCCCCTTGCGCCCAGCACACCCCCCGGGCGATACGCGAGCGAAGGAGCCCGCGATGAGCGAGATGATCACCGCGGAACTGGTCGACCTCGACCTGTCCGCCGACACCAAGGAAGCAGCGGCGCGGTCCCTCGCCGCACGCATGGTGGCCCTGAGCCGGGTGACCGACCTGGAGGGCTTCCTCGCCGACGTGGCGGCCCGTGAGGCCCAGATGCCCACCGGCCTCGACGGCGGCATCGGCATCCCGCACTGCCGCAGCGCCCACGTCACCGAGCCGACGCTCGCCTTCGGGCGCAGCGCCGCCGGTATCGACTTCGGCGCGCCGGACGGCCCGGCCGACCTGGTCTTCCTGATCGCCGCTCCCTCGGGAGCCGACGACGCCCACCTGACGATCCTGTCGGCACTGGCCCGCCAGCTGATGAACGCCGACTTCACCTCCGCCCTGCGGTCGGTACGCGACGCGGCTGCCGCGGCGGCGCTGATCCGCGGGGAAGCGCCCGCGGAGGAGCCTGCGCAGGCGGCGCCCGCGGAGGCGCCCGCCGAGGGCGCGAGCGGCCCCGAAGACACCGTTGTGGCGTCGGCGGCGGCCTCCGCCGACGCCACAACGGGCAACGCCTCGGCTGCGGCCACCCCCTCGGTACCCGACACCGGCGCGTCCCCCTTCCGTGTCGTCGCCGTCACCTCCTGCCCGACCGGTATCGCCCACACCTACATGGCGGCCGAGTCCCTGGAGAACGCCGGCCGTGCGGCGGGTGTGGAACTGGTCGTCGAGACCCAGGGCTCGGCCGGCTTCACCCGGCTCGACCCGGCCGTCATCGCGGCGGCGGACGGCGTGATCTTCGCCCACGACGTCCCCGTACGGGAGAAGGACCGTTTCGCGGGCAAGCCCACCGTCGACGTCGGCGTGAAGGCGGGTATCAACCGGCCCGCCGAACTGATCGCCGAGGTGCGCGGCAGGGCGGAGCGCGGCGAGGTCACCGCCGGGTCCGCTCCCGGCACGCCGGTCGAGCGCGCCGGCGACTCCACCGAAGGCTACGGCACCAAGCTCCGCAAGTGGCTGATGTCCGGCGTGAGCTACATGGTCCCGTTCGTCGCCGCGGGCGGCCTGCTGATCGCCCTCGGCTTCGCCATCGGCGGCTACGAGATCAACAAGGCGCCGTCGGTCATGGACCACTTCGTGTGGACCCAGGCGGACAGCTGGGGCGCGCTGCTCTTCCAGATCGGCGGCGTGGCCTTCGGCTTCCTCGTCCCGGTGCTGGCCGGCTACATCGCCTACGGCATGGCCGATCGGCCGGGCCTGGTGCCCGGCTTCGTCGGCGGCGCGATCTCCCTGACCGTCAACGCCGGCTTCCTGGGCGGTCTGGTCGCCGGCCTGATCGCCGGTGGCGTGGTGATGGCGATCCAGAAGGTCCGGATCCCGGCGGCGCTGCGCGGCATCATGCCGGTGGTGGTGATCCCGCTGATCTCCTCGGCGGTCGTCGGGTTCCTGATGTTCGTGGTCATCGGCAAGCCCATCGCCGAGGCGCAGAAGGGCATGACCGACTGGCTCAACGGCCTCACCGGCACCAACGCCGTCCTCCTGGGCGCCCTGTTGGGCCTAATGATGTGCTTCGACCTCGGCGGGCCGGTCAACAAGGTCGCCTACGCCTTCGCCACCGCGGGCATCGCCGTCGCCGACCCGAGCGACTCCGCGATGAAGGTCATGGCCGCGGTCATGGCGGCCGGCATGGTCCCGCCCCTGGCGATGGCCCTGGCCACGACCGTCCGGGGCAAGCTGTTCACGCGGACGGAACGCGAGAACGGCAAGGCCGCCTGGGTCCTGGGTGCCTCGTTCATCTCCGAGGGCGCGATCCCGTTCGCGGCGGCCGACCCGTTGCGCGTGATCCCCTCCGCCATGGTGGGCGGCGCGATCACCGGTGCTCTGTCGATGGCGTTCGGCGCGACCCTGCGCGCCCCGCACGGCGGCGTCTTCGTGGTCCCGCTGATCGGCAACCCGTTCCTCTACCTGGTCGCCATCGCGGCCGGTGTGTGCGCCACGACGGCCCTGGTCGTCGTGCTCAAGGGCCTGCGCAAGCCCGCCAACGGGGCCGCGGCTCCCGGCGCGGAGGACACGGCCGCCCCCTCGGCGGCGGAGCGCAAGCAGCCGGTGGCGGCGTAACTCCCGTACGCGCGGGGCCTTCGGGCGACCGGCGGCACCTGCGAGATACGTCACGGTCCGGGGCGAAAGTCCCGGACCGTGACGTCTGCGGTGTCTACTGGTCGGTATGCCTGAGTACCTCTCGATCCCCCGTCCGACGGGCACGGCGGCGCTCGTCCTCGCCCTGGCGGGAGTCGCCTGGCTGGTCACCGTGACCGCCCTGTTGCGCCGCAGTCGTCCGAACGCCGGCGCGTGGGGTCTCGGGGTCGGCGCACAGCGCACACGGCGCCCTGCCCTGGGCGCGATGCGCCCCGGTCACGACGCGATACGCCCGGTCCCGCGCGGACGCCGCCGCACCACGGCCGTACCCCGCCAGGACACGGAACCACGGCGCCCGGACACCGATCGCCGCCAGGACAGGGGCGTACGCCGGCCGGCCCCCGCCCGTCTCCCGCACTCGTCGGCCCGGCAGGCCCTCCCCGCCGTCCCGGCCCAGCGCCGGACCGGCCCGCCTCTGGAGGCCGTGGAACTGACCGCGGCGGAGCGGGCCGCCTTCGAAGGTCTCGTACGACGGCTCGGCGACGACCGCTGAACCGGCGGCGGGCCCTGCGGCCGGGGTCCAGCGGCCGGGGCCCGGCGGGATGACCGCGGCTCAGGAGACCTGGGCCGCCCGGCGTTCCATGGCCTCGCGGGCCGCGTCCTCGGTGGGATACACCTCGCACATGTGCCGCCCGTCGGGTGTGGCCGTGTGCTCGACCTCCCAGAGGGAGACCTCCCGGCCGTCACGGAGCAGGAACGCGTGCTCGTACAGCGTGAAGCCCAGGCCGATGCGCCCCGCACGGCAGGGCCGGCCGAAGGCCTGGGTGATCTGGTGCGCGAACGCCGACCTCAGCAGCGCGGCCGTCTCGGCGCCCGGCCGGTCCGCGTTCTCCGCCCGGCGCAGCAGTCGGCGCGCGTGGTCCGCCGAGTCGTCCGGCACGTACACGTGCCGCGGGGCGGGGATCGGCGCCAGCTGGACCAGCACCGGCAGTTCGAAGTCCGCCGTGTCCGACGGGAGCGGCAGCCGGGCCGTGGCGGCCCGCAGCTCCTCCTCGTCGACGTACACCTCGTGCTGCGGCTCACTGCCCGGGGTGGGGTTGTGGACCAGCTCCCACAGGGTGAGCGCGGAGCCGTCCGACAACAGCCAGGTGTGCCGGTACGTCTCCCGGTGCAGGCCCGCGCTGTGGTGCGCGGAGTGCAGCGAGCTGTCGTGCGCCAGCGCGGAGTCGAGCTGTCTCACACAGTCGTCAGGCAGTTCGAAGGAGTTCAGGGCGCGACCGAGGAGCCGCGCGAGATGCTCCTCCGGAGTCTCGGGCGACTCGGCTGCTTCGTGCGCTGCCGTCTCGTACGGAACGCTCAAGGTTTCTCCCGGCGTTGCTGCATGTCACCTTGTGGGTGCATACCGTAGCCCCTCCGTCGGACGTCGTGTCCGGGAACCGGGAAAACGTACGCCGGGAAAACGCGGAAGCCGCGCGAGAAGTTCCCGCGCGGCCCGAGGATCCGTCGGAAACCGCCGGTCAGAGACGCTTCCCGCCGGAACGGGAGGCGCTCGGACGGGTCAGGTCGCGCTCCCCGCGATCCATGCGCTCCACGCCAGGTTCCACCCGTTGAGGCCGTTGTCCGGGGCGACCGTCTTGTCGGGGGAGTTCTTGACGATCACCACGTCGCCGACGAGCGAGTTGTCGTAGAACCACTTGGCGGGGGTGTCGCCCTGGGCTCCCCGCGTGTCCGCGAGACCGACGCAGCCGTGGCTGGTGCCCTCCCGGCCGAAGGGCGGATTACCCTTGTTGTACCAGTAGTTGCCGTGGATGAAGGTCCCGGACTGGGTCAGGCGCATGGCGTGCGGCACGTCCGGGATGTCGTACTCGCCGCCCAGGCCGACCGTCCGGCTGTTCATCCGCGTCTGCGTGAACTTCTCCGTGATCACCATCTGGCCGTTGTACGTCGTGTGCTCGGCGCTGCCCGAGGAGATCGGGACCGTCTTCAGCGCCGCCCCGTCCCGCACCACGGACATGGTCTGGGTGCCGACGTCGACCGTGGAGACCTGCGAGCGCCCGATGGTGAAGGTGACCGTCTTCTTCTGCACGCCGTGGACGCCGTTGGCGCCCTGCACGCCGTCCAGGTCGATCTTCATCGTGACCTTGGAACCGGCCTTCCAGTACTCCTCGGGCCGGAAGTCGAGCCGCTGCGACCCGAACCAGTGGCCGACCACCTTCTGCCCGCTGCTGGCCGAGACCGTGATGTGCGACTGGACGGCCTTCTTGTCGTCGATGGCCTTGTCGAAGGTGAAGGACACCGGCATCCCGACACCGACCGTCGTGCCGTTGTCCGGCGTGTACGTCCCGATGAAGCTGTTGGCCGAGGACACCGTCGTGAAGACGGAGTCGGCCGCCACCGTCCGGCCGCCCGCGTCCTTCGCGGTCGCCGCTATCTCGTACTTCGTCCCGCGCTCCAGCTGTTCCTTCGGCTTCCAGCTGCTGCCGTCCGCCGCGAGCGTGCCCGCCACGACCTGCTGGGTCCCGGCCACCGTCATCTTCACGGTGGTCAGCCGGCCGTCGCTCACCTTCACGCCGGTGCTGTTGATCGAGGCGTTCATGGAACCGTCCGCGGCCGAGATGACGATCTTGGCGGTGGACGTCCTGGGAGAGTCCGCACCACCCTTGCCGTTCTTGTCCTCGGCGTTGGCGCTGCCGCCGCAGGCGGACAGGGTGAGGGCGCCGACCACCAGGGCGGCACAGGCCCCCAGTGTGCGCCGCGCTGTTTTGTTCGGCGTTGTCACGGGCTGCTCCAGCTTCGTGTGATGTGCGAGATCCGCTCCAGTACGTGGAGGAAGAGGACCACCACGGCCGCCGGGGTTCCCGCCGTCCGCCACTGAGCCCGTCGCGTGACAGAACCGGGACAATGACCCCGCCTTTTGAGGGGACTTGGTTACCGGTTCCCGTACAACTCCCCGTACGACGGCCACGTCCCGCCGGCCGCCGTCACCGATTCCGCGGCGCGCACCGCCCGCACGATCGCCCGCGTCACCATGTCCGCACCCGCCGCGAGGACGTCGTTCAGGGCGAGCGGATGCGCGGTGCCGAGCGGATCGGCGCCCGACGGACGCCCGCCGGTCGCCAGCGCGAACACCGTGTCCCCGTCGTGCAGCAGATGCACCGGCCGTACCGCGCGGGCGATGCCGTCGTGCGCCGTGCCCGCCAGCTTCTGCGCCTGTGCCTTCGTGAGGTCCGCGTCGGTCGCGACCACCGCCAGGGTCGTGTTCAGCGGCGGGGGCGCACTCTTCGCGGCGCTCTCCGCCAGACGCCGACGGGCCGCCTCGTGCACCTCCTCCTCCGGATACGCCACACGTCCCTGGAACAACTCCCCGTACAGCACGCCCGTTTCCGGGTCCAGGACCGAGCCCGCCGCGTTGGCCACCACCAGCGCGGCCACCGTGACACCCGAGTCGAGCACGGTGGCGGCGGTACCCACCCCGCCCTTCATCGGCCCCACCGCGGCGCCCGTCCCGGCACCCACGCACCCCTCCGGCACCCGCGCCCCGGGTGTGCTCGCCGCGGCCGCCTCCACCGCGGCCCGGCCGAGCGCGGCGTCCGGGCGGGCCCGGAAGTCACCGCCGCGCCCCAGGTCGAATACGCACGCGGCGGGCACCACCGGCACGACGTGTGCGGGGTCCGCGCCGACCGGCACCCCGCGGCCCCGCTCCTCCAGCCAGGCCATCACCCCCGACGCCGCGTCGAGTCCGTAGGCGCTGCCACCGGTCAGCACGATCGCGTCCACCCGCTGCACCACGTTGCGCGGATCGAGGGCGTCGGTCTCCCTGGTCCCGGGGCCACCGCCGCGTACGTCCACGGCGGCCACGGCCCCGCCCTCCGGGGCGAGGACGACCGTGGTGCCGGTCAGCCACCCGTCCCCGGTGCGAGAGGCATGCCCCACGCGCATCCCGGCCACATCCGTCAGAGCGCCGACTGTCAGAGCGTCAACTGTCATACGCCCCAGTCTCGCGCGCCGCCGACCCGGCGGGGCAGCCCCGCTCAACCCCGTTCAGCCCTCTTCCGCCCCAGCCCCTCGTCCCGCGCGGCGACCGACACCGCGCGGCCCTCACCCCGCCTCCCGCGCACCGGCTCCCCAGCAGCTCCCGTCGCACGCCCTGAGGCACACAGCGGGGCGGTCCCGCACGGCGTGGCGTCCCGTACGGCGTGGGCGGTACGCGGCGCGGGCGGCGCGCGGCGTGGCGTCCCGTACGGCGTGAGCGGCACGCGGCGCGGCGTCCCGCAGGGCCCGGCGTCACACGGCCCGCGTCCATGGCCTCGGCGAGCACCGCGCCGTCAGTGACGTCCGTGACGTCCGTGACGTCCCCGCGCACCACCTCCGCCTGCCGGCCCACGGGTGGCCGCGCAGCCGTCGCGGGGAGCGGGCCAGGCAGCGCACCCGAAGGTCACCCGGCTTCCGTCATACCGCCTCGCCGGCGCCCCGCGGCGTGTTGTCCCGCGCGGCCATGCGCGCCGTGAGCGTCGTCCCGGTGGCCACCGTCAGTGCCGACACCAGGCCCGCCGCGAGGACCGACCAGTCACCGAGGAACGTGCAGCAGACCACCAGCAGCGCGGCGACCGGCAGCACCGACTGCTGGGCGAGGCCCACCTTGAAGTGGCGGGAATGCAGCGCCCAGACGGTCAGCAGATACAGCGCCGTCGGCAGGGTCACCGCCGCCGACGCGGCGGACGTCGACAGGTGCGCCTCGCCGACCGCCTGCTCGACCGCCACCTCCAGGCCCGCGCCGATCGCGGCGGCCGAGGCGAAGACGAGGTAGTGGCCGTAACCCCACCGGAAGGCCTCCTTGCTGGAGCGCAGCCGGCCGTGGATGGGCACCACGAAGTAGATCCACCACGCGGAGAAGATGATCAACAGCCCACCCGCGGCGATCGGGAGCAGCTCGTCGAGGGCGTCGTTCTCGTCGATGCCGACCTTCACGGCGACCGTGGCCGCGGCGATCGTCTCGCCCAGCACGATGATCGTGAACAGCCCGTAGCGCTCGGCGATGTGGTGCGGGTGCCAGGAGGTCGGGTGGTCCTTCTCCGCGTAGACCGGAACGCACATCTCCAGCAGCGCCATCACCAGGAACAGCCAGGGCTTGCCGCCCTCGGGCAGGAACAGCAGCCCCAGCCAGCCGATCTGGCAGAGCGCCACGCCGACGGCGTACCGCAGGGCCATCGCTCTCTCCGCGCCCTCGCTCGACAGGGCGACGCGCAGCCACTGCGTGGTCATGGCCAGCCGCATGATCAGGTAGCCCACCACGACGGCCAGGAAGTCGTGGTCCTCGAACGCCCGTGACACCCCGGCGGCCAGGACCAGGACGCCCGCGATCTGTACGAGGGTGACGACCCGGTAGAGGACGTCGTCGTTGTCGTAGGCCGACGCGAACCACGTGAAGTTCATCCAGGCCCACCAGATGGCGAAGAAGACCATCGCGTAGTTCAGGATGCCCTCGCCCGCGTGGGACTCCGCCACGGCGTGCACCAGCTGGATGCCCGCCTGGGCGATGGCCACGACGAAACAGAGGTCGAAGAACAGTTCCAGCGGGGAGGCGACGCGGTGGGCCTCACCCCGGCCGCGGGACGTCAGTCTGCGGAGCGGCCTGGGGTGCGCCGGCGCACCGGGTGTGGGCGTGGGGGACGGGGAGGAAGAGGGGGACGGGGAGGACGGCGGAGGAGGACTGGGCGTCATGGATCCCAGCACAACAGATGTCGCGGGGAAAATCTTGCCGAGGAGTGCACGGGCCGATGACGGCTGATGCCGTGCGCGAAGGCGCAGTTCAGCGGGGGAGACGGGCGGGTGAGGGGGCCGGGGCCGGGCGGCGGTCGAGGGCCGCCCCGGTCCGCACCCGGGGCCGTACCCTGGAGCCATGAGTACCCCCACCGCCCCCGAGCCGCGTGAGCCCAAGGCCGCGCTGATCTTCGACGACCCGCTGGACCGCCAGTCCTCGGACGACACGGACGGCGGATGGGGCGATCGGCCAGGAGCCGGCGGCGACAGCGCGGCCGACCTCAAGCGCTTCCTCGACGAGAAGCCGCCCCACCACATCTGAACCCGGCGAGCCCGCCCGGCCATCGCCCGCCGGACCACCATCCGTCGGGCCATCGCCCGTCGGACCACCGGCCGCCAGGCCCCGCGCGGGACCGCTACCGCTCGCCGTGCCCGGAGCCGCGCTGGGCGACCAGCGCGTCGCGGATCTCCTTGAGCACCTCCAGCTCGGTGATCTCGATGACCTCGTGCGTGCCCTCCTTGGCCTTCCTGCGGGCCTCCATTCGCGCCAGGTACTTCGACATCGGCAGGACCATCAGGAAGTAGACGACGGCCGCCGTGATGACGAAGGTCAGCGTCGCGCCGAGGACGGATCCCCAGAGGATCCGGACACCGGTCGCGGTGTCGCCCGTGCCGACGCAGGGCCCCTTGATGCAGGAGTTGTAGCTGTCCAGGTTCTTCGTCCCGATGGTGCCGACCAGCGGGTTGATGACCCCTTTCACCACCGAGTTGACGATGTTGGTGAAGGCCGCGCCGATCACCACCGCGACTGCCAGATCGACGACGTTCCCGCGCATCAGGAAGGCCTTGAAGCCCTGCCAGACGCTCGCCTTTTCGCTCACCTCGGTGACACTCCTCGCATGGACGGGTCGTGGAACAAACAGCTCCGCAACCTACGTCACCCCCGGGCGGGCGTGTCCAATGCGGTAGCTCCAAGGAGGGACTTGACAGGGGAAGCGGCAGCGAGGCCCGTGGGCCCCGGACGACGAGACTCACCACAGGGTCACCGCCAGCCGAGCCGTGGCGCTCGCCCCCGCGAGGCGGGCCGCGGTGGACCGGGGTACGGACAGCACGACCAGCGCGCCGCCGTCACCGCCGCCCTCGACGGCCCCGTCAGCGGTCCAGTCGGCGGCCCGGTCGGTGCCCTCGGCACCGGAGCCGACCGAGTCGGACGACGGTTGTCCCGGCACCTTGGTCACCAGCGCACCGCGCGCGATCACGTGGGCCTCGCCGTCCCGCACCGCGGGCCGCTCGGCGGGGTCGACGGCGATGACGTCGACCCGGTCGCCCGGGCGCAGCAGCCGCACGGTGGCCGCGTCGGCGATCCGCACCGCCGCCCTCACCCTCCCGGCGGTGTGGGAGCCACCGGCAGGAGCGCGTGCCGACGACTGGGCGCGAGCGGGCGACCCTCCGACCGGGTGTCCGCGAGTCGATTCACCGTCCCGCGGGCCGGCCGCCACCAGCGCGGCGGCCGTGACGGCCAGGCCGACCGCGAGAGCCCGCCTCCGGTTCCGTGCCAGCCGGTGCAGTAGGTGAAGCCCGCCCCGGACCCGCACCGGAGCGAACTGCGGGACCTCGCACGAGGGCGGAACGGGGAGGGAGGGAACGAGAAGGGACGGAGCAACGAGGAGCGATGAAGCGACGGGAAGAGAAGGAGCACCGGGGAGAGAAGGCGGGGCAGGAGGAGAAGGCCGCACAAGCGGAGAAGGAGGGCTACAGGGAGACGCGGACCGAAAGGACAACGGGATCACCACCAGCGAGGACGGACGGGGCCTGTCCATCCACGGTGAGCCCTCGCGCCACCGCCCGCCCGAACCGGTGGATCACCGCCGGATTGTGGACAACTCCCTCACCCGAACGATGAGTCCCGACTTCCGCCTCCGAAGAACCGGGCGCAGTGGGTGAGGATCGCCCGCCCTCCCCAAGCTGGACGAGGCCGTCCGCACCGGCGACGCCTTCCGTCCTCTGCCCTCGCCCTCCGCCGCCACGGCAGCCCGAACTCCGGATCTGCCCCTCTGCCTTCGGCCCTCCGCCGCTACGGCAGCTCGAACCCCGGATTCAGCCCGCCCAGCGCGTTGGCGCACAGGCAGTCCCGCTCGCCGGTCGGGGGCAGCGCGGCCACCGCGTCGAAGAGGACCCCGCGCAACCGGTCCACGTTCGTGGCGAACACCCGCAGCACCTCCTCGTGGGAGACGCCCTCGCCGGTCTCGGCACCCGCGTCGAGGTCCGTGACCAGTGTCAACGACGTGTAGCAGAGTTCGAGTTCGCGTGCGAGAGCCGCCTCGGGGTGACCCGTCATGCCCACCACCGACCAGCCCTGCGCCTGGTGCCACAACGATTCGGCACGGGTGGAGAACCGCGGCCCCTCGATCACGACGAGCGTCCCGCCGTCCACCGGCTCCCACTCCCGCCCGCGCGCCGCCTTCAGCGCGGCCGAGCGGCCGGTGGGGCAGTAGGGGTCGGCCAGGGACACGTGCACCACGTTGGGCACCGAGCCGTCGGGCAGCGGCAGCCCGTCGAAGTACGTCCCGGGCCGCGTCTTCGTACGGTCGACGAGCTGATCCGGCACCAGCAGCGTGCCGGGGCCGTGGTCGGGGCGCAGGCCGCCCACCGCGCACGGGCCGAGGACCTGGCGCACGCCGACCGAGCGCAGCGCCCAGAGGTTGGCCCGGTAGTTGATCCGGTGGGGCGGCAGATGGTGACCGCGACCGTGCCGGGGCAGGAAGGCGACCCGCCGGCCGGCGATGTCACCGAGGAAGAGGGAGTCGCTGGGTGGCCCGTAGGGGGTGTCCACCTGGATCTCGGTCACGTCGTCCAGGAACGAGTAGAAGCCCGAGCCGCCGATTACGCCGATCTCTGCGTTCACCATGACCAGCACAGTAGCGGGCGCCGCTCACGCCCTGGATCCGGCTCCGGGCTCCGGACGCCCCCGGCCGCCCGACGCCCCCGGCCGGCGTCGGCGGAGCGCAGAGAACACCGAGGACCCCGCCGTCGTACGACGGCGGGGTCCGGGAAGTGTGGCTTACGCGGCGGAGCTGCCCGCCGAGGTGCCGGAGCTGGACGGCTTCGAGTCCGAGGAGGACGACGAAGACGTGGTCGAGGGCGTCGAGGGCGTCGACGACTTCGAGGGCGACGACGCCGGCGCGCTGCTCGACGAGGAGCCGCGGCTGTCGTTCCGGTAGAAGCCGGAACCCTTGAAGACGATGCCGACGGCGGAGAACACCTTCTTGAGGCGGCCACCGCAGTTGGGGCACTCGGTCAGGGCGTCATCGGTGAACTTCTGCACCGCCTCGAGGCCCTCGCCGCACTCGGTGCACTGGTACTGGTAGGTCGGCACTGTCTTCCTCCTGGCACTCTCACTCAATGAGTGCTAACGACGGTCCATACTGACGCATTCCCCGGGATCAGTCCACTGCGACCGGCAAGCGGTGACCGACGCCACGTGCGACGGTACGGCCCCGCGGCCGCGCCACCAGCCGCGAGCGCAGCGCCAGCAGCGTCCCCAGGGCCAGGACCGTACCGGCCAGCGGCACCAGGAAACCGGCGCCGCCCCAGAAGCGGTCCTCCAACTGACCGGCCGCGGTGACGGCCGCCGCCTGGCCGAGCGCCACCGCGCCGGTGAGCCAGGTGAACGCCTCGGTGCGCGCGCCCGCCGGGACCAGGCCCTCGACCAGCGTGTAGCCGGTGATCAGCGCGGGCGCGATGCACATGCCGACCAGCAGGCCGAGGCCCGCCAGCAGGAGCACGGAGTGCGCCGCCCACAGGCCGGACGCCGTGAGGGCCAGCGCCGTGTACCCGACCACCAGACGCTGCTGGGGGGCCGACTTCCAGGCGACGGCGCCGCAGACCAGGCCGGAGAGCATGTTGCCGGCGGCGAAGGTGCCGTACAGGACGCCGTTCAGGCCGGGCTCGCCGATCGACTCTGTGAACGCGGCCAGGGAGACCTGCATGCCGCCGAAGACCGAGCCGATGCCGAGGAAGGCCACGATCAGCACCCGCACACCGGGGATGCCCAGGGCGGAGGCGTGCTCCACGCGCGCGTGCCCGTCGACGGCGACGGAGGGCTGGGTGCCCTTCTGCGCGGCGAACAGCAGACCGCCGAGCAGGGTCAGCGAAGCCTCGGTCACCAGGCCGGCGGCCGGGTTCACGGCGGTGCACAGCGCGGTCGCCAGGAGCGGGCCCACCACGAAGGTCAGCTCGTCCGTGACGGACTCGAAGGCGGCCGCCGTGGTCATCAGGGGTGAGCCCTTGAGCTTCACGCCCCAGCGGGCCCGCACCATCGGGCCGACCTGCGGGACCGAGGCGCCGGTGGGCACCGCCGCCACGAACAGCGCCCACAGGGGGGCGTGGCCCAGCGCGAGCGCCGTCAGGGTCAGGCCCGACAGCGAGTGCACCAGGACGCCCGGGATCAGTACGGCGCGCTGGCCGTACCGGTCGGCGAGACGGCCGGTGTAGGGCGCGCACAGCGCCATGGAGACACCGGTGACGGCCGCGGCGGCGCCCGCCACGCCGTAGGAGCCGGTGGTGTGCTGCACGAGCAGCACGATGGAGATGGTGAGCATGGCGAACGGCTGGCGCGCGGCGAAGCCGGGCAGCAGGAACGTCCAGGCGCCGCGGGTGCGCAGCAGCTGCCCGTACCCCGGGCGGGGCGAGGCCGGCGCGTCCTGCGACGGCTCGGAGGTGACCGTGGATGCCACGGCCCGTGCCTTTCTGCCGCCTGGTAGCGCGACCCCTTGTGTGTTCGGGCGGCGCCGAGAGCTGTCCTCTTGCGCGCACTGCGGTAGATACCGGTGCCCACTCGGGAGGTGTTCCGGCCGCCATACGGTCGCGCCAGCTCTGCGTCAGGCAGAGTTGGTTCGATCAAGGTGTGCCTTCATCGTACAGGGATCACCGCCCGCGGTGCCTGTGAAAGTGAGCACCACGAACGGGACCGCCTCCGAATGAAGGAGGTGTGAACGGTACGAAACCTGCGCTTAACGCTCGCGGGTGCCGGGCCGGGTGCCGGGTGCCGACCCGGTCGAGCGGGGGCGCGCGCTCACCGTGCGTCCGCGCCGTCCGTCCCCAGCCAGTCGGCCAGCTTGCCGCCGTGGCCCACGGCGCGCAGCCGTCGCTCGGCCGCGTCCCGGACCGGGTCGGTGGCGACGACCAGCAGCTCGTCGCCGCGCCGCAGGACGGTCGTGGGCAGCGGCACGAAGGAGGTGCCGCCGCGCACGACGAGGGTGACGGCGGCCCCGGCGGGCAGCCGCAGCTCGTTGACCTCGACGCCGTGCATCTTGGAGCCCTCCGGGATCGCCACCGACAGCAGGTGCCCGCGCAGCCGCTCCAGTGGCGCGGACTCGATGCCCAGGTCGTCGGCCTCGGGGTCCTTGCCGAGCCGCAGCGTGCGGGCCAGCCAGGGCAGCGTCGGACCCTGGATCAGGGTGTAGACGACGACCAGGACGAAGACGATGTTGAAGATCCGGCGACTGCCCTCGATGCCGCTCACCATGGGGATGGTCGCCAGGATGATGGGGACCGCGCCGCGCAGGCCCGCCCAGGACATGAGCGTCTGCTCCTGCCAGGGCACGCGGAACGGCGTCAGGCAGAGCACCACGCTGAGCGGGCGCGCCACCATGGTCAGCACCAGACCGATGACGAGCGCCGGCACCACGTCGTCGCCCAGCTCGTGCGGGGTCACCAGCAGGCCGAGCAGGACGAACATGCCGATCTGGGCGATCCAGCCGAGCCCGTCGGCGAAGCCGCGGGTGGCGGGCCAGTGCGGGAGTTTCGCGTTGCCCATGACCATGGACGCGAGGTACACGCCGAGGAAGCCGCTGCCGTGTGCCAGCGCGCCCGCCGCGTACGCCGTGACCGCGATCGCCATGACGGCGATCGGGTAGAGGCCGGAGGCGGGCAGGGCCACGTGGCGCAGGCCCCAGGAGCCCAGCCAGCCGACCGCGAGGCCGATGGCGGCGCCGATGACCAGCTCCAGCGCTATCTCGCCCAGCAGCGCGTACCAGTGCTCGACGGGTCCGGCGGTGGAGAAGGCGACGACCAGGATGACGACAGGCGCGTCGTTGAAGCCGGACTCGGCCTCCAGGGTGCCCGTCACGCGCGAGGGGAGCGGGATCCTGCGCAGCACGGAGAAGACCGCCGCCGCGTCCGTGGAGGACACCACCGCGCCGATGATGAGCGCCTGCCGCCATTCCAGCCCGACGAGGTGGTGGGCCGCCGCGGCGGTGACGCCGACGCTCACCGCGACCCCGGCCAGCGCCAGCACGGAGGAGGCGGGCAGGGCCGGCCTGATCTCCTTCCACTTCGTGCCGAGGCCGCCCTCGGCCAGGATCACGACCAGGGCCGCGTACCCGATGACCTGGGTCATCTCGGCGTTGTCGAAGTGGATGTTGCCGATGCCGTCCTGGCCCATGAGGACGCCGATGCCCAGGTACACGAGCAGGCTGGGGAGTCCGCTGCGCGAGGAGATCCGGACCGCTGCGACGGCGACGAGCAGGACGAGCGAGCAGACGAACAGGAGCTGGTTGAGGTGGTGGACAGTCAGCGGCGGTTCCCTTCGCTGGCCCGCGCGTCTCGCGCGCGGGGCGCACATGTACATCGGACACGAAGCTGCGGCGCCCCGGACCCCATTACTTCGTTACCTTACCTAACTCTTGACGATTTCTTGACGCTCGACGGTGGAAGATCGAACATCCTTACGCGCTGGTTGCCGACTCCGCGTCAAGTGGCGCGGACCCCTGCGCCTATGGTTGCTCCAGCGCTCATTCATAGTCATAGCCCGACCTGCCGCTCGCGTTAGGACAGCAAGGACAGCGATGCCCCCCAACACCACCGCCACAACGGGCGACAAGCCCGCCGAGTCCGGCAGGAAGAAGGGGCGCAAAGCCCGGCTCTTCGTGCTCGTCCTGGTGCTGGCCCTCATCGGAGGCATCGCGTACGGCGGCTACTGGTCGATCAGTACCGTCCGCGCCTCCTTCCCGCAGACCAAGGGTTCGATCACCCTGGACGGCCTTTCCGGGCCGGTGGACGTGAAGCGGGACGGGTACGGCATCCCCCAGATCTACGCCTCCTCCGACGAGGACCTGTTCATGGCGCAGGGCTTCGTGCAGGCGCAGGACCGGTTCTACGAGATGGACGTGCGCCGTCACATGACCTCCGGGCGCCTGTCGGAGATGTTCGGCAAGAGCCAGGTCGACAACGACGAGTTCCTGCGCACCCTCGGCTGGGACCGGATCGCCCGGGCTGAGTACGACAAGAAACTGTCGGACTCCACGAAGAAGTACCTCGACGCGTACGCCAAGGGGGTCAACGCCTACCTCCAGGGCAAGGACGGCGAGGACATCTCGCTGGAGTACGCGGCGCTCGGGTTCACCAACGACTACAAGCCCGCCGCGTGGACGCCCGTCGACTCGGTCTCCTGGCTGAAGGCGATGGCCTGGGACCTGCGCGGCAACATGCAGGACGAGATCGACCGCGCCCTGCTGACCAGCCGCCTCGGCCCGCAGCAGATCGCCGACCTGTACCCGCAGTACCCGTACGACCGCAACAAGCCGATCGTCCAGGAGGGCCAGTACGACGAGCTGACCGAGACGTTCGAGCAGAGCGGTTCCGGCAGCTCCGGTGGCTCCGGGGACTCAGCGGACGGCACTTCGGACGGCACTTCGGACGGTTCCGCGGACGGCACCTCGGACGGTTCCTCCCTGGACGGCGCGACCGGAGGGTCCGGCACCTCCTCCGACACGGCCGACACGTCCGGCTCGGCCCTGGAGGGCCAGCTCGCGGGCCTCTACGACGTCCTGGACGACCTGCCCACGGCCGTCGGCGTGAACGGCAACGGCATCGGCTCCAACTCCTGGGTCGTCGGCGGTGAGCACACCATCACGGGTAAGCCGCTGCTGGCCAACGACCCGCACCTGTCGGCCTCCCTGCCGTCCGTCTGGTACCAGATGGGCCTGCACTGCCGCAAAGTCTCCGACAAGTGCCAGTACGACGTCTCGGGCTACACCTTCGCGGGCATGCCCGGCGTGGTCATCGGCCACAACGCGGACATCTCCTGGGGCATGACCAACTCCGGCGTCGACGTCACCGACCTCTACCTGGAGAAACTCTCCGGCGACGGCTACCTCTACGACGGCAAGGTCAAGCCCTTCGTCACGCGCGAGGAGACCATCGAGGTCGCGGGCGGCACGGCGAAGAAGATCGTGGTCCGGCAGACCGAGGACGGGATGCCGCTGCTGTCCGACCGGGACGACGAACTGGTCAAGGTCGGCAGGAAGGCCACCGTCGACGACGACGCCCCCGACCGCGGGAACGGCTACGCGGTCGCCCTGAAGTGGACCGCGCTGGAGCCCGGCACCTCCATGGACGCCGTGTTCGCCATGAACAGGGCGGCCGACTGGGACGCCTTCCGCAAGGCGGCCGAGAAGTTCGACGTGCCCTCGCAGAACCTGGTCTACGCCGACACCAGGAACCACATCGGCTACCAGCTGCCCGGGAAGATCCCCACGCGCGCGAAGGGCCTCGACGGCAGGGTCCCCACCCTGGGCTGGGAGTCGAGGAACAAGTGGAAGGGCTATCTGAAGTTCGACCAGCTGCCCTACGAGTACGACCCGGAGCGCGGCTACATCGTCACCGCCAACCAGGCCGTGGTCGACCCGGACAAGTACCCGTACACGCTCACCGCGGACTGGGGCTACGGCACCCGCAGCCAGCGGATCACCGACCTGATCAAGCAGAAGATCAAGGGCGGCGGCAAGGTCTCCACCGACGACATGCGCCAGATGCAGCTGGACAACAGCAGCCAGATCGCCAACAAGCTGGTGCCCACGCTGCTGAAGATCAACCTGGACGACGCGGACGTCCGTGAGGCGCAGGAACTGCTTCAGGGCTGGGACCGCACCCAGGACGCCGACTCCGCCGCGGCCGCCTACTTCAACGCGGTGTGGCGCAACATCCTCAAGCTGGCCTTCGGCCACAAGCTGCCCAAGGAACTGCGGGTCGAGGGCCAGTGCCTGTGGGTCGACCCGGTCGACACCACCGGTCCGGTCGACGACAAGGACAAGGTCCGCGAGTGCGGCCAGCGCGACGGCGACCAGGCGCAGCCGGACGGCGGCGACCGCTGGTTCGAGGTCGTGAGCACCCTCATGGAGAAGCAGGACAGCGACTGGTGGACGACGCCCGAGGTGGGCACCCGCCCCGGCGCCGAGAAGAACCGCGACAAGCTGTTCGCGCGGGCCATGATCGACGCCCGCTGGGAGCTGACCGCCAAGCTCGGCAAGGACATCGACACCTGGAGCTGGGGCCGGCTGCACCGCCTGTTCCTGAAGAACCAGACCCTGGGCACCAGCGGTCCCGGCATCCTGCGGACCATCCTCAACCGCGGCCCCTGGAAGCTCGGCGGCGGCGAGGCGGCGGTCGACGCGACCGGCTGGAACGCCGCGGGCGGTTACGACGTCGTCTGGGTGCCGTCGATGCGGATGGTGGTCAACCTGGACGACCTCGACAAGTCGAAGTGGATCAACCTCACCGGTGCCTCCGGGCACGCCTTCAGCGCCCACTACACCGATCAGACGGACAAGTGGGCCAAGGGCGAACTGCTCGACTGGTCGTTCAAGAAGAAGGCGGTCGACGACAGCACGAGCGACACCCTGGTGCTGAAGCCGTGAACGGCTGAGACGCCGAACAGCCGAGAGGGCCCCGCACGCGCGCGTGCGGGGCCCTCCGTCGTGTCACCGGCCTTGTCGTGAGCCGTGCCGTCGTGCCGTCAGCCGGTGAAGCGCCGCACGCCCGACGGCGTCACCACGGCGTGCACCGGCCGGTCGTGCGGCTCCTCCGGGACATGCCCGACGACCTCGCTGTCGTACAGCAGCACCACCAGCGCGGGATCCGCGCCCGCGCGTTCCAGCCGCGCCAGCACGCGGTCGTACGATCCGCCGCCGCGGCCGAGGCGCATGCCGCGCGCGTCGACGGCGAGGCCGGGCAGCAGCACCACGTCGGCCTCCGTCACCGCGTCGGGCCCCAGCCGCGCGCCCGCAGGCTCGAAGAGGGTCATTCTCCCGCCGTGTTGGACCCGTGCGAGGGATCCCTCGCCGCCGTACGCGCCCCAGTCGAGGTCGTTGTCGGGCAGCAGCGCGGGGAGCAGGACGCGCGCGCCCCGCGCGAGCAGCGCGTCCAGCAGCGCGAGGGTTCCCGGTTCGCTGCCCACGGAGACGTACGCCGCGACGGTCCGGGCGCGCCCCAACTCGGGAAGTTGCAGGGCGCGCTCGGCGAGCGAGGTGGCGGCTTCCCGCAGGTCATCCGTCGTCAACCTGTTCCTCACCGTGAGGAACTCTCGCCGCAACACCCGTTTGTGAGACTCTGCTCCGCCTTCGGTGTGGCTCATGTGTGGCTCCCGCATGCTTTCCATACGCTCATATGATCATTAATTGACCGGAGCCACAGATCCCTCACAAAGCCACCGGATAAGGTTCCGACATGACTCAGTCGCACCCCAGGATCAGCAAGGCTGTCATCCCCGCAGCCGGCCTCGGCACCCGGTTCCTGCCGGCGACCAAGGCCACTCCCAAGGAGATGCTGCCGGTCGTGGACAAGCCCGCGATCCAGTACGTGGTCGAGGAGGCCGTCTCCGCCGGCCTCGACGACGTCCTCATGATCACCGGACGCAACAAGCGCCCGCTGGAGGACCACTTCGACCGCAACTACGAACTGGAGTCGGCACTTCAGAAGAAGGGCGACGCCGCCCGCCTCGCCAAGGTCCAGCAGTCCAGCGACCTGGCGACCATGCACTACGTGCGCCAGGGCGACCCCAAGGGCCTCGGACACGCGGTGCTGTGCGCGGCCCCGCACGTCGGGCAGGAGCCCTTCGCCGTTCTCCTGGGCGACGACCTGATCGACCCCCGTGACCCGCTGCTCCAGCAGATGATCGAGGTGCGCGAGCGGCACGGCGGCAGCGTCGTCGCCCTCATGGAGGTCGCCCCCGAACAGATCCACCTCTACGGCTGCGCCGCCGTGGAGGGCACCACGGACGGCGACGTGGTCAAGGTGACCGGCCTGGTCGAGAAGCCGGACCCGGCGGACGCCCCGTCGAACTACGCGATCATCGGGCGCTACGTCCTGGACCCCGGCGTCTTCGACATACTGCGCCGGACCGAGCCCGGACGCGGCGGCGAGATCCAGCTCACCGACGCCCTCCAGCAGCTGGCGCAGGACGAGAAGGCCGGCGGTCCGGTGCACGGCGTGGTCTTCAAGGGCCGCCGCTATGACACAGGCGACCGCGGCGACTATCTGCGTGCCATTGTCAGACTCGCGTGCGAACGTGAGGATCTGGGACCGGACTTCCGGTCCTGGCTCCGCAGTTACGTCACCGAGGAGATGCACCAGCCTTGAGCACCGCCGCGCCCCGCACCAACGGCCAGGACCGTCTCTGGTCGGTGGACGAGCACCTGGAGGACATCCTCGCCGCCGTCCGCCCCCTGGAACCCATCGAGCTGCAACTGCCCGATGCCCAGGGCTGCGTCCTGGTCGAGGACGTCATGGTGCCGGTCTCGCTGCCGCCCTTCGACAACAGCTCCATGGACGGGTACGCGGTGCGGGTCGCGGACGTCGCGGGCGCCTGCGAGGAGTACCCGGCCGCCCTGGAGGTCGTCGGGGACGTCGCCGCCGGCCAGGCCGACCTCCTGCACGTGGGGCCGGGACAGGCCGCCCGGATCATGACCGGGGCCCCGCTGCCGCCCGGCGCCGAGGCCGTCGTCCCGGTGGAGTGGACCGACGGGGGCCTCGGCGAGGGCCCCGTCGACGGGATGCGCGCCCGCGCCCTCGCCCCCGAACAGGCCTCGGGGCAGGTCCGCGTGTACCGCGCGGCGCAGGCGCGGGCGCACGTCCGCGCCAAGGGCAGCGACGTCAGGGCCGGCGACCGCGCCCTGGAGGCCGGCACCGTCCTCGGCCCGCCGCAGATCGCCCTGCTCGCCGCCATCGGACGCGGCACCGCGCGGGTACGCCCACGCCCGCGCGTGGTGGTCCTCTCCACGGGCAGCGAACTCGTCCAGCCCGGCGAGGAACTGCGCAGCGGCCAGATCTACGACTCCAACAGCTTCGCCCTCACCGCCGCCGCCCGTGACGCCGGAGCCATCGCCTACCGGGTGGGCGCGGTCGCCGACGACGCCGAGACCCTCCGGTCCACGATCGAGGACCAGCTGGTCCGCGCCGACCTCGTGGTCACCACGGGCGGCGTGAGCGTCGGGGCGTACGACGTCGTCAAGGAGGCGCTGTCGCACGTCGGCGACGAGGACGAGGCGGGCGGCGGCATCGACTTCCGCAAGCTCGCCATGCAGCCCGGCAAGCCCCAGGGCTTCGGCTCCATCGGCCCCGACCACACCCCGCTGCTGGCCCTGCCCGGCAACCCGGTGTCGTCGTACGTCTCCTTCGAGCTGTTCGTGCGGCCCGCGATCCGCGCCCTCATGGGACTCCCGGACGTCCACCGGCCCACGACGCGCGCGACACTCGTCGCGGACCAGGCGCTGACCTCGCCGAAGGGGCGCAGGCAGTTCCTGCGGGCGAGTCGCGCCGGGGACACCGTGCGCCCGGTCGGCGGCGCCGGCTCGCACCTGGTCGCGGCCCTCGCGCACGCCGACTCGCTGATCGTCGTACCCGAGGACGTGGAGTCCGTCGAGCCGGGGACCGAGGTCGAGGTCGTGCTGCTCGGCTGAGCGCACCCGCGGGTGCCGGGTCCGTGGGCCGGTCCTGGTCCGCTGCGGACCCGCGCATGGGGGTACCGTGTCGCGCACAACACGCCCGGACCGGGAGCGCGACACCACCATGACTGTGCCTTCCCGGGGGAAGACCCCCGGACCCCCTGTGCAGGACCGACTGACGCACATCGACGAGGCGGGCGCCGCCCGCATGGTCGACGTGTCCGGCAAGGACGTCACGGCGCGGACGGCGCGGGCCAGCGGGCGCGTCCTCGTCTCGCCCCGCGTGGTCGAGCTGCTGCGCGGCGAGGGGGTGCCCAAGGGGGACGCCCTGGCCACCGCCAGGATCGCCGGCATCATGGGGGCCAAGCGCACGCCCGACCTCATCCCGCTGTGTCACCCTCTGGCCGTCTCCGGTGTGAAACTGGATCTGTCGGTCGCGGACGACGCCGTGGAGATCACCGCCACGGTCAGGACGACGGATCGCACGGGCGTCGAGATGGAGGCCCTCACCGCGGTCTCCGTCGCCGCGCTGACCGTGATCGACATGGTGAAGGCGGTCGACAAGGGAGCGGTCATCACGGACGTGCGGGTCGAGGAGAAGACAGGCGGCAAGTCGGGCGACTGGAGCCGGCCGTGAGCCCCGCGCCGCCGTACCGCGCGCTGGTCGTGACCGCCTCCAACCGCGCCTCCGCCGGGGTCTACGAGGACCGGGGCGGTCCGCTGATCGCCGAGGCCCTCACCCGCCTGGGATTCGCCGTCGACGGGCCTCGGGTCGTGCCCGACGGGGACCCGGTGGAGGCCGCGCTGCGCGCCGCCGTGACGGCCGGGTACGACGTGGTCGTCACCACCGGCGGCACCGGCATCTCGCCCACCGACCGCACGCCCGAGGCGACCCGCGCGGTGATCGACCACGAGGTGCCCGGCATCGCGGAGGCCATCAGGGCGTACGGCCGCGACAAGGTGCCGGCCGCGGCGCTGTCGCGGGGCCTGGCCGGAGTGGCGCACCGCACATTGATCATCAACCTGCCGGGCTCCACCGGCGGGGTCAGGGACGGGCTCGCCGTCCTGGAGCCCCTGCTGACCCACGCCGTGGACCAGCTCCGCGGCGGTGACCACACCGGCCCCGGCGCCAGTCCTGGGGGTGCGAGCTGAACAGCCCGTCCTGGCCCGTCGAACTGACGGAGGGCGACATCGTCCTGCGGCCGATAAAGCTGCGCGACCAGCGGGCCTGGCGCGAGGTCAACCGGCGCAACCGGGACTGGCTGCGCCCCTGGGAGGCGACCATTCCGCCGCCCGCGCCCGCCGGACCGATCACGCACCGGCCGACCTACCGGCAGATGGTCCGCCACCTGCGCTCCGAGGCGAACGCGGGACGGATGCTGCCGTTCGTCATCGAGTACCAGGGGCGGCTGGTCGGGCAGTTGACGGTCGCCGGGATCACCTGGGGGTCCATGTGCTCGGGGCACGTCGGCTACTGGGTGGACGAGTCGGTGGCCGGGCGCGGCGTGATGCCCACGGCCGTCGCGATGGTCGTGGACCACTGTTTCCGTACGGTCGGGCTGCACCGCGTCGAGGTCTGCATTCGGCCCGAGAACGGGCCCAGCCGCCGGGTCGTGGAGAAACTCGGATTCCGTGAGGAGGGGCTGCGGCCGCGTTATCTCCACATCGACGGGGCCTGGCGCGACCATCTCGTGTTCGCCCTCACGGCCGAGGAGGTGCCGGAGGGCCTGCTGAGCCGCTGGCGACGCAACCGCCCCCGGAGTTCGCCCCGTGACCCGCAGAGCAGCCGCGGGAATCACGCGAGCCCCGGGAATTGAATAAGTGTTCGAAAATGGCGGGCGATGACCGTCTGAGGCAGGGAATTCACCGCCGGGGCGGCCTGCTGATCGGATCGGTCACAAAAAAAGCTCGAAATATCAGCCAGATCGTGCGACACACCGGCTCAATTGGCGGATGGCCTCACACAAACCCCTCTACCGTGTGAGACGTGAGCAGCAGCGGCCTGATCTACGCAGTCATCGTCGGGGCCTGGGCCGCCTACTTGGTGCCGATGTGGCTCCGTAGGCAGGACGAACTGAACGAGGCCCGTCCGACGGAACGCTTCAGCACCGCCATCCGGCTCCTGTCCGGACGAGCGGGCATGGAGCGCCGGTACGCCAAGGACCGGGCGCGCTTCGCCGAGGAGGGGGAGCAGCCCGACGCCGACGCGCCGGACCACGCCACCGACTCGGTGGACGTCCGGGCCTTCGCCATGCCTCCGGCCCGTCCGCAGGTCAAGGGGCAGGTCCCGGAACACGAGCACGCCCGCCCGGAGCCGGCCCGCGAACAGCCCCGCCCGGAGCCGACCCGCGAGCAGGTCGCCGCGCGGGCGGCCCGCGAACAGGCCCTCGCGGCGGCGGCCCGCGAACAGGCCGCCGCCGAGGCGGCCCACCTGGCCCAGGAAGCCCGTGCGGCCCGTGAGGCATTCGCGGCCCACGAGGCGCACGAGGCGCACGAGGCCCGCGAGCAGGCGGCCAGGGCGGCCCGTGAGCAGGCGGTCAGGTCCGCGCACGAATCCGGCACCGCGCCGGCGCACCAGCGCGTGCCCGAAACGCGGCGCGCGCCCTCCGCGCCGGCGGTCTCCGCCGCCGCGGCCGCGCAGGCGCAGGCGGCCGCCGCGCGCGCCCGGCGCTCGAAGGTGCTCGCGCGCCGCAGGCGCACCACCGTCGTCCTCTTCCTCGCCTTCACCCTGGGCGCGATCGTCGCGGCCGTCGGCGGACTGGCGTTCCTCTGGGCGCCCGGCGTGCCCGCCGTCCTGCTCAGCGGCTACATCGCCTACCTGCGCTCCCAGGAGCACCGCCGTTTCGCCTACCAGATGGACCGCAGGCAGGCCGAGGCCGCGGCCCAGCGGCTGCGCGAGCGGCAGCCCCGCCGGCGGGCGTCCGCCTCGGCCGCGCACACCCCCGACGACCCCGGTCTCGACGCCGGCGCAGAGGAGCCGGCCGCGGGCCCCGAGGTCGAGACCGACCCGGGCCTGGTGGCGCTCGCCGCGGACCGCAGGGCGCTCGTCGAGCAGACCGACCACGCCGAGTGGGTCGACCAGCAGCGCGAACGGCAGCGGCGGCCGGGCCACGGCGACAGCTGGGACCCGGTGCCGGTGCCGCTGCCCACGTACGTGACCGCGCCGGTCGCGCCGCGGGCCACCTCCGACGTGGACCTCGGGGCGCCGGACACCTGGAGTTCGGCCCGGTCCAGCTCGGTCGCGCCCGAGCACGAGGCGGCCGACGAGGCAG
Organism: Streptomyces sp. NPDC006259; assembly: GCF_042870975.1. NCBI lineage: Bacteria > Bacillati > Actinomycetota > Actinomycetes > Kitasatosporales > Streptomycetaceae > Streptomyces > Streptomyces sp. NPDC006259. The sequence goes on along the minus strand of NZ_JBIAHY010000008.1, from coordinate 30,103 downwards.
CCGGCCGGGACGGCGCCGACGGCGCGGAGGACGTACCGGACGGGGACGCGGGACGGGCGGAGGGCGGCGAGCGCAGCGACGCGCGGCGCGCCGCGTCGGCCCGGCGCTCGCGCGAGCGGGGCCGCACGCCCCTGTTCGACCAGTACGAGGACGGCGAGCGGCCGCGGGCGGCCAACGAGTGAGCGCGAACGCGCGCCGAAGAGTGAGCGCCGGAGAGCCGGCGCCAACGAGTGAGCGCCGGAGAGCCGGCGCCGAAGCGTGGGAGCGGCTGAGAAGTGAGAGCCGACGAGTGATCGACCGTCCGCGGGGGACGCCGTATTCGCGGTGGTCGGGGGCCCGGGGAACGGATTTCCAAGCACCCCGACGGGGATGCTAGAGTTTCACTCGTTGCAAGGGCCTGTGGCGCAGTCCGGTAGCGCACCTCGTTCGCATCGAGGGGGTCTGGGGTTCAAATCCCCACAGGTCCACGCATCATAGGGGCCCGTTCCTGATTTCAGGGACGGGCCCCTTGCCATGTGCCGGTGTGCCACGGAGCCCCCGCCGGTGAGGTCGGCGGGGGCTCCGTGGGGTGCCGGGTCAGCCGTGCTGGGGCGGGCGCGTCGGCCAGCGGGTCGTCTCGCCGAAGAAGCCGTCGATGGCGATGGCCTCGCCGGCCGCCCGGGCCTCCCGGTAGATGTGCAGGCCCACCGCGAGGTCGAGGACGCCGAGGCCGAACGGGGAGAAGATGACCGGCTTGTCGGTGCCGGTGCTCACCTGGCCGCGGATGTGCTGGGCGAGGGTGCCGGTGATGAAGTCGCGGTGCCCGTACTTCTGTTCCGCGAGGTGCGGCGAGGTGTTCGCCTTCAGGCAGTGGTCGATGTCGTCGACGATGTTGTAGGCGTCGTTGACCAGCTCCGGGCCGATGTCCCTGAGGGAGATGTTCAGGACCACCTGGCCGGGGGCGAACGCCCCGGCGTCCAGCACGTACGGCTCCGCCGCCGTCGTCGCGAAGACCACGATGTCGGCCTTGAGCAGGGCGACTTCGAGGCTCGCGGTGGTCGACGTGCGGTAGCCGAGGTGGTCGTCCGCGTGGGCGGCGAGGGCCTCGGCGTACTCGGGGATCTTGTCGTGGACCGTGACGCCGCCGAACTCCCAGCCCTGCGCCGCGAAGAACTCCAGGATGTTGCGGGCGATGATGCCGCCGCCGATCACCGACAGATGGCCGGCGGTGCGGGAGCCGGAGAGCTGCTCGGCGGCCAGGACCGCGGAGGCGGCCGTACGGGCGGCGCTGATCTGGGAGGCCTCCAGCAGGGCGAACGGGTAGCCGGTGGCGTAGTCGTTCAGCAGGAGGGCGGCGCTGGCGCGCGGGATGCCGTCGGCGATGTTCTGCGGGAACGAGCCGATCCACTTGATGCCGGCCACGTCGTGCTCACCGCCCAGGTAGGCGGGGAGCGCGATGATGCGGGCGTCCGGCTTGTCGGGGAAGCGCAGGAAGTAGCTGTCGGGGTTGACCGAGTCGCCGTCGTCGTGGGCCAGGTAGGTGGAGCGCACCTCGCGCACGATCTCGGGACGGGAGCGGGCGATGACCTCACGGGCCGTGGTGCCGCCGACCACGCTGAACTCGAACACGGGGGTGCCTTCCGTCGCACGGGTGGGGGTCATCGGCCTGCTGCCGCGCGTTCCGGGGCCGTGGGGGCCGAGGTGGGGCCGTCGAAGGTGGCCGGGCGGGACTTGCGCAGGAACTTCGGGGCCGCCCAGTTGGCGTCGCCGAGCAGGAGCATCACCGAGGGCAGCAGGACGGCGCGGACCAGGGTGGCGTCCAGCAGGACGGCGACCGCGAGGCCGACGCCGAGCTGCTTGAAGTCCTGCATCTCCAGCGTTCCGAAGACCGCGAAGACGGCGACCATGATCAGACCGGCGCTGGTGACGACGCCCGCGGTGGTGCGGATGCCGTGCGCGATGGCGTCACGGTTGCTGGCGCCGCGGTCGTAGGCCTCGCGGATCCGGGAGACCACGAACACGTGGTAGTCCATCGACAGGCCGAACAGCACCACGAAGACGAACAGCGGCATCCAGGACTCGACCGCGCCGATGCCCTCCGTGCCCACCACGGACGCGCCCCAGCCGTGCTGGAAGACGGCCGTCATCACGCCGTACGCGGCGCCGACCGAGAGCAGGTTCAGCAGGATCGAGGTGAGGGCGATGACGGGGGAGCGGAAGGAGAACAGCATCAGCAGGAAGGTCACGCCGAGGACGAAGGCGAAGACCGGGACGATGCTCTTCTTCAGCTGGTCGTTGTAGTCGACGGAGAAGGCGAGGTCGCCGCGGACCAGGGCGGTGCTGCCGGCGACCTTGCCGACGGTGTCCGGGACGAGGGTCTCGCGCAGGGTGGTGAGCGCCTTCTTGGAGGTGGCGTCGGAGCCGTTTCCGGCCAGCGGGACGCTCAGCTCGGCGATGTTCTCCTTCGCGTGGACGGTGACGTCGATGGACTTGCCGGTCTGGCCGGAGGCCACGGCCTTCGCCTGGAAGTCGGCGATGGCCCGCTTCATCTCCGCCGAGTCGATGTCGTCGGACTTGACGATGACACTGGCGGGCGCCGGCGAACCGGGGAAGTCCTTCTCGATCTGCTGGGAGACGACCACGGTCGGGTTGGTCTCGGGCAGCAGCTTGTCGGTGCCGAGCTTCTCCGTCTTCATGCCGAGCGCGGGCGCGGCCAGGGCGAGCAGGAAGGCGGCGGCGAGCAGGGCGAAGACGGCGGGGCGGGCGAGGACGCCGCGCAGCAGGACGCTGTCGCGCCGCGGGACGCCGGTGGCGGCGCGGCGGGCACGGCGGCGGCCCAGGAACGGGATGCGGCCGGCGCCGATCCTGTCGCCGAGCATGGCCATCAGGGCGGGCAGGACGGTCATGGAGCCGAGGACGGCGATGACGACGACCTCGATGGTGGCGATGGCGAACCCCTCGAAGACGGTCAGCCCGGACAGGAACATGCCGGCCATGGCGACACAGACCGTGATGCCGGAGATCAGCACGGAGTGGCCGGAGGTGGCCGCGGCGATCTGGAGCGCCGTGGCGTTGTCGCGGCCCGCCTCGCGCTCCTCGCGCTGGCGGCGCAGGTAGAAGAGGCAGTAGTCGACGCCGACGGCCAGACCCATCAGGAACATCATGGAGTTGGTCATGCCGTCGACCGGCACCACGTGGCTGGTCAGGGCGAGCAGGCCGATCGCGCCGACGCAGGCGGTCACGGCGAGCGCGATCGGCAGCAGGGCGGCGACCAGCGCGCCGAACACGGCGAGCAGGATGCCCAGCGAGACCGGCAGCGCGGTGTACTCGGCGCGCACGAAGTCCTCGCCGAGGCTGTCGTTGATGGCCTTCAGGCCGGTGGCGGCGCCGTACTGACCGAGGGTCACGTCCTGGTGGGCGGCGTCCGTCTTCTCGACGGCGTCGATGACCGGCTGGACGCGGTCGGCGGCGGTGTCCGGGTCGCCCTTGACGTCGTACGTGATGAGGGCGGCGTGCTTGTCGCCGGAGACCAGCTTGGTGGCGTCGGGGGTGCGGACGCGGGTGACCAGGCCGGTGGCCTCCAAGGCGTCGGTGGTGTCGGCGACGGCCTTGGCGAACCGGGGGCTGTCGGCGGTGAGTTCGTCGCTGCGGACGTAGATCAGCTCGCCGGCGGGTTCGGTCAGTCCGGCGTCCTGGAGGATGCGCTCGGCGCGGCCCGAGTCGCCGGTTCCGTAGTCGGCCTCGGTGAGGTTGACCTGGCCCGCCGAGCTGCCCAGCGTCATCACCAGAACGACCAGGACGAGCCAGCCGAACACCGCGGTCTTCCGGTGTTCGGCACTCCACCTGCCGAGTGCGGCTGCGAGGTTCCGTTTGGCTGCCATTTCGCTTCTTCTCTCCTGCGGCATGGGGGGTGCGGGGTTCCAGGAAAGAGCTTGGCGCGGGCTCGCGGGCATTCGTAGGTCTCGCGGAGGCAGCATGCTGCGGCTGCAGAGTGCTGCCATGTCATACCGGACATAGCGGGCACCTGGCCGGTATTTATCCTGCTACCTTCACGCCTCGGAAAGGTAATGCACACACACTCGGAAAGATCCAGAAGAGGGCGGGGAGGGGCATGGAATTCGCCATTCAAGCCGAAGGGCTGAAGAAGAGATTCGGTGACCACGAGGTGCTGGCCGGTGTCGATCTGAGCGTGCCACCGGGAACGGTGCTCGGGCTGCTCGGCCCGAACGGCGCGGGCAAGACGACCACGGTGCGCACGCTGGCCACGCTGCTCACGCCGGACGCCGGCCGTGCGACGGTGGCCGGCTACGACGTGGTGCGCCAGCCGCGCGAGGTGCGCCGCAGGATCGGCCTCGCCGGGCAGTACGCGGCCGTGGACGAGCTGCTCACCGGGCGCGAGAACCTGGTGCTGATCGGCCGGCTGATGGGCCTCGGCCGGCGCGGCGCGCAGACCCGGGCCGCGGAACTCCTCGACGGTTTCGGGCTGGAGCACGCCGCGGGCCGGCCCTCGAAGACGTATTCCGGCGGAATGCGCCGGCGGCTCGATCTGGCCGCCTGCCTCGTCGCCTCGCCGCAGGTGCTGTTCCTCGACGAGCCGACCACCGGGCTCGACCCGGCCAGCCGGATCACGCTGTGGCAGCAGGTCCGCGAGCAGATAGCCCGGGGTGTCACCGTGCTGCTGACCACGCAGTACCTGGAGGAGGCGGACTTCCTCGCCGACCGCATCACCGTGTTCGGCTCCGGCCGGGTGATCGCCGAGGGGACCGCCGACGAACTCAAGCGGAAGGTGGGTGACGAGCGGCTGGAGATCTCCGTGGAGGGCTCCGCGTCGCTCGACGCGGCCGCGGCGGCGCTCGGCCGCGCGGTGTCCGAGGTGCCGGTGGTCGACCGGGAGACCCGGCAGGTCGCGGTGCGGCTCGTGGACGGCATCGGGGGAGTGGCCCGCGCGGCCGCGGAACTCGAGCGGTCCGGGGTCCCGGTCACCGACTTCGCCCTGCGGCGGCCCTCGCTCGACGAAGTGTTCCTCCAGCTGACCGGGGCCGGCGCCCAGACCAAGGAGAGCGGCGATGAGTGAGGTCCTGGCCCTGACGGGACGGCAGATGACGCATCTGCGCCGGACGCCCGAGAAGCTCATCTCGGTGTCGCTCACACCGATCGCGATGGTGGTCATCCTCGGCTATCTCTTCGCGAGTGTGATCAGCGTCAAGGGCGGCGAGTACCACGACTACGTGATGGCCGGCGTGTTCGCCCAGGTGGGCCTGGCCTGCGTGGGCGCCACCGCGCTCGGGGTGGCGTCGGACCTGCGTGCCGGGCTGACCGACCGGTTCCGCTCGATGCCCATCTCGCGGGCCTCGGTGCTGTTCGCGTACACCGTGGCGGACCTGGTCACCGCGGCCGCCGCGATGGTCGCGGTGGCGGGGGTCGGCCTGCTGGTCGGCTGGCGCGTCCACGGCGGGTTCTTCGAGGTCGTCGCGGGTTTCGCGCTGCTCCTCGGATTCACGTACGCGATGCTCTGGCTGGGCGTGCTGATCGGACTCGCGATGCGCAACATGGAGGCCATCAACGGCGTCACCGCCCTGGCCCTCGTGCTGTTCTCGTTCCTCTCCAACTCCTTCATGCCGCTGCGGGGACTCCCCGGGTGGCTGCGGACGGTCGCGGAGTGGAACCCGGTCAGCTCGGTGGCCGAGGCCTGCCGGGTGCTGTGGGGCAACGCCCCCGCCTCCTCGGGCGCGAGCCTGCCGGTACGGCATCCGGAACTGGCGTCGGTGCTCACCCTGGGCGTGCTGCTGGCGGTCGTCGTACCGCTGGCCCTGCGCGCCTTTCGCTCCGCCGCGGCCCGGTGAGCGGCGGGTGTCGTGGCGCCCGGCGCCACAGCCGCGACACCCGCTTCCCCCGGGGGGCGGCCTCTGTTCCTACGGCGGCCCGCGCGGCCCCGACCACCACGGCGGTCCGCGCGGCCATCGTGTCCACGGCGGCCCGCCGTACATCTGTGTCCACGGCGGCCCGCCTCACGTCTTCGTCTAGGGCGACCCGCCTTACGTCTGTGTCCAGGGCAGCCCGCCTCACGTCCTTTTCTACGGCGGCTGGTCTGACGTCTTCGTCCACGGCGGTCCTCCTCACCTGGTGGTTCGAGGCGGCCCGCTGTACGTCTGTCTCTGAGGCGGCCCGCTGCGCGTCTGTGTCGACGGCGGTCCGCCTCATCTCTGTGTCCACCGGGGCCCGCCGCGCGTCCGCGTCCACCGCGGCCCTCTTCACCTCTGTCCCCACGGCGGCCTGCCTCACCGCAGTCCCTACGGCGGTCTGTCTCACCGCAGTCCCTACGGCGATCTGCCTCACCGCAGTCCCTACCGCGATCTGTCTCACCGCAGTCCCTACGGCGGTCCGCCGAACCCCGGCTCCCATGGCGTTTCGCGGAACCTCGGCTTCCACGGTGGTCCGCGGCCCGTTCGTGTCCGCGTCGGTCCGGCGGGCCCTGGCGTCCGGGCGGGTCCGTCGGGCTTTCGGGTCCGGGTCGGTCGTCGGTGGCGGCGGGTCCGGGCGGGTCCGTCGGGCTCCGGGGGCTGCGCCGGTCGTAGGGGCCTCCGGGTCTCGGCCGGCCCGTCGGACCCTTGGCGCAGTGCCGGTTCGTGAAGCCTTCCTGTCCGGTCCGTTCTCCTGCGCGTGCGCCGTCAGGGTGCGGCGCCCGGTCGGTGTCGGCGGTTCGGCCCGGTCAGTCCGTCGTCCCGCCCTCTGCGGTCGCCCCTCTGAGCCAGCCGCGCTCCCCTGCGAGAACGCCGGCCTGGAAACGGCTTCGGGCGCCGAGTTGGCTCATCAGCTCCGCGGTGATGCGGCGCGAGGTGCGGACCGAGACCCCTATCTTTCTGGCCACCACGTCGTCCGTGTAGCCCTGGGCGAGCAGGCTGAGAATGGCTCGCGCCTGGCTGGACAGACCGGTGCGGGAGTCGTTGATCGGCTCCTGGCCGTAGGGCGTCGCGGCCTCCCAGACGTGTTCGAACAGCGAACACAGGGCGGAGACCAGGCCCTTGCCGCGCAGCAGCAGGGCGCCGGACGCGGTGTTCTCCGGGTCGGAGGGGACCACGGCGACCCGCCGGTCGAAGATGATCAGCCGCAGTGGCAGGGTGGCCACCGTGCGCACCCGGCCGCCGAGGTCGGTCAGCCAGTCGAAGTGCGTGGTCATGTCGGGGTCGCTCAGCGAACCCTGGAGATAGATGCTGCGCATGTGGACGCCGCGGCTCAGCAGGCTCTCGTCCAGCGGGCGGACCGCGCGGCGGGAATCGGCCGGTTGCCTGCTCAGCGGGATGAACCCGCTGAGTTCCTCGGCGCACTCCTGGGACAGTTCCTCCAGCCGGGCCCGGATCATCTCCAGGCCGGTGATGCGCTCCACCTCGAGTCCCCGCTGGTTGCGGACGGCGTTGTGGTAGCTGCCGATGATCTCGGTGACGGCCTGGCGGCTGGTGGCGATGGCCTGTTGGCGTTCGGCGAGCCGGACCTCCTCCTGGGTGAGCAGCGCGGTCAGTCGCAGCTCCGGGTTGACGAGGAGAAGTTCGCCTGGGGTGTCGCCGGAGGGGCGGACCAGGGCGAGCCGGGCCAGCTCGTCGAGGGCGTGCCGCACCCGCTCCACAGCCCAGTCCAGATGATCGGCGAGCCCCGGCACATCCAGGTGGGGTTCGCCGATCATGGCTCGATACAGACTCTCCGGATCCGATGCCAGCCCGAGTATCCGCAACACTCTCGCCCCCTACGTACGCCTTCAGACCACGTACCAGTCTCCCGCTCTCCCGGTCCCCGCGGGCTAGGTAGATCGTCAGTGACGGCCCCCGGCTGTCCTACCGGAATGAGACACGTGTGGCGCGAATACACCCCAAGTTGACCGATTGTCGGCCAAGCTGCGAGAGCTTGCTATGTACATGATTAATGTGCGCCTGGCGCGTGGCCTCAGGCCACTGGACGACCGCGAGCTGCGTCGGTCCGTCCGGGCGGTGGCCGGCAGCCAGGACGGTGTGCAGCACATCTACGCGGAGGTCGGTGCCGACGGCGCCGACCTCGTACTGTTCGTCTCCGCCTCCACGCCGGCCGCGGCCCACGCCGCCGCGCGGCGGGTCGTGGCGCGATTCCTGCGGGTGGACTCGCTGCGCGGCTGGGCGATCCGGGAGTCCGCCGGCGACTGACCGGCCTCTGACCGGCCACCGGCTGACGGTCCGCCGGCGACTGACCGGCGTCTGGTCGGCGACCCGCTGACAGTCACCGGCGACTGACCGACTCTGATCGGCGACCCGCTGACAGTCACCCGGCGACTGACCGACTCTGATCGGCGTCTGACCGTCGACCGGCTGATGACCGACTCTGACCGCCGACCCCCCCCGGTGCTTGATCGGCACCGGACCGCCGGCCTCCCGGTGCTTGATCGGCACCGGACCGTTGGCCCCCCGGGTGCTTGGCCGGCACCCGACCGGCGGTTGGCCGACACCAGACCGGCGGTTGACCGACACCCGACCGGCCCCCCGACCGGCATCCGGCCGCCATCTGTCCGTATCCGTCCGCATTCGGGCGTCACTTGTCCGCATCCCGCCGGCGTCCGACCGGCCCCGTCCGCGCCCCCGGTTCCCGGAATGTTGTCCTCCTATTTCGGCGGGGCCTCATATGTCATGGGGGAATGGTTAATTCCCTTTTCCCGGATCCCCAGAAAACAATCTGGCATGACGTTGTCACGGCAGGACCCTGACAGTCGAAAGCCTTAACCCAGGGGTGACGGGTTGTAAGAATCAACGCATCGGACGAGATGCCCCGGACTTTCCCCCGGAAAACTCCGAGCGGGCTTCCCCGGAAATACCCGACCAGTTGAAACGAGGAATTAGTCATGCGCTCGATGCTTCGAATTGCCGCCTGCACCGTCGTCGCCGTTTCCGCGATCGCTGTCGGCGCGGGCTCCGCCTCCGCGAGCACGCTCAGAGCGGGATCGGAGACGGCGGTCACCTTGCCCGCCGTCGGAGAAGCGCTCGCGGAGCTGGTCGGCGCCCTTCAGGGGCTCGGCGGGCTCCACGGCGAGCCCGAGTGGTCCTGACGCGGGAAGACGGGGGAGGTCGGGCACGGTGCCCATCATCGGAACCCCGCAGGAGTTCCACGAGGAAGACCTCTTCGTAGACCTGCGGCAGTTGTACGGATGGCCGCTCTATCTGAAGTGCGAGGCCTTCAACTTCGCCGGCTCGGTGAAGCTCAAGGCAGCCGCCTCCATGATCGACGCGGCCGAGCGCAGCGGCACGCTGGGACCGGACTCCGTTCTGGTGGAGTCCTCGTCGGGCAACCTGGGCCTGGCGCTGAGCATGATCGCCGCGGCCAAGGGATATCGCTTCATCTGCGTCGTGGACGCCCGCACGAACCTGACGACGCGCCAGGCGATCGAGTCGCTGGGCGGTGAGGTGCACGTCATCACCGAGGCCACCGGTGCGGGCGGGTTCCTGGGCGCCCGGCTGGACCACGTACGGGCGCTGTGCTCCGAGGACGAGCGGGTGCTCTGGCTCAACCAGCACGCCAACGCCAACAACTGGATGGCGCACTACCGCACCACCGCTCCCGCCATCGAGAAACAGTTTCCCGGCCTGGACCTGCTCTTCGTAGGCGCCGGCACCACCGGCACGCTGATGGGCTGTGCCCGCTACTTCAAGGACCGCCCCGGCTCGCAGGTGAAGATCGTCGGCGTCGACAGCGTCGGCTCGGTCACCTTCGGCGGGCCGCCGGGCGCCCGCATGATCCCCGGCCTGGGCGCGGGCGTACGGCCGGCCCTCTTCGACGAGTCCTACGTCGACGACATGGTGCTGGTGCCGGAGATCGACACCATCCGCACCTGCCACCAGCTGGCCCGCAGCGGATTCCTCTTCGGCGGCTCGACCGGAACGGTCGTCAACGGCGCGGTGCGCTGGCTCGCCGAGCACCGGCCCGGCGAGGACGTGACCGCCGTGGCCATCTCTCCCGACCTCGGTGATCGCTACCTGGACACGATCTACCAGAGCAACTGGGTCCAGGACATCTACGGCCTCGACGAGTTCGGCCTGGGGACCGGGCCGACCCCCGCCACTTCTGGAGTGAATCAACGATGAGCGAGTCGTTCAGCCACGAACTGCCGCTCTCGCTCGCGCAGCGGGAGATGTGGTACGCCCAGCAGCTCGACCCCGGCAACCCGGTCTTCACCATGGCCGACCACCTGGACCTGCACGGACCCCTGGACCCGGCCCGCCTCGCGGCGGCCTGGCACGGCCTGCTCGCCGAGACCGACGCCCTGCGCGCGCTGTTCACCGAGCGGGACGGCGAAGCCGTGCAGACGATCGCGGACTTCACCTGGGAGGTCCACGAGGGCGCACTGCGCCGGGCGGACCCCGGCGACCCCACCGGTCCGCTGGCCGCGCCCGGCGTCGCGGTGCGCGACCTGCGCGCCGAGGCCGACCCGGACGCCGTCTCGCGCGGGCTGATGGAGGAGGACCTGGCCCTGCCGTCCTCGCTGACGGACGGCGCCGTACGGTGGCAGCTGCACCGGCTCGCCGACGACCACCACCGCTTCTACCTGTCGGCCAACCACATCCTGCTGGACGGCTTCAGCCGCACCCCGTTCTACCGGCGGTTCGCGGAGCTGTACGCCGGCACGGACGGCGGCACGGCCCTGCCGGCCCTGCGGCTCCTCGTCGACGACGAGCAGACGTATCTCGACTCCGCGAAGCACGAGCGGGACGCCCGGTTCTGGGCCGGCCGGTTCGCGGAGACCCCCGAGCCGACCCGGCTCTCCCCGCGCCGCCCCCTGCGGGCACGGCACACGCTGAGGTGGAATTCCCCCGTTCCCGCAGCGACCGTGACCCGACTGGAGCGGGTCGCCTGGGAGAGCCGGGTCACCCTCCCCGCCGCGCTGGTCGCGGCCACCGCCTCCTACCTGGCCCGGGTCACCGGCGGCAGCCGGGTGCTGCTGACGCTGCCCGTGCCGGCCAGGACCACGCCGGCGGCCCGCACCGTCCCCGGCATGCGCGCCAACTTCCTGCCCCTGCCGCTGGACGTGACGCCCGAACTGACCCGCGACGGCCTGCTGGAACTCACCGCGGCCGAACTGCGCGGCACCCTGCGCCACCAGGGCTACCGCGGTGACCGGCTGCGCCGCGAGCTGGGTCTGGCCGGGGACGCGGAGCTGTCGTACGGGCCGACCGTCAACGTGCTGGAGTCGGGGGCCGACCTGGTCTTCGGCGCGTGCACCGGCCGGCTCCACAACCTGTCCACCGGGCCCGTGCCGGGACTCCAGCTCATCTACCTGGACGCGCCGGACGGCCGCTGGACACTGCGGCTGGACGCCAACCCGGGCCTGTTCACGGACGGGGAGCTCGCCGCGCACGGCGAGCGGCTGCTCGGCCACCTGGAGAGCTTCGCGCTCGCCCCGGCCGCCCTGCCGCTGGGCCGGCTCGACGTCACGCTGCCCGCCGAGCGGCAGATCGTCCTGGAGGACTGGAACGCCACCGTCCGCACCGGCGGCTTCACCGACGTGGTGGAGCGGGTGCGCGAACTGGCCGCCGCGAGCCCGGACGCGATCGCCGTCGACGACGGCACCGTACGGCTGACGTACGCCGAACTGTGCGCACGGGCCGACCAGGTGAGCCTGCGGCTGGCCGGGGCCGGGGTGGCCACCGGATCGCTGGTGGCGCTGGTCGCCGATCCGGGGACGCAGTTCGTCGCCGCCGTGCTCGGGGTGCTCGCCACGGGCGCCGCCTGGATCCCGCTGGACGTGCACGCGCCCGTCGCCCGGGGAGCGGCCCTGCTCGCCGACAGCGGAGCGGACGCCCTGCTGTTCAGCCCCGACCGCGAGGGATACGCCCACCAGCTGCTGGCCGCCGGCGACCACTGGCCGAAGATCGTCGAACTCCGGGAGGGAGGATCCGGCGATGCCCCGACGCCTGCCGCACCGGCCGCGGGCCGGGGCGACGACCTGGCCTACGTCATCTTCACGTCCGGCTCCACCGGCCGCCCCAAGGGCGCCATGGTGCACCGGGCCGGCATGGTCAACCACCTGCTCGCCAAGGTGGAGGACCTCGGGCTGACGTCCACCGACGTCCTGGTGCACAACGCGCCCGTCACCTTCGACATCTCCGTGTGGCAGATGCTCGCCGCGCTCGTGGCCGGCGGCCGCACCCGGGTCGTGCCGCGCACGCTGGCCTCCGACCCGCAGGGCCTGTTCGCGCTCGTCGACGAGGAGGACATCACCGTCCTGGAGGTCGTACCCTCGCTGCTGCGGGCGGCCGTCGACGACTGGGACAGCGGGGCCGCCCGGCCGACGCTGGCCTCCCTGCGTCACCTCGTCGTCACCGGCGAGGCCCTGCCCGCCGACCTGTGCCGCCGCTGGTTCGCCTACTTCCCCGACGTGCCGCTGGTCAACGCCTACGGCCCCACCGAGGCCTCCGACGACGTCACCCACGCCTTCATCCGCTCCGAGGCCGACCTCGGCGACGTCCACACCCCGATCGGCTCCGCGATCCGCAACACCCGCCTGTACGTCCTCGGCGACGGCCTGCGCCCCGTGCCCGTGGGCGCGCCGGGCGAGCTGTACGTCGGCGGGGTCGGCGTGGGACGCGGCTACCTGGACGATCCGCGCCGCACCTCGGCCGTGTTCGTCGCCGACCCGTTCGCACCGGCGCCGGGCGCCCGCATGTACCGCACCGGCGACCGGGTACGGCACCGCACGGACGGCCGCCTGGAGTTCCTGGAGCGCGTCGACCACCAGGTCAAGATCCGCGGTCACCGCATCGAACTCGGCGAGGTCGAGGCCGCGTTGCGCGGTGTCACCGGTGTCACCGACGCGGCCGTGGACGTCGCCGTGGACAGCGCGGGCTCGACCCGGCTCGCCGCGTTCGTCACCGGGGACGTCGACGTCGCCGAGGTGAAGGCCGAACTGGCCACCACTCTGCCCGACTACATGGTCCCGGCCGCGTTCGTGGTCATGGACCGGCTGCCGCTCACCGCCAACGGCAAGGTCGACCGCAAGGCGCTGCCCGCGCCCGACCTCAGCGCCGCACAGGCGGGACGCCGCCCCCGCAACCCGCGCGAGCAGGTGCTGTGCGCGGTGTTCGCGGAGGTCCTCGGCGTCGAGCAGATCGGCATCGACGACGACTTTTTCGAGTTCGGCGGCCACTCGCTCCTCGCGACCCGCGCGATCAGCCGTATCCGGGTGCTGCTCGGCGCCGAACTCGCCGTCCGGGTCCTCTTCGAGGCCCCCACCGTGGCCGCGCTCGCGGAACACCTCACCGAGGCGGGGGCCGCGCGCCCCCCGGTCACCGCCCGGGAGCGGCCCGCCGAACTGCCGCTGTCCTTCGCCCAGCAGCGCCTGTGGTTCCTGGACCGGCTCGACGCGCAGGCGGCGGTCGGCTACCACCTGCCGCGCGCCGTGCGGCTGACCGGCCCCCTCGACCACGCGGCGCTCGCCGCGGCCCTCGGGGACGTCGTCGACCGCCACGAGTCGCTGCGCACGGTGTTCCCGGAGCGCGACGGCCGGGCCGTCCAGGTCGTCCGGCCCGCCGAGAACCGACCGTTCGACCTCCCCGTCACCGAGGTCACCGCGGACGACCTCGACGCGGTGCTCGCCGAACGGGCCGTACGCCCCTTCGACCTCACCGCCGACCTGCCGCTGCGCGCCGAACTGTTCACGCTCGCGGACCAGAAGCAGGACCAGAAGCAGGACCAGGAGCAGGAGCAGGACCAGGACCAGACGTCGGCGCAGAAGCGGGAGCACGTACTGCTGGTGGTCCTGCACCACATCGCCGGCGACGGCTGGTCGGTACTGCCCCTCGCCGAGGACCTGCGCACCGCCTACACGGCACGCGCCGCGGGCCACGCCCCCGGCTGGGCGCCCCTCGACGCGCAGTACGCCGACTACACCCTGTGGCAGCGCGAGCTGCTCGGCGACAGCGCCGACCCGGGCTCGCTCGCCGCCCGCCAGCTCCGCTTCTGGCGGGACGAACTCGCCGGCGCCCCCGACGAGCTGGAACTGCCGGCCGACTTCCCGCGCCCCGCGCTGCCCGGCCACCGCGGCGGCCAGATCGCCTTCCGACTGGAGCGGGAACTGCACGAGGCGGTCACCGCCCTCGCCCGCGCCACCGGCGCCAGCGTCTTCATGGTGCTCCAGGCCGCGCTCGCCGCCCTGCTGCGCAAGCTCGGCGCCGGCACCGACATCCCGCTCGGCACCCCCGTCGCCGGCCGCACCGACGCGGCCCTGGAGCGGCAGGTCGGGTTCTTCGTGAACACCCTCGTGCTGCGCACCGACGTCTCCGGCGACCCCACCTTCCGCGAGCTGATCGGCCGCGCCCGCACCACCGACCTGGCCGCCTACGCCCACCAGGACGTGCCCTTCGAATGGCTCGTGGAGGCCCTCAACCCGGAGCGCTCGCTGGCCCGCCAGCCGCTGTTCCAGGTGCTGCTCGCCCTCCAGAACAACGCGGCGACCGATCTCGCGCTGCCCGGCACCCGGGCCGAGACGACCGCCGTCCCCACCGGCACCTCCCGCTTCGACCTGGCCTTCGAACTCACGGAGGAACAGGACGACAAGGGCCGCCCCGCCGGCATCGGCGGCCTGCTGGAGTACAGCGCCGACCTGTTCACCCACGAGACGGCCGAGTCGGTCGCCGCCCGCATGGTGAGCTTCCTGCACGCCCTCACCGAGCGGCCGGACACCGCGCTCAGCGGCTTCGACGCCCTGCTGCCCGCCGAGCGCGAGCGGCTGTTCGGCGAGTGGAACGGCGCGGCGGCCGCGGCGCCCGAACCCAGCACCATCGCCCGCCTGTTCGCCGTCCGCGCCGCCACCGACCCGCACCGCCCCGCGCTCGCTCTCCCCGACGGCACCACCGTGTCCTACGGCGACCTCGCCGACCGGGCGCACCGGCTCGCGCACCTGCTGGTGGAGCGGGGTGTGCGCCGCGGCCAGATCGTGGCGCTGATGGCGGACCGCTCCGCGCACACGATCACCGCGGTCCTCGCCGTCCTGGCCGCCGGAGCCGCCTACCTGCCCATCGACCCGGCCTACCCCGACGAGCGGATCGCGTACGTCCTGGACGACGCCCGCCCCGCCGCCGTACTGACCACGGCCGCCGTCGCCGACCGCGTCCCCGCGACGGCCCCCGAGCCGATCGTGCTGGACGCCGACGCCACCCTCGCCGACCTCGTGGGACGGCCCACCCGCGCCCCCGAGCACGGTCCGGTCCCCGACGACCCCGCGTACGTCATCTACACCTCCGGCTCCACCGGCCGCCCCAAGGGCGTGGTCGTCGGGCACGCCTCGGCCACCGCGCTGACCGCGCAGGCCGCACGGTTCGGGGTGCGCGAGGGCACCCGGCTGCTCCAGTTCGCCTCGCTCAGCTTCGACGCGGCGGCCTGGGAGACGCTGACCGCCCTGGTCACCGGCGCCGTCCTGGTCCTGGCCACCGAGGACCAGCGCGCGCCCGGCGACCCGCTCGCCGCCTGTCTCACCGACGCCGCCATCGACGTCGTCTGCCTGCCGCCGGCCGTGCTGGCGGCCTGGCCGGAGGACCGTCCGGTGCCGGCCGGGATCACCGTGATCACCGCCGGGGAGGCCTGCCCGCCCGCGCTGGTGGAGAAGTGGGCCGCCCACACCACCCTGCTCAACGCCTACGGGCCCACCGAGACGACGGTCTGCGCGACCGTCAGCGAACCGCTCGTGCCCGGCGGCAGGCCGCCCATCGGCACCCCGCTGGCGGGCACGGTCGTCCACGTCCTCGACGACGACCTGCGGCCCGTCCCGGCCGGCGTCACCGGCGAGCTGTACGTCGGCGGCGCGAGCCTCGCGCACGGCTACCTCGGCCGCCCGGACCTGACCGCCCAGCGGTTCGTCACCGACCCCTACGGCCCCTCCGGCGCCCGCATGTACCGCACCGGCGACCTCGTGCGCCGCCGCGCCGACGGCACCCTCGACTACGTCGGCCGCGCCGACGACCAGGTCAAACTGCGGGGCTTCCGCATCGAACTCGCCGAGGTGGAAGCCGCGCTGGCGGCCCACCCGGAGGTGGACCGGGCCGCGGTCGTCGTCCGCGAGGACCGCCCCGGCGACAAGCGCCTCGTCGCCTACGTCGTCCCGGCGGCCGGCACGGCGGCGCCCCCGGCGACCCTGCGCAGCCACGTGGCCGGGCGACTGCCCGACTACATGGTCCCGGCCGCCGTGGTCACCCTGGACGGCCTGCCGCTGACCACCAACGGCAAGCTCGACCGGCGCGCCCTGCCCGCCCCCGACTACACCGACGCCACCCGCGGCCGGGCCCCGGTCACCGAGCGGGAACGCGCGCTGTGCGCGGTGTTCGGCGAGGTCCTCGGGCTCGACGAGGTCGGCGCCGACGCCGGGTTCTTCGACCTGGGCGGCGACTCCATCAGCTCCATCCAGCTCGTCGGCCGGGCCCGCGCGGCAGGGCTGCTGCTCACCGCGCAGGACGTCTTCCTGCACCGCACGCCCGCCGGGCTCGCCGCGGTGGCCCGCCCGGTGCGGGAGCAGGTCGTGCGCGGCACGGACGACGGGATCGGCACCTTCGCACCCACGCCGATCATGCGCTGGCTGCACGCCCTCGACGGCCCCTACGACGCCTTCCGCCAGGCGGTCGCCGTCCGCACCCCGGCCGGCGCCACCCGGGCGAGCCTCGCCACCGCCCTCCAGACGGTGATCGACCACCACGACGCCCTGCGGACGAGGCTGATCGACGAGGACGGCGCCTGGACCCTCAAGGTGCGCGAGCCGGGCGCCGTCAACGCGCCCTGGCTGCTCGGCCGGGAGAACGTGGCCCGGCTGGACGGCCCCGCCCTCGCCGAGGCCGTGCGGCGGGCCGCGCCGGCCGACGCCGCACGCCTCGACCCGCGCGAGGGCACCATGCTCCGCGCGACCTGGCTCGACGCGGGCGCCGACCGCCCCGGCCGGCTCGTCCTGACCCTGCACCACATGGTCTGCGACGGAGTCTCCTGGCGGATCCTGCTGGACGACCTCGCCCGCGCCCACGAGGCGGCCGTGGCCGGCGTTCCGGCGGAGCTGGAGCCGGTCGGCACCTCCGTACGGCACTGGGCCGGACTGCTCGACGAGGAGGCCGCCTCCGAACGGCGGCTCGCGGAGGGCGAGTTGTGGCGACGGACGCTGGCCGCTCCCGACCCGCTGCTCGCCGGGCGCGCCCCGGACCCGGCGCGGGACACCCACGCCACCGCCCGCACCCTGCGCCTCACCCTCGACACCGACGCCACCCGGGCGGTCCTCACCGAGGTGCCCGCCGCCTTCCACGCCGAGATCAACGACGTCCTGGTCACCGCCTACGCGCTGGCCGTCGCCGACTGGCGGCGCCGGACCCGCGACGACGCGGCCGCGGTGCTCATCGAGATGGAGGGCCACGGCCGCGAGGAGATCGCCGACGGCGTCGACCTCGGCCGCACGGTCGGCTGGTTCACCACCACCTACCCGCTGCGCGTCGACCTCGGCGCCCCGGACTGGGCGGAGGTGTGGGCCGGCGGGCCCTCGGCGGGACGCGTGCTCAAGCAGGTCAAGGAACAGCTACGGGCCGTTCCCGACCACGGCATCGGCTTCGGCGTGCTGCGCCGCATCGCCGCCCTGCCCGGTCTGGAGCGCACCCCGCAGCTCGGCTTCAACTACCTGGGCCGGCTGCCCGCCCCGCGCGACGCGGACTGGGCGACCACCGAGGAGTCCCCGCTCATCGCGGCGGGCGCCGACCCCGGACTCGCGCTGCCGCACGTGCTGGGCCTGAACGCCCTCACCGAGGACGGGCCGGACGGGCCGCGCCTGACGGCCGTGTGGACCTGGCCGGGCGGACTGCTCGACGAGGCGGACGCCGCCGACGTCGCCGAGGGCTGGTTCCGGGCGCTGCGCGCGCTCGTCGCCCACGCCCAGAACCCCGACGCGGGCGGCCACACGCCCAGCGACGTGGAGCTGATCGCCCTGAGCCAGGACGAACTGGACGCATTCGAGAACGAGATGGACGACTGGGGGGCCTCCCTGTGACACGAGGACGATCCAACCTGAGCGACGTCCTGCCGCTCACCCCGCTCCAGGAAGGCCTGCTCTTCCACGCGGTCTCCGGGCGGCGGGAGCTGGACGTCTACACCGTGCAGCTGGTCCTGGACCTGTCCGGGCCGCTGGACGGGGCGCGCCTGAAGGCCGCCGCCGAACGGTTCCTCGACCGCCACCCGCACCTCAAGGCCGGGTTCCGCTACCGCGACAACGGCGACCCCGTCCAGCTCGTGCCGCGCACGATCGCCCTGCCCTGGCAGGAGGACCACGTCACCGACCCGGACCGCGTCGGGAAGCTCACCGAGGAGGACCGCCTGCGGCCCTTCGACATGGCCCGCCCGCCGCTGCTCCGGTTCCGTCTGATCCGCACCGGCGAGGCGTCGTACCGCTTCGTGCTGACGGCCCACCAGATCCTCTTCGACGGCTGGTCCATGCCGGTCATCATCAGCGAACTGTTCACCCTGTACGGCGACCCGTCGGCCCCGCTGCCGCCCGTCACCCCGTACAAGACCTACCTCGCCCATCTCGCCCGGCAGGACGGCGCCGGCGCCGAGACGGCCTGGCGGGAGGCGCTGGACGGGCTCACCGAGGCCACCCTCGTCGCCCCCGGCGGCACGGACGGCTCCCGGCTGCCCGACCACCACGTCCTCGACCTCCCGGCCGGCTTCACCGCCGAGCTGACGGCCTGGGCGAAGGAACGCGGGCTCACCCTCAACACCGTCGTGCAGGGCGCCTGGGCGGCGGTCCTGGGCACCCTCACCGGGCGCGCCGACATCGTCTTCGGCTCCACCGTCTCCGGCCGCCCGCCGGAGCTGCCCGGCGTCGAGTCGATGGTCGGCCTGTTCATCAACACCGTCCCGGTGCGGGTCACGCTCGACCCCTACGCCACCTTCCCCGAGATCCTCGGCCGGCTCCAGGAGCGGCAGGCCGCGCTCCTGCCCCACCAGCACCTCGGCGCCGCCCGCATCCAGCGGGCGGTGGGCCTGGGCGAGCTGTACGACACCGTGCTGGTCTTCGAGAACTACCCGCTGGACCCGGCCGCCCTGCGCGACCCGGTCCCCGGCCTCGCCGTGACCGGCCTGGAGGCGAAGGACGCCACGCACTACCCGCTGAGCCTCATGGCGATCCCCGGCGAGCGGCTGAAGCTGACGGTCTCCTACGACCCCGGCCGGTACACCGCCGCCGACGCGGCCTCCGTCGTGGCCCGGCTGGAGCGGGTGCTGCGGTCGGCGGTCGCCGAACCGGAGACGCCGTCCGGCCGGATCGGCGCGCTGCTGCCCGGCGAGCACGTGCTGGACCTGCCCGCGCCGTCCGGCGGGGACGCCTTCACGGACGTCGTCGCCCGGGTGCGTGAGCTGTCCGCGGCCCGGCCCGACGCCGAGGCCGTCGCCGACGACCACGGCGGCCTCACCTACGGCGCCCTGGCCGGACGGGCCGGCGGCATCGCCGCCCACCTCACCGGCGCCGGCATCGGCCCCGGCTCCCTGGTGGGCGTCCTCGCCGCCCCCGGCCGCGACTTCGTCGCCGCCGTCCTCGGCACCCTCGCGGCGGGCGCCGCCTGGGTCCCCCTCGACGTGCACGCCCCGACTGCCCGCAGCGCCTCCCTGGTCCAGGACGCGGGCGTACGGCACCTGCTGGTCGACGCGGAGCACGAGGGCGCGGCACGTGACGTACTGGCCGCCGCCGGGGCCGACCTGCCCGTCACCCCCGTCGCCACCCTGCCGCCCGCCCCCCTCCCGGAGGCGCCCGGCGGCCCCCTCGACCTGGCCTACGTCATCTTCACCTCCGGGTCCACCGGGCGGCCCAAGGGCGCCATGGTGCACCGCGACGGCATGGTGAACCACCTCCTCGCCAAGGCGGCGGACCTCGGCCTCGACGAGGACACGGTGCTGGTGCACAACGCGCCGGTGACCTTCGACATCTCCGTGTGGCAGATGCTGGCCGCCCTGGTGAGCGGGGGCCGGCTGCGGGTCGTGGCGCGCTCCACGGCCGCCGACCCGCAGGCCCTGTTCGGCCTCGCCGACACCGAGGCCGTCACCGTCCTGGAGGTCGTGCCCTCACTGCTGAGGGCCGCCCTCGACGCCTGGGACGCGGGCGCCCGCCCGCCGGTCCTGGCCGGGCTGCGGCAGCTGGTCGTCACCGGCGAGGCGCTCCCCGCCGACCTGTGCCGCCGCTGGCTCGCCCGCTTCCCCGCCGTGCCCCTGGTCAACGCCTACGGCCCCACCGAGTGCTCCGACGACGTCACCCACGCCGTCATCACCGACGCCGCCGGCCTCGGCGAGGTACGGGCGCCCATCGGCCGGGCCGTGCGCGAGACCGGGCTGTACGTCCTCGACGACGCCCTGCGTCCGGTGCCCGCAGGGGTGCCGGGGGAGCTGTACGTCGGCGGGCGCGGGGTGGGCCGCGGCTACCTGGACGACGCCGGGCGCACCGGGGCCGTGTTCGTGGCCGACCCGTTCGCGGGGACGCCCGGCGCCCGGATGTACCGCACCGGGGACTGGGTGGTGCGGACCGTCTCCCCGGAGGGGGAGGGCAGGCTGGAGTTCCTGGAGCGGCGCGACCACCAGGTCAAGGTGCGCGGCCATCGCGTCGAACCCGGCGAGATCGAGGCCGTCCTGCGGACCCTGCCCGGGGTCGCGGACGCCGTGGTCACCGTGGTCGGCGAGCCCGGCACCGCCCGCCTCGCCGCCCACCTCGCCGGCCCGGCCGATCCCGCGCGCGTGAGACGCGAACTGGCCGCGCTGCTGCCCGAGTACATGGTGCCGTCCGCGTTCGTCGTGCTGCCCGCGCTGCCGCTCACCCCGAACGGCAAGGTGGACCGCAAGGCACTGCCCGCCCCGGACCTCGCCGGTGTCACCACCCGTGAGCCGCGCACCCCGCAGGAGGCCGCGCTCTGCCAGGCCTTCGCCGACGTCCTCGGCGTCGAACGGGTCGGCGCCGACGACGACTTCTTCGACCTGGGCGGTCACTCGCTGCTCGCGACCCGCCTGATCAGCCGCGTGCGCGCACTGCTGGGCGCCGAGCTGCCGATGGCCCTGGTCTTCGAGGAACCCACCCCGGCCCGCCTCGCCGCCCGGCTGCGCACGGCGGACGCGGCCCGGCCCGCGCTCGCCCCCGCCGTACGGCCCGCGCGGCCGCCGCTGTCGTACGCACAGCGGCGGATGTGGGTGCTCAACCGGCTGGAGGGGACGGCCGGCGCCTACCACCTGCCGTGGACGCTGCGGCTGACCGGGCCGCTGGACCGGGAGGTCCTCCAGGCGGCGCTGAACGACGTGGTCGCCCGGCACGAGGCGCTGCGGACCGTCTTCCCGGAGGCGGACGGGGAGCCGTACCAGCGGGTGCTGGAGACGGCCCGGGTGCCGCTGGCCGCCGTCGGCGACCTTGGGGAGTTCGTCGCCCGAGGCTTCGACCTGGCCACCGAACTCCCGCTGCGGGCGGGTCTGTCGGCGGCCGGGGACGAGGAGCACCTGCTGACCGTCGTCATCCACCACATCGCCGCCGACGGCTGGTCCAACGCCGTCCTCGCCCGCGACCTCGGCACCGCCTACCGGGCCCGGCTCTCCGGCACGGCCCCGCTGTTCGCGGCCCTGCCCGTGCAGTACCCGGACTACGCGCTGTGGCAGCGGGACCTGCTCGGCGACGAGGACGACCCGGGCAGCCTCGCCGGCGAACAGCTCGGCTTCTGGCGCAAGGCCCTGGACGGCCTGCCGGACGAACTCCAGCTGCCCGCCGACCGGCCCCGGCCCGCCGTCGCCTCCTACCGGGGCGCCACCGTCGGCTTCACCGTGCCGGCCGCCACCCACCGTCGGGCCGCCGCTCTCGCCGCCCGCTCGGGCGCCAGCCTCTTCATGGTCCTCCAGGCCGCCCTGGCCGCCCTCTACGCCAAGCTGGGCGCCGGCCAGGACGTGCCCCTCGGCACGCCGGTGGCCGGCCGTACCGACGAGGCCCTGGACGACCTGGTCGGCTTCTTCGTCAACACGCTCGTGCTGCGCACCGACGTGTCCGGCGACCCGACCTTCACCGACCTCGTCGACCGGGTCCGCACCGCCGACCTGGCCGCCTACGCCCACCAGGACGTGCCCTTCGAGAAGCTCGTCGAGGCGCTCGCCCCGACCCGCTCCCTGGCCCGCCACCCCCTCTTCCAGACCCTGCTGACCCTGCACAACAACACCCGGCCCGATCTGGAACTCCCGGGTCTCGACGTCGAGTTCGGCGCGGCAGCCACCGGCGGCGCGCGCTTCGACCTCGCCTTCGACCTGGCCGAGGAACAGGACACCACGGGCGCGCCCGCCGGGCTCGCCGGACGCCTGGAGTTCAGCGCCGACCTGTTCACCGAGGAGACCGCCCGGCGCCTCGCCGACCGGTTCGCGCACCTCCTGGACGCCCTGACCGCCGACCCCGGCCGTCCCCTCAGCGCGGTCTCCGCGCTGCTGCCCGGCGAACGCGAGACCCTCCTGGAGGACTGGAACCGGACCCCCGCCCACCACTACGACGGTCCGCCGCACCGCTGGTTCGAACAGCGGGCCGCCGCCCACCCCGACCGCACCGCCCTCGTCTCCGGGGACCGCGTCCTCACCTACCGCCGGCTCGACGAAGAGGCCGGGCACCTGGCGCGAGCCCTGCGCGCCCGGGGTGCCGGACCCGGCAGCCTGGTCGCCGTCGCCCTGCGCCGCTCGGCCGAACTGGCCGTGGCCGTCCTCGCCGTGCACAAGGCCGGCGCCGCCTACCTGCCGATCGACCCGGCCTACCCCGCCGAACGCATCGGGTACGTCGTCGACGACGCGGGGCCGGTCCTGGCGCTCACCACCACCGACGTGGCCGACGGCCTGCCCGCCCTGGACGCCGTACCGCGGCTGCTCCTGGACGAACCCGTCCCGGACGCGCCGGCGTTCACCGGCGGCCCGGCGCCCGCCGACGCCGCCTACACCATCTACACCTCCGGCTCCACCGGCCGCCCCAAGGGCGTGGTGATCTCCTTCGCCGCGTTCGCCAACTTCCTCGCCGACCTGCGGGCCCGCCTGGAACTGGGGGAGGAGGACCGGTTCGTCGCGGTCACCACCTTCGGCTTCGACATCGCCAACCTGGAACTGTTCGGACCGCTGGTCTCCGGCGCCCGCCTGGTCCTCGCCGGACACGACACCGTCCGCGACCCCGAGGCCCTCGCCGCCCTGCTGACCGGCTCCGGCGCCACCGTCATGCAGGCCACGCCCACCCTGTGGCACGCGCTGGTCACCGAGCACCCGCACGCCCTCGCCGGTCTGCACGCGCTGACCGGCGGCGAGGCGATCAGTCCCGCCCTCGCGGCCCGGCTGGCCGCCACGACCCGGAAGCTGACCAACCTGTACGGCCCGACGGAGACCACCATCTGGTCCACCGCCACCGAACTCGACGGCACCGGGACCCCGGGCATCGGCCGCCCCCTCGGCGGCAACCGCGTCTACGTCCTCGGCCCCGACCTGCACCCCGTGCCGACCGGCGCCACCGGCGAGCTGTACATCGGCGGCGTCGGCCTGGCCCGCGGCTACCACGGCCGCCCCGGCCTCACCGCCGAACGGTTCGCCGCCGACCCGTTCGCGGGGACGCCCGGCGCCCGCATGTACCGCACCGGCGACCTGGTACGGCAGCGGACCGACGGCACGATCGACTACCTCGGCCGGGTCGACCACCAGGTCAAGGTGCGCGGCTTCCGCATCGAACTCGGCGAGATCGAGGCCGCGTTGGCCGACCATCCCGACGTCGAGCAGTCGGCGGTGGTGGTGCGCGAGGACCGGCTCACCGGATACGTCGTCACGGCGAGCGGTACGGAACCGGCCGACCTGCGCTCCCGGGTGGCCCGCCGGCTGCCCGACTACATGGTCCCGGCCGGCCTGGTCGTCCTGGACGCCCTGCCGCTCACCCCCAACGGCAAGGTCGACCGGGCACGGCTGCCCGCACCCGCCGCACCGGCCCGCAGGGGCGGCCGCGCGCCGGCCGGCCCGCGGGAGGAGCTGCTGTGCCGCCTGTTCGCCGAGACCCTCGGGACCGGCGCCGCAGCGGTGGGCGCCGACGACGACTTCTTCTCCCTGGGCGGCGACTCCATCCGCTCGATCCGGCTGGTGGGCCGGGCCAGGGCGGCCGGAGTCCGGTTCACGCCGGCGGACGTGTTCGTGCACCGCACGGCGGCGGCGCTGGCCGCGCTGGACTCCGTGGCCGACTCCGACCTCGGCGTGGCCGAACCGGACACCTCGGGGGACGCCGCCTTCGCGCCCGTGCTGCCGATCCGCCCGCACGGCAGCCGTCCGCCCCTGTTCTGCGTGCACGGCGGTGTCGGCCTCGGCTGGCCCTTCCTGTCCCTGGCCGCGCACCTCCCGGACACACCCGTGCACGCCTTCCAGGCCGCCGGAATCCAGGAGGACGCCCCGCAGCCGGAATCCGTATCCGAAATGGCCGGGCAATACGTCGAAAGAATGGTGGAAATTCAGCCGGACGGCCCGTATCATATTATCGGCTGGTCGTTCGGCGGACTGGTCGCCCACGAAATGGCCTGCCAGCTCGTGGAATCCGGGAAAGAGGTCGCCCTGCTGGCGAACCTCGACGGCTTCCCGGCAGGAACGGGCGGGGCTTCGGAAGCGGAGCCGGACGACGTTCCCGACGACGCCCTCCTGGGCGACGAACTGCGCGCCAGACTCGGCGCCGCCGGCGACACGCTGGCGGAGCTGACCGAGGACCAGTACACCCGCCTGCTGCGGGTGATCAGGGCGCTCGACGCGCTCGCCGTCACCCACCGTCCCCGCCTCCACCAGGGCGACCTGCACTTCTTCGCGGCGACGCGAGGGGACACGCACGCCACCGACGCCTCCGTCTGGGCCCCCCACACCACCGGCCGGATCGTCCGCCACGAGGTGGACGCCGACCACGACGGAATGCTGGACGCCGCCCCCGCGGCGGCCGTGGCCCGCGTGCTGACCGACCTCATGGAATGACATCGGCCGACCGGCATCCGAATGAGCGCGATGCGAATTCTGAGGCATTCCATGCAATGCCCGCGCGGGATGAGTGCGCCCGCGTCCGTGGAAAGAGAAGGGACACGTCACGGCAATGGGAAATCCGTTTGACGACGAGACCGGGACATTTCATGTGCTGGTCAACGAAGAAGGCCAGCACTGCCTGTGGCCGGCATTCGCGGAGATACCCGACGGCTGGAAGGCCGTCCTGTCCGACGCCGGCCGGGCCGAGGCCCTCGACCACATCGAGCGGAACTGGACCGACCTGCGGCCCAGGAGTCTCGCCGAGGCGAGCTGACCGGCCAGGCACCCACCGCCCACCACGCACCACCTCACCACCCAGGAAAGGAACCGAGACCATGAGTGCCATCACCATCGACGAGGCCGTCGAGATCCAGGTGAGAGCGATCGTCACCGACGCCCTCGAGCTGGAGGAGGAACTGACCGCGACCGGTCTGTTCGTCGACGACTACGGCGCCGACTCCCTCGCCGCGATCGAGCTGCTGTCCACGCTGGAGAAGACCTTCGGCGTCACGATCGAGCAGGACGAGCTGCCCAAGATGGTCAACCTCGAGGCCGTCCTCGAGGTGCTGTCCCGGGCCGCGGCGCGATGACCGCCCGGCGTGTGGTGCTGACCGGGATCGGGGTCCTGTCCAGCATCGGCAACGGTGTCACCGAGTTCACCCGGGGTCTGCGCGAGGGCCGGTGCGGGGCGGGCCCCATCACCCGCTTCGACAGCACCGGATTCCGCCGTCAACTCGCCCACGAGGTGCACGACTTCACCCCGTCCGCATGGGTCCGCCACACGCCGGCCGAACAGCTCGGCCGCGCCACGCAGTTCTCCGTCGCCGCCGCCCGGATGGCGGTGAGCGACGCCGGGCTCGACCCGGCGGACCTGCGGGGCGGGCCGGGCCTGGTCACCGTCGGCACCACCGACGGCGAGGCCGACGCCCTCGACCGGCTCGTCGAGGCACAGGCGAACGGCACCGACCCGGCCGGGCTCGACCCGGTCGGCGTCGGCCGCCTCGCCGCCCACCGGCTGGCCCTCGCCGTCGTCAAGGAGCTGCGGCTGCCGCGGGCGGTGCCCTCCGTGCTCGGCACCGCCTGCGCGGCCGGCAACTACGCCGTCGGCGACGGCTACGACGCCGTACGCTCCGGCGAGGCCGAGTGGGCGCTCGTCGGCGGGGCGGACGCCCTGACCCGGCGGACCTTCGCCGGATTCCACCGGCTCGGCCTGGTCGCCTCCGACCGCTGCCGGCCCTTCGACGCCGACCGGGAGGGACTGCTCACCGCCGAGGGCGCGGGCATCCTCCTCTTGGAGAGCCTCGACTCCGCCCGCGCCCGCGGCGCCCGGGTCTACGCCGAACTCCTCGGCTACGGCCTCAACTGCGACGCCCATCACCCCACGGCACCCAACATGGACAGCGTCGCCCAGGTCATGCGGCTCGCGCTGGCCGACGCGGGCGTCAAGCCCGAGGAGGTCGACCTCGTCTCGGCGCACGGCACCGGCACCCCCACCAACGACGTCACCGAGATCCGGGCCGTCCGCCAGGTGTTCGGGGAACGGCCGCCGCGCACCGTCGCCCTGAAGTCGATGCTCGGCCACTCCATGGGCGCCGCCAGCGCCCTCGGAGCCGCCGCCTCGGCGCTCGCGCTGACCCACGGGTTCATCCCGCCGACCGTCAACCACCGCTCCACCGACCCCGAATGCGCCGTCGACTGCGTGCCCAACCACGCCGTCGAGGCCGACCTCAGGGTCGTCGTCAACAACGGCCTGGCCTTCGGCGGCAACAACGCCGCCGTCGTCCTCGGCAGACACGAGGAGACCTGATCATGACGACCGTCGCGGTCCCCACGGACCGCCACTTCATCACCGCCTGGTCGGCCGTCTCGCCCTACGGCGTGACGAGCGCCGACTACGCGCGGGGCATCGTGACGAAGGACTCCGGCGACAGCCGGGCCGTCCCCGTCCCCGAGGGCCACGCCGCCGAGGAGGCCTGCCTGGTACCCGGGTTCGAGGTACGGGAGGTGCTCGGCCGGGCCGGCACCCGCACCATGGACCGGGCCACCGGCCTCGCCGTCACCGCCGTACGGGAACTCTTCGACGAGGCCTCCCGCGAACTGCGGCCGGTCCCGGTGGGCACCGGCACCGCGCTCGTCCTGGGCACCACCCTCGGCAGCGCGCAGAGCCAGCACGACTTCGCCATGGCCTCCTTCACCGGGGACAAGCCGTACGACGTGCCGGCCCAGTTCATGCCGAACGTGCTGATGAACTGCCCCGCCGCCGCGAGCGCCATCCGCTTCGGTCTCAAGGGTCCCAACACCACCCTCGCCGGCGGCCGGCCCACCGGGCTCATCGCGCTCGGCTACGCCCGCCGCCTCCTCGCGGCCGGCCGCGCCGAACGGGTCCTCGTCGGCGCCGTCGAGGAGTACTCGCCGTCCCGCTCCTGGATCGAGCACCACACCCGGGGCGCCGACGAGACACCCGGCCCGCTCGGGGAGGGCTGCGCCCTCCTCCTGGTCGAGCCGGGCAACGGCATACCGGCCGGTCGCACCGCTCTGGCCGAACTCCTCGCCGTGGACGTCCGCGTGGACGTCGACGACGAACTCGCCAGCACGGCCGAGGCATGCGTCCGGGACGCCCTCGCCTCCGCCGGCGTCGAGCCGGCCGACGTGTGGGCGGCCATCGGCGGCGGACTCACCGGACGGGTCGGCCACGTCGAGACCGCCCTGCTGCGACGGCTGTTCGGCGCCGACGCCAGCACCCGCGTCGACGTCCACGAGCGCATCGGCGACACCGCGGGCGCCTCCAGCGCCTTCCAGCTCGCCGCCGTCCTCGCCGCCGCCCGCCGCACGCCGGAGGCCCACGGCAGACCGGCCGTGATCACCTCCGTCGACCGCGACGGCTCGGTGGCCTGCGCGGTCGTACGGCTCCTCGGGGAGGCGCCGTGAGCACGCAGAACACCCCCACGGGCAGCCGTGGGGGGAGCCGCGCCGGGACGGACGTCCGCAGCGCTGCCGGGACCGCCGCGGGGAGTGGCGCCGGGAACGCCGTCGGGACCGCCCTGATCAGCGGAGGGTCGCGCGGCATCGGGCGGGCCACCGCCCTGCGGCTCGCCCAGGACGGGTACGACATCAGCATCGCCTACCGCTCCGACGAGGAGGCCGCGAACCGGCTCGGCAAGGAGCTGGACGCACTCGGCGTGCGCTGGCTCGCACAGCGACTCGACGTCGTCGACGCGCGGGCCGTACGGGACTGGGTCGCCCGCACCGAGAAGGACCTCGGGCCCGTCACCGTCGCCGTCGCCTCCGCCGGCATCACCCGCGACCGCCCCCTGCTGCTGATGTCCGACCAGGACTGGCAGGACGTCATCGACACCAACCTCGACGGCACCGCCCACCTCTGCCGGGCCGCCCTCTTCCCCATGGTCAAGCGGAAGTCCGGCGTCATCATCACCCTGTCCAGCGTGTCCGGCGCCGGCAACCCCGGCCAGGGCAACTACTCGGCCTCCAAAGCCGGAATCATCGGACTGACCTGCGCCCTCGCCAAGGAAGCCGCCCGCTTCGGCATCCGCGTCAACGCCGTCGCCCCCGGCATGATCGAAACCGACATGACCGCCGGGGCCTTCACCGAGGAACAGCGCGCCCGCACCCTCGCCGCCGTACCGCTCGGCCGTTTCGGCACCGCCGAGGAAGTCGCCGAGTCCATCGCCTTCCTCGCCTCCGACAAGGCCTCGTACATCACCGGCGCCGTGCTCCGGATCGACGGCGGGATCGTCGTGTGACCGGCCGCCCCACCACCCACCACACCCCACCACCCCAGACCGGGAGTAGACCTGCCATGACCGCGCCCGTCGATCTCACGCCCAAGGCCACCGCCAACCACACCCCGCTCGTCGACACCCGGCTGCTGACCGCCGACGACGACGGCGCCCGCGCCACCCACCGCGTCTACGAGCACCTCATCGGCATGTGGGCGCCCGGAGTCATCGAAGCCGCCCAGGACCTCGGCGTCTTCGCCACCCTCACCGACGGCCCCGCCACCGCGGCCGGCCTCGCCGAGACCCTCGGCACGGACCTGCGGGCCACCCGCGTCCTGCTGGACGGGCTGCACGCCTACGACATCGTGGGGCGCGAGCGCGGCGGCGACGGCCAGGCCGTCTACACCCTGCCGCTCGCCCTGCACGGCGTGTTCGCGCCCGACGGGCTCTACAGCCTCGCCGGAAAGATCACCCACGACCGCAACGTCGCCTGGCACGCCTGGCGGAACCTCGCCGAGAACGTCCGCAACGGGGCGCGCGGCGAGCACGGCGGACAGCAGGTCAACCAGATATCCGAGGAGGACTACACCTCCCTCGCCCGCGGCATCAACTTCTGGGCGCCGCCGGTCGTCTCCGTCCTCGCCGACGCGCTGCGCGAGCGGGGCTGGGGGGACGACACCGAGGCCGTCCTCCTCGACGTCGGCTGCGGCACCGGCATCTACAGCCACCTGCTGCTCCAGGCGTTCCCGCAGCTGACCGCGCGCGGGCTGGACGCTCCCCGGATCACCGCGATCGCCGCCGAGCAGGCCTCGCGGCTGGGGGTCAGCGAGCGTTTCTCGCCGCTCACGGCGGACTTCTGGAACGACGACTGGGGCAACGGGACGGACCTCGCGCTGTTCGTCAACATCTTCCACCTCCAGACGCCGGAGTCGGCGCACGAGCTGCTGCTGAAGACGGCGAAGGGGCTCTCCGAGGGCGGGCTCATCGCGATCGTCGACCACATCGTGGACGAGGAGGCCGGCTCGGGGGATGTCCAGAACCGGTTCTTCCGGTTGTTCGCGGCGTCGATGCTGGCGACGGGGGGCGGGGACGCGTACACCGTGCACGACTACGACCAGTGGCTGTCGGACGCCGGTCTGCGGCGGGTCGCTCTGCTGGACACGCCGATGCATCGGGTGCTGTTGGCCGGGCGTTAGTCCACGGGGCGGGTGGGTGGGGTGGGCGTCGCGGGGCTGTGCCCCGGACCCCGGCTTTTTGGCCCCCCCCCCCCCCCCCCGGGGGGGGGGGGGGGGGGGGCGGGGGGGGGGGCGGGGGCGCCCGCGCGGCGCCCGGGCCGCCCCGCGCGCGGCCGGGCGGGG
>NZ_JBIAHY010000007.1:0-466168 GCF_042870975.1 Streptomyces sp. NPDC006259 | reverse complement strand
CGCTGTTGAGTTCTCAAGGAACGGACGCTTCCTTTGTACTCACCCGAGAGACTCTCTCAGGCTTTCCTCCGGGCGCTTCCCTTCGGTCTTGCGTTCCCAACTCTACCAGTCATTTTCCGTCCCCCTGACCACCGTCCCGCAGGCATGCGGAAGATGATCCAGAGTTAGGATCTGACAAGTTGGGTGCTGCCCGGTTAAGCGCGCTTGTTCGCGTCGCTCACCCTCAAGCAGGAGTACGACTGTACACGGGGCCGCAGAGCGCGTGCAAATCGATTAGGCTAGTGGTCTAGACCACGGATCGGGATCACTCGTGCGGAACCGGTACTTCATATGACATACCCTGCTGCACGTGCGCCGTCCGGGACTGGTAGTGACGGGCCCTATACATCTCCACCCCTGGGAGGCTTCCCATGACCACCGTGACGTCCCCGTTGGCAGGACGCGCCATCGGACTGGCAGCAGTTCCCGATCCGGTCTTCTCCGGGGCCATGGTCGGCCCCGGTACGGCCATCGACCCGGTGCGTGAGCCCTCCGAGGCCGTGGCACCCGTGGACGGCGTCATCGTCTCCCTCCACCCCCACGCCTTCGTCGTGGTCGACGCCGAGGGGCACGGCGTGCTCACGCATCTCGGCATCGACACCGTCCAACTGAACGGGGAGGGCTTCGAGCTCCTCGTGAACAAGGGCGACACGGTGACCCGCGGGCAGGGCATCGTGCGGTGGAACCCGGTCGCGGTCGAGGAGGCCGGCAAGTCCCCGGTGTGCCCGATCGTGGCGCTGGAGGCGACGTCCGACGCCCTTGGTGATCTCCGCGAGGACGGCGACGTGAAGACCGGCGACGTTCTCTTTTCCTGGCGCTGAGCCGACACCGCCGCGGACACGGCGGCGCGAAGGACAACCACCGCGGCGGAACCCGCCGCACTATCGGAGACGGGTGAGATGGACACAACGCTGCGAGGCGTCGGCGTGAGCCACGGTGTGGCGATCGGCGAGGTGCGGCACATGGGAACGGCGGTCCTCGAACCGCCCGCCAAGCAGATCCCGGCCGAGGAGGCGGAGCGGGAACAGGGGCGCGCCCGCCAGGCCGTGGACGCCGTGGCGGCCGATCTGATGGCGCGCGGCAATCTGGCGGGGGGCGAGGCACAGGCGGTCCTCGAAGCCCAGGCCATGATGGCGCAGGACCCGGAGCTGATGGCGGACGTGGAGCGGCGCATCGCCGTCGGCAGCACGGCTGAGCGCGCTGTCTACGACGCGTTCGCCTCGTACCGCGAGCTGCTGGCGAACGCCGGGGAGTACCTCGCCGGCCGGGTGGCCGACCTCGACGACGTGCGGAATCGTATCGTCGCCCGTCTGCTGGGCGTCCCCATGCCGGGCGTCCCGGACAGCGACGAGCCGTACGTACTGGTCGCGAGGGATCTCGCGCCCGCCGACACCGCGCTGCTGGACCCGACGCTGGTGCTCGGATTCGTGACCGAGGAAGGTGGCCCGACCAGCCACAGCGCGATCCTCGCGCGGGCGCTGGGAGTGCCGGCGGTCGTGGCGCTGCCGGGCGCCGGTGAGCTTGCCGAGGGGACCGTCATCGCGGTCGACGGCAGCAGCGGCGAGGTGTTCGTGGACCCGACCGAGGACAAGAAGGCTCAGCTCGAGGCCGCGGCCGCGGAGCGGAAGGCCGCGCTGTCCGCCTCGACCGGGCCGGGCGCGACCGCTGACGGTCACAAGGTGCCGCTGCTGGCCAACGTCGGTGGGCCGGCCGATGTGCCGGCCGCCGTCGAGGCCGGCGCGGAGGGTGTCGGCCTGTTCCGTACCGAGTTCCTCTTCCTCGACGACAGCAAGAAGGCGCCGTCGGAGGAGAAGCAGGTCGCGGCGTACCGGCAGGTGCTGGAGGCGTTCCCCGAGGGGCGCGTCGTGGTGCGGGTGCTGGACGCCGGCGCGGACAAGCCGCTGGACTTCCTCACTCCGGCGGACGAGCCGAATCCGGCGCTGGGCGTGCGGGGTCTGCGGACGCTCCTGGACCATCCCGACGTACTGCGCACACAGCTCTCGGCGCTGGCGAAGGCCGCCGAGGGCCTGCCGGTCCACCTTGAGGTCATGGCCCCGATGGTGGCCGACCGCGCCGACGCCAAGGCGTTCGCCGACGCCTGTCGTGCGGCCGGCCTGCGGGCCAAGTTCGGTGCGATGGTGGAGATCCCTTCCGCCGCTCTGCGGGCGCGCTCGATCCTGCGGGAGGTCGAGTTCCTGTCCCTGGGGACGAACGACCTCGCGCAGTACACCTTCGCGGCGGACCGTCAGGTGGGCGCTGTGTCCCGGCTCCAGGATCCCTGGCAGCCCGCGCTGCTCGACCTGGTGGCGCTGGCGGCCGAGGCGGCCAGGACCGAGGGCAGGAGCTGTGGGGTCTGCGGCGAGGCCGCGTCCGACCCGCTGCTCGCGTGTGTGCTAACGGGGCTGGGTGTCACCTCCCTGTCGATGGGGTCGGCGTCGATCCCGTACGTGCGGGCCACGCTGGCGAAGTACACGCTCGCTCAGTGCGAGCGGGCTGCGGCGGCCGCCCGTGCGACCGACAGTGCCGAGGATGCGCGCGCGGCCGCGCAGGCGGTGCTGTCCGGCGAGTAGGCGGCGGACCGTTGTCCGGCTGGTGAGGAGGGGCGCTCGGCCTTCGCGGCGGGCGCCCCTCCCGCGTCTCAGTGATGGTGGCCCGGGGCCGGCCCCTGCTGTCCGTCCTGGGTGAGGTCGGGCGGTACGCAGTAGTCCACGCCGGACTCGGGTGCGATGAGGTCGCCGGATTCGACGTCGGTGCAGTAGGCGTCGAACACCTCGCCGGCGGTCAGCGGTTCGAGTCCTTCGCCGCGCAGCCGCCAGCCGTAGACGCGGTCGGGGGCGCCGGCGGAGCTGGTGCGCATGACCAGGCCGCCGGGGCCGCGGGTGGCGATGCCGAGGGCGAGGACGGTCGTGAACTCGAGGGACTCGGCCTCGTCGAGCGGGGTGGTGCCGTCGGCTGCCTCGTCGGCGTGGAGGACGGCGACGAGGGTCTCGGGTGTTCCGGTGACGCTGCACACCAGGTGGCGGTTGCCGGGCGGTGCGGTGTCGAGGATCCGGACGAGGAGGTCGGAGGCCCGGGCGAAGGCTGCGCGGCCGATGTCCTCGCCGCAGGTGGCGCAGGCACCGAGGCGGGCGAGGAGGGTGGCCGCGTACTCCCAGGTCGCTTGTCGGACGGCTTCGTCGACCAGGGCGGGAACCAGGTCGGCGAGCGGCTGACCGTCGTACGGGAGGGTGGGGCCGGTGGTGGCGAGTTGGGCGGTGAAGCGTGTGCGGTGGGCGGGGTTGTCGGGGTCGAGGCCCTTCGCCGCGCAGAAGTCGGCGTACTCCTGCGGGTCGAAGAGGGCGACGGTGGTGTGGGTGCCCTGGAGGGCACGCGTTTTGAGGAGGTCCTCCACCTGTCGGAGATACGTCGGGTGGTCGTCGAAGGTGAAGGTGCGATAACGCCGCATGGCGCGGAAGTCGTGTTCGTCGGTGAGCAGGCCGATGGTGCCGGCGATCTCGCGGCGCAGGACGCGTCGCATGGTCCGGTGGTCGGTGTGTGGCGCCATGGTTCCCCCTGTGTGAGCACGGTCGATCGATGCTCACTCACAGTAACCGTCGGCACTGACAACGGGTCCTGAGCTGGGGTTTCGCGTTCGGTCAGGCCCGCTTGCGGGCGAGGTCCTCGTAGAAGCGCAGGAGGTCCAGGTTGTCGATGGAGCCCGGGTTGACCGCCTTTTCCAGGGGGGTGCCCTGGAGGAGACGCTTGACGGGGACCTCGATGCGCTTCCCGGTGAGGGTGTGCGGCACTCCCGGCACCTCGATGACCTCGTCGGGAACATGGCGTGGGGAGAGTTCCTCGCGAATGGTCCGCTTGACGCGGTCGAGGAGCGCGTCGTCGAGGACGGCTCCGGGTGCCAGGTGGACGAAGAGGGGCATCCAGTAGCCGCCGTCGGGTTGTTCGATGCCGATGACCAGGGATTCCTTGATCTCGGGCAGGCGCTCCACGGCTTCGTAGATGTCGGCGGAGCCCATGCGGACGCCCTGTCGGTTGAGCGTGGAGTCGGACCGGCCGTGGATGACGACGGAGCCGCGGGAGGTGAGGGTGATCCAGTCCCCGTGCCGCCATGCGCCGGGGTAGGTGTCGAAGTAGCTGTCGTGGTAGCGGCTGCCGTCGGGGTCGTTCCAGAAGTACACCGGCATCGACGGCATCGGGTTGGTGACGACGAGTTCGCCGACCTCGTCGACGAGTGGGCGGCCGCTCGGGTCCCAGGCCTGTAGGTCGGTGCCGAGGCAGGGCGCCTGGAGTTCGCCGGTGTACACGGGGAGGGTGGGGACGGCTCCCGCGAAGCAGGAGCAGACGTCCGTGCCGCCGCTGACGGAGGCGATCCACAGGTCGGCACGGACCTCGTCGTGCAGCCAGCGGAAGCCGTCGGGCGGCAGTGGCGAGCCCGTGGTGGCGACGCAGCGGACCGTGGAGAGGTCGAAGTCGCGGGCCGGGTGCACGCCGGCCTTGCGGCAGGCCATGACGTAGGCCGCCGAAGTGCCGTAGAGAGTGGCTCGGGTGCGTTCGGCGATGCGCCACTGGGCGGCGGTGTCCGGGTGGCCGGGGCTGCCGTCGTAGAGGACGACGGTCGTTCCGGTGAGGAGGCCGGAGACGAGGAAGTTCCACATCATCCAGCCGGTCGAGGTGTACCAGAAGAAGCGGTCCCCGGGGCCGAGATCGCAGTGCAGGCCGAGTTGTTTGAGGTGTTCGACGAGGATGCCGCCCTGTGACTGGACGATGGCCTTGGGCAGGCCGGTCGTGCCGGAGGAATAGAGCACCCACAGGGGGTGGTCGAACGGGACCTGTTCGAAGGTGGGTTCCCGGTCCGCGGCGGTCAGGGCCGGCCAGTCCAGGGCGCCCTCGGGTGTCTCGGTGCCCAGGAGGGGGATGTGGACGACGGCACGCAGGGTGGGCAGTTCGCGGCGGAGTTCGGCGACCACGTCGCGGCGGTCGTGTTCCTTGCCGCCGTAGCGGTAGCCGTCGACGGTGAACAGGACGACCGGCTCGACCTGCTGGAAGCGGTCCAGGACGCTGCGGGCGCCGAAGTCGGGGGCGCAGGAGGTCCAGACGCCGCCGACGGCGGCCGTGGCGAGGAGCGCGACGACGGCCTGGGGGATGTTCGGCAGGTAGGCGCTGACCCGGTCTCCGGGGCGGACGCCGAGGTCGCGCAGTTCGGCCGCGAGGGAGCCGACCTGGCGGCGCAGTTCGGACCAGGTCACCGGCCGGGGCTCGTGGGTCTCGTCGACGTGCAGCAGGGCCGGTTCGTCCGGGCGGTCGGCGGCGGCGCGGAGGGCGTGCTCGGCGTAGTTCAGGGTGGCGCCGGGGAACCACTCGGCGCCGGGCATGGCGCGGTCGCCCAGCACGCGCGTGTACGGGGTCGAGAACCGTACGTCGAACCACTCCGTGACGGCTTTCCAGAATGTTTCGGGTTCGGCGACGGACCAGCGGTGCAGGGCCGGATAGCTCCCGTCGGACGGGGCTCCGTGGTGTTCGGCCGCCCAGGTCTGGAACCTGGTGACCTGGGCATCGGCGATGCGCTGCGGATCGGGCCGCCAGAGCGGCTCGGGGTTCACGGTCGACATGGGGCGGCTCCCGGACTGTGCGCGTCGTGTGCGTCGACCGCGCACGTGCTGGGGTGTGCGCGTGACGCGGCTGACACGGACGATGCCATGTGATCGACTTCCACACCAGGGCGCGCCCCACACAGCCCGTGTCGTGAAGATGTGGCCCCGGCACAGGTGAACGGCAGTTGAACGATCCCCGCGCGCGGTGCGGTGGGTGACAGGGTGAGCAGCATGGACGGTCGTGACCTGGTGCGTTCGATGAAGCTGGTCGGTTCCGCGGGGGCCGCACAGGGGTTGCGCAGCGTGCGAACGGCGTGGCGTCGGCGGCGTGCCGATGCCGTGGGGCTGCCGGCGCGGGGTGCCGAGCGGGCGCGGGTGCCGGGGGTGGTGCGGGACGTGGCGCCGGGGGCCGGCGGCGGGACGATCCGGTTCAGTCGCTCGGAGCTGTTGATCCGGGTGGCGGTGAACGGTGCTGTCTTCTGGGGCTGGGACGGGGCCGCGGCCGAGCCGTCGTACGCGCTGGCCGGGCGCTGTCCCGACGCCGATCCCCGGGCGGTGCTGGAGCCGGACAAGGACGGCGGGTGGCGGCTGGTGGCGGAACGGGTGACGGTGGTGGTCTCTCGGCACGGCGCGATCGAGGTGCGCACGCCGGGTGGCGTGGTGCTGCGGCGGGACCTGCCGCCGAGGTGGTGGGAACCGGCGGACGGGGGTCCGGGGCGCTGGATGCAACGGTCGGAGGTGGCGGCGGACGCCCGCTTCTTCGGGCTGGGCGGTCGGGCGTCCGGACCCCGTCTGCGTGCGGGGACCTACCGGCTGTGGAACACCGATCCCGGGCGCGCGTTCGATCGGGACGACGATCCGCTGTACCTGACGATGCCGGTGCAGCTGGTGGTGGCCGACGCGGCCACCCATCTGGCCTTCCACGACACGTCCTGGGACGGCTCGGTGAGGTTGCGGGAGGGCCGGGAGGGGGCCGGGTCCGGGCACGACCGTGTCGGGATGTCCGAGCTGTGGATGGACGGCGGCCCCTTGCGCTGCTGGGTGATGGTAGGGACCCCCGCGCGCGTGTTGCTCGCCTGGGCCTCGCTCACCGGTGCGCCGGCGACACCGCCTGCCTGGGCGCTCGGGCACCATCACGCGGGGAGCTTCGGCAGCGAGCAGGAGGTGCGGCGGGTCGTGGCCGGCTACCAGGAGCACGACCTGCCGCTCGACGTGGTGCATGTGGACGTCGGTCCCTCGGACGGCCGTCAGGTGTTCGCCGTCGACCAGGAGCGTTTCGCCAAGCTCTCGGTGCTCGCCGAGGAGCTGCGTCGGGACGGGGTCCGCCTGGTCTCCCAGGTCGAGCCCGCCGTGCGGGCGGCGCCGGGTGACGCGGTGCACGACAGCGGGGTCGTCGAGGACGTGTTCGTGCGGGACGCCTCGGGGCGGCCCGTGGAGGGCACGGCACGGGCCGGCGAGTCGGTGTTCCCGGACTTCACGCACGCGCGCGTGCGTGCGTGGTGGGGCGGGCTGTACGCGGAGGGGATCGCGCAGGGCCTCTCGGGTTTCTGGCACGGCATGAACGAGCCCACGTCGTTCACCGCCTTCGGGGAGTCGACGCTCCCCCGGTCGGCGAGGCACGCCCTGGAGGGCCGTGGTGGCGATCACCGTGAGGCGCACAACGTGTACGGGCTGTGCATGGCCCAAGCGGCCTATGAGGGCTTGCGGAAGGTTCTTCCCGACGAGCGCCCGTTCGTGTTCTCGCGCTCCGGCTGGGCGGGGCTCCAGCGCTACGGCGGTACCTGGTCC
Source organism: Streptomyces sp. NPDC006259 (assembly GCF_042870975.1). Lineage (NCBI taxonomy): Bacteria > Bacillati > Actinomycetota > Actinomycetes > Kitasatosporales > Streptomycetaceae > Streptomyces > Streptomyces sp. NPDC006259. Next base: position 458,756 of record NZ_JBIAHY010000007.1, on the reverse strand, counting down.
GGTGAGGTCACCACGGGCTGGCCGGGGCTGCGGGCGTCGCTGTCGCTGGTGCTGGGGCTCGGGCTCTGCGGGGTGCCGTGCTCGGGGCCGGAGGTCGGGGGCTTCGACGGCGGCTCGTCCCCGGAGTTGTATCTGCGGTGGATGCAGCTGGGCGCCTACCTGCCGCTGTTCCGTACGCACGCGGCCCGCCGGGCGGGACGTAGGGAGCCGTGGGAGTTCGGTCCCGAGGTCCTGGAGCACGTGCGCGTGGCGCTCGTCGAGCGTCGGCGGCTGTTGCCGTACTTCGTGACGCTGGCCCATCTCGCCCGGCGTACCGGGGCTCCCTCGGTGCGGCCGCTGTGGTGGGGTGCCCCGGAGGACCGGGCGTTGCGCGACTGCGAGGACGCCTTTCTGCTCGGTGACGGCCTTCTGGTGGCGCCGGTGCTGGACCCGGGCGCGCAGCGGCGGGCGGTGCAGTTGCCGCGGGGGCTCTGGTACGACACGGCGACGGGGACGGCGTACCGGGGGCCGGGACAGGTGTGCGTCGCCGCGCCTCTGGGGCGGATACCGGTGCTCGCGCGCGCGGGGGCGGTGGTGCCGGTGCGCGGGGAGGACGGCGGTGTGGAGCTGGAGGTGTGGGCGCCGGACCGGGGACGGACGGGGGGCGGGCTGGTGGTGCGGGACACGGGCGACGGCTGGGAGGAGCCGGAGGTCGAGCGGTACGTCGCCCGGTGGGACGGCGATCGGGGGGTCGTCGTGGAGCGGGAGGGTGCGGACGGCGTGCGTGAGCCGTCCTACCCGGTGCGCGTGCGCGGGCTCGGTGGGCCGGGTCAGATGTAGCGGCCCTCGAAGAACGCCCGCACCGCGATCGTGTGCAGCGGGAAGGCCAGCTCCTCCGGCCTGTGCACGAGGTGCCAGCCTTCCGTCTCGTCGGTGGCGGCCGACTCCGGCAGACGGTCCGCGGGGCGTTCCGGCAGGAGTCCGAACAGCAGGAGGTGGCCGTCGGGCGAACTCATCGCGTCGGCGAGGCGTACGTCGCGGCTCGCGGCGTCGATGCCCGTCTCCTCCCGCAGTTCGCGGACGACGGCCTGCTTCCAGTCCTCACGGTGGTCGACGTAGCCGCCGGGCAGTGCGATGCCTCCGCGCGCGGGGGCGATGGTTCGGGTGATGACGACGAGGGCGGTGCCCTTCGTGTCGTACACGGGCTGGAGGGCGATCGCGACCGGCAGGGGGTTCCGGTAGGCGACGGCGGCGCAGGCCGGGCAGGCGCGGGGCCAGCCGGTGACGCCCTCTCCGTAAGGCGCTCCGCAGCCCGAACAGTGGGAGTCGGGCACGGAGTTGAACGTGGAGTGCTGAGTTTCGGACACGCGCGGACTGTATCCGATCAAGGCCGGGCGTCGTGCGCGGGTCCCCGGACAGCTGCCTCGCCTTCCCGGTCTCCGCCAAGTCCCTCACCCGGGCCGCCCGAGGCGCGATCACGCGGGTCCGGCCGCCGCGCGGGACGCACTGCCCAATTCGTGGCGCGCGTGCCACACTCCTGACGAACCGTCAGTTCTTCTGACGTCAGGGAGGGGATGTGTCACGTACACGCACACCCGTGGTCGCCGGCTGGTTCAGCGGGGACGGGGACGACTTCCGGTTGCTCGGGACACGCTGTACGAGGTGCGCCTCGGTGTTCTTCCCGCGCGAGGACACCCACTGCCGCAATCCCGAGTGCCCGGGGGGCGCGTTGGAGGCGGTCCCCCTGTCGCGGCGAGGACGCGTCTGGTCGTACACGGACAACCGCTACCGGCCGCCGTCACCGTATGTGACTGATCCGGAACATCCGTGGGAACCGTACGCGTTGGTCGCTGTGGAGCTGGAGTCCGAGCGGATGGTGGTGCTGGGACAGGCTGCTCCCGGAGTCACCGTCGCCGATCTGACGGTGGGCATGGAGGTGGAGGTCGTCCCCGGCGTGCTCGGCGAGGACGCGGAGACGACCTGGACGACCTGGCACTGGCGGCCGACGGGGGTGGGCGGATGACAGCGGAGGTGGCGGTGCTCGGCGTGGGCATGCACCCCTGGGGCAAGTGGGGGCGCCGCTTCGTCGAGTACGGCGTGGTGGCGGCACGCGCGGCGCTGGCCGACGCCGGCCTGGAGTGGCGGGACATCGGCTCGATCGTGGGCGCGGACACGGTGCGTGGCGGCTACCCCGGGTACGTCGCGGGGGCGACGTTCGCCAGGGCCCTGGGCTGGCAGGGCGCCCGGGTGACGAGCGTGTACGCGGCGTGTGCCTCGGGCGCTCAGGCGATCGACTCCGCGCGAACGCGGATTCTCGCGGGTCTCGCGGACGTCGTGCTCGTCGTGGGGGCCGACGCCGCGCCCAAGGGGTTCTTCCGGCCGGCGGGCGGCGACCGGCCGGACGACCCGGACTGGTTGCGGTTCCGGGTGCTCGGCGCGACCAATCCGGCGTACTTCGGGCTGTACGCGCGTCGGCGCATGGCGGTGCACGGGGACACGCTGGAGGATTTCGCCCAGGTCAAGGTGAAGAACTCCGCCATGGGGGCGCTGAATCCCTACGCGCGCTACCGCGGGCGGGTCACGATCGAGGAGGTGGCCGCCTCCGCCGTGGTCTCCGATCCGCTGAGGCTGCTCGACATCTGCGCGACCTCGGACGGCGGGGCGGCCCTGGTGCTCTCGAGTCTGGACTTCGCCCGGCGGCACGGGGCGGTGAACCCGGTGCGCATCCGCGCGGTGTCCACGGTCACGCCGCGCTATCCCCACACGGTGCTGGACCTGCCGGACATGGCCACCGACTCCGCGGCGGCGGTGGAGCCCGCCGGACAGTCGTTCAGGGCGTCGATCGCCGCGGCCGCCTACGAGGAGGCGGGCATCGGGCCCGAGGACCTCTCGCTCGCCGAGGTCTACGACCTGTCCACCGCCCTGGAGTTGCAGTGGTACGAGGATCTCGCCCTGTGCGCGGAGGGGGAGGGCGCCAAGCTGCTGCGGGAAGGGGCCACGGCGCTGGGCGGTCGCACACCGGTGAACGTGAGCGGCGGGCTGGCCTCCTTCGGAGAAGCGGTTCCCGCGCAGGCCCTGGCCCAGGTCTGTGAGGTGACCCGGCAGTTGAGGGGGCAGGCCGGCGGCCGGCAGGTGGCCGACGCGCGCGTGGGCGTCACCGCCAACCAGGGACTGTTCGGGCATGGGTCGGCGGTGGTCGCGGTGCGGTGAGGGCACCGTCGCGCGTAGCCGGACGAGCGCGCGCGTCGTCCGCCCTGTGAGCCGGTCCGCGACCGGGAGGACCGCAACTGGCGCGAGGCGGTCGAGGAGAGCCTCGGGTGGCGGCAGGACGGCGGGGACGGCTCGAGCCCTCCACACGCGTGTGCGTCTGCGCGAGTCACGGACCGCCCGGTCCGCGGGGTACGGCTGTGCGCGTGTCTCAGGTGGTGACGGTCTGGCGGCGGTCGGCGTCGTGGTCCATGGCGTGCTGGACGACTCCGACGAGCACGTCCTTCACCGAACCGCGATCACGGGCGTCGCACAGCAGCACCGGCACCGCGTCGTCCAGGTCGAGGGCCCGGCGTACGTCCTCGACGGGGTGACGGGCCGCGCCCTCGAAGCAGTTGACGCCGATGAGGAAGGGGATGGAGCGGCGCTCGAAGTAGTCGACGGCCGCGAAGCAGTCCTCCAGGCGGCGGGTGTCGACGAGCACGATGGCGCCCAGCGCACCCTCGGAGAGTTCGTCCCACATGAACCAGAAGCGCTCCTGGCCGGGCGTGCCGAACAGGTACAGCACCAGGTCCTCGCGCAGGGTGATGCGCCCGAAGTCCATGGCGACGGTCGTGCTGTGCTTGCGCTCGACGCCCGTGGTGTCGTCGACCGGACGGCCCGCCTCGGTGAGGAACTCCTCGGTGCGCAGCGGCTTGATCTCGCTGACGGCGCCGACGAGGGTGGTCTTGCCCACGCCGAAGCCGCCTGCCACCAGGATCTTGAGCGTGACGGGCTCGACCGGGGGCTTGCCGCGCTCAGAACGCCCGAAGATCATCGGTCACTTCTCCTGCTCGGTGGGGTCGTGGGCGGTGGGCCGTAGCCGCGGCGCCGGCGGTTTCGATGACGTCGACGTCGCCGGGGCCGACGTCGACGGAGTCCCTGCCGCCGAGTGGGGCGGAGTCGGTCGTGGGTGTGCGGCCGCCCGTCCGGACGGCGCGCGCGCCGTCCGCGAAGGTGGCACCCCGGTCCACCCGGAACTGTGGGCCTGCCACGTCCTCACCTCGCTTCCGCGCTGTCGCAGCGCTCTGAGGCCGTCGATTCACAGTGCTCTGAGGCCATCGATCACGTCGCGCAGGATGCTCTCGTCCGGCAGTTCGGCCGGGGGCACGGGCCGGTTCACATGGACGAACTCCGCGTCCACGAGGTCCCCGACGAGGACGCGCACGACGCCGATGGGCAGGTCCAGCCCGGCGGCCAGCTCGGCGACCGACTGGGGGGCGTCCCGGCACAGGTCGACGATGTCGACGTGTTCCGGGGACAGCGCGAGGTCCGCGTCCGGGTCGTCGGCGTGGGGTTCGGCCACGACGACGGCGATCAGGTCGAGACGGTGCTGGACCGCACTGGTGGTGCGGCCACGCGTCATGGCGTACGGACGGACCACCGGTCCGGCCTCGTCGTCGAACCAGTGGCTGCTTCCCTGACCATCTGCGCTCATACCGTCCCACTACCCGCCCGAGGGCAGATCGGTGCGCGGGGCGGTACCCAGATGTGCGCCGACCCGCTTCACCAGAAGCGTCATCTCGTACGCCACCAGTCCGACGTCCGAGTCGGCGTCAGCGAGGACGGCGAGGCAGCTGCCGTCGCCGGCGGCGGTGACGAACAGGAAGGCCTCGTCGAGTTCGACGACCGTCTGGCGGACACTGCCGGCCTCGAAGTGACGGCCCACGCCCTTGGCGAGGCTGTGGAATCCGGAGGCGACGGCGGCCAGGTGCTCGCTGTCCTCCCGGGTCAGCCCCTGGGACGCTCCCGTCGGCAGGCCGTCGCCGGAGAGCACGACGGCCTTGCGGATGCCCGCGACGCGCTCCACCAGGTCGTCGAGGAGCCAGTTCAGTTCGCCGTTGTCGGTCGTGGTGTGGCCGGTCGCCTTCGGTGCGGTCATCGACCATCCCCCCTTGTCGTTCGTCGTGGTGCTGTGCCGCTGTCGGCATCGTCGCCCGCGGTGTTCTCCGCGCGGCCGCGCTGCCAGCCACGCTGGAGCGATGCCATGCGGCTGCGGACCTCGTCGGCGTCCCGGTCGGCCGGGTCCGCGCGGTCCTGGGCGGCTCGCTCGGTTCCCTGCCGCAACTGCGGGGCCAGGTTCGCCTGCCGTACCCGCTTGGGCAGGGCGCTGTTGCCGGTGCCCCGGGGAGGACCGGCCGGACTCCCGGCGGCGTCCTCGGGCGTGCCCGGCGTCGGGTCCGCGGCGTGGTGGGGCGCTGCGCGCGTGAGGTCGGCGCCCTCGTCCGGGCCGGCGGTGAGCCGGCCGCGGCTCGGCGGGCCGGGTGGCCGCGGCGGCTGGTCCGCGCCGTCGCGGGCGCGCTCGGCGGCACCGGTCCGCCGCGGTATCTGTGGCGTCGCGCCGCGGCGGCGGGAGGGCAGCGGGGCCGGGCCCTCCTGATTCGGCCCTCGCCCCGTCGGCCGCGACGCGGGTTCCTCGCCCCTGCCCGCGCCCGTGCCCATGCCCGCTTCCGGCTCCGCCTCCGCGCGACGGGAACGCTGGCCGACGACCGGGCGGCCGTGCGAGCTGACCAGTTTCGGCGTTCTCCGGCTCGGCAGGGGCACGGGGGCGGCCGGACCGCCCCTCGACGGGCGGTCGGGCTCGCTCCGCGGATCGGCCGGCCGGCGGCGCTGGTCGGCGGCGTCGGGGGCCGGCCCGTCCTGCGCGCGAGTGAGGGAGCGGCTCGGGCCGAACAGGCCGCCTCGCTCCCCGCTGTCGTCGTCCAGGACGGCCGGGAAGCCGCCGAAGGCGTCCAGGTCGACCGGGGCCTCCAGTTCGACGGGCCCGTCCAGCAGCGGAGCGGCCCCGGGGAGCTGCACCGGCGTCTGGGCCAGCGCGGACCTGCGGCTCCTCGCGGGCTCCGGCTCCTTCGGAGGCCGGGGCCGGTCGAGCCGGAAGCCGATGCCGTTGGTGTCGGGGACGTCGTCGGTGAGGAGCGCGTCGGGGATGAAGATGACCGCCGTCGTGCCGCCGTACGGGGAAGGCTGGAGGGAGACGCGGACGTTCTGTCGCTGGGCGAGCCTGCTGACCACGAAGAGGCCCAGCCGGTCGGTGTCGGACAGCTCGAACTCCGGCGTCTCGGCGAGCCGGAGGTTGGCGTCCAGAAGCGCCTCGGGTGCCATGCCGAGGCCACGGTCGTGGATCTCCAGCGTGAAGCCGTTGGCCACCCGGTCGCCCAGGACCTGGACGGCGGTGTGGGGCGGGGAGAACACCGTGGCGTTCTCCAGGAGTTCGGCCACGAGGTGGGTGAGGTCCGCGACGGCGGGGCCGGTGACGGCGACCCGCGGGAGACGGCGGACCTCGATGCGCTCGTAGTCCTCCACCTCGGCGACGGCGGCCCGCACGATGTCCATCAGCTGGATGGGCTTGCGCCACTGCCGCGAGGGGGCGGCGCCGGAGAGGATCACCAGGCCTTCGGCGTGCCGTCGCATGCGGGTGGTGAGGTGATCGAGGCGGAAGAGGTCCGCGAGTTCCTCGGTGTCCTCGGTGCGGCGCTCCATGGTGTCCAGCAGAGTGAGCTGCTTGTGCAGCAGGACCTGGCTGCGGCGGGCGAGGTTGACGAAGACCTCGGAGACGCCCGAGCGCAGTTCCGCCTGTTTGACGGCGGCCTCGATCGCGGCGCGCTGAAGCGTGTTGAGCGCCTGGCCGACCTCGCCGATCTCGTTCCTGTCGTACTCCAGCCGCGGGGCCTCCGTCTCGACGTCGATCTGTTCGCCGGCGGAGAGGCGGCGCATGACGCTGGGCAGCCGCACGCCGGACACCTCGTGCGCCTCCAGGCGCAGTTGGCGCAGGTCGCGGACGAGTCCGCGGCCGATGCGCACCGACAGGACGAGGGAGACGAGCAGGGCGATCAGGCCGAAGACCCCGGCGACGACCGCCTTGACGATCACCTCGATCGCCACGGGGCGGACCCGGTCCTGGTAGCGGTCGTTCGCCTGCTCGTCGAGGGTGCCGAGTTCGTCGAGGACGTTCGCGACCGCGACGTCCCAGGTCTTGGCGGTGACCCCGCGCGGCATGCGACCGGGCTCGGTGGAGGCGAGGGCCAGTTCCGCCGTGCGCACGGGGGCGGTGGTGGCGTTCTTCCAGAAGCGTTCGTAGCGTTCCCGCTCCGCGACCGGCAGTTGGGCGAGGCTGATGTCGTAGACGACGTCGCGCTGGGCCTCGAGATCGGAGACGGCACGGATCTCGTCCCGGGTGACCCGGCCCACGACCAGGGCGGAGCCGAGGAGGGCGTCCTCCCGCGAGAGCAGCTCACGGGCGCGGGCCACGCTGACGAGGGCGCGGTACTGCTTGTCCATCTCCACGCTGTCGACGACGTCCAGTGTGGCCAGCAGGATGTAGCAGGGGTCGATGAGGCGGTTGTAGAGATCCAACGCCTGGGGGCGGGTCACCGTCCCCTCTTCGACACCGCGGCGCAGGGAGTCGAGGCCGTCGAAGGCGTCGAGCACCGCCGTGAGCCCTTCACCGTCGTCCTCGTCCAGGACCTCGTGCACGTCGGGATCCTTGGCGTTCGCGCGGATCTCGGCGAGGGCCTCGTCCGTGGCGGTCCGGGTGCGACGCAGGGCGGAGAGCGCGTCGGAGGCGCGGGGGTCGGCGAGGTAGACGAGGGTCTGGCGGCGTTCCTGCTGGACGATCCGGACGGTGTCCTCGATGGGGTAGCCCACCTTCTCCACGAGGTTCGACACCGTGAACAGGCGGCTCGCCTCGCGGCCCGTGAGCACCGTGGCGAAGCCCCAGAGGGCGGTCAGGGACACCAGCGGCACGAGCAGCAGTGCCACGATCTTCCGGCGGATCGACTTCCCGCGAAAGCGCATGGACTCCCCCAGCTCGAACCCCCACCGGCAGGGGGTACGCATGTGCGTCAACAAACGGCGCGAGCCTACTACCGACGCACGGTGAACTCGAAGAGGCGTCCGGAATCTGAACGTCCGTATAAACGTCGGTGCGGGGCGAGTTGTCCGGGCATTGCGGGAGATTGCCTCCCGGACCAGGCGTCTTCGAGCGGCGGCGGGACCGATCGCCGCCGCGGAGGAGTTGGCCAGAATTTTTCGTAGTTGGGGAATCTTCGGGGCGGGGTACTCGTCGTACTCATTGGGAATTGGGGACGGAATCGGCCACAGGAGCCGCATGCCGCACCCGGGCGGCGTAAAGCAGCGCAAGCCGGGCAGCCAATGGGGAGCCGGTTCTTGGAGCCGGGGGCAAGCGGTCTGCCGGCGGTGGGGAGTGACACGTTGATGGGCACGGCGGAGCGGCGCGAGGCGCCCGAGGACGGCACGGCGACACGCGGTACGGCGCTGCGGGAGACCGAGGCGCCGGATCGCGACATGCCGGTGAAGGGCCACGGAGTGACGGGCCGGAGTCGTCCTCCGGCGGCCTCGCCGGCCGCCGACGACGGGGCCGAGCAGGCCTACCGGTCGGGAGCGGCCCGTGGCGGTGGACCTCGCGCGGAGCGGGATCGAGAGCGGGGGCGGCCCGAGTACCGGCCGTTGTGGGTCGAGGAACCGGCCCGTCGGCGTCGGCTCCCGGATCCGGTTCGCAGGTCCGCGGTGCGGGCGGTGCTGTTCATCGCCGTCACCCTGCTTCAGGCCATGGTCGCCTTCCTGTGCACCCTGGCCGGATCCTGGCTGGCGTTGCCCATGGTCATCAGCAGCGTGATCAGCACCGTGGTGGCCACCTGGGGCGCGCTGGACGTGTGGGTGACCCGCCAGGTGTGGAACCAGCGCAACGGCGTCGTGTCTACGCCGAGCAGCACCGCGCGGGCACTGCGCCGTGAGCGGCGTCGGGCACGCCGACAGGAACGGACCGCGGAGCGCGGGCAGAGGCGGATACGCCGCCGGAGCGGTGGAGCCGGGCAGCTGTCCCACTCCTGAGACCCGAGGCCGGTTCTCCCGAGGGCCCCGGCTCGGCCGGCCCACCGGCCACCGGCCACCGGCCACCGGCCGAGGAGAGGCGCCCAGAGCGCGCCCCCCACCGATCACGCCGCACCCGACCGCAACCGACCGTCCTCCCCGGCCAATGCGTGCGGTATCCGGGTGGAGGGGCGTGGGCAGGGGGCGTGGGGAGCCACGGGCGGTCGACGGGCAGCACAGCGGTCGTGAGGTCGTCGCCATCGCGGACGGCGAGGAGACCACCGTGTGCGGGACGGCGTCGGTGAGTTCCCCCGGTGACGTGGAGGTTGACCCGGACGTGGGAGGACGCGCGCACGCCCCGGGGCGTGGGGAACCGCGCGACCGGCCGGGACGGCCCCGCAGTTCCCCCACGCCGTACGGCTACGGGACGCTCGGTACCGCGCGCCTGTACATCCGCGTCGCCGTGATCTCGCTGTGCCCCGCTTCGTCGGAGGAGACCTGCGGCAGTCCCGGGCGCAGGTGCTCCTCCACGCTGATGTACTTCAGGCCGGCCCGCAGGTCGGCGTCGTTGCGCAGGCGGATGACGAGCGGGAACTCGGCCAGCGCCGTCGTGTCGAACAGGCCGGTGGTGTAGAGGAGCTGCACGCCGAGGGCGTCCGAGACGGCGCGCTGCAGCTCCAGCAGGTAGGTGGCGTTGGCGCGGCCGATGGGGTTGTCGAGGAACAACGTGCCGGCGTACCGGTGCTTGTCCCGGCCCCGGTCGTTGCTCCTGAGGGCCGCCATCGTGCAGTACAGGGCGATGGCCGCGGTGAGGAGCTGGCCGCCGGAGAAGACGTCGCCCATCTGGCCGACGGGCACCCGCTCGGCGCGCAGCACGGCGTCCGGCTTGAGGATCTCGACGGCGACACCCTTGGGATGAAGGGCCGCGCCGACGCCGCGCAGCAGCAGGGACATGCCGTCGCGCCGCAGGTCGGAGTTCTTCTTGACGGCGGCACGGGTGGCCTCGTCGACGACTTCGCCGAGCCGCTCGGTGAGGGTGGCCTGGTCGGGCTCCTCGAAGCGGATGCGCAGGAACTCCTGTCCCGACCACTCGCCGAGTCCCTCGGGCAGCCGGGACAGCCGCTGGGCCGACCGCAGGGTGGCGAGCGCCGACTCCACGAGGCCGCGCAGCCGGTCCACGATCGAGTCCCGGTTGCGCTCCAGCTGAGCCAGCTCGTCGGTCAGGACACGGAGTCGGGGCGCGAAGGCGTCTGCCCACCTCTGGGCGTGTTCGGGCAGCGCGGCGGCGGGCAGTTCGCGGATCTGCTGCCGGGCGGGGGTGCGCACCTGTTCGTAGCGGGTGGAGTTGGCATGCCGGACGAGGACGTCGCTCGCCTCGCGGACGGCGGCCTCGGCGGCGGACAGGTCGGCCGCGCAGCCACGCAGGGACCGGCGGGCCTCGGCCGCCGACCCGCGGGCCTCCTCCAGCGTGCCGGGATAGGGCTCCGGGGCCTCCTGCTCCTCCTCCGGGATGTGTTCGCGCAGCAGGTCACGGAGCATGGCGGCGATCTCGTCGAAGCCGCCGGCCGCGTCCTCGGCGGCGCGATGGGCGTCCAGCAGGTCGGCGTGCGCCTCCCGCGCCTGGGACAACGCCTCCGCCCGGGAGGCGAGTTCGGCCGTGGCGGTGCGCAACAGGGCCTGCGCGTGCTCGGCGTCGCGCGGCTGGAGTTCCTCGGGCAGTTCGGTGTGGGCGTCGCCGTCCTCGGGCGCGTGCCGTTCGGCCTCGCCGCGCAGCCGGCCGAGCTGCTCGCTCGCGCTGGACGCACGCGTCTCCAGGAGCTGGACCAGTTCCTCGGCGCGCGCGGCGGCGGCCTGCCGGGAGGGTCCGTCGGAGCCGTCCGGTGACTTCAGAAGGTGCTCCGCGCGGGTGCGGACCTTGTTGCTCAGCCGGTCCAGCTCGGCCAGGGCCGCGCTCTCGTCGCTCTCCGCGCGGGCCTGCTCGGCCCGGAGGTCGGCGCCGACACCGACCTTCTCGTACAGCTGCGAGGCGGCCCGGTAGGCCTCGCGCAGGGCCGGCAGGGACGCCCTGGGGGTGCCCGGCTCGTCCTCCGGTACGTCGTCGGGGGCGCCGGCGATCTCGGCGCGCTCGGCGCGCAGTGCTCGCGCGGTGCGGCGGGAGTCGTCGGCGGCGCGCTGGGCGGCGCGGCGGTCCTCGTCGGCGGCGCGGGCGCGCTCCAGACAGGCCTGGGCACGAGCCTCGGACTCCGCGGCCTCGTCGGCCAGTTCGCGCAACTTGACCTGCCAGCCGGCGCGCTCGCGCAGCCGGAAGGCGAGCCCGGCGAGGGCGTCGGCGGCGCGCCGGGCCTTCTGGGCCGACTCCTGCCGCTCGTCGCGCACCAGGGCGGCTTCGGCGGCCGTCTCGTCGGCCTCCGCGCGCACGGTCCGCGCCTCGGCCAGTTCGGCCTCGGACTCCTCGGCGAAGGCGCGGGCCTCCTCGGCGGTCCGGGCCAGCTCGGTGAGCCGCCCGGCCGGGCAGCCGGTGCGCCAGGAGGCGAGTCGGGCGGCCAGTTCGCGGTCCTTGCCGAGCCGGGCCGCGAGCCGGCGGATCTCCTCGTCGCGCTCCGTGGCCCGCGCGCGCAGGGCCTGCCGTTCCTCGTCGGCGGCGTGTTCGTCGTGCATGGCCGGGTTCGGCGGTACGAGGAAGACGTCACCGTGGTCGGCGTCGGGCGCCGGAGTGGGGGCGAGGAGGGCGGCGGCCGTGCCGACGGCCACGGCGGACCGGGGCAGCAGCGCGGCCTCGCCGAGCGCCTCCCGCGCGCGTGCGTGCGATGCGGGATCGGTGATGATCACGCCGTCGACCAGTTCCGGCCGGGCGGCGAGGACCCGCGCGTGGTCGACGGGGTCGACGGCCTGGGCGAGGTAGCGCCAGCCGGGCAGGGCGGGGATGCCGTGCTCGCCGAGGAACTCGACCGTCGCGAGCACGTCCGGGCCGGGGGGCAGCAGTCCGCCGTCGCCGAGCGCGCCGAGGATGCGGGAGTCGTCGGCGGCGGCGGTCCGCAGCTCGAACAGCTGCCGCTCGGCGGAGGTGACGCTGTCGTCGAGCAGCTCGCGCAGTTCGTCGGCGTAGCGGTCGAGGTCCTCGGGCGTGAGGCCGGTGCCTTCGGTCTCCCCCTCCTGGCGCGGCTGCGGGATGATCCGCGGGGCGGGGCCGCCGGTCAGGCTCAGCAGTTCGGCCAGCCGCTCCTCACCCGCGAGGCCCTCGGCGAGCCGGCGCTCGGCCTCGTAGGACCGTTGCGCGGCCGTCGCCGCGTCCGCCGCTCGGGCCGCGGTCAGCTCGGCGCGGGACTCCGCGGAGGCTGCCTCGCGCGCGTGCTCGGCGGCCTTGCGCGAGGCCTCGCGGGCGGTGTCCCAGGCGGCCACGGCGCTTTTCTCGGCATCGCTCGCGGCGAGGGCCGCGCGCGCGGGGTCGGCGTCGGGGGCGCTGTCGTCCAGCCAGCCGGCGCGTACCGCTTCGGCGGTCTCCTGCTCGACCTCGGTGAGCCGCTCCCGCAGGTGTCCGGCCTCGCTGCGGGCGCGCTGCGCCTCGGTGGCGGCGGACGTGGCGTCCCGGTGCGCGGCCTCTCCGACGTCCTGGAGCGCCGCGGAGCGTTCCTCCTCCTCGTTGGCGAGGGTCTCGGCGCTGTGGGCGGCGGCGTGCAGGGCTCGGACGAGGTCGACGGCGGCCTTGGCGCGGGCGGCGAGCGCCGGGGCGGCGTCCCGCTCGGCCTCCTGGATGGCGGCGGAGACCCGTGCGGCCCGGTCGGCGGCGGCGCGCTGCCGCAGGGAGACCTCGGCGGCCTGCCAGGCGGCGTGCAGGGTGCGGGCCTCGGCGAGTTCGCGCTTCTGCGCGGCGGCGGCCTTCTCCGCGGCGGCGAGCGCCAGGGAGGCGTGCCGGTAGGCGAGTTCGGCGGCAATGAGCGCGCTGCGCTCGCGGGCGCTCTCGGAGTGGGTGACGGCGTAGGCGGCGGCCGTGACCCGCTGGGCGAGGTCGGCGGCCCGGGTGCGCTCCCGCAGGCCCCGCGGGGTCAGCCTGCGGGCGAGGGTGCGGGTGCGGCGTTCGGCCCCGGCGTGGACGTCACGCGCGCGTGCCCGCGCGGCGGCGGCGTCGACGATGCGTCCGAGCAGGTCCACCGAGCCGGCGGTGAAGTCGCGTTCGGCGATCAGCTCGGCGCGCCGGCCCAGCTTGTTGCCGAAGCCTCCGACGAGGTCGGCGAGTCCGTCGGTGTCCCGCGTGTCGGTCACCGCGCGCAGCAGCAGGTCGGTGAAGTCGGAGTCCTTCTTCACCGCGAAGAGACCGGCCGCCTCGCCCTCGTCGGCGTTCATCTCCCGCTGGTAGCGGAAGAGTTCGGGGTCGAGGCCCAGTTCGCCGAGATGCTCGATCCACCGGTCGTGGATCTCCTCCCAGTGCACCTCCAGATGCGGGTACGCCTTGCCCGCGTCGGTGAGCGCGTCCCGGAAGCCCTTCATGGTGCGCCGCCGGCCCTGTGCCCCCGACTGGCCCTCGACGGTGTGCCGTACGGCGGTGGATTCGGCGACGGGGAGGTTGTCCAGGGTGAGCCCGGGGCCGGGCCGGAAGGAGTACCAGGCCTCGGCGAACTTGCGCGGGTCGTTGGACACCTGCCGGCCGCGCCACTCGCTGACCTTGCCGACGACCACGCACTCGCCGGTCAGTACGTGCTGCCACTCCAGCGCGACATGGCCGCAGTCGTCGGCGAGCAGGAACTTGCGCAGGACGCCGGAGCTGGCGCCGCCGAGCGTGTTGCGGTGGCCCGGCAGCATCACCGAGAAGATCAGCTTGAGCAGCACGGACTTGCCGCCGCCGTTCTCCAGGAAGAGCACGCCCGCGGGCGCGGGCCGGCGCGGCGGGCCGACGGGCTCGTCCTGGAAGAACTCCGCCTGGGCGGGGGCGGGATCGGGCACGACCTCGCCCACGCCCCGTAGGTCAAGCACGGTGTCGGCATAGCGCGCACCGGCGGGCCCGATGGAGTAGAGGCGGACCCGGGACAGCTCGTACATGGCGGACTCTCGTAAGTCTTCGGAAGGGTGCGGTGGATCGGTGCTCGGGGGAACTTCGGCCTGGTCGGAGCTTCGGTACTCGGGGGTCGCGCGGAGTCCGGGAATCCCGGAAGGCTCCTGACGGTTCCGGCGACTGCCGGAGTCCTCAGGAGTGGAACGGCAGTCCGGCGTCGGCGACCAGTTCGAGGTCGTCCGACTCCTCGGGGGGCAGCAGCGTGGGCGTGCCGTCGGTGACCGGGACGACGCCCAGGTCCAGCAGCTCGGCCATGGCCGCGCTCCCCGCCATGTCCCTCACCTGGAGCTGGTAGCGGGCCGTGGTCCGGTACGTGCCGCCGTTGTCGTCGCCGGTGCGCTGGAGGAAGCCTGATTCGGTGAGGAACGCGACGGCCTTGCCGACGATGCCGGTCGTCGAACCGGCGAGCCGGCGGGCGTCCTTGGTGGCACCGGCGGCGCTGCGTCTGGCCCAGATCCGCCAGGCGGCCTCCAGGCCCGGCGCGTCGGTCGCGGGGTCGGTGTTCTCGCCCTCCCGCTCGGCCCGCTCCTCCAGTCGGCGGCAGGCCTGGCGCACGAAGGCGTCGACGCCGTTGACGCTGACGCGGCCGATGTAGCCGTCGTCGGCCAGGTCCTCGGGCCGGGGGAACGCCATGGCGGCGACGGCGAGGTGTGCGAGGCCGTGCAGGAACCGGTCCGCGGAGTCGGCGGCCGTACGGCGGGCGTAGTCGCCCATGCGGACGGCGAACACCGAGTCCTCGGCGGCGGTGACGGCCATCCCCGCGCGCGGGGACACCTCCAGCACGATCAGTCCTAGCCCGGTGGCCACGGCGTCCGCGAGCCGCGCGAACGGCGGATCCTCGCGGTAGCGCCGCAACAGGTCCGCGTACTCCTGGTCGCGGGCGGGCTGGAGCCTGGGCTGGAGTCCGAAGGCGACGAGCCGCGCCGCGTCGGCGGCGTCGGCGGGGGTGACGACGGCGGAGGCCGGCGCGGCGGCCTCGGGTTCACTCCGGTCGACGTGCTCGGTCACGGTGTCGGCTCCTTGCTGCGGGGGTGCTCCGTCTTGCGATTCCGGGTCCGGCTCATGCTGCTTCCGTCCGGTCCGCGGCCATCCCCGCCGCGTCCAGCAGCGCGGTGCCCACGATCAGGTCGGCCCCGCCGAACTCCGGATCGTCCAGTTCCATCCCGTCGTCGACGGCGAACAACAGCTTCCGCTCGCCCTGCCGATAGGCGGTGCCGACCGCCGGGCTGGCCGCGTGCACGGCCAGCAGCGCCACCAGGTACGGCAGTTCGGGATCGCTTTCGCGTGCCTCCGCCAGGAGGCCCGAGAGCCGCCGCGGCGCGTCCGCGGGCAGGTCCAGCAGTTCCGTCGCGGCGGCCAGCTGCTCCTCGCTGAACCGGCTGTCGTCGGGCGTGGCGATGAGGTCCGGCTCCGGCATCTCCGCGCCGAGGTGCTCCCGCTCCACCGGCGGCGTCAGCAGCAGGTCGACGAGATCACCCACCCGGACGGACACCGGTGTGCGCAGTCCCGTCCCGCGGGCGAAGAAGGCGTCGGTGACCCGGACCGCCTGCTCCAGCGGCAACGGCAGTACGGGCGCGAGGAGATGCCCGTAGAGGTCCGTCCCCGACGACGTCATGGGGGTGGCGAAGGCCTGCCGGTCCTGCTCGGCGCGGAACAGCGGTCCCGCCTCCAGCAGCCGGGACTGCAACTGGGTGTGGCGGCGGATGCAGTCCTTGACGATGTCGACGAGTTCGGCGGCCCGGCGTTTGTTCTCCGCGTCCTCGATCTCGTCGCGGGCCTTGCGGATGTTGGTGAGGATCGCGTTCTCGTGGCGATAGCGGTCGGCGACGTGGTCGAGGGCCTCGGCGATCATGTCGGGCACGGCGTTGAGCCAGTCCACCGCGCGGACGTTGCGCCGGGTCGCCTCCAGGGCCCTGCGCAGGGTTTCCGAGTACTGCACGGTCCGGTAGCGGGCCTGTTCCGCGGCGAGTTGGGCGTCGGCCAGGCGACCGCGGCGGATGAGGACCTCGAGCTTGACCTCCGCGGCGATCTGCGCGCTGGTGACGTCGGTGTCGAGGGCGCCCACGAGGACGTTGACCGCCTCGTCCGTCGTACGGAGGTAGACCGTGCCGCCGTATCCGGGGACCTCCTCGATCAGCTTGAAGTCGTAGTCGCGGCGGACGTAGGTGCCGTCCGGCGTGAAGGTGCCGTACACGGCGCGGAAGCCGCGGTCGACGCTGCCGACGTTGATCAGGTTCTCCAGGACCCAGCGGGCGACGCGCTCGTGCTCCTCGGCCGGTCGCCGGGGGGCCTGCGCGGCGATGCGCGGGATCAGGCGGGCGACTATCTGGTCGTGGTCGGCACCGGTGTCGAAGTCCATGTTCAGGGTGACCAGGTCGATCGCGGCGAGGGCGATCTCCGCCATGCCGTAGACCGAGTACTCGCCGGCGAGGTTGGCCTTGCGCGCGTCGAGGTCGTGGATCGGTGCCGTGCAGGCGAGCGCGCGCAGTCGCCGCGCCAGTCCCTCGTCGGCGGCCGGACCCTGCGCGGGGCGCGGCCCCGCGCTGAGCTGGGGCGGAACACGGTCCGTCGATGCAGGCGAAGTCACGGTGCACAGACTAGGTCCTCGGTCTGACATCGACCCAAACGACGCAGAAGCGACCCCGGTCACACAGGCTGGGGGACGGCGTGGTGCGCGGGGAGCGGCGGGCCTCAGCCGCCGGAGGGGTCGTCGCCCACCCGCCGCCGGTACACCTCGACGATCCGTGCCAGCGAGTCGCCCAGATACACGGCGAGCAGCCTCTCCGCCTCGTCCCTGCCGCCGGCCTCGAGGGCCTGGAGGATCTGGCGGTTGCGGGCGAGGTAGGGCTCGTGCAGCCGGCGCGGGTCGTCGACGACGTGGAAGGCGAGGCGCAGTTCGGCGAAGACGCTGCGCATCAGCTCGTCGGTGCGCTCGCTGCCCGCGAGGGCGACCAGTTCGCGGTGGAAGTGGATATTGGCCGTGCCCAACGCTTTCCAGTCACCTTCGCTCGTCGCCCGCTGGCCCTCCGCCACGGCCTCGGCGAGCTTGTCGAGGGCGTACGGCGGCTCACCGAGGCCCCGTACGACGGCGCACTCGACGAGGGCGCGCGTGCGGTAGATGTCCTCGACGTCCTCCACGGTCAGGACTCTGACGAAGACGCCGCGGTTCAGTTCGTGGACCAGCAGGCGTTCGTGGGTGAGCAGCCGGAACGCCTCGCGCAGGGTGTTGCGGGACACGCCGAGGGCGCCGCCGATGCTGTCCTCCGACAGCCGGGTCCCGGGCGGGAAGTAGCCCTCGGCGACCCGGGTCCTGAGGATGTCCGAGACGCGTTCCGCCGTGCTGGTGCGGCCCAGGAGGGCGCGGTCGTCGGCCAGTTCCGCCAGCTGCTCTGCCATGCCCGGAATTCAATCGCAGACACCAGAACGAAACAACAGGGGTATTGAGGGATCGTTCAACGATCCTCTACCTTGTGGAGACCTGCTCCGCTCAGCACCGCCCCGCACGGCACGGCTCAGTCCCCAGCACCCTTCGTCATCCCTCTGCGAGGTGCCTCATGAGCACGACCCCTCCACCGCAGGCCCCGCCCAGCGGCACCCGTCCCCCGGCGGCCGGTCGGGCCCCCGACAACAGCGCGCCGGGCTGGTTTCGCGCCCTGGGGCCGCGCGGGCGCCGCGCCTTCGCGGGCGCCTTCGGCGGTTACGCGCTGGACTCCTACGACTACTTCACGCTGCCGCTCAGCATGGTCGCGCTGGCCGCCTACTTCGGCCTGGACAGCGGCCAGACCGGCCTGTTCACCACGGTGACCCTGGTCGCCTCGGCGGTCGGCGGCGCCCTCGCGGGTGTCCTGGCCGACCGGATCGGCCGGGTCAAGGCGCTGATGATCACGGTGGTCACCTACGCCGTCTTCACCGTGGCCTGCGGCTTCGCGCCCACCTACGAGACGCTGCTCCTCTTCCGCTCCCTCCAGGGCCTCGGCTTCGGCGGCGAGTGGGCCGTCGGAGCGATCCTGGTCGCCGAGTACGCGAGCGCTGAGCACCGGGGCCGGACCCTGGGTGCGATCCAGAGTTCGTGGGCCGTCGGCTGGGGCCTCGCGGCGGTCGTGTACACGCTGGTCTTCTCGTTCCTCGGCGACGACGTGGCCTGGCGCGTGATGTTCTGGACGGGCGCCCTGCCCGCCCTGCTCGTGGTGTGGATGCGGCGCCGGGTGCAGGACGCGCCGACGGCGGTCGCCGCGCGCGAGCGCAACGCCGGCAAGGGCTCCTTCGCGGCCATCTTCCGGCGCCCCCTGCTGCGCACGACGATCTTCGCGGGCCTGCTCTCCACGGGCGTCCAGGGCGGCTACTACACGCTGGCCACCTGGGTACCGACGTACCTCAAGAGCGAGCGCGGTCTGTCGGTGGTCAACACGGGCGGCTATCTGACGTTCCTGATCTCCGGCGCCTTCCTGGGCTATCTGACCGGCGGTCATCTCACCGACCGGCTCGGGCGGCGCCGCAACATCTGGCTGTTCGCCCTGCTGTCCGCGGTCTGCGTCCTGACGTACGCCAACATCCCGGCCGGCGCGGACACCCTGCTGCTGATCCTCGGGTTCCCGCTCGGGTTCTGCATGTCGGCCATCTTCAGCGGCTTCGGGTCCTTCCTGAGCGAGCTGTACCCGACGGCCGTGCGCGGCACGGGCCAGGGCTTCACGTACAACACCGGGCGCGCCGTCGGCGCCGTCTTCCCCACCACGGTCGGCTTCCTCGCCGACAGTTGGGGCGTGGGCGGGGCCCTGGTCTTCGGCGCGATCGGATACGGCCTCGCGGCCCTGGCACTGCTGGGACTGCCGGAGACACGCGGAAAGGAACTGGAGTGAAGCGTCCGATCAACGTGCGGGACCGCCCGGTGACCCTCGTCGACGAGCACGCGCACGCGTGGAGCCCGAGAACCGCCCGCTCCCGCTTCCGGGACGGCCTGACCGGCGCCACGGCCGGTGTGGCCGCCGGCCACACCCAGGCCAACCTGATCTCGGTGCCCGCGGACTGGGCGTACGACATGCTCCTGTTCTGCCAGCGCAACCCCAAGCCCTGTCCCGTCCTCGACGTCACCGACGCCGGCTCCTGGACGACCGTCCTGGCCGAGGGCGCCGACCTGCGGACCGACCTGCCGCGCTACCGGGTGTGGCAGGACGGCCGGCTGGTGGACGAGCCCACCGACGTGCGCGAACACTGGCGGGACGACCTGGTGTCGTTCCTCATCGGGTGCAGTTTCACCTTCGAGTCGGCGCTGGCCGGGGCGGGCGTGCCGATCCGCCATGTCGAACAGGGGCGCAACGTGCCGATGTACGTGACGAACCGCCAGTGCTGGCCGGCGGGACGGCTGCGCGGCCCGATGGTGGTGTCCATGCGGCCGGTGCCGCCGGAGCACCTGGCGGCGGCGATCCGGGAGAGCAGCCTGCTCCCGGCGGTGCACGGCAGCCCCGTACACTGCGGCGACCCGTCGGGACTGGGCATCGACGACCTCCGCCGCCCCGACTTCGGGGAACCGGTGGACGCCGAACCGGACGACATCCCGGTGTTCTGGGCCTGTGGCGTGACGCCCCAGGCGGTGGTGACGGCCTCTCGCCCGCCGTTCGCCCTCACCCACGCACCGGGACAGATGTTCCTCACCGACGCCCGCGACGAGCAGTACCGCGTGGCCTACCAGGAGACAGCATGATCGATCTCAACGCCGACCTCGGCGAGGGCTTCGGCCGCTGGCGGCTGACCGACGACGAGCAGCTGCTCTCCGTCGTCACCAGCGCCAACGTGGCCTGCGGCTTCCACGCCGGGGACGCGGTCACCATGCGGCGGGTGTGTGACCTGGCGGCCGAACGAGGCGTGACGATCGGCGCACAGGTCTCCTACCGCGACCTCGCCGGGTTCGGGCGGCGCGCGATGGACGTGCCGCCCGCCGAACTGGCCGCCGAGGTGGCCTATCAGATCGGCGCCCTGGAGGTCTTCGCGCGCGCGGCGGGCGCCCGCGTGGCCTACGTCAAGCCGCACGGCGCGCTCTACAACCGGGTCGTGCGCGACGAGGAGCAGGCGGCGGCGGTGGTCGACGGCGTGCTCCTCGCCGACGCGGCACTGCCCGTGCTCGGGCTGCCCGGTTCGCGCCTGCTGGCAGTGGCCGCGGCGGCGGGGCTGCCCGCCGTCACGGAGGCGTTCGCGGACCGCGCGTACGCCGATGACGGCACGCTCGTGCCCCGTGGCAGGGAGGGGGCGGTGATCACCGACCCGGACGCCGTCGTCGAGCGGTCCGTGACCCTGGCCCGGCTCGGCGAGGTCACCTCCCACGCGGGGGCGCGCATCGAGGTGCGCGCGCGTTCCCTCTGCCTGCACGGCGACACGCCCGGCGCGGTGGAGCTGGCCCGCCGCGTCCGGCGACGGCTGGAGGAATCCGGTGTGCGCGTGGCGGCCTTCGCATGAGGGCGCTGCCCGTCGGCGACGACGCCCTGCTCGTCGAGGTGGCCTCGGGCGAGGAGGCCCAGGCACTCCACGCCGAGCTGCTGCGGCGCCGTGCGGAGGGCTCCCTGGCCGTCCGCGAGATCGTTCCGGCGGCGCGTACGGTCCTTCTCGACGGTCTGGCCGACCCGGCGCGCTGGGCAGCCGAACTGACGACGGCCGCCGTGCCGCCCGCTCCGCCCCGCACGGGCGCGGTGATCGAGCTGCCGGTGCGCTACGACGGCCCCGACCTCGCCGATGTCGCCGCCCACTGGGGCGTCTCCGTGGAGGAGGTCGCCCGCATCCACGCGGGCACCGAGTTCCGCGTCGCGTTCTGCGGCTTCGCGCCCGGCTTCGCCTACCTCACGGGCCTGCCGCCGCGCTACGACGTCCCGCGCCGGGCGACCCCGCGCACCGCCGTACCGGCCGGGTCGGTGGCCCTGGCAGGCCCGTACACGGGGGTGTACCCGCGCTCCTCACCGGGGGGATGGCAGTTGATCGGCAGTACGCGTGCCGTTCTGTGGGACCACACGCGCGTGCCGGCCGCGCTGCTGACACCGGGCACGCGCGTGCGTTTCCTCCCGGCGGACCGGGGGGAAGCCGCATGACCGTCCCGCCGTCGACGCCACCCGGCTTCCGCCCGCGCTTCCTCGCCGATGTCCGGGAAGCGGGGGATGCCGCCCGCCGGGGAGCGGAGGGTGTCCGGGAAGCGGGGCATGCGAGGACCGGCCGTCCTCGGCCGGGCACGCGCCCCACGGCCGAATACGGCGCCCGGTACGGCGGGTGCCGCGCGGCCGGTCACGCCGCCCGCGTCCCCCACGTCCGGCGGAGAGCCGTATGACGGACCGCGCGCTCGTCGTCGTGCGCGCCGGGGCGCTCACCACCGTGCAGGACCGGGGCCGTCCCGGCCACGCCCATCTCGGGGTGCCGCGCTCCGGGGCCCTGGACGCGCCCGCGGCGGCGCTCGGCAACCGGCTCGTCGGGAATCCGCCCGAAGCCGCCGTCCTGGAGACGACGCTCAACGGCTGCTCCGTGCGCCCGCGCTCCGCGGTCACCGTGGCCGTCACCGGCGCTCCCTGCCGGGTCACCGTGGACGGCCGGCCCGCCGCCTGGGGGGCGCCCGTCGGCGTGGCCCCGGGGGCGGTCCTGGACGTCGGTCCGGCGGTCTCCGGCGTACGCAGCTATGTGGCGGTGGACGGCGGCGTGGCCGTCGAGCCCGTCCTCGGCAGCCGATCGACGGACCTGCTCTCGGGGCTCGGCCCGGCACCGCTCGCCGACGGCACGGTCCTGCCCCTGGGCCGGGCGCGGGCCCCGCACGCGCGCGTGGACGTCGCCCCGCAGCCCGCGCCTCCGGCCGAACTGGTCCTGCGGATCACCCTGGGACCGCGGGACGACTGGTTCACGCCGGAGGCGGTCGGGGTGTTCGCGTCGCGCGCGTACCGCGTGTCCGCGGCGAGCAACCGCATCGGGCTGCGTACCGAGGGACCCGCCCTGGACCGGGCGGTGACGGGCGAACTCGCGAGCGAGGGAATGGTGCTGGGCGCCGTACAGGTCCCGCCCGACGGCAGGCCCGTGGTCTTCCTGGCGGACCATCCGACCACCGGGGGATACCCGGTGATCGGGGTCGTCCGCCCCATCGACCTCCCGTCCGCCGCGCAGGCGACACCGGGCACCCCGGTCCGCTTCGTCGTGACACGCCGGCGCTGAGCCCCGGACGGGTTGACACCCCGGAGAGGGTGGTCTCGCGCCACCGACGCCGGGACGGAACGGGACGGGACTGGGACGGTGCCGTCCCGACGACGGCGACAGGACGAGGCGGGGCCGGCGGGTACACCTCGGCCGCGACCGCTCGGGGGGACGCCGTGGACCGGACCCCATCGGGGAGGCGGCGTCTGCGCAGCCCACCTCGCCCGGATCACACCGCGGACCCCACGTCGGCACGGTCCACCTCGCCCGCATCACACCGCGGACCCCACGCCGGCACGGTCCACCTCGCCCGGATTACATCGCGGAGGCCGCGTCCGGCCCGATCCGGCTGCGTACGGCCGTCTGGACCTCCGCCTCCTCGGCCGGGTCGGCGGCGAGGCGGCGCAGCCGTTCCACGACGCGGGCGTCACCGGTCTCGGCGTGCCGGGCGGCGATCTCGCGGGTGGTCTCCTCGCAGTCCCAGAGGCATTCGACGGCGAAGCCGGTGGCGAAGGAGGGGTCGGTGGCGGCCAGGGCGCGGGCGCAGCGCCCGCGCAGATGGGACGAGGCCGTCTCGCGGTAGATATGGCGCAGTACCGGGGCCGCGCAGGCGATACCCAGCCGTCCCGCGCCGTCGACCAGGGTCCACAGGGTCGGCGCGTCGCAGCCCTCGCCCCGCACGGCCTCGCGCAGGGCGCCGAGGACGAGGTCGCTGTCGCGGCCGGTGCCCCGGCAGGCGAGCACCCGGCCGGCGGCGGCCCCGAGGGCGTCGGGCCGGTGGGCCCAGCCGCGGGCCCGGTCGACGGCGGCGATGCTGCGCATGCGTTCGAAGGCGTCGACGGCCGCCTCCACGACGAACCTGGTGCCCGTCGCCACGGCCTGTTCGATGAGGTCGGGGGCCTCGGCGTCGTCGTGGTCGGCGAGATAGCGAAGGGCGGTGCACCGGGCTCCCTCGGTGCCGTCCTGGGCCGCCCGCACGATCTCCGCGCGGTCCCCGGGCCCGGCCACGGCGGTGAGGCAGCGGGCGGCGGGGACATGGAGCGCGGCGCCCCGTTCGATGCCTTGCTGGGCCCATTCGAACACGGCCCGCACGCTCCAGCCGGGGCGGGGCCCGGTGGGACTCATCTGCCGTTGCCAGCGGTCGAAGCAGCCGGCTTCCTGGGCGGCACGCACGCGCGTGGAGACGTACTCGCGGGGATCCTCGGCCCACAGCCGCCAGGGCCGTGGCTCGAAGGCGTCCCGTACGACGGCGGCCAGTTCGGCCTCGCCCTCGGCGTCGGTGGCGAACCGCGCGAGCACGGGTGCGGCGAGGGCGCGCAGGCCGGCGTCGTCGTCGCGCAGGGCGAGTTCGTCGAGGGCCCAGGCCCAGTTGGAGCCCGAGGCGGCGTATCGGCGGAGCAGGTCGAGGGCGTCCCGCCTGCCGTAGGAGGCGAGGTGGCCGAGGACGGCCAGGCTCAGCCCCGTGCGGCACTCCTCGGTGTCGAAGGCGTCCTCGACGTCGAAGAGGTGGGCCTCGATCTCGTCGAGGCCGCCGTTGAGGTCGAGGTAGAGGCGGGCGTAGTAGAGGGAGCGGTTCTCCACCTGCCAGTCGTGGCGCGGGTCGCGCAGCACGCAGTGGTCGAGTGCCGCGAGCGCCTCGGAGCGGGGGGCGGTGAGAGCGTGGAGTGTGCCGTCGCCGCGGCCCCGCTGGAGCAGGCCGAGCAGCGTACCGCTGGGCGCTATGAACGGATCGAACATGGGAAACAGCCTCACATCAAGCGTCGACGCAACCGGGGACGTGCATTACCTGGCCGCGTGACAACGCGTCGGGGCGCCCGCCGTTTCCTGCTTGCTGTAAGCCATCTTCCTCTGCCTCTCGTCGGTGGCCCATGCGGACCGCATCACGGCCCGCGCGGTGCGGCAACACCTGCCCGGCCATCGCGTCCGTGAATCACGTCGTCATGATGACTCGGCAGCTCAGCCTGCCGCGACCGAAATTTCCGGCGGCCTGGTACCGCCTCCCCCGTGGTCGTTGTTCTCCCTGGTCA
This sequence comes from Streptomyces sp. NPDC006259, assembly GCF_042870975.1. Classification (NCBI taxonomy): domain Bacteria; kingdom Bacillati; phylum Actinomycetota; class Actinomycetes; order Kitasatosporales; family Streptomycetaceae; genus Streptomyces; species Streptomyces sp. NPDC006259. The sequence continues at coordinate 434,480 of NZ_JBIAHY010000007.1, read as the reverse complement.
GGGACCTTTTCTCACCCGTTCGGGCACTTTCGGCTCACTGCACGCCGAACAGCTCCAGCAGTTCCGTCCTGCCGAACATGCGGGCGGTGTCGACCGCCGAGGGAGTGCCCGAGGCAGGGTCGGCACCGGCCTCCAGAAGGACCTGGATGACGTCCGTCTCCGCCTTGAAGACGGCCCCGGCGAGAGGGGTCTGGCCCCGGTCGTTGATCCGGTCGGCCTCGGCTCCCCGGGCCAGCAGCGCCCGCACCGCCTCGGCGTGGCCGTGATAGGCGGCGAGCATCACGAGGGAGTCGCCGCGGTCGTTGGTGAGGTTGGCCGGCACGCCCGCGTCGACGTAGGCCACGAGCGCCTCGGTCTGTCCCCGGCGGGCAAGATCGAAGATCTTGGTCGCCAGTTCCACGACCTCGGGGTCGGGGACTTCGGTCATCGGCCGGACCGCCTCTCGTTGCAACCGTTCAGGTGAATCGTCAGGGTACTGGCTTCCCGGACCCATGGCGGGACCCGGCGGAGGCAACCATCACGGCGGGACCCGTTCGCCGCAAGTCCGCTGCTCACGCGGTGCGTCAGGGCCTACGCCATCCGGGGGAAATTCGCCGAATTTCACCCAGTTGCACCTTTTATCGTATGGATACATGCTGTGAGCCTGGAAGTACTCATGGTGACTGTCCCCCGCGAACCAGGAGAACAGAAATGATCCTGTCCATCTCAGGCGTGGTCCTGCTCGGCATCATCGTCTTCCTCTTCTTCCGCAAGGACGGGCTCAAGGCGTCCCACGCCATGGTCTCGGCCCTCTTCGGCTTCTACCTGGCCAGCACGGCCCTGGCCCCGAGCATCAAGGCCGGCGGTGAGAGCCTGGCCAGCCTCCTCGGCGGCATCAAGTTCTGACGCCGCTCGCACCCCCGCCGTCCGTCCCTTCCGCACGCACCATCAGGAGACAGCAGTGGCCCGGCGCCCCCTCCCCCGCATCCTGAGCACAGGCAGCGCGCAGATCGCCCGGAGCCGGGAGCTGGCCCGGACGGCGGCGGACAGCGCCACCGACATCCTCCACCCACTGATCACGGTCACCCGTGGTCTGCGCCGGCTGGCCTCGGCCGGGCGGCGCAAGTGGGCCGAGACCCCCAAGGACCGGCGCGGACCGCTGCTGCTGCTGGTGGCCTCGGTGGTCCTGGTCGTGGCGCTCGTACCGTACGGACCGCTGCTCGCCGTCATCACCGTGATGGCGGCAGCCGCCTGGCAGGGCCGGGACCGCACCCCACCGGTTCCCGACGGCCCCGACGAGTCGCAGATCCAGCGGCTCCAGGCGCTGTACGAGGCCCTGGTGCCGTACTTCTCGACGGCGGAGGATCCTTCTCCCCTCTACGCCCACGGCGGCGAGTGGGAGAAGGCCTTCCCGTCGTACGAGTTCGACGGCTCGGGCCGGATCACCCGGCTGGAGATCCGCTACCCCGCGTACTTCCCGGACGGTGAGGCCGAGGCACGCGCGCGTGTCGAGCACCTGCTCACGGCCAAGTCGGGCCGGGGCCGGGAGTACCACTTCGCCTGGGACGAGGAGGGCAACGAGCTGACCGTGTCGGTGCTCGCCCCGCTCCCCACCGACCTCGCCGCCCAGCGCTTCGTGACCGCGCCCGGCGAGACCGTCCTGGGCTTCACCGACCCCTCCCAGGTCCAGCGCACGCTCCCCCTCACCCACGGCGAGGAGCAGCGCGACGTGCCGCCGGTCGTCTGGCGCACCGGCATCCGCTCCACCGAACCCCACCTCCTGGCGGTCGGCCAGCCCGGCAGCGGCACCTCCACCCTGCTGCGCTCCATCGCCCTCCAGGCCCTGCGGCACGGCGACGTCCTGGTCATCGACGGCGGCGGCACCGGCGAGTACGCGTGCCTGACCGGCCGGGACGGCGTCCTGGGCGTCGAGGTGGGACTCGCCGGGGCACTGGCCAGCCTGGAGTGGGCCGCGCACGAGACCGAGCGCCGGCTGATCGCCGCCAACCGTGCCCGCCAGGAGGGCCACCCCCCGCCGGACGACACCAAACGGCCCCTGTGGATCGTGCTCGACCGTCCCACGGCGTTCACCCACCTCGCCGACGCGGACGGCCGCAAGGACCCGCAGGCACTCCTCCAGGTTCCTCTCCGGCACGGCCGCGCCGCCCAGGTGACAGTGGTGGTGGCCGAACAGTTCGACAGCCTGGACTCACTGAGCGAGCCCGTGCGGCAGCACACGCGCGCGCGGGTCGTCCTCGGGCCCGCCCCGGCCAGGCTGCTGGAGTCGGTGCTGGGCGTCCGCCCGCACACCACCCCCGCCGAGCACGTCCCGCCGGGGCGCGGGTACGCCCGGCTGGGCACCGGCCCGGCGCACCGGCTCCAGGTGCCGGCGACCCCGGACCCGTACGACGACGCCACCAGCGACGCGCACCGGCACGCGGTGCTGGACCTGCTGCCGCCGCGGACGACCCCGGCGGACGGCGAGACCCTGCCGGTGCCCGCGGAGGCCGTGGCGGCGGAAGCCGCACCGACGAAGACCGTGCAGACGAAGGCCATGGCGCCGGAGGCCGCACAGACGAGGACCGCTACGGCGGAGGCCATGCAGGCGAAGGCCGAAGCCGTGCAGACGAAAGCCGTAGCGGCGGAGGCCATGGCGGCGGAGAGTTCCTAGCCGGTCCGGGCCACAGGCACCGACGGGCCGCGGGCGGGTGATCCCCCACCCGCCCGCGGCCCGTCAGGCGACGAACGTGCGCGGGCCCTCGCCGCCCGCGGTACCCCCGCTCTCCACGATCCGGGCGGCCGCGGCCAGTCGTGCCGCCGCCTCCTCCGCCACCGCGCCCCCGACGGTGAACGGCAGCCGCACATACCCCTCGAAGGCGCCGTCGACCCCGAACCGGGGCCCGGACGGAACCCGCACCCCGACCCGCTCCCCCGCCTCGGCCAGCCGGGACCCCGACAGTCCGCCGGCCCGCACCCACAGGGTCAGCCCGCCCTTCGGCACCGAGAACTCCCACTCCGGCAGCTCCCGGCGCACCGCCGCGACCAGCGCGTCCCGGTTGCCCCTGGCCTGTTCGCGCCGGATGTCCACGGCCTGCTCCCAGCCGCCGGTGCTGAACAGCCAGTTCACGGCCAGTTGTTCCAGGACCGGCGTGCCGAGGTCGGCGTAGGCGCGGGCCGCGACCAGGCTGCGGATGACGTCGGGGGCGGCCCGGACCCATCCGATGCGCATGCCGGCCCAGAAGGCCTTGCTCGCCGAGCCGACGGTGATCACGGTCGATCCCCCCGGGTCGAAACCGCACATCGGGCGGGGCATCTCCACGTCGTCCAACCACAGCTCGGTCATCGTCTCGTCGGCGACCAGCACGGTCCCGGCCGACCGGGCGGCCTCGACGAGCCGGCGCCGCTGGTCCTCGTCGGCGAGGGCGCCCGTCGGGTTGTGGAAGTCGGCGACCACGTAGGCGATGCGCGGCGCGGCCTCGCGCAGGACCTGCCGCCAGCGGTCCATGTCCCACCCGGCGAGCCCCTCGGCCATCGCCACCGGCACCAGCCGGGCGCCCGCCTCCCGCATCAGCTGGAGGATGTTGGCGTACGAGGGCGATTCCACAGCGATGCGCTCGCCGCGGCCCCCGAAGAGGTGGCAGATGGCGTCGATGGCGCCCATCGCGCCCGTGGTCACCATGATCTGCTCGGGCATCGTGGGAATCCCGCGCCGGGTGTACCGCTCGGCGATCATCGCGCGCAGGGCGGGCAGCCCCGCCGGGTAGTCGCCGTGCGTGTGGGCGTACGGAGGCAGTTCCTCCAGCGCGCCCTGCACGGCCCGGGTGAGCCACGGCTCCGGGGCGGGGAGGGCGGCGCAGCCCAGGTCGATCACCGAGCCGAGAGCCTCGGGCGGCAGGGGTTCCAGCCCGCGCGCGGGCACCGGGTTGCCCGCGGGGACGGACGTCCAGCTGCCCGCGCCCCGCCGGGACTCCAGGAATCCCTCCGCGCGCAGCGCCTCGTAGGCCGCGGCGACGGTCGTACGGCTCACGGACAGGGCGAGGGCCAGTTCGCGTTCGGCGGGCAGGCGCGCGGCGACCGGCACCCGCCCTTCCAGGACGAGCAGCCGGACACCGTCGGCGAGCGCCCGGTAGGCCGGCGGGCGGCGGGTGCCGGGGCCGGCGGGGCGGTCCTGCTGCGACGTGAGAAGCCGCGCGAGCTGTGCTGCCCCCACCGCGGAGGTCCACTGCGCCATGGAGATCAGTCCACCTTCCCTGGATTGGCCATGGATGACCGTTCCCTACACGCCACAGAGTGACATGAGCCAGTCCATTACCACCACCAGGGGTCCACTTGTCCGCGCCACTTCCGCCGGCCGTCCCAGCCGTCCCGCCGGCCGTCCCGCCGAGAGGCGGCCTCCCCCGGCGCCTCACCCAGCTCTACGCCGGCCTCGCGCTGTACGGCGCCAGCTCCGCCCTGCTCGTGCGGGCGGGCCTCGGCCTGGAGCCGTGGAACGTGCTCCACCAGGGACTCGCCGAGCGGAGCGGCCTGTCCATCGGCGTGGTGTCGATCATCGTGGGCGCCGCCGTGCTGCTGCTGTGGATCCCGCTGCGCCAGCGCCCGGGGCTCGGCACCGTCTCCAACGTCTTCGTGGTCGGCCTGGCGATGGACGGCACGCTCGCGCTGGTCCCCGAGGCGCACGGCCTGGGCGTGCGGGTGCCGCTGCTGGTGGCGGGCATCGTCCTCAACGGCGCGGCCACCGGCCTCTACATCGCGGCGTCCTTCGGGCCGGGACCGCGCGACGGGCTGATGACGGGGCTGCACCGCCGCACCGGCCGGTCGATCCGCCTGATGCGGACGGCCGTCGAGGTCGCGGTGGTGGCGACCGGTTTCGCCCTCGGAGGCACGATCGGCGTCGGCACACTGCTGTACGCGCTGTCGATCGGGCCGCTCGCCCAGATCTTCCTGCGGGTGTTCGCCGTGCCCCCGGCGTCCGGGGGCAGCACGGTCGTTGCCACCGGGTCACCGCAGGGGGCGATACTGCGTCCGTGAGCACCCCGATACGCCACCCGTACCTCGACCATCCGGGGCCCATCGCGTTCGCGCACCGCGGCGGGACGGCCGAGGGTCTGGAGAACACCACCGCGCAGTTCCGGCGCGCGGTCAAGGCGGGCTACCGCTACCTCGAGACCGACGTGCACACCACGCGGGACGGCAGGCTCGTCGCCTTCCACGACGCGACGCTGGACCGGCTGACCGACGGCGCGGGCCGCATCGCCGACCTGCCGTGGACGGACGTGCGGCACGCGCGCGTGGGGGGCAGGGAACCGGTCCCGCTGTTCGAGGAACTCCTGGAGACGTTCCCCGAGGTGCGCTGGAACGTCGACATGAAGGCCGAACCGGCGCTCCACCCCCTCCTCGACCTCATCGGACGCACCGACGCCTGGGACCGCGTCTGCGTCGGCTCCTTCTCGGAGGACCGTGTCATGCGCGCCCAGCGGCTCGCGGGACCCCGACTGGCCACGTCGTACGGCACCAGGGGGGTGCTCAACCTGCGGCTGCTGTCCTGGGGCGTGCCCACGGCGCTGCGCCGGTCGGCCGTCGCCGCCCAGGTGCCGGAGACACAGTCGGGCATCCAGGTCGTGGACCACCGCTTCGTGCGTTCGGCCCACGCGCGCGGGCTCCAGGTGCACGTGTGGACGGTCAACGAAGCGGATCGGATGCACCGGCTCCTGGACCTGGGGGTGGACGGCATCATGACCGATCACCTCGACACGTTGCGCGAGGTCATGGAGGACCGGGGCGTCTGGGTCTGACCCCGGCCCCCTCGCGGGCCCCGGGACGTCTCGGCCGAGGCGGCGAGGGCGACGCCACCCGTGGGCACGGCCGCCGACCGCACCCGACCACGACAACGCCCTCACTGGTGCCGCTGCCGGCACCGGGGCCGCCGCACGACGGGCGTGCCGCTCCTGTCCGGCGGCCGGCGGCGGCCGACGCGGGGAATCCCGTTCTCGAAAGGATTTAGCGTTCAAGGCGAAAGGGCGGTAGTGTACGCGTTTGGCCTGCCAGGCGTACCGTTACTGCGTGTCAAAGATGCCGAAACGCTGGGTGACATCTCATTTCAGATGTGACAAACCGGGCGTCGGTGGGTACTGCAATGGTTGACAAGGCTGCGGCTACGACGGCGACGCACGACCCGGAACGGGACTCCGAACGGGAATCTTTACCGCCGACCGGACGTTGACCGGATGACGACGACAGCGACACCTGTCCTGTGGGCGACAAGCCCGGGAGGCACGATTCATGAGTGAGCGAGCTCTTCGCGGCACGCGCCTCGTGGTGACCAGCTACGAGACGGACCGCGGCATCGACTTGGCCCCGCGCCAGGCCGTGGAGTACGCATGCGAGAAGGGGCACCGCTTCGAGATGCCCTTCTCGGTGGAGGCGGAGATCCCGCCGGAGTGGGAGTGCAAGGTCTGCGGAGCGCCTGCGCTCCTCGTGGACGGCGACGGCCCTGAGGAGAAGAAGGCCAAGCCCGCGCGTACGCACTGGGACATGCTGATGGAGCGGCGGACCCGTGAGGAACTCGAAGAGGTCCTCGCGGAACGGTTGGCCGTTCTGCGTTCCGGAGCGATGAACCTCGCGGTACATCCTCGGGACAGCCGCAAGTCCGCGTAGGTTCTGCGGAGCTGGGGCTGGTCCATACAGCACACGACAAATGACCGCGGGCGCCGTACGTGAAATCGCGTACGGCGCCCGCGGTCTTGCCGCGTCCGGGGGCCCTGCCTCCGGACGACGGCCGTGGTTCACGGAGTCAGCGGGGGACGCCGATCCTGCGGGGTCTCGCCGCGCTCGTCCCCGCCGCGCTCGTCCTCCCGGATGATCACCTCTCCCCGCACCACCTTTCCGTCCGGGCGGTGCATCCGGGCCTGCTGGAATGCCTCGCCGACGGTGCCGGGAGTGGCGGCCCGCAGCCTGCTGTCGACCTTGCGCTGCGCGTAGCGGCCGACGGCCTTCTGGACGGGCGGGAGGAGCAGGAGCAGGCCCAGTGCGTCGGAGGCCAGGCCCGGAATCATCAGGAGCAGGCCGCCGAGCATCATCAGTCCGCTGCCACCGCCCGAGGAGGGGGGTGTGCCGCGCTGGAGCGCCTCGTTGAGATTCTGGAAGGCGCGTCGGCCCGCCCGCTTGATCACCACCGAGCCGAGCAGGAAGCCGGCGAGCAGCGACAGGAAGACCGTGAAGCCGCCGGCGGCGCCCGCGACCACGGTCAGCAGCCAGATCTCCAGCGCCAGCCACCCGGCGAGCCCCAGCGGCAGGACCGTCCGCAGACGGGAGCGCCGGGGCCGGGTGTCGAAGTGCGTGGGAGTCTGAGCGCCAGTCGTCATGCCCCCAGTGTGCCCGGCTCCGGCTCAGAGCGGCATAAGGGGCCGATCAACGGTTCCTGTGCGCTCCCGTCGGGCGGCTAGGGACGCTGCTGCGGCGGTGGGGTGGACGACGAGGGGGAGGACGGCGACGGGGACTGCGGCTGTTCCTGCCCGCCCGTGCGGCCCGCGATCTTGCCGACGCGCTCTCCCACGCCCCACGCCGTGACGCGCCACAGCGCCTCCACGAGGATGTCGCGGCTCATCTTGGAGTCGCCCAGCTCGCGCTCGACGAAGGTGATGGGAACCTCGACGACGTGGTAGCCGGCCTTGACCGCCCGGCGGGCGAGGTCGACCTGGAAGCAGTACCCCTGGGAGGCGACCTCGTCGAGGCCGAGGCCTTCGAGGGTTTCCCGCCGGAAGGCGCGGTAGCCGCCGGTGATGTCGCGCAACGGGAGGTCCAGCGCCAGGCGCGAGTACAGGCTGCCGCCGCGGGAGATGATCTCGCGGGACCGGGGCCAGTTCACGACCCGGCCGCCCGGCACCCAGCGGGACCCCAGCACGAGGTCGGCGCCCTTCAGCGCGGTGAGCAGGCGGGGCAGTTCCTCCGGCTGGTGGGAGCCGTCGGCGTCCATCTCGACCAGGACGCCGTAACCGTGCTCCAGTCCCCAGCGGAAGCCCGCGAGGTAGGCGGCGCCGAGGCCCTCCTTGCCCTTGCGGTGCAGCACCTGGACCTGCTCGTCCGCGGCGGCCAGTTCGTCGGCGAGTTTGCCGGTGCCGTCGGGACTGTTGTCGTCGGCCACCAGGACGTGCGCGTCCGGGACGGCCTCGCGCACCCGGCCGACGATGCTCTTGATGTTCTCCGCCTCGTTGAAGGTCGGAATGATCACCAACGCCGTGCCGAGCGGACCGAACTTCCTCCCCCGGTCCTGTGCCGCGCGGTTCGCGTCGCCGTCGTTCACTGCTGCCCCTTCGTGTCCGTACGCAGGGGTCCACCATAGTGGCCGCCGCCTGCGGTGACGTGACAGGACGTTCGTACGGTGGTGTCATTCCCGGAGGACCGGGGTAAGAATGCGCTTTTGGGCTCGTATGACCCAGCGTACCGCCGGGCGAAATGCCCGTGCGGTCCTGCGGATGGGGGCCCGGCGCCCTTCGGGCCGACCTGGGACCCGCCGGCTGCGGGTCGACCTGAAGCCGTTGTCTACTGAGCGTCCGGGCCCCACCCGGGTCGCACCTCCCCGAACCGGCCGGAACGTTCCCTCGCCCTGGTGCGGCGCTGAGCCTGGCTCCCGGTGGCGGTGCGCCGGTGCGGCACACCGTCCTGACCCAGCGGCTCCCCGGCGAGTGCGCGGACGTTCCCCGGTGGGGCGTCCGGTGGTGGACTCGGCCGAACCTACCGGCCTCCCGCGGTCGGCTGTCAACAGCCGTTCGACCTGCGACTCTTCGGGTAAAGCGCTGGTCAGGGGGCGGGCCACGGCTCTCGCGGGAGGCGGGCGGACGGGTGATCTTCCGCGCCGCGTCCCGGCGGAGTCACTCGCCCGGCCGTACGAACACGGTCCGTCCGCCGACCACCGTGCGCAGGCACTCGGGCAGACCGGCGCCGGGCGTCAGGTCGGGCAGGCCGGGGGTACCGGAGCGGGGGTCGGTGGACCAGCGGGCGACGCGGTCGTCCGGGGCCTGCACCACGAGGGCGCCGGTGCGCCAGACGGCGTAGTCGGCGGGGGCGCCCGGCACCAGGACACCGGCGTCGTCGCGTCCGACCGCCCGCCACCCGCCGCGGGTGTGGGCGGTGAAGGCGGCGCGTACGGAGATCCGGTGCTCGGGGGTGCGGTGGAAGGCGGCGGCGCGGACCGTGCCCCAGGGGTCGAGCGGGGTGACCGGGCTGTCGGAGCCGAAGGCGAGCGGGACGCCGGCGCGCAGCAAGGCCGCGAAGGGGTTCAGACCGCGGGCGCGCTCGGCACCCAGACGCTGGGCGTACATGCCGTCGTCGCCGCCCCACAGGGCGTCGAAGGCAGGCTGGACGGAGGCGGTGAGGCCCAGTTCGGCGAAGGCGGCGATCGTCTCGGGGGTGAGCATCTCGGCGTGCTCGACGCGGTGCCGGGCGGCGCGCACGCGGGTCAGGCCGATCTTGTCCGAAGCCGCGCGCACGCCCTCGACGACCGCGGTGACGGCGGCGTCGCCGATGGCGTGGAAGCCCGCCTGGAGGCCGGCCTCGGTGCAGGCCGTGATGTGTGCGGCGACCGCGTCGGCGTCCAGGTAGGCGGTGCCGGTGTGGGCGGCGTCGGTGTACCGGTCGTGCAGACAGGCGGTGTGCGAGCCGAGGGCCCCGTCGACGAAGAGGTCTCCGGCCGCGCCGAGGGCGCCCAGGGCACGCGCCTTGTCCACGTCCTGCTCCGCCCAGTAGCCGACCACCCGGGGGCCCGGCTCCTCGGCGGCCAGCCGCAGCAGGGCGGTGAAGTCGTCCTCGGAGGAGATCTCGGGACCGGCGCACTCGTGGACCGAGCCGATGCCGAGCGAGGCGGCGTGCGCGAGGGCGGCCCGCTGGGCCTCGGCCCGCTGGGCCGGCGTCACAGCCGCGAACGCGGCGGCACGGACGGCGTGGTGGGCGTCGGCCGTGAGGGGGGCGTCGTTCGCCGCGCCCGCCCGGCCGAGGCCGGGCGTGAGGTCCAGCAGGGCGGTGCTCACGACCGCCGAGTGGACGTCGATACGGGACAGGTAGAGGGGCCGTCCGCCGGTCGCCTCGTCGAGTTCCGCCCGTGTCGGAGGGCGGCCGCCGGGCCAGCGCGAGGCGTCCCAGCCGTGGCCCAGGAGGACCTTGTCCCCCGGTCGGGCCGCGGCGAAGTCGCGTACCCGGGCGAGGGCCGCCTCCAGCGAGGGGGCGGCCGACAGGTCGAGGCCGGTGAGGGCCAGGCCCGTGGCGGTGGCGTGGACGTGGGCGTCGGTGAACGCGGGCGTGACCAGGGCGCCGTCCAGGTCGACCACCTCGTCGACGCCGTCGGCGAAGGCGTCGGCCGCGCCCTCGGAGCCGACCCAGGCGACCTGGCCGCGTTCGACGACCATCGCGGTCGCGAACGGGTCGGCGGGGCTGTGGACCTCTCCTCGGCGGAGCAGGACGGTCTTCGGGTCGGGCGTGCGCTCACTCATGTCAACAGTTTCGCGCCTCGGCCCGGCCGGCCCGCACGGGGGATGCCCCGTATCGGGGCGTGCCGGTCCGTCCGGTGCGGTGGCCCTCAGATCCGGGGCGGCCTGGCCTCGTACGGGGTGGACAGCACGACCGTGGTGCGCGTGGAGACGCCGGCGAGGGCCCGGAGCCGACCCAGCAGCTCCTCCAGTTCGTGGGGGGTGCCCACCCGCACCTTGAGGATGTAGTTCTCGTCCCCGGCCACGCTGTGGCAGGCCTCGATCTCGGGCACCCCGGCGAGCCGGTCGGCGATGTCGTCGGGCGCGCTGGGGTCGAACGGTTTCACCGAGATGAAGGCGGTCAGGGGCAGCCCGACGGCCTCCGCGTCGACGACGGCCGCATAGCCCCGGATCACGCCGCGCTGTTCCAGCCGGCGCACCCGCTGGTGCACGGCCGAGGTGGACAGGCCGGTGGCCTTGCCCAGGTCGGTGTAACTCATCCGCCCGTCCTTGACGAGCAGCTGCACGATCTGTCGGTCCAGCTCCTCCATGACGCAAGAACTTACAGGGCTCGCCATCTCTTCGTATACGTATACAGTCCAGGTCATACCGGTTCGTGATGTGGCGGACCGTGCGGGCTGATCGACATCCGTTGATGACATGTGACGAACGCCACAGCCTGTCTCAAGTCTTCGTGATGGTCTCGTGATTACCCCCGAGACGGGCTGGGAAGTGCTTGCTGTGGTCGAGGCCGCAGCGCCTGAACGGCCCAGCCCGAGGGGGAGAATTCATGCAGAGCCTCAAGCGCCCTGGTCGCACCGCGCCCAAGCGGTTCCAGCCCACCATCGTCGAGTCCGAGCCGGAGGGCGTCGAACCCGACGGCTACGACGACGAGAACGGCGACGAGTTCGACGCGTACGACACCTTCGAGATGTACCGGGTGATCTGCCCGGACTGCGCGCAGCCCATCGCGCTGCTGGCGGACGAGGAGACCCTGCCGGAGCACGCGCTGTGCGCCTCGCCGTGGAACCCGTTCGGACTCACGGTCTGCGCGGGCACCGGCCGTGCGGCGGCCGAGGCCCGTCCCGCGGACGAGTCGGCCGAGCCCCAGGAGCAGGAGACCGCGCTGCTGTTGACGCTCCCTCAGGGTCTGGACTGGCGCACCCAGCCGTTCTCGCACGTCGGCGGGCCGGCCTCGCGACCGATGCGGGTACCGGCGCTGCGCCGTCACGCCGCCTGAGCGCCTCCGCCCCACTCCCGTAGCGACCCCGTGCCATGGCCCGTAGCCGGCCGTGGCGCGGGGTCTGTCGGCCGTGGCGCGGGGTCGGCGCGGGCCGAACCGTCAGGTTCCCGCGACGGGCGGCGAGATGAGGCTCGTCCAGGTTCCGGCGACGGGCGGCGAGATGAGGCTCGTCCAGGTTCCGGCGACGGGCGCCGAGAGGAGGCTCGTCCGGCTCACCACGCCGTCCGGACGGCCACCGGGCACATCCCGAACTCACTCACGACGGCACGAGCCGTGACCCGGCGTGACGCGCTCGCGTTGCCCGGGTATGACCCCCACCTTCCAAACGCTCGGGCGTCACCGCCAAGGGTTCGCCCCCGCGTCCGCAGAATCGGTTCCGCCGGCCCCGCCGCCGTCCCCGCAGGACCCGCCGATCTACCGCGACATGATGCGCATCTGGGCCGACCGGGGCCGCACCCTGCCCGGCCGACGGGACCCGGAGTGGGTGCGGCTGGCGGCCCCGACGGTCCGGCCGGGCCAGTTCAGCGGGTTCCCGGACCCAGCGGGTGACGGGCGATGACCATGCGCTGATCCGGTCCCCGCCCTCGACGGTCTGCGGGACTGATGATGACGCCCTGCTCCTCCAGGTCCTCGCGGATCTGGTGGCAGACGACCTCGGACTCGTACCGGGCCGCGACACCGGCGACGAGGCGCTGCTTCGACCCCGGTCTCGCGGAGGTGGCGCTCGACGGGGAAGTCGGCGCGGCCGTGGCCGCCGAGCACCCGCACGGCTTCGGTGGTGACCCGCATCGCGGCGTCGGTGGAGTGGCCGTCGGGCCATGGCCGCCTCCCGGCCGAACGGCCCTCCCGCGCCCCGAAGCCGTGCCGCCGCGAGGTACCGGCGCCGCCCCGACCCGGCCGACGGCGCCCTGTAGGCGAGCTGGAAGCGCGGCCTCTCGTCGGCGAGGGCCGGGATTGGTCCGCACCATTGACCCAACTGGTCTAGTCCTCCTACGCTCTCGGCACCGCGTTACCGCGTTCCTGCCAATCGGCGCGCGTTCCCCTCTCCCCCACGAGGTGACACCCGATGCAGCATCCTCCCCAGCGCCGCTCCCGCTTCCGAGCCCTCGTCGCCGTCGCGTGTACGGCCGTGCTGGGCGCCGGTCTGCTCGCCGGCGCGGGCACCGCGACCGCCACCGGCACCCCCGCGCCGTCCACGCGGGTGGCCGCCGGCTCCAAGGTCCTCGGCTACTTCACGGAATGGGGCACCTACGACCGCAAGTACCTGGTGAAGAACGTCGAGACGTCCGGCTCGGCGGCGAAGCTCACCCACATCAACTACGCCTTCGGCAACGTGACCGGCGGCAGGTGCGCGATGGGCGACGCCTACGCCGCCACCGACCGCACCCACACCGCCGCCGAGTCCGTCGACGGGGTCGCCGACACCTGGGACCAGCCGTTGCGCGGCAACTTCAACCAGCTGCGCGAGTTGAAGAGGAAGCACCCGGGCCTCAAGGTCCTCTGGTCCTTCGGCGGTTGGACCTGGTCGGGCGGCTTCGGCGAGGCCGCACGGAACCCGGCCGCGTTCGCCCAGTCCTGCTACGACCTGGTCGAGAACTCCAAGTGGGCCGACGTCTTCGACGGCATCGACATCGACTGGGAGTACCCGAACACCTGCGGCGCCACCTGTGACACCAGCGGCCGGGACGCCTTCAGGAACCTCATGCGGGCTCTGCGCGCGAAGTTCGGCACCGGTGGCCTCGTCACGGCGGCCATCACCGCCGACGCCACCGCGGGCGGCAAGATCGACGCGGCGGACTACGCGGGCGCGGCCCAGTACGTCGACTGGTACAACCCGATGACGTACGACTACTTCGGCGCCTGGGACGCGACCGGGCCGACGGCCCCGCACTCGCCGCTGAACTCCTACTCCGGCATCCCGAAGGCGAACACCCACACCTCGGCGACCATCGCCAAGCTGAAGGGCCTCGGTATCCCCGCCTCGAAGCTGCTGCTGGGCATCGGCTTCTACGGGCGCGGCTGGACCGGAGTCACCCAGGCGGCGCCCGGCGGCACCGCGACCGGCCCGGCCGCGGGGACGTACGAGCAGGGCATCGAGGACTACAAGGTGCTCAGGACCAAGTGCCCCGTGACGGGCACGGTCGGCGGGACGGCCTACGCCAAGTGCGGGAACGACTGGTGGAGTTACGACACTCCGGCGACCGTCGCGACGAAGATGACGTACAAGAACCAGCAGGGTCTCGGCGGGACCTTCTTCTGGGAGCTGAGCGGGGACACGGCCGGCGGTGAGCTGATCAAAGCCATCAACTAGCCGGTCCCGCGAGGGCACTCGGGGCGGAGGACCACGAGCCTTCGCCCCGAGGGCGGTTCAGGACTCGCGCCGGGCCGGCTTCGGGGCCGGGAAGGCGGGGTCGAGTTCCTCCACGGCGCGCAGGGCACCGCCCAGTGTCCTCACCAGGAGATCGCGCATGGTGTCGCGGGAGAGGTCCGGGCGGTCGATCCAGTCGAGGGTGGCGCCCTCCACGCTGCACACCCAGGACAGCAGGCTCATGCGGGGCAGCGCCGGGATGTCGCTGCGGCCGTACGCGCCTTCGGCGATGGTGGCCACGATCGCCTCACGCACCCCGTCCCGGATGGCGTGCACCTCGGTGTCGAAGCCGACGCCGCCGCTGACGATGGTGCGGTAGGCGGCCTGGTGGTGCTCGGCGAAGCGCAGGTAGCTGTCGATCGTGCGGTGGACCCGGTCCGTCCGGGGCAGCTCCATGCCGCTCGCCGCGAAGGAGACCAGGTCGGCGACGGAGTCCTGGATGATCGCCAGGTAATAGCCGCGCTTGGACTGGAAGTAGTAGTAGATCAGCCCCTTGGCGACGTGCGCCTGCCGGGCGATGTCGTCCATGGAGAGCGCGTCGTAGGACGTGTCGGCGAACAACCGGCGCCCGATGGCGATGAGTTCGGCGCGACGCGCCAGTGAGCGCTCGGTGCCGCGAGCCCGGGGACGGGACGCGTCACGCTGCTGGCTGATGTTCAATGTCGACCCTGGCTCCAACGGTCGGCGGGACGACGTCAGTATGTCAGGTCGAACAGGGGCCGGGGATCAGCGGTCCGGGGCCGACGGCGGCGCTCCGGCGCCCGTTTCAGACCAGGCCGAGCTGCGTCACCAGCATCGCCACGACCGCGACCAGGATCCATCCCATGACGTGCTCCAGGATCTTCGGCCCGTCGTCCTCGGGCCCGCCGGTACGGGTGCGGGCGGCGGTGGCGGAGGCGGTGTGCGCGGTCATGGCGTCTCGCTGACGGTCGTGCGGGCGGTGGGCGGCGGGCTTCCCCGATCCGTCCACCTTGCCACCGTGCGGGGCTTTTGCGGCCGAGAGCTTGCTCACACGCCGACGGCCCCCGGTGGCGCCGGGGGCCGTCGCGCGGCAGGGGTCAGCGCACGCCGACCGCCGCGAGCGCCCTGCACTGGAGCGCGCTCGGACGGGCCGGGAAGTACAGGTAGCAGACGCCTCCGGTGCCGGACGCGACCTTGCCGCTCGCGTTGTAGCGCTTGGTGCGCAGCCAGATGTTCTCGAACTCGCGTCGCCGGTAGACGCGCCGCACCGCCGCGTCGCTCGGCGAGGCGGGGTCGTTGGCGATCACGTCGCCGTCGGCGGTGAAGCCGATCACCGTCATCAGATGCCCGGACGTGCCGTACCCCGCGCCCGTCAGCTCCTCCTTCAGGAAGGACTGGGACGTGATGGCCGGGATGCCGGCCGCGATGAGCGTCTCCAGGTCGGTGAGGGAGGTGAGCCGGGTCACCACGCCCTGGAGGTCCTTGAAGGTGGCGGCGTAGGCCGCGTTGAACGGCCAGTTCCCGCAGCCGTTGTACTGGTGATCGAAGGTGTACCGGGCCGCGTGGCACACCTGGGGGTCGGCGTACGCGGGGTCGACCCAGGCCAGTTGCTCCGGCGTGAGACGGCCGCCCCAGTACTCGACGATCATCTGCGACGAGGTGGGGCTGCACCAGGCCTCGCCGCCGTTGTCGTACTCGGGATACTGCCCGGCGTGGATCTCCTGCGAGTAGCGCGGGACGACCAGTTCCTGGGCGAGGCCCGGCGCCGAGGCCGGGACGGTGAAGCGGTCCGGGACGTCGGAGCCCATGGCACCCACCCGCCACACGGTGGGCGTGAGCTTCGTGCCGGGCCTGCGGTAGAGGGTCAGGCGCAGCCGGTACGACGTGAGGCGCGGGCCCGTGGCGGCGTCGTCGACCGCGAGGGTGTCCGTCCACACGGTGCTCCTGCCGTCGCTCTGGCCGTCGACCGAGGTCCGCTTGATGTCCTGGTCACCGGCCGCCCAGCGGCCCATCACGTACCAGGGGCTGTCCGTGCCGTCGGCGTAGGCGGCCTTCAGCTCGACCTGGAGCCAGGTGCCGGCCGGGGTGCTCGCGTTCCAGGAGGCGATCGCCTCGGTGGCCGGGACGGCGAGGCGGTGGACGGGGGACGTCCAGGTCGCGTACTCCCAGGGGGCGGTGGTGCCGGTGTGGGGATCGGTGTAGTCGGTGGTCCCGGCCGGGGTGGCGAGGACCAGACCGGGCCGGGCGCCGGCGACGGCACGGGTGCCCGCGGCGGTGCCGGAACGCCAGTCGGCGTACGTCGTCCAGGAGTGGTGGTCCACGGGGCGGGCCGGGGCCGCCCCCGGCGTCTCGGTGGGACGCGAGGAGTCGGCCGGGCCGGCGGCCTCGGCCGTCGCGGGGGCCGCGCCACCCGCCACGGCGGCCACGACCGCGGCGGCCAGGAGTGTCCTGCGGGACGGCTGACCGGGCCGGTCGGGTCGGTCGGCGAGCTGGTCGGTTCTGCTGGACGGCTGCTGTTCGGCTCTGCTCATGAGCGGAAGACCCCCAAGGTGTCCGAGTCGGAGCGGGTCCGAGTGCGGTGCGGTGCGTGATGCGGTGTGCGCCGTGCGGTGCGACGCGGTGGGCGGTGCGGTGTGGGCCAACTATGGCGGGAGGCGGGCGGACCTGCCAGCACTTCCGCCCGTGCCGCGCCCGGCAATATTGGTCTGATCCACTGGCGTGACCTGCGGCAGGGCGTCGCCGCGCCGCTAGACTCGCCTGGCCACGCCACCCGACCGCCGTCACCGCGCTCACGAAGGCCAGGACCCGCCATCCGCCAGCTCGCCGCCCGGCTCCGCCGTCTGCCGCCGTCCTGCGGCCCGGTCCGGCTGGTCGCCGTCGACGGGCACGCCGGATCGGGCAAGTCCACCTTCGCGGGGCGGCTGGCCGAGGCACTGGGCGGCGCGCCCGTCCTGCACCTGGACGACCTCGCGAGCCACGACGAGCTGTTCGCGTGGACCGGGCGGCTGCTGGCCCAGGTGATCGAACCGCTCGGCCGCGGCGAGACGGCGCACTACGCGCCCTACGACTGGCGCGACCGCCGCTTCGGCCTGCCCCGCCCGCTCCCCCCGGCGCCCGTGGTCCTGGTCGAGGGCGTCGGCGCCGGACGGCGCGCCCTGCGGCCGCACCTGGCGCGCCTGCTGTGGATGGAGCTGCCCGCCGAGGAGGCCTGGGCCCGCGGGCGGTCCCGGGACGGGGAGGACCAGCGGGAGTTCTGGGACGGATGGGTCGAGGCGGAGGCACGGCATTTCACCGAGGACCCGTCGAGGCCGTACGCGCACGCCCTGGTACGGCAGTTGCCCCTGGGGTACGAGGTGCTGCCGGGACCCGGCGGAACGCACTGAGCACCCCCTCTCGTCACACAGCGTGAGGAAGTGCCTGCGATGTGGTGAAATCGTGAAGGGCCTTGCGTTTGAACTTCGCCAAGTGCTTCAACTGCGCTTGACCGAGGGCCCGTACAGGACTTACGTTCTGAATGTGCGGCATGCGAAGCCGCCCCACTATCGCGAAGCCCCCGGTTGTTCCCCCGTGACCGGGGGCTTCGTTCTGCCCTCGCACCCCTTTTCGCACCGGTTTGTGGACGCGCCGTGACGCCGTCCACTCACCGAGGGTCACCGCGCGACAGTGCGCCCCCTCTGCTCCCACCTCGTCAAACGGGCTGTGCGGCACCCTTCGGCGGGGTGCTCCCCCGCAGGTACGATGCCCTCGGTGCGACCTACGGACGACTGCTGCGCGCACCTGGCAACTCCGGTCCGCAGCACAGCGGTTCGACCAAGGCAGCCGACGGGTTCCGGCCCGGCGGCATACCGACGGGGGCACGGTTTGTGGGGGACGTGATGGACTTCGGCACGCAGGGCCCCGAGGCCCCGGCCGACCTCGCCTGGCTGCGAGGCGTGGACGCCTACACCATGGGCGCGTATCCGCAGGCCGAGGAGGAGTTCCGCACCGCGGTGCGGATCGACCCCGGCATGGCCGACGGCTGGCTCGGGCTGCACGCGCTGCGCGTCGACACGACGACCTCGCTGCTCAGGATGGCCCGGCACCGCGACCGCTTCGGTGAGCAGCGCACCCGGCACCGCCGCACCCTGAACTCCTGGTACTGGCTGGGCTGGTGGGTGCAGCCCGTGCTGGAGAGCCCCCGGGATCTGCTCCTGGCGCACGCCTCGCACTGGCTGGACGGCCGGCACGTGCCCGAGCTGGACCGCGCCCTCGCCGGCCTCCCGCCCGTCGACACCGACCACCAGGTCCGCTTCCTGCACGCCTGCCGCTCCTATCTCGTCAAGGACTGGGAACAACTGGTCCGGCACACCGACCCGCTCCTCGACGACCCCCTCCTCGGCATCGAGGCCGGTCTGTTCGGCGGCATGGCCCGGGTCCGGCTGGAGATGTACGGGCAGGCGGAACCGCTGCTCTCCACCGCGCTCATGCGCTGCCGCAGCGAACAGCCGCAGCGCAAGGAGCTGCGGTACTGGCTGGCCCGCGCGCACGAGGGCACCGGCCGTTCCGCCGCCGCGCTGCCCCTGTACCGGGCCGTGCACCGGGTCGACCCCGCCTTCATGGACACCTCGGCCCGGCTCGCCGCGATCGCCGAGGGCGACGGCTACGACGACGCGGCGGACCTCGCGTCCATCACCCTGACCGGTGTCGGGCAGGACGTCGGGGACGGGCCGGACGTGCTGGACCCGCTGTTCGGCACCGAGGGCCGGGACCTGAAGCTCACCGAGCCGTCCGACCCGCCGCCCGGTCCGGTGCCGACGGTGTCCGACCCGGTCGTGCGGGAGAAGACCGCCGTGCCCCCGGTCCTGCCGGCCGGTCCCACCGACCCGGTGTTACTGGAGGAGGCGCTCGCCGAGCTGGAGCGCATGGTGGGCCTGGAGCCGGTGAAGCGGCAGGTCAAGGCCCTGTCGGCGCAGCTCAACATGGCGCGGCTGCGGGCCGGCCAGGGTCTCCCCGTGCAGCCGCCGAAACGGCACTTCGTCTTCTCCGGCCCGTCCGGCACCGGCAAGACCACGGTGGCCCGCATCCTCGGCCGCGTCTTCTACGCCCTCGGCCTCCTCGGCGGCGACCACCTGGTGGAGGCGCAGCGGGCCGACCTGGTCGGCGAGTACCTGGGCCAGACCGCCGTGAAGGCCAACGAACTGATCGACTCCGCGCTCGGCGGCGTGCTCTTCGTCGACGAGGCCTACTCCCTGTCCAACTCCGGCTACGGCAAGGGCGACGCGTACGGCGACGAGGCCTTGCAGGTGCTGCTGAAGCGGGCCGAGGACAACCGTGACCACCTGGTGGTGATCCTGGCGGGTTATCCGGAGGGCATGGACCGGCTGCTCGCGGCGAACCCCGGGCTGTCGTCCCGCTTCACCACCCGCGTCGACTTCCCCTCGTACCGTCCGCTCGAACTGACGTCGATCGGGGAGGTGCTCGCGGCGGACAACGGGGACGTGTGGGACGAGGAGGCGCTGGACGAACTGCGGTCGATCGCCGGGCACGTGGTGGAGCAGGGCTGGATCGACGAACTCGGCAACGGGCGGTTCCTGCGGACCCTGTACGAGAAGAGCTGTGCCTACCGTGACCTGCGGCTGTCGATGTATCCGGGATCCCTTACCCGGGACGACCTGTCGACACTGCGACTGCCCGATCTCATGCAGGCCTACGGCGAGGTGCTGTCGGGACGGGGGCCGCAGGACCCCGCCCAGGGGCGCTGACCGCGGAGGCGGGGCGGGGACGTGCGGTCGCAACCGACCACCCGTCCCGTGCGAGCGAGGCGCCCAGGTCCTGTCGTGATGTTCCCGTCGTCCGCCCGCGGGGTCCGGCCGGGCGGCGTCCGGCGCGTGCTCCCGGTGTGCCGGCGGAAGGCCTCGTACCGGACGTACTCGGGCCGCCGCCCGGTGCCGCGGAAGCGCGTGCCGTGCCTCGCCCGGCAGGCGGGAAGGTGACGGCAGGTGCCCGAGGGCCGTCCCGCCCTCCCCGGCGGGCGCACGCGACGGCGGCTACGGCACCCCGCCGCGTCGTCGGAACACCCGCACGCACGCAGTGTGCGGGCGTGCCTCCGCCGTGCGGCGCGCCGCATCCGACGCCGCGCGCCGACCCACCAGCAAGGACGGGACCACCCTCAGGTCGCCATCACCACCTCGGGATAGTCGCGGTGCGCGGGGTCCGTCACCTCGCCCACCAGCAGCTCCAGGACATCCTCCAGGGCGACCAGCCCGAGCACCCTGCCCGAGGCGTCCGCCACCTGCGCCAGATGCGTCGCCGCCCGCCGCATCACGGTCAGGGCGTCGTCCAGCGGGAGTTCGGAGCGGAGCGTCGTCATGGGGCGCCACACCTGCTGCGGGACCGCCCGTTCGGACTCCTCCAGGTCGAGGACGTCCTTCACGTGGAGGTAGCCCATGAAGGCGCCGTTCTCCGCGGCGACGGGGAAGCGGGAGTAGCCGGTGCGGGCGGTGAGGGCGACGATCTGCCCGGGAGTGACCGACGGCGGGACCGTCACCAGCGACTCCCGCTTGAGCAGGACGTCCGTGACCGGGCGGGAGCCCAGTTCCAGCGCGTCCTCCAACCGTTCCTGCTCCTCGGGGTCGAGCAGACCGGCCTGACCGGAGTCCTCCACCAGCCGGTTGAGCTGCTCGCTGGTGAAGACGGACTCGACCTCGTCCCGGGGCTCGACGCTGAAGAGGCGCAGGATGCCCTGGGCGCAGGCGCCGAGCGCGACGGTGATCGGCCGGCAGAGGCGGGCGAAGGCGACCAGGCCGGGGCTGAGCCACAACGCGGCCTTCTCCGGGGCCGCCATGGCCAGGTTCTTCGGGACCATCTCGCCGATGACGAGGTGGAAGAAGACCACGGCGGCCAGGGCGATGACGTAGCCGAGCGGGTGGATCATGCCGTGCGGCAGGTGGATGCCCTCGAAGACCGGCTCCAGGAGCTGCGCCACCGTCGGTTCGGCGACGGCGCCCAGGGTCAGTGAGCACATGGTGATGCCGAACTGCGCGGCGGCCATCATCTGGGGCAGGTGTTCCAGGCCGTGGAGCACCTGGCGGGCGCGCGCGGTGCCGAGCGGCTCGATCTGGCTGCGGCGGACGGAGACGAGGGCGAACTCGGCGCCGACGAAGAACCCGTTCGCGAGCACGAGGAGGCCCGCGAAGGCGAGCTGGAGCACGCTCATCGGGCGACCTCCACGACCACTGCGGTGCGGACGATCCGGACCCGTTCGGCCCGGTAGTGGCCGACGCGGCGGACCGACAGCCGCCAGCCGGGCAGCTCCGCCCGGTCGCCGACGGCCGGGATCCGGCCGAGCAGGTCGGCCACGAGCCCGGCGACCGTCTCGTACGGTCCCTCGGGCGCGTCGAGGCCTATGCGCCGGAGCGTGTCCACCCGGCAGCTGCCGTCGACGTCCCAGGCGGGCCTGCCGTCCTCGGGCGGGGCGGCGGCCAGCTCCGGGATGTCCAGGCCGTCGTGCTCGTCGCGGACCTCGCCGACGATCTCCTCGACGATGTCCTCCAGGGTGACCACGCCGGCCGTGCCGCCGTACTCGTCGACGACGACGGCGATGGGCTGCTCGCTGCGCAGCCGGGCCAGCAGGGGCCGCACGGGCAGGGTCTCGGGGACCAGCAGGGCCGGACGGGCGATGCGGCCGAGCGGGGTGCGCAGCCGGTCGTGGACGGGGACGGCCAACGCGTCCTTGAGGTGGACCATGCCGACGATCTCGTCGATCTTCTCGCGGTAGACGGGGAAACGGGACAGGCCGGTGGCACGGGTCAGGTTGACCACGTCCTCGGCGGTGGCCGACGCCTGAAGTGCGCTGACCTTCACGCGCGGGGTCATCACGTGCTGCGCGGTCAGCTCGGCCAGGGACAGGGTCCGCACGAAGAGGTCGGCCGTGTCCTGTTCGAGCGTGCCGGCCCGGGCGGAGTGCCGGGCCAGCGAGACGAGTTCACCGGGGGTGCGGGCGGAGGCCAGCTCCTCGGTGGGCTCGACGCCCAGGGCGCGTACGAGCCGGTTGGCGACCGCGTTGAGGCCGGCGATGACCGGCCGGAACAGGCGCGCGAAGGTGTCCTGCGGGCCGGCGACGAACCGCGCGACCTGGAGGGGCTTGGAGACCGCCCAGTTCTTCGGCACCAGTTCGCCGATCACCATCTGCACGGCGGAGGCCAGCAGCATGCCGATGACGACGGCCGCACCGGAGACGGCGCCCTCGGGGACGCGGATCGCGGTGAGGGGGCCGCCGAGCAGTTCGGCGAGGGCCGGTTCGGCGAGCATGCCGACGACGAGGGAGGTGATGGTGATGCCGAGCTGGGTGCCGGAGAGCTGGAAGGACAGCTCCTTCAGCGACTCGACGACCGTACGGGCTCGCCGGTCGCCTTCGGCGGCGGCCTTCTCGGCCTCCTGACGCTCGACGGTGACGAGCCCGAACTCGGCGGCCACGAAGAAGCCGTTGGCCAGGATGAGAAGGAACGCGGCTGCCAGGAGCAGCAGGGGGATGGTCATGATGCCGCCGCCTCCACGTGGGAGGGGGCGGCGCAGGTACTACAGGACGAACCGTCCATCGCCGGAGAGGGTCACTCCTCGGGTAGCAGGACCCCCCGGGCGCCCGGCAGGGCACAACGGGGGTGGAGGCGCAAGGGGAACGCCTCCGTCACCAGATTAATCAAGACAGGGGCCTCAGCGGCAGGGTGGCCGCCCCCGAGTCAGCCCGGAACGTGCTCGGGCTCAGCCCTGGTCGGGCTCGGAGCGGGGCACGGACCGGGCCTCCACGAGGCTCCGCAGGGCGCGCGCGTGGGAGATGGCCTGCTGTTTGTCGATGCCCGGCTGGATGCCGAGCGCGGGCAGGCTGGTGCCGTCGCTGAGGTCGAGAAACACCCAGGGATCGCCTGACCGGAGGTTCACCCTGAGGATCTCGGCCCACTCCAGGCGCCGCCTGCTCACGATGTTCACCACGGTGACACCCGAGTCCTCGGCGACGACCCGGACCCGGGCCAGCTGGGCCGACGCCCAGAGGCAGAGGGCGCCGGTGAGGATGAAACTGAGCCGCTCCCCCGGGCCGAGCTGCTCGAGCAGCAGGGCGACGGCGGAGATGACGAGGAAGAGCACCGCTCCGGCCGACAGGAGCACCGCGCGGGTGCGGCTGGGCCGGAAGGTGACGGGGAGCGTGGGCTGGTCGGACATCTTCCCGGGGTTCTCAGAGGCGGCAGGCGTGGATGGCCGTGGTGAGGATGGCGCGGGCGCCGATGTCGTACAGGTCGTCCATGATGCGCTGGGCCTCCTTGGCGGGGACCATGGCACGGACGGCGACCCAGCCCTCGTTGTGCAGGGGGGAGACGGTCGGCGACTCCAGACCCGGGGTCAGCGCGACGGCCTTCTCGAGCTGCTCGACGCGGCAGTCGTAGTCCATCATCACGTAGGTCCGGGCGACCAGGACGCCCTGGAGGCGGCGCAGGAACTGCCGCACCTTGGGGTCCTCGCCGTCGGCGCCGGTCCGGCGGATGACGACGGCCTCGGACTTCATGATCGGCTCGCCGATCACCTCGAGGCCCGCGTTGCGCAGGGAGGTGCCGGTCTCGACGACGTCGGCGATGACCTCGGCGACGCCCAGCTCGATGGCGGTCTCGACGGCGCCGTCCAGGTGGACGACGGAGGCGTCGATGCCGTGGTCGGCGAGGTGCTTGGCGACGATCCCCTCGTAGGAGGTGGCGACCGTCATGCCCTTGAGGTCCCGCACGTCGCTGGCCGTGCCGGGCTTGGTGGCGAAGCGGAAGGTGGAGCGGGCGAAGCCGAGCGGGAGGATCTCCTCCGCGTCGGCGCCGGAGTCGATGAGCAGGTCGCGGCCGGTGATGCCGATGTCGAGGCGGCCGGAGGAGACGTAGATCGCGATGTCGCGGGGGCGGAGGTAGAAGAACTCGACCTCGTTCTCCGGGTCGACGATCCGCAGTTCCTTGGACTCGCGGCGCTGCTGGTAGCCGGCCTCATGCAGCATCTCCCCCGCAGGTCCGGACAGGGAACCCTTGTTGGGGAGGGCGATGCGCAGCATGAGGTCGGCTTCCTTCGCGTGGTGGTGTTCGGGGGGGCGGCGGGGCTCAGAGGTGGGCGTAGACGTCGTCCAGCGAGATGCCGCGGGCGACCATCATCACCTGGACGTGGTACAGCAGCTGCGAGATCTCCTCGGCTGCCGCCTCCTTGCCCTCGTACTCGGCGGCCATCCAGACCTCGGCGGCCTCTTCGACGACCTTCTTGCCGATGGCATGGACCCCCTTCCCGACCAGTTCTGCGGTGCGGGAGGTGGACGGGTCGCCGGTGGCGGCCTTCTGCTGGAGCTCGGTGAACAGCTCCTCGAACGTCTTCTTGGACATGGTGATCCCACCCTAGCCGTTGTGCCGGGCTGCCTACCGCCAGGGTTCGGATACTGAGCGGAGGGTGGCCGCGGTCGCCACCGCCGCCGTCACCGCCTCGTGCCCCTTGTCCTCGTTGGAGCCCTCCAGGCCGGCCCGGTCCAGGGCCTGCTCCTCGGTGTCGCAGGTGAGGACGCCCATGCCGACGGGCACGCCGGTCTCCACGGAGACCTGGGTGAGACCCTGGGCGACGCCCTGGCACACGTACTCGAAGTGCGGGGTGCCGCCGCGGATGACGACGCCGAGGGCGACGATCGCGTCGTAGCCCCGCCCGGCCAGCACCTTGGCGACGACCGGGAGTTCCCAGCTGCCGGGAACCCTCAGCAGGGTCGGCTCGTCGATGCCGAGGTCGTGCAGGGCGCGCAGGGCGCCGTCGACCAGTCCGTCCATCACCTTCTCGTGCCACTGTGCCGCGATGACGGCGACCCTGAGGTCACCCACATCGCGTACGGACAGTTCCGGTGCACCCTTGCCGCTCACGTCTCTCCTTCGTGCTGTGCTTACTGGTTGCCGCAGGGGGACACGGGAGCCGTGTCCAGCCAGGGCAGGTCGTGTCCCATCCGGTCCCGCTTGGTGCGCAGGTAGCTGATGTTGTGCTCGCCCGCCTGGACGGGCATCGGTTCGCGGGCGGCGACCTCGATGCCGTGCCGGGTGAGCGCGTCGGACTTCTCGGGGTTGTTCGTCATCAGACGTACGCTGCGCACGCCCAGGTCGGCGAGGATCTGGGCGCCGGCCCCGTAGTCCCGGGCGTCGGCGGGCAGGCCCAGTTCCAGGTTGGCGTCGAGGGTGTCCCGGCCGCGCTCCTGGAGTTCGTACGCCCGCAGCTTGGAAAGCAGGCCGATGCCGCGGCCCTCGTGTCCGCGCAGGTACACCACCACGCCGCGGCCCTCTGACTGGATGCGTCGCAGGGCGGTGTCGAGCTGGGGGCCGCAGTCGCAGCGCGCGGAGCCGAAGACGTCTCCGGTGAGGCACTCGGAGTGGACGCGGACGAGCACGCCCTCGCCGTCGCCGATGTCGCCGTGCACGAGGGCGACGTGCTCGACGCCGTCGACGGTGGAGCGGTAGCCGTACGCGGTGAAGGTGCCGTGGACGGTGGGCAGGCGGGTCTCCGCCTCGCGGCGGACCGTGGGCTCGGCGGTGCGGCGGTAGGCGATCAGGTCCTCGATGGAGATGATCGTCAGGCCGTGCTTGCGGGCGAACGGGATCAGCTCGGGCAGGCGGAGCATGCGGCCGTCCTCGCCGGCGATCTCGACGATCGCGCCCGCCGGGCGCAGGCCCGCGAGGCGGGCGAGGTCGACGGCGGCCTCGGTGTGACCGTCGCGCACGAGGACGCCGCCGGGCCTGGCGCGCAGCGGGAAGACGTGGCCGGGGCGGACGAGGTCGGTGGGTTCGGCGGTGCCGTCGGCCAGGAGCCGCAGGGTGGTGGCGCGGTCGGCGGCGGAGATGCCGGTGGTCACGCCGTAGGCGGCGGAGGCGTCGACGGAGACGGTGAACGCGGTCTTCATCGATTCCGTGTTGTCCGCGACCATCTGCGGGAGTTCCAGCCGGTCCAGTTCGTCGCCCTCCATGGGGGCGCAGATCAGGCCGCGGCACTCGCTCATCATGAAGGCGACGATCTCGGGGGTGGCCTTCTCGGCGGCGATGACGAGGTCGCCCTCGTTCTCGCGGTCCTCGTCGTCGACGACCACGACCGGGCGGCCGGCGGCGATGTCGGCGATGGCCTGCTCGACCGGGTCGAGCGCGAAGTCCTCGACGCCGTCGGTGGGGTAGAGGATGGGTGCCGTGCTCATGCGGGCGCTCCTTCCAGAGCGGGCCGCGGACCCCTGCGGGAGCGCAGCCACCAGTCGCGCATGCCCCACAGGACGAGCGCGCCGTAGATGACGTAGACGAAGCCGGAGAAGGCGTAGCCGTTGGCGAAGTTCAGGGGGACGCCGACGAGGTCGACGAGGAGCCAGGCGAACCAGAACTCGACCATGCCCTTGGCCTGGGCGTACATGGCGACGATGGTGCCGACGAAGATGTAGGCGTCGGGCCACGGGTCCCAGGACAGGGACGGGTGGGCCTTGAAGAGGAGGGCCACGGCGACCGTGCCGACGGCGGCGGCGGTGAGCATGGCGGCCCGTTCGCGCCAGGTGGCGAAGCGCGGGGTGATGTGGCCGTCCGCGGACCCGCTCCGGTCGCGGTTCCACTGCCACCAGCCGTAGAGGGCGACGGTCATGACGACGGCCTGCTTGCCGGCGCTGCCGGTCAGGTGACCGAAGAAGGCGCCGAAGAGGATGAGGCCGGAGAGGAACTGGACGGGCCAGCTCCACAGGGACCGGCGCCAGCCGAGTGCCAGGGCGGCCAGGCCGAAGATGTTGCCGATCATGTCCGACCAGAGGATGTGCTGGTCGAGGAGGACGAAGGCCTCGGAGTTCAGGGAGTTCACTTCGCCGCCCCCGCACTCGCGGCCATCAGCCGCTCCACGTACTTGGCGACGATGTCCACCTCGAGGTTGACCGGGTCGCCGGGCTGCTTCAGACCGAGGGTGGTCAGGGCGAGGGTGGTGGGGATGAGGCTGACGGTGAAGTAGTCCGGGCCGGCTTCGACGACGGTGAGGCTGATGCCGTCGACGGTGATCGAGCCCTTCTCGACGACGTACCGGGCGAGGTCGGCGGGGAGCGCGACCTTGACGATCTCCCAGTGCTCGGAGGGCGTGCGTTCCAGCACCTGTCCGGTGCCGTCGACGTGGCCCTGGACGATGTGGCCGCCGAGGCGGTCGCCGACGGCGGTGGGCCGTTCGAGGTTGACGCGGGAGCCGGCGGTGAGGGCGCCGAGGCTGGAACGCTTGAGGGTCTCCGCCATGACGTCGGCGGTGAACTCGTCGCCCTCGTGTTCGACGACGGTGAGACAGACCCCGTTCACGGCGATGGAGTCGCCGTGCTTGGCGCCGTCGGTGACGACGGGGCCGCGCAGCCGGAAACGGGAGGCGTCGCCGAGATTCTCGACGGCGGTGACCTCACCCAGTTCTTCGACGATTCCGGTGAACACTTCCCGGGTCCTCCTGCCTCATTCGGGCACGGACTCCGGGGCTGTCGATGACGACAGAATGAGACGAGCGGGAACACCGAGGGCGACGCCGGACGGGCTCGTCCGCGGACGAGCACACATACGGCGGCGCGCACGAATGCCCGCCCGCCGCGCACTGCCTCCCATCCGGACTTTAACCGTCGGTCCAGGAATTTCACCTGGTCAACCGGCCGCTGGAAGCGACCGGGTCGCGGACTGTAACCGCCGGTTCGGACTTTCACCGACCCCGGAGTGCGCTGCTGTAGGTACAGGGCCAGTGTGCCACGCCCGGTAGGCGTCCATGCGGGGGAACTCTGTGGGCTGGCTCACAGGGGGTACGCATGGACATCCGGGCCGGAGCGGCGTGGCCAACTCACGTCGTGGGCACCCTCCTTCGAATTGGTCCATACCTATTGACGCACTGGTCTAGTCCTCTCTAGGGTCTGCGCAACTTCCGTGGAGAGGAACCGACTGTGCCGTCCCCCTCACCTCGCCGGGCGGGACCCGCGCTGCTCGCCGCAGCCGCGGCCGTCGCGGGCCTGCTGCTGGCCGGTCTGCCGGCCACCGCCTCGAACGCCGCCGACCAGGAGTCCTGCCGCCCCGACGGGCTGTACCGGACACCGGGCGTGGACGTCCCCTACTGCTCGGTCTACGACACGGCCGGCCGCGAGCGGATGGGCGCCGACCACCAGCGCCGGGTGATCGGCTACTTCACCGGCTGGCGCACCGGCAAGGACGGCACACCCGCCTACCTGGCCCCGGACATCCCCTGGGACAAGGTCACCCACCTCAACTACGCCTTCGCGCACGTCGACGGGGCCGGCAAGCTGTCCGTCGGCGCGGACGGCCCCGCCAACGCGGCGACCGGGACGACCTGGCCGGGCGTGGCCGGCGCCGAGATGGACCCGGCCCTCCCCTACCAGGGCCACTTCAACCTGCTCAA
This sequence comes from Streptomyces sp. NPDC006259, assembly GCF_042870975.1. Taxonomy (NCBI): domain Bacteria; kingdom Bacillati; phylum Actinomycetota; class Actinomycetes; order Kitasatosporales; family Streptomycetaceae; genus Streptomyces; species Streptomyces sp. NPDC006259. Next base: position 406,066 of record NZ_JBIAHY010000007.1, on the reverse strand, counting down.
CAAGTTCAAGAAGCAGCACCCGGACGTCAAGACCCTGATCTCGGTGGGCGGCTGGGCGGAGACCGGCGGCCATCTCGCCGCCGACGGCACCCGGGTGAACTCGGGCGGCTTCTACTCCATGGCCACGAACGCCGACGGCTCGGTCAACCTCACCGGCATCGACACCTTCGCGGACTCCGCCGTCGACTTCATCAGGAAGTACGGCTTCAACGGCGTCGACATCGACTACGAGTACCCGACGACCATGAAGGACGCGGGCAATCCGCTCGACTGGTCCCTCTCCAACGCCCGCCGCCCCGGCCTCGTCAAGGGCTACGCGGCGCTCATGAAGTCGCTGCGCGAGAAGCTGGACCGCGCCGGTTCGGCGGACGGGAGGCACTACCTGCTGTCGGTGGCGGCGCCCTCGTCCGGATACCTGCTGCGCGGCATGGAGACCTTCCAGGTGCAGAAGTACCTGGACTACGTCAACATCATGTCCTACGACCTGCACGGCGCCTGGAACGAGTACGTCGGCCCGAACGCCTCCCTCTTCGACGACGGCAAGGACGCCGAACTCGCCGCGGCGGGCGTGTACTCGGCGTCCCAGTACGGCGGAATCGGCTATCTGAACACCGACTGGGCCTACCACTACTTCCGCGGGTCGATGCCGGCCGGCCGGATCAACATCGGACTCCCGTACTACACGCGGGGGTTCAGGAACGTGACCGGCGGGACCGACGGCCTGTGGGGCAGGGCGGCCACCACCACCTGTCCGGCCGGGTCGGGGCTGACCAGGTGCGGGGACGGCGCCGTCGGCATCGACAACCTCTGGCACGACCTGGACACCGCCGGGAGGGAGGCGCCCGCGGGATCCAACCCGATGTGGCACGCCAAGAACCTGGAGAAGGGCGTCGTCGGCGACTACGTCACGCGGTACGGCTTCCCGGCCGGCACCCGGCTGACCGGCACGTACGCCCGCAGGTACGACGCCACGCTGGTCGCGCCCTGGCTGTGGAACGCCGAGAAGAAGGTGTTCCTGTCCACCGAGGACGAGCAGTCCGTCGCCGCCAAGGCCGACTACGTCGTCGACCAGGGCATCGGCGGCACGATGGTGTGGGAGCTGGCCGGCGACTACGGCTGGAACGCGGCCAAGGGGCAGTACGAGCCGGGATCGACGCTGACCTCCACGATGTACGAGAGGTTCAGGACCGCCTCCCCCTACGGCGCGAAGCGGTCGACGGTGGAGCTGCCCGCTCAGGCGCTGAGGATCGACGTGGAGTTCGGGCAGTTCCCGCTCGGCGACTCCAACTACCCGATCAGCCCCAAGCTGAGGATCACCAACAACACGTCCACGACCCTGCCCGGCGGCACGGAGTTCCGCTTCGACCACGGCACGTCGGCGCCCGGCAACGCCAGGGACCAGTCGGGGTGGGGCACCTCGGTGATCAGCAGCGGTCACACGGGGAGCAACCTCGGCGGACTCAAGGGCATCTACCACCGGCTCGCACTGAGACTGCCGGCCTGGCAGACGCTGGCGCCGGGGGCGTCGGCGGAGCTGGACTTCGTGTACCAGCTGCCGGTGTCGACGCCCTCGAACTGGACGGTGACCTTCGGCGGGAGGACCTACGCGCTGGCCGGGGACCTGACCCGGGGGGCGACCGTCGTGGAACCGGGACCGGGGCCGGGCCCCGGCCCGTCCACCCCGGCGAGTCCGAGTCCGAGTCCGAGTCCGAGTGCGAGCACCGGCCCGAGTCCGTCGGGAAGCGCCTCCCCGTCCCCCTCCAGCGGGACCGGGCAGTGCACCGCGGCGGCCTGGAACGCGGCTGCGGAGTACGCCGGCGAGGGCAAGGTGTCGCACAGGGGACACGCCTGGCGCGCCAGGTGGTGGACGAGGGGCGAGGAGCCCGGCACCACGGGTGAGTGGGGGGTGTGGCAGGACCTCGGTCCCTGCTGACCCGCCGGAAACGGTCCTTGCCGACCTGCCAGAACCGGCCCGGCGGCGGTGACGACGGCCCTTGCCCGCCGCCGGGCCTTTCCACGGCCCCGCCCCGGCCGCCCGGGGAACTCAGTGGTCCCGGGCTCCGAACAGCTCCCGCTGGGCGGACTCCCGTGCCATCAGCAGCGCGCCGCGCAGTACCGCCGTGCCGCCCAGGAGACTCGGGCGCAGTTGGGTGGGGAGCGGGGCCATCCGCCGCAGCCGTTCCGCCACCCGTGCCGCCAGGGCCTCGCCGCCGGCCTGTCCGACCTCCCCGCCGAGCACCACGCAGCCCGGGTCGAGGACGGCCACGACGGAGGCGGCTCCGATGGCGAGACGGTCGGCGAGGGCGTCGAGGAAGCGGACTGACGCGTTCCCCGAGGCGGTCCCCGAGGTGTCCGCCTGTGCCACCGCGGCCCGCACCAGGCCCGCCGCCTCCGGTTCGCCGGTCACCGGTTCCCGGGCCGGTCCCAGCCCGTGCCGGCGCGCCAGCGCGGCGACCGCCGCTGAACCCGCCAGGGAGTGGAATCCGCCCTCGCAGTCCGTGGCCGACGGCAGGGCGGTGGTGCCGGGAACCGGCAGGAAGCCGATCTCGCCGGTGCCGCCGGAGGCTCCCCGGCGCAGGGTGCCGTCCAGGACGACGGCCGCGCCCGTGCCGTGGCCCAGCCACAGCAGCACGAAGGTGTCGCGGTCCCGGGCGGCACCCTCGCGCTGTTCGGCCAGGGCGGCGAGGTTGGTCTCGTTCTCGACGGTGACGCGGGCCTCGGGCAGCCGTTCCTGGAGGGCGGCCACCAGGCGGCGGTGCCAGGCGGGCAGGCCGGAGGAGTCGCGCAGCTCGCCGCTGGCGGGGTCGATCAGGCCGGGCGCGCCGATACCGACCGTGTGCAGCCGGTCCGCCCCGGCCTCCTTGACGGCCCGTTCGACCAGGGCCACGGCCTGCTCCACGGCGGGCCCGGTGCCGATGTCGCCGCCGATCGGCACGGACGCCTCGGCGAGCACCCGGCCGACCAGGTCGCAGACCAGCACGGCGACGCCCTCCGTGCGGACGTCGAGGGCGGCCAGCTGGGCACGGCCCGCGACGATGCCGTAGAGCCGGGCGTTGGGGCCGCGCCGCTGCTCCCCCGCCTCGCCGACGACCTCGATCAGACCGGAGGCGGTGAGGCGTTCGACGAGGTCGGCGACCGTGGGCCGGGACAGGCCGGTGAGCTGCTTCAACTGGCCCGCCGTCAACGGGCCTTCGTCCTGGAGGAGGTGCAGGGCGAGCCGGTCGTTGATGGCCCGGGCGGTGCTCGGGGATGCGGGCATGCGCGGAATCCTCCCATGGGCGCCGGGGCGTCGGGCCGGACCGTCCTCTATTTATCAGGCAGGGTCCCTGATAGTTTACGCAGGCGCCGCGACGAAGCGGCCCGCGCACGGCGTCCAGCCGGGCGGCACACTGGCGAGGAGGAGCCCCGGGGATGAGCGAAGTGACATACGCACCGTCGCAGGTGCGGCGGGCCCGGTACGCCGTGGCCGCCGTCTTCGCCGTGCACGGCGCGGTCACCGGATCCTTCGCCACCCGGGTGCCGTGGATCCAGGACCACGCGTCGGTGGGCGCCGGGCGGCTCGGCTTCGCGCTGGCCTTCACGGCGTTCGGCGCGGCCTGCGCCATGCCGCTCGCGGGCCGCATCACCCACCGCTTCGGAAGCCGCGCCGCGCTGCGCGGACTGCTCGCGCTGTGGACGCTGGCGCTGGTGCTGCCCTCGCTCGCGCCGAACATGCTCACCCTGTGCCTGGCGATGTTCGTCTACGGCGCCACCGCGGGCATGGCGGACGTGGCGATGAACGCCCTCGGCGTCGAGGTCGAGCAGCGGATGGACAAGTCGATCATGTCCGGGCTGCACGGCATGTGGAGCGCGGGCGCGCTGATCGGCTCGGCCGGCGGAACCCTCGCCGCCCACCTGGGCACGGACGCGCGCCTGCACCATGTGTGCGCGGCCGCCGCCCTCACCGTGCTCGGTCTGCTGGCCTGCCGGTGGGTGCTCGATCTGCGGCCCACCGATGACGAGGAGCCCCCGCCGCGCTTCACCCTGCCGCCCCGCTCGGCGCTGCTGATCGGCGCGGTCGGGTTCTGCGCGGTGTTCGCCGAGGGCGCGAGCCTGGACTGGTCGGCGGTCTACCTGGACGACCACCTCGGCACCTCGGCCGGTCTCGCGGCGGCCTGCACGACCGGCTTCATGCTCACCATGGCGGTGGCCCGGATCGTGGGGGACGCGGTGGTGAACCGGTTCGGCGCGGTGCGCACGGTCCGCGCGGGCGGGGTGCTGGCCGCCGCGGGCGGGCTGCTGATCGTGGTGGCGGGCCATCCGGCGGTGGCGATTGGCGGGTTCGGGATGATGGGCCTGGGCATCGCCGTCGTGGTCCCGCTGTGCTTCGCGGCGGCCGGACACAGCGGCCCGAATCCCAGCCAGGCCATCGCGGGCGTCGCGACCATCACGTACACCTCCGGACTGATCGCGCCGAGCCTGATCGGCGGCGTGGCGCAGGCGACCAGCCTGGTGGTGTCGTTCGGCGTGGTGACGGTGCTGGCGTTCGGACTCGTCGTGTTCGCGGGCGTGCTGCGCGGCGGCGAGCGTACGTCCGTGAAGGTCAGTCCGCCGGACGCAGCAGTGCCCGGCCCGCGTTCCTGAACGTCTCGCTCCAGGGCGTCGGGCGCATCGTCGCCGCGTCGAGGCGGACCAGGACGCGGGTGCCGCGCGCGTAGGTGACCGCCCCGTCGGCCGAGCAGAACCGGAAACCGTAGGTCAGGCCGGTGTTGCCGAGGCGCTCCAGCCACAGGTGGACGGCGTGGGCGCCCGGCCTGGTGACCGGGGCCTCGTAGCTGATGCGCAGTTCCCGCACGGCGTTGCAGGCGTCGCCGGCGGCGGCCCAGTCCCCCTCGAAGCGCACGCCGTGCTCCTGCCACAGCTCGGTCCAGGCGCGCTCGACCATCAGCGGATAGCGGGCGTTGTGCAGCAGGCCGAGCGCGTCCAGGTCGTCGAAGTGGACGGTGACGGGGATCAGCCGGCCGTAGGACAGGGCGGGGGCGGCCGGGGCTTCGGCGGTCACGGGCGGGACTCCTGGGGACGAAGGAAGGTGTAGGGAGCAGACATCCCCCATCCTAAGCGGCCGCTCACCCTCCGGTTTCGCGCGAGAATGGGCCGGACATCCGGACCGCCCGAACGACGGCAGTGGCACCACCGCCCGAACGACGGCGGTCGAACCACCGCGGGAACGACCTCCGCACCGCCGCGGAGCGACCTCCGCACCGCACGAACGAAAGCGAAACCCCACCATGGATCTTGGCGTCCGCTGGAAACTGCACGGCGACGGACGCACGCCGGAGCCCGGAGCCATGGTCCGCCCCGACGAGCGGCTCTCCTGGCCCCGCACGGCCGGCCTCGGCGCCCAGCACGTGGTGGCCATGTTCGGGGCGTCCTTCGTGGCCCCCGTCCTCATGGGCCTGGACCCCAACCTGGCCATCATGATGTCGGGCGTCGCCACCGTGATCTTCCTGCTCGCGACCCGCGGCCGGGTGCCCAGCTACCTCGGCTGTTCGCTCTCCTTCGTGGGCGTGGCGGCGGTCATCCGCGCGCAGGGCGGCACCAGCGCCACCGTCACCGGCGCGGTCCTCGTCGTCGGTGTCGCGCTGTTCCTGGTGGGTCTGGCCGTGCAGCGGTTCGGCGCCCGGATCATCCACGCCGCGATGCCGCCGGTCGTGACGGGCGCGGTCGTGATGCTGATCGGCTTCAACCTCGCCCCGGTCACCGCCTCCACCTACTGGCCGCAGGACCAGTGGACGGCCCTGCTGGTCATGCTGTTCACCGGTCTGGCCGTGGTCTGCCTGCGCGGATTCTGGTCCCGCATCGCGATCTTCCTCGGCCTGGTCCTCGGCTACGGCATCTCCTGGGCGTTCGACCGGATCTTCGGCCGGATCCACTCGGCGGACGCGAGCGGCCGGGTCGTCGACCACTGGCGGCTGGACCTCTCCGCCGTGGGCCGGGCCGACTGGATCGGGCTGCCGTCCTTCCACGGCCCGAGCTTCGAGTGGTCGGCGATCCTGGTCGCGCTCCCCGTCGTCATCGCCCTGGTCGCGGAGAACGCCGGGCACGTCAAAGCGGTCGGCGAGATGACCGGCGACCCGCTGGACGACAGGCTGGGCACGGCGATCTCCGCCGACGGCATCGGCTCGGTGCTCTCCACCGCGGTCGGCGGCCCGCCCACCACCACGTACTCCGAGAACATCGGTGTGATGGCCGCGACCCGCGTCTACTCCACGGCCGCCTACTGGGCGGCGGCGGGCTTCGCCCTCCTCTTCGGCCTGTGCCCCAAGTTCGGCGCGGTGGTGGCCGCGATCCCGGGCGGCGTCCTCGGCGGCATCACCGTCATCCTGTACGGCATGATCGGCCTGCTCGGCGCCCAGATCTGGCTCAACGCCGGGGTCGACCTGCGCAACCCGCTGAACCTGGTCCCGGCCGCCGCCGGCATCATCATCGGCGTCGGCAACGTCACCATGGAGTTCACCGACACCTTCTCCCTCAGCGGCATCGCCCTCGGCACGCTGGTCGTCATCACCGGCTACCACACCCTGCGCGCCTTCGCCCCCGCCCACCTCACGTCGCAGCCACCGCTCCTGGACGAGGGCACCAGCAGCTACGACGAAACCCGTTCGTAGGCGCCCGCCGTACGGCGGGCCGCGGCCGTCGCCTCCCCCTGCCCCGGGATCCGTTCCCCCGTTCCGGGGAAGCACCGGTCCCGCCGGCCCGCGCGCGTGCCCCGGGCTGCGACCCTGCCTGCATGCCGCACTTGGAACAGTTCGTCCCCCCTCTCGACGCGTCCGTCGACGGGGTGCTCTCCCGTATGCGGGCCCTCGACGCGGCCCTCCCGCCACGGGACGGCATCGCCGTCTTCAACCGCGTCTACCTCGCCGTGACGCAGGAGGTGGACCGGCACATCGACAGGGGCCGGTTCACCGACGCCCGGGCCGCGGTCACACTGGACGTACGGTTCGCGGAGCGCTACCTGGCCGCCGTGGACGCGGCCTCCGACGACCGCCGCCCGCCGGCCTGCTGGCGCCCGCTGTTCCAGCTCCGCCGCCATCCCGGTGTACGGCCACTGCAGTTCGCGCTCGCGGGCATCAACGCCCACATCGGGCACGACCTGGTGCTCGCCGTCGTGGACGCCTGTCGGAGCCTCGGGTGCGAACCGGCCGAACTGGAGGACGAGTTCGACCGGGTGGGTGATCTCCTCGTGGCGCTGGAGGAACGCATCCGCGAGGACCTGATGCCCGGCCCGGACCTGCTCCAGATCGCCGACCCGCTCACCCACCTGCTCGGCTCCTGGAGCCTGGAGCGGGCCCGCGACGCCACCTGGTCCGCGGCCCGCGCCCTGTGGGCACTGCGCCGTCTCCCGGACGTCGCCGGTGAGTTCACCGACCGCCTCGACGCGGCGGTCGGCTTCGCCGGCCGCATGCTCCTGACCCCGATGGCGGACTGGCCGGGCGACACGGGCTTCGCCCCGGGGATCCGGGGCCGGCTGTGAGAGACCCGTCGGCCCGGCGTGATCCGAACGAGAGGCCCTAGTCCTCCGGCAGCTCCACCGGGGCGATCTCGTCGTACACGTCACCGGGGCCGGGGTTGGTCGCGTCCGTCGTGCCGCCGAGGTGGTGCATGACCCCCCAGACCGCGTTGAGGGCCGTCTGCACGGCGCCCTCGGCCCAGCCGGCCGTCCAGGAGATGTCGTCGCCGGCGAGGAAGATGCCCCGCTTGTCCTCGGGCAGCCGGTCCTGCATGAAGTGCGTGAACAGGCGCCGCTGGTAGCGGTAGTGGCCGGGCAGGTTGGCCTTGAACGCGCCCATGAAATAGGGCTCGTTCTCCCAGGAGACGGTCACCGGGTTGCCGATGACGTGCTTCCTGATGTCGACCTTCGGGTAGATCTCGCCGAGCGACTTCAGCATGACCTCCATCCGCTCGTTCGCGGACAGCGGCAGCCACTTCAGGCTGTCGTCGCACCACGTGTAGGACAGGCAGATGACGGCGGGCCGGTCCGGGCCGTCGTCGAGGAGGTAGGTGCCGCGCGTCATGCGGTCGGTGAGCGTCATCGACATGACGTCCCGGCCCGTCTCCTCGTCCTTGTCGAGCCAGAACGGCCGGTCCACGGGCACGAACAGCTTGCTGGACTCCATGTAGTGGGTGCGCTCGATCGCCGTCCAGTGGTCGATCGGGAAGAGCGAGTCGTCGCAGGCGATCTTCGACAGCAGCATCCAGGACTGCGCGGTGAAGACCGCGGCCCGGTAGGTGCGGATGTCGCCGTTCGCGTCGGTGACGGTGATCCGGTTGCCCGCGGTGCGGTTGAGGCGGGTCACGGCCGGACGGGGCTCGCCCCCCTCGTGCAGACCCGCGAGCGAGGTCCCGTAGGGCCAGTGGACGATCTTCTCCGGCTCGCGCTCCCACAGCCGCAGCGGCAGCTGCTGGGAGCCGCCGACGATGCCGCGGTGGTGGTCGTCGGCCTCGGTGTAGACGACGCGGAGGATCTCCAGGATGGAGTTGGGGAAGTCGGTGTCCCAGCCGCCGGTGCCGAAGCCGACCTGGCCGAAGATCTCCCGGTGCCGGAAGGACCGGAAGGCCTCGGAGTCGCAGAGGAACCCGTAGAAGGTCTGGTTGTCGAGCTTCTCGACGAGCTTCGCCCAGATCTCGCGGATCCGCGGCACGTCGCGCTCCCGCATGGCCCGGTTCATGTCGGAGAAGTCGGCGCCCTCTTCGAGGCACCTGTTCCAGGCGGCGGCGACGTCCCGGTAGACCTGCGGCAGGTCGTCGACCGTCTCGGCGTAGTGGGACTCGCCCTTGAGGTCGACGACCGTCGACGGCGTGACGTCGGCGAGGGGGTTGGGGAAGGGCCGGGTCTCGAGGCCCACCAGGTCGATGTAGTGCTGGAGGGCGGTGGAGGACGGCGGGAAGCGCATCGCGCCCATCTCGGCGGTCAGCGAGGGGTCGCAGCCGTCGAAGCCCACCGTGCGCAGCCGCCCGCCGATCCGGTCGGCCTCGTACACGACGGGCTTGAGGCCCATCTTCATCAGCTCGTAGGCGGCGATGATCCCCGACAGGCCGCCGCCGATCACGGCGACCTCCGTGCCGTGCTCGGTCGCCGGCACCTGGCCGAGACCCGCCGGGTGGCCGAGGAAGTCGTCGTAGGCGTACGGGAAGTCCGGGCCGAACATGGTGATCGGCGGCTGCTGCTCGTCTGCGTGCTCGACGGCGTTGGGCACGGTGGACGTCATGGGGTGCGGACTCCTTGCGGCGGAGAAGAGAGGGGGTTTCAGACCAGGGACCCGTAGAGGCCGGGGCGGCGGTCCTTCAGATACGGGTTCGCCTCGCGGGAGGCGGCCACGAAGGCGGGGTCGGCGTCGGCGAACACGAGTTCCTCGTCGCGTCCGGCGCGGGCGCGGGCCACTCCGTCGGGACCGGCCAGGCCGGAGAGACCGACGAACTCGAACTCCCCTTCCCGGCCGACCCGGTTGACGTAGGCGACGTACATCTGGTTCTCGAAGGCGCGCACCGGGATCACCGACTCGGCGACGAACTGGAAGGGGTGCATCTGCGCGGTCGGCACCACCAGCAGGTCCGTGCCGGCCAGGGCGTGGGCGCGGACGTTCTCCGGGAACTCGACGTCGTAGCAGATCATGAGGCCGACGGTCAGGCCGCCCAGTTCCGTCTGGACGACGGGCTGGTCGCCGGGCGTGAAATGGTCGCGCTCGAAGCAGCCGAAGAGGTGGGTCTTGCGGTAGTTCGCGAGGCGGACACCGTCGGCGGAGATCAGCTGGGCGGAGTTGTACACCGTCCCGCCGTCGCGCTCCGGGTAACCGTAGGCGACCGCGAGACCGTGCCGCCCGGCCAGGTCGGCGACCGCGTCCGCGGAGTCGCCGTCGGCGGGCTCGGCGAGGCGGGCGACGTCGTCGCCGATCGCGTACCCGGTCAGGAACAGCTCCGGTGCGACGAGCAGCCCGGCACCCGCGGCGGCGGCCCGGCCGGCGGCCTCGTCGAGGACCTTGAGGTTCTCGACGACCGAGCCGGGCCGGCCGGAGCTCTGGAGCAGGGCGATGCGCATGCGTGTTCCTCACCGGGGGCGGAAGGATGCGGGGGACACCTAGACGGTACGGCCCGCTGACCAGGGCGGACAAGGCGGAGCCGTTGCGCGCTGGTGAGCTGTTCGTTGCGTGCGCGACGCGCGGAGCGGCGATTCGTTGCGCGGCCCCGCCCCGGCCCCACCGCCGCACAGCGACCTCCCACGCGGGCACCGCACACAGCGCGACGCGACACCGCGCCCGGTCGCCGACACGCGCGGCCGAGCCCGCGAACGCCCCACCCGGGCCTGGGGGCGGAGACGCAGTCCGTCACGCCACCCGCCCCCGGCGCCACTGCCGCACCCACGCCCACCGGCGCGGGCACCGCGGACGCGACACCGTAGGCAATCGTCGACGCGAGCGGCCAAGACCACGACGCGCCACCCGGCCCCCGCGCACGGAGCCGCGGTCCGTCACGCCGCCGCCCCTGGCCCCAGCCACCATCGGCGCGGGCACCGAGGACGCGACGCCGCCCGGTCGTCGACGCGCGACCCGGCCCACGACGCCCCACCCGGCCCCCGCGCACGCGAAGCGGCGATTCGTTGCGCGGCCCCGGTCCGCCTCACCTCCGTACCGCGACCGCCGACGCCACCACCAAACAGGGCACCGCGAACAGCGCGAAGGTGGTGCCGTGCGTGGTCGTCGACGCGAGGTGGGCGTAGGTGCCGTAGACGGTGATCGTGGCGAGTTCGGTGCCCAGTCCGGCGACCGAGGTCAGGGTGGCCCGCGCGGTGCCCTCGATGCGCTGCTGGAGGCGGGCGTCCGCCAGCACGGTCGCCAGCTGGAAGCCGCCGAACGCCAGGGCCACCAGGGCGAGGCCGGCCGGTGTGCCGGTGCCCGCGCCGAGGGCGAGGGCGAGCGCGGAGGCGGCGAGCAGCGCGGCGAATCCCCCGCGGCCCAGACGTCCGGCCGGGCCGGACAGCAGGCTGCCCGCGGTGACGCCGGCCCAGACCATCATCAGCAGGTACGGGATCACACCGTCGGAGGCGCCGGTCTCCCGTGCCAGCAGCGGGGTGTACTCGTCGAGGGAGCCCCAGACGGCGGCGACCGCCGGGACGAGCAGGAGGGCGCCCCGCACGGGACGGTTCCGGCGGGCCTCCGCGATCCCCGCCCGCAGCGTCGACACCCAGCCGTGCGCCTCCTCCTCCCCCTCCCCCTCACCGTCCGCGGAAGCGGCAGCGCGGTGTTCGGGGAAGCGGGTCGCCGTCGCGGCGCAGAGCAGGCAGGCCAGCACGCTTGCCGCGCCGACCGCCGGATAGCCGTACGCCGCGAACACCGGACCGGCCAGGGCCATGGCCGTCATGACCGCGGCCTGCCCGGCCGCGTGGGCCCGGCCCATGATCCGGGCGTACCGGTCCGCCGCGCCGAGCCGCTCCAGTTCCTCGTAGACCAGGGCCTCCAGCGCGCCGGAGCCCAGCGCACCCCGCACGCCCCACAGCACGAAGCCGGCGGCGAACGCCCAGTACGACGGGACCAGGACCCACAGGGCGAAACCGGCCGCGCCCAGCAGCGGGCCCAGCCACAGCAGCAGACGACGGGAGACGGCGTCCGCCCAGGCGCCGGAGGGCACCTCCAGCAGGACACCGGTCGCCGACCAGAGGACGAACAGCGAGGACATCTGGCCGACGGACAGCCCGGTGTCCGCGAACAGCAGCGCGTACACCGGATAGAGCAGGACGAACTCGTCCAGGAACGCATAGCCGTACAGCGTGGCCGTGAGCCGCCGTACGCCGGGCGCGCCGACGGGCACACGCGCAGGTGAGAGAGTCATGAGGCCTTCCCGCAGGGACGTTTCGGACACCGGGGGTACGGCGTCCGAGGCGGCCCTCGGGAGGCACGGCTGGTGGATCAATGTCGCCAGGTCATGGCAGCGAGGGTAGACCTCGGCCCGGCCCGCTCACCACTGCTTTGCGGCGTCGGCGGCGATCAGGTCGGCGAGCCGGACGAGAAGCGGCGCAGCAGCGGGGACAGCACCAGCACGGACTTGGTGCGCTCCACGAACGGTTCGCCCGCGATCCGCTCCAGAACGCGCTCGAAGTGGCGCATGTCGGCGGCGAAGACCTGGGCGATCGCGTCCGCCTCCCCGGTGACGGTGGAGGCGGCGACGACCTCCTGGTAGCGCTCCAGACCCCGCTGGATCGTCTCGGGCGAGGTGTTGCGCCGGCAGTAGATCTCGACGTACCCCTCGGTCTCCCAGCCCAGGGCCGCCGGGTCGACGCGCACCGTGAAGCCGGTGATGGCCCCGGTGGCGCGCAGCCGGTCCACGCGCCGTTTCACGGCGGGCGCGGAGAGGCCGACGAGCTGCCCGATGTCCGCGTAGGAGCGGCGGGCGTCCTCGGCGAGGGCGTGCACGATGCGTTCGTCGAGATCGTTCAGCACTGCGGGTCGTTCACTTCACTTCGGATGACGCGAGGCGGGAGCGGCGGTGGCCGTAAAGGAAGTAGAACACGAGCCCGACCGCCATCCAGACACCGAAGACCACCCAGGTGACGGCGGAGAGGCTGCCCATCATCCAGACGCAGAAGGCGAAGCCCAGCGCGGGCAGTACCGGCGACAGCGGGACGCGGAAGGTGCGGGGCATGTCCGGGCGGGTCCGGCGCAGCACCACGACGGCCACGTTGACGAGCGCGAAGGCGAAGAGGGTGCCGATGCTGGTGGCGTCGGCCAGCTGGCCGAGCGGGACGGCGGCGGCCAGGGCGCCGCAGAACAGGGAGACGATCAGCGTGTTGGCGCGGGGCGCGCCGCTCTTCGGGTGGACGCGGGAGAACACCTTGGGCACGAGCCCGTCCCGGGACATCGCGAAGAGGATGCGGGTCTGGCCGTACAGGACGGTCAGGACGACGCTCGCGATGGCGATGACCGCGCAGAACGCCAGCAGGGTGCCCCAGAAGGTCTGGCCGGTGACGTCGCGCATGATCTGGGTGAGGGCGGCCTCCGAGTCGGTGAAGCCCCGCCACGGCTTCGCGCCCACGGCGACGGCCGCGACCAGGACGTACAGGGCGGTCACGATGACGAGGGAGAGCATGATCGCGCGGGGCAGGTCGCGCTGCGCGTTCGTCGCCTCCTCACCGGCGGTGGAGGCCGCGTCGAAGCCGATGTACGAGAAGAAGAGGGTGGCCCCGGCGGCGCTGACGCCGGCCATGCCGAGCGGCATGAAGTCGTGGTAGTTGCCGGAGCGGAAGCCCTGGACGCCGATGGCGCAGAACATCACCAGCGCGGCGATCTTCACCACGACCATGACGGTGTTGGCGCGGGCGGACTCGCGGGCGCCGCCGAGCAGGAACGCCATCGCCAGCAGGACGACGATCAGGGCGGGCAGGTTGAAGACGCCGCCGTCGCCGGGCGGGGCGGACAGCGCGTCCGGGATGGTGACGCCGATCGTGCCGTCGAGCAGTTCGTTGAGGTACTCCCCCCAGCCGACCGCGACGGCGGCGACCGACACGCCGTACTCCAGGACGAGGCACCAGCCGCACACCCAGGCGATCAGCTCGCCCATCGTTGCGTACGCATACGAGTAGGACGAGCCGGCGACGGGGATGGTGCCCGCCAGTTCGGCGTAGGACAGGGCAGAGAACAGCGCCGTGAGTCCGGCGATGACGAAGGACAGCGTGACGGCGGGTCCGGCCTTGGGAACCGCCTCGCCGAGGACGACGAAGATGCCCGTGCCGAGCGTCGCGCCGATGCTGATCATGGTGAGCTGCCACAGCCCGAGGGAGCGCCGCAGGGACCCTCCCTCGCCCTGGCCACCCTCGGCGACCAGGTCTTCCACGGGCTTGCGCCGCATGAGGCGGGTGCCGAGCCCGGGGGACGCGGGGACGGTCCGACTGCGCTGTCGCGGGGGTAGGCCTTGGTCGAGCACGCGCTGACTCCTTTGTCGCTGCCGATGGGAGCGACGGGGACCGGCGGCACTTCTGCGCGAGCAGGAACCCACCGAGCGGGGTCCCCGCCACACCTTCTACAGCGCACGACCTTACGAGGCGGAGCGTTGCCGGTGTAATGCAGCAACCTTGCGCGTATCCGCAAGATCGTTGCGTCTGTCGCGGCGAGGTGCCCATTCGTTGCGCCGTGACGGCACCCGTCGGCGGCCGGGGGAACCTCGGGCCCGGCCAGAGCCGGACCGGAGGTTCCCCTACGGCACCCCTGGCGGGCGCTCAGCTCCAGCTGGCGTGCAGGGGCTGGCCCTCCGCGTAGCCGGCCGCGCTCTGGATGCCGACGATGGCCTTCTCGGCGAACTCCTCCAGGGAGGCGGCACCGGCGTAGGTGCAGGAGGAGCGGACGCCCGCGATGACCGAGTCGATCAGGTCCTCGACGCCCGGACGGGCCGGGTCGAGGAACATGCGGGAGGTGGAGATGCCCTCCTCGAAAAGCGCCTTGCGGGCGCGGTCGTACGCCGACTCCTCGGAGGTGCGGTTGCGCACCGCGCGCGCGGACGCCATGCCGAACGACTCCTTGTAGAGCCGTCCGTTCGCGTCCTGCTGGAGGTCGCCCGGGGACTCGTAGGTGCCCGAGAACCAGGAGCCGATCATCACGTTGGACGCGCCGGCGGCGAGGGCCATGGCCACGTCGCGCGGGTGGCGGACGCCGCCGTCGGCCCACACGTGCTTGCCGTACTTCTTCGCCTCGGCCGCGCACTCCAGGACGGCGGAGAACTGCGGCCGGCCCACGCCGGTCATCATGCGGGTGGTGCACATGGCGCCGGGTCCGACGCCGACCTTGATGATGTCGGCGCCCGCGTCCACCAGGTCCTTGACGCCCTCGGCGGAGACGATGTTGCCGGCCACGATCGGTACCCGCGGGTCGAGGTCGCGCACCAGCCTGATGGCGTTGAGCATCGACTCCTGGTGGCCGTGGGCCGTGTCGATGACGAGGGTGTCGACGCCCGCGTCGAGCAGCAGCTTGGCCTTCTCGGCGAAGTCGCCGTTGATGCCGACGGCGGCGGCGATCCGCAGCCTGCCCCGCGCGTCCGTGGCGGGCGTGTACAGGGTGGCGCGCAGCGCGCCCTTGCGGGTCAGGATGCCGGCGAGCCGGCCGTCCGCGTCGACCGCGGGGGCGTAGCGCCGGTTGGCCGTGTCGAGGGTGTTGAAGGCCTCACGGGGGTCGATGTCCGCGTCCAGGAGCAGCAGGTCCTTGGACATCACCTCGGTGAGCTGCGTGAAGCGGTCGACGCCGTTGAGGTCCGCGTCGGTGACGACACCGACGGGGCGGTCGTCGCCGTCCACGACGACGCCGGCGTTGTGCGCGCGCTTGGGCAGTAGGGCCAGCGCGTCGGCGACGGTCTGGTGCGGGGCGAGCACGATGGGGGTGTCCAGCACGAGGTGGCGGCTCTTGACCCAGGTGATGACGTCGGTGACGACGTCGATCGGGATGTCCTGGGGGATGACCACGAGGCCGCCGCGCCGCGCCACGGTCTCGGCCATCCGGCGTCCGGCGACGGCGGTCATGTTGGCGACGACCAGCGGGATCGTGGTGCCCGTGCCGTCCGGGGAGTCGAGGTCGACGCCCAGCCGCGATCCCACCGCACTGCGGCTCGGGACCATGAAGACGTCGTCGTACGTGAGGTCGTACGCGGGCTGGATGTCGTTGAGGAAACGCACGTGCCGCACATCCCAGTCGATCAGAGGTGACCCCCGGACCGGCCGGCCAGGGGGAAGAGCACGTACTTCATTGTCCCACGAGACCCGTGATGCCCGGCCCCGGACGATCGTCCAGGCTGGTCAGGAGGGTGTTCGGAGGAACCTCCGAGCAAGGTCACGGGGAACGGCCCCCGGTCGGCGCTCGGCGGGCCGACGGTCGGCGCTCGGCGGCCCGGGCCCTGGTCCGCCGGACGGTGATCGCCGGCGCGGCAGGTCGCGCCGCCCGGCGCCGAGCCCGGTCCGGGCGCCTTGAGGGTCGGGCGGGAACACGGGCGGCCGGAGCGCGTGCGGTGCGCGCCGCCACTGCCACTGCCGTGGGTGGCCGCCACCGCCCGGGCTGACCGAAGACCCGGCCGCCGTCGGGGCGGCGATACGGGAGGCGGGGTGTCGGGCGGGGAAGCGCGCGGGGGACGCACCGCGGCAGCATGCGTGGATGCTGTCACGGCCGTCCCCTCATGACCTGCGGTCAGGGCCGGTCAGATCCCGTCGGGGTCCGCCCGGTTCAGTGCGGGCCTGGGCGGGGGGCCCGCCGTCATCAGGTAGTCCGCGGCCGAGGTGTCCGTCACCAGGCTGGTGACGAGTCCCGAGCGCAGCACCGCGTCGATGGCGGCCGCCTTGCGCTGCCCGCCCGCGATCGCGACGACCTCGGGGATACGGCGGAGCTGGTCCGCCTTGACGGTGATGCACCGCTCTCCGAGGTCCCGGCCGACCCGGCGCCCCTCGGAGTCGAAGAGGTGCGCGGACATCTCGGCGGCGACGCCGAGCGAGGCGTAGTGCGCCCGCTCCTCGTCGCTGAGCATGTCGTGCACGGTCGAGATGCCCGGCTCCCAGGAGCCGATCGAGACACAGGCGACCGTGACCTTGTCGAAGTACTCGAAGGCCCGGGCGAGCCCGGTCTGCTGGCGCAGCGCGATCGCGGTGGCCGCGTCCGGCAGCAGCATCGGCGCGTAGATGGGGTGCGCGTCACCGCCGGACACCTGGGCGGCACGGCGGACGGCCTCGACCGAGCCGCGTTCAGCGGTCCCGGCGTCGTACACGCCCGTCAGCTGGACCACCGTGCAGGGCGGCAGCCGGTCCAGCGCCGCCGCCATGTGGATGGTGGACCGGCCCCAGGCCAGCCCCAGGACGTCCCCCTCGTTGAGCAGCTCGCCGAGCAGGTCGGCGGCCACCTCCCCCAGGTTCTCGGGGTCGGGCGACTCCTCGGCATCGGCCGGGGACTCGACCACCACGGCGTGCCTGAGGCCGTACCTGGCGCGGAGCGCGTCGGAGCGCTCGGCGTCCAGTTCGGCCGGGACGCGGATCTCGATCCGTACGAGATCCCGTTCGAGAGCGGTTTCCAGGACCCGGGCCACCTTGAAGCGGCTGACGCCGAACTCCTCGGCGATCTGGATCTTGGATTTGCCCTCGAGGTAGAAGCGGCGGGCCATGGCCGCCGCCTGCACCAGCTCAGCGGGTCCCATCCGCATGGCTGACCGGCCCGCCGACATACCCGACACGGCGATCTCCTCACTGCTGTTCACACTCTGGATACGCCGTTCATCCTTGCAGATACGGCGCACTTGATCGGTCCCGTTGAAAGCCGTTCACGTAGCTGTGGCTCAGTGGTCGCACGCCCAGGAGGCCTTGGCGGTCGCCGCGTCCGCCTGCGCGCGCAGCGCACGGACGGCCTCGGCCGGGTCCGCTGCCCCGTACACCGCGGAACCGGCCACGAAGACGTCCGCCCCCGCCTCCGCGCAGCGCTCGATCGTCGACGCCGAGACACCGCCGTCCACCTGGAGCCACAGCTCCAGTCCGTGCTTGCCGATCAGCTCCCTGGTGCGGCGGATCTTCGGAAGCATGATGTCGAGGAAGGCCTGGCCGCCGAAGCCCGGCTCGACGGTCATGATCAGCAGCATGTCGAGTTCGGGCAGCAGGTCCTCGTACGGCTCGATCGGCGTCGCCGGCCTCAACGCCATGGAGGCGCGGGCGCCCTTGGCGCGGATCTCGCGGGCCAGCCGCACGGGCGCGGCGGCCGCCTCCACATGGAAGGTGACGGACGAGGCACCGGCCTCGACGTACTGCGGGGCCCAGCGATCGGGGGCCTCGATCATCAGATGGCAGTCCAGCGGGGTGTCCGTCGCGCGGGCCAGCGACTCCACGATCGGCACGCCGAGCGTGAGATTCGGGACGAAGTGGTTGTCCATGACGTCGACATGGAGCCAGTCGGCTCCGGCGACCGCCTGAGCCTCGTCCGCGAGGCGGGCGAAGTCGGCGGACAGGATGCTGGGGTTGATCTGCGCGGCCATGCCCCAAGCCTGCCATGCCGTGCGGGCGTTAGCGGCATCGGTCCCGAACGGATGTGGGCGTCCCCGCAACGCGGGTCGCGGGCCCGGCTTCGCGGAGGCCGCGCCCGCGCGCCGCTGGTCCGCAATCAGCCGGTCCGCGGTCGGCCGGTCCGCAGTCAGCCGGTCCGCACTCGGCCGGTCCGCGGTCGGCCGGTCCGCACTCGGCCGGTCCGCGGTCGGCCGGTCCGCACTCGGCCGGTCCGCGGTCAGCCGGTCCGCACTCGGCCGCCCCGCAGTCAGCCGGTCCGCGGTCAGCCGGTGCGCCGGATGATCGCCAGGTACATCGCGTCGGTCCCGTGCACATGCGGCCACAGCTGGATGTCGGGGCCGTCACCGAGGGCGGGCACGCCCGGGAGCAGGGGACGGGCGTCGACGAGTTCGGTCTGCGGGAACTGCTTGAGCAGGTCGGCGACGACGGCCCGGGTCTCCGCGAGATGCGGCGAGCAGGTGGCGTACCCGACGACGCCCCCGACCCGCACGGACTCCAGGGCGGTCCGCAGCAGCCCGCGCTGCAGGGGCGCGAAACCGTCCAGGTCCTCCGTCTTGCGCCGCCAGCGCGCCTCCGGCCGACGGCGCAGGGCGCCGAGTCCGGTACACGGCACGTCCATCAGCACCCGGTCGAAGGAGCCGGGCCGCCACGGCGGCCGCGTCCCGTCGGCGGTGACGACCTGGTACGGGCCGGGGTTCCCGGCGAGCGCCTTGGCCACCAGCCGGGCCCGGTGCGGCTGCTTCTCCGAGGCCAGCAGCACGGCACCGCGTTCGGCGGCGAGCGCCGCCAGCAGCGCCGCCTTGCCGCCGGGCCCGGCGCACCCGTCGAGCCAGTGCGCGTCGGCCCCTTCCAGCGGCGCGTTGGCCAGCGCGAGCGCCACCAGCTGACTGCCCTCGTCCTGCACGCCCGCGCGCCCGGACCGTACGGCCTCGATGGCGCCGGGTTCGCCGCCCTCGGTGAGCCGCACGGCGTACGGCGACCAGCGTCCGGCGACGGCGGCCTCCTCGCCCAGCAGTTCGTCCGTCGTGGACCGGCCGGGCCGGGCGACCAGGGTCACCTCAGGCCGCTCGTTGTCGGCCGCCAGCAACTCCTCGATGCCGGCCCGGCCGCCGCCGAGGGAGTCCCAGAGCGCGGAGACGATCCAGCGCGGGTGCGAGTGGACGAGGGCGAGGTGGTCCTCGGGGTCGTCGTCGTAGGGCGGCGCGATCTTCTCGACCCAGGTGTCGAAGTCGTGCTGGGCGACCTTGCGCAGTACGGCGTTGACGAACTTGGCCCGCCCGTCGCCGAGCACCACCCGTGCCAGCTCCACCGAGGCGGACACGGCGGCGTGCGTGGGGATGCGCGTCCCGAGCAGTTGGTGCGCCCCCAGGCTGAGCACGTCCAGCACCGGCGGATCGACCTCCCGCAGCGGCCGGTCGACGCACGCGGCGACGATCTCGTCGTACGTCCCCTGCCGCCGCAGCGTCCCGTAGACCAGCTCGGTGGCGAGGGCGGCGTCCCGCCCGTCGAAGTCCCCGCTCGCCCGCGCCTTGCGCAGCAGCGGCGGCAGGACGAGGTTGGCGTAGGCGTCCCGCTCGTCCACGGCCCGCAGCACCTCGAAGGCGAGGAAGCGGACGGGGTCCTTCTTGGGCCGACGGTGGGGCTTGCCGGTGGTGCGGGGACGGCTGGGCTGCTCGCTCACGAAAAAGGTGCTCCGGATTGCAGGATGAAGGTACGCCCAGCCTACGACGGGTGGGCGGGGCCGGGTGCGGGAGCGTCGCTCCCCCTGATCACTCCCCCGTCGGCTCCCCGACCCGCTCGCCGTCCGCGATGCGCACCCCGCGGGCCCAGTCGGCCGCCCGCATCGGCTTCTTGCCCTGCGCCTGCACCCACAACAGCTCCACGGCGTACGACCCGGTGCCGATGTGCACGCTGTTCTTGCCGACTGCCGGTTCGCCGGGCGCGAGGTCGTCGCGCTCCGGCGCGGTCCGCACCTGGATGAGCTTGAGCCGCTCACCGCGGAACGTCGTCCAGGCACCGGGCGCCGGAGTGCACCCGCGCACGACCCGGTCGACGCGCAGGGCCGGGGCGGTCCAGTCGACCTGCGCGTCCTCCACGGTGATCTTCGGCGCGAGCGTGATGCCGTCCTGGGGCTGCGGTACGGCCTTCAGCGTGCCGTCCTCGATCCCGTCCATGGTGGCGGCGAGCAGCCCGGCGCCGGCGAACGCCAGCCGGGTCAGCAGGTCACCGCTGGTGTCGGTGGGCCGGATCTCCTCCGTCACCGTGCCGTAGACGGGGCCGGAGTCGAGCCCCTCCTCGATGAGGAAGGTGGAGGCGCCGGTGATCTCGTCCCCCGCCATGACGGCGTGCTGCACGGGCGCGGCTCCCCGCCAGGCGGGCAACAGCGAGAAGTGCAGGTTGACCCAGCCGCGGGCCGGGATGTCGAGGGCCGCCCTGGGCAGCAGGGCGCCGTAGGCGACGACGGGGCAGCAGTCCGGCGCGATCTCCTTCAGCCGCGCCAGGAAGTCCGGGTCCCGCGGCCGGGCGGGCTTCAGCACCTCGATCCCGGCCTCCTCGGCCCGCTGGGCCACGGGGGAGGCGACCAGCCTGCGCCCGCGCCCCGCCTGCGCGTCGGGCCGCGTGACGACGGCGGCCACCTCGTGCCGACCGGAGGCGAGCAGGGCGTCCAGAGCGGGAACGGCGACCTCGGGGGTACCGGCGAAGACGAGCTTCATGAGTGGGCACGGGCCTCTCGGAGGAAACGGACGACGGGCGACGCACCAGTTTATTGCGCCGGACAGGAGGAGCGGCCGACGGCACCGCACCACGACGGGAGGCCAGGACGGCGTCCCGGCGACCGGATCGGCCAGGTCCGAAGGCGGGGCGGGGACCCCCACCGGGGGCGTACGCATATGCCCATACGCCCCCACACCGTGACCAGCGGAGCGCACCCGCGTTGGTCAAGACAGAGTTGACCACACCGGACCGCGCCCCACCGCGGCCCACTCCTTTCTCCTCAACGCCGGTTCGAGAGGCTTGTTCATGGCCGACCACGCAACCCACGACGCCCAGGCCCGGGCCAGCCTGCAATTGCTGGTGCGGGACATCGAGCGGGTCCGCCGGCAGGTGGACGCGCTGCGCACCCTGACCGCCCAGCTGGGCAACGTCTACCGTCCGCGCCGCTCCGGCCCGTCCGCGGGCTTCGTCGTCTATGGACGCGCCCCCGCCCCGACGGTCCGCCTCGCGCAGGAACTGCGGGACAGCGTCGAGACCCTGGTCACCGCGGCGGTCGACTTCGACCGCTCGCTCGGCTTCTCGTGGGACGCGGTGGGCTCCGCCCTCGGCGTCACCAAGCAGGCGGTCCATCGGCGCTACGGCGCCCGCCGTGCCGCCGCCCAGACGGCGCCGGACGCCGACCGGGCCGTGGAGGCGGCGCCGGTCCCCCGCACGGTCAACGTGGGCACCGGCATCTCCGTGGTACCCACGGTCCCCGCCGCCCGCTCGATGCCGACCCAGCCGACGGCGGGCAGCTCGTCCCTGCGCGAGGAGGCACGGCCCACGGCCTTCCCCGGCCCGCGCAACGGCTGACGCCGCTCCGCCCCGCTGCCCTCTCGGTGCCCGCCCGAGAGGGCAGACCCCTGTCCAGGGCCGAGCACCGAACGCCCCACCCGGCCACCCACACCCGACGCGGGACTCGAACCCGACGCCGACGCCGGGGACTCCCAGACCCCGCCCGAACGCCCCGCCCGATGCCCGGGCCCCTCACCCGGGACCCCGTGGAGAAGGACGAAGGTGGGTGGAAAAGGCCGCCACCCAGCGCGGCCAGGTCGGCGCCCGTGCGCGCATCCCCTCACGACCGGGCAGACCCCGCCTCGCCTCGCCTCGCCCCGCCTCGCCCCCACACCCTCAGCCGATGTCCGGGGGATCGACCCGCACCCACACCGCTCCCGAAGCACCGTCGCCGCGCGAGGCCGAACCGCCGCGCGCCGCCATCCGCGCGGCCTGCGCCGCCTTGAGCGCGGCGGCCAGGGCGGCGCCCCTGCCCGGCGGCACGCGGATCAGCGCCCGTTCCCACTGCTCGCCGGGCGGCGGTGCCCCCGGCCGCCGGGTCCGCCCCACGGGGGTGACCGGCAGGGGGACGGGTCCCAGCAGCTCGGCCTCCTCGGGCAGCTCCACGGAGCCGAGGAAGGCGGCCACCGCCTCCCCCGTCCCCGCGACGGCCGCCATCCGGGACACCGGTGGAAAGCCCAGCTCGGCCCGCTCCGCCAGTTCCCGCACAGCGTGTCCGACGGGGTCCCACCGCACCAGCGCCTGCACCGGCCGCAGGGTCGGTTCCGCGACGACGACCACCGTCCCCCCGTCGCCCTGCGGGCGTACCAGCGAGGCGGCCGCGATCCAGCGCCGCAGCGCGTCCTCCCCGGCCCGCAGGTCGGGCCGTCCGACCATGGCCCAGCCGTCCAGCAGCAGGGCGGCCGCGTACCCGCCCTCGGCGACGGGTTCGGCACCGGGCGTGCTCACGACGAGCGCGGGCGTGCCCGGCACGGTGTCCAGCACCTGCTCCCGTCCGGAGGTGCGCACGGGAACGGCGGGGAACGCGCGGCCCAGTTCCTCGGCGGTCCGCCGGGCCCCGACGACCTGCGCGCGCAGCCGGAACCCCCCGCACTCCGGGCAGTGCCAGGCGTTCTCCTCACGCCCGCACCAGCCGCACCACAGGGCGCCGCTGTCCCGCGCCTCCAGGGGTCCGGAACAGTGCCGGCACCGGGCGGGTGCCCGGCAGGCGGCGCACGCCATGCGCGGCACATAGCCACGCCTCGGCACCTGCACGAGCACGGGCCCGTGCCGCAGTCCCTCGCGGACGGCCTGCCAGGCCAGGCTGGGCAGCCGAGCGGCCCGCGCCGCCTCGTCCCGCGCGAGATCCTGGTCGCCCACGGTCCGCACCAGCGGCGCGGTCCGGCGCACCTGCTCCCGGCCGGCGACCAGCGGGCGCGCCCACCCGCTCTCGACCAGTTGCGCCCCCTCCACGGTGCAGCTCCAGCCCCCCATGAGGAAGCCGCACCCGTCCTGCGCCGCCCGCAGCAGCAGCACGTCGCGCGCATGCGGCTGCGGGGCGTGCTGCTCGCTGTGGCTGTCGTCGCCGTCGTCCCACACGGCCACCAGACCGAGGTCGCGCACCGGGGCGAACATCGCAGCCCGCGTCCCGACGACGGCTCGCACGCTGCCCCGGCGCACCGCGAGCCACTCCCGGTACCGCTTCTCCGGCCCGGCGTCGGCGGTGAGCACGGCATGCCGCCCCTCCCCCAGCAGAGCCGTCAGAGCGGCGTCCACGCGCGCGACGGCCCGCCCGTCCGGTACGACGACGAGGGCACCGCGCCCCGAGGGCAGCGTGGCGGCGACGGCCCGCGCCAGCTCCTCGCTCCACCCGGGACCCGGCAGCGCGTTCCACACGGCTCGCGGGGAGCCTCCCCGGGCCAGCGCGTCGAGGAACGCGCCCCCCTGCTCGTACCGCCCCCAGGAGCCCGGCCGCGGCGCCGGCGGCGGCGGGAGCGGCTCGGGCGAGGGGCGCTGCTCCGCGCGGGCGCTGCGCGGCGGCACCGCCAACTGGAGCACGTCGGCCAGGCTGCCCGCGTACCGGTCGGCGACGGCCCGCGCCAGGCCCAGCAGTTCCGGACCCAGCACCGGCTCGGGCGACACGACCTGGGCGAGGGCCGCCAGCGGCCCGGAGTAGTCCGACTCGGCGAGCCGCTCGACGAGAAACCCGTCGATCAGGCCCCCGCCCTCACGGCGCCCCTCACGGACCCGCCCGCGTCCGGCTCCGAACCGGACCCGCACCCGCACGCCCGGCTGGGCGTCCGCGTCCAGCTCGGCCGGCACCGCGTAGTCGAAGTACCGGTCGAGATGCAGGACCCCCTTGTCGACCAGCACCCGCGCCACCGGCAGTTCCTCGGCCAGCGCGGCCCCCCGCCAGGTCCGCGGCATCGCCCGCGGCGCCTTGGCCTGCCGCACGCTCTCCCGCAGAAGCGCGAGCTGCTCCGGCGGCGCACCGTCCCCGCCGGCCCCCTGCTGCCCGTTGTCGCTGCTCACGCCTGCATTCATACCAAACGCCACTGACAACGGCGCCCGCCGAGCGGCCCTCGGCCCTCAGCCGCTCGCCCGCGGGGCCGGGCGGCGCAACGCCGAGGCCCGGCCTCCCTGGGGAGACCGGGCCCGGTGCGTGCTGGGGGGGACGGTGCCTCAGAGGCCCGCCGCCTCCTTGAGCGCGTCCACGCGGTCGGTGCGCTCCCACGTGAAGTCGGGCAGCTCACGGCCGAAGTGGCCGTAGGCGGCGGTCTGGGCGTAGATCGGGCGGAGCAGGTCGAGGTCGCGGATGATCGCGGCCGGGCGGAGGTCGAAGACCTCGTCGATGGCCTTCTCGATCTTCTCCGGGTCGATCTTGTGGGTGCCGAAGGTCTCGACGAACAGGCCGACCGGCTCGGCCTTGCCGATCGCGTAGGCGACCTGGACCTCGCAGCGCGCGGCCAGGCCGGCGGCGACGACGTTCTTGGCGACCCAGCGCATCGCGTAGGCGGCCGAGCGGTCGACCTTGGACGGGTCCTTGCCCGAGAAGGCGCCGCCGCCGTGGCGGGCGAAGCCGCCGTACGTGTCGATGATGATCTTGCGGCCGGTCAGGCCGGCGTCACCCATGGGGCCGCCGATCTCGAACCGGCCGGTGGGGTTGACCAGCAGCCGGTAGTTCTCGGTGTCGAGCTTGATGCCCTCGTCCAGCAGCGCCTTCAGCTCCGGCTCCACGACGAACTCGCGGATGTCGGGCGTGAGGAGCGAGTCCAGGTCGATGTCGGACGCGTGCTGCGAGGAGACCACGACCGTGTCGAGGCGGACGGCCTTGTCGCCGTCGTACTCGATGGTGACCTGGGTCTTGCCGTCGGGGCGCAGGTAGGGGATGGTCCCGTTCTTGCGGACGTCCGAGAGGCGCTTGGACAGGCGGTGGGCCAGGAAGATCGGCAGCGGCATCAGCGTCGGGGTCTCGTCGGACGCGTAGCCGAACATCAGGCCCTGGTCGCCGGCGCCCTGCCGGTCCAGCTCGTCGTCGTCACCCTCGACCCGCGTCTCGTACGCCGTGTCGACACCCTGGGCGATGTCCGGGGACTGCGCGCCGATCGACACCGAGACACCGCAGGAGGCGCCGTCGAAGCCCTTCTTCGAGGAGTCGTAGCCGATCTCCAGGATCTTGTCCCGGACCAGCTGCGGGATCGGCGCGTAGGCCTTGGTGGTGACCTCGCCGGCCACGTGCACCAGGCCGGTCGTGATCAGGGTCTCTACGGCGACCCGGGACGTCGGGTCCTCGCGCAGAAGCGCGTCGAGGATGGTGTCGCTGATCTGGTCAGCGATCTTGTCGGGGTGACCTTCGGTCACGGACTCCGAGGTGAACAGGCGACGGGACACAACGCTCCCTGGGGTTGCAGCGGCTGCTGGCTGATCATGGGCGGACGCGACGGGAGCTGCGCCCGGCGTCGTCCGACAAACAGTTTATCGGTCGCGCTTCACCACCGGCCCACTTGTCTCGCCTCTCGGGAGCGCTGTGACCTGCGGCACAGGCATTCTGCCGAATGCCGACCACGGTTGGCCAGGGGCGCCACGCCCGAACGGGCAAGCTTCAAGGAACCGTGACGCGCATAAAACAATCACGCCAGTCGCCGCGTCACCAGGTCCCACACGATTTCGGCCAGGGCTTCCTTCGGTCCGTGCGGGACGGGCGTCTCGCTGCCGTCGGCGCCCAGGACGATCGCCTCGTTCTCCTCCGAACCGAAGGTCCTGCGCTCCCCCACCTCATTGACCACCAGCAGATCACAGCCCTTGCGGCGCAGCTTCGCCCGGCCGTTGGCCAACACGTCGTCGGTCTCGGCGGCGAAGCCGACGACCACCTGGCCGGGGCGGGCGCGCTCGGCGGACATCTCCGCGAGAATGTCCGGATTCCGCAGCAGGACGATGGGGTCCGGCTCCTGCCCGTCCCTCTTCTTGATCTTGCCCGCGGCGTAGTGCGCGGGCCGGAAGTCGGCGACCGCGGCGGCCATGACCACCGCGTCCGCGTCGGCGGCCGCCTTCAGCACCGCCTCGCGCAGTTGTACGGCGGTGCCGACGGGCACGACGTCGACGCCCGCCGGGTCGGGCAGCGCGGTGTTGGCCGCGACGAGGGTCACACGGGCTCCGCGGGCGGCGGCGGTGCGGGCGAGGGCGTAGCCCTGCTTGCCGGAGGAGCGGTTGCCGAGGAAGCGGACCGGGTCGAGGGGCTCGCGGGTGCCTCCCGCGCTGACCACCACATGCCGTCCGGCCAGGTCGGGCCGGCGCGCGCCACGCCCCAGGACCCTCCGGCAGACCTCGAAGATCTCGGCGGGGTCGGGCAGCCGGCCCTTGCCGGTGTCGACCCCGGTGAGCCGGCCCACGGCCGGTTCGATGACGACGGCACCGCGGCGGCGCAGCGTCGCCACGTTCTCCTGGGTGGCCGGGTGCTCCCACATCTCCGTGTGCATCGCCGGGGCGAAGACCACCGGACAGCGGGCGGTCAGCAGGGTGTTCGTCAGCAGGTCGTCGGCCAGTCCGTGGGCGGCCCTGGCGAGCAGGTCGGCGGTGGCCGGAGCGACGACGACCAGGTCGGCGTGCTGGCCGATGCGGACGTGCGGGACTTCCTCGACGTCGTCCCAGACCTCGGTGGAGACCGGGTGGCCGGAGAGGGCCGACCAGGTGGCCGCGCCGACGAAGTGCAGGGCGGAGGCGGTGGGGACCACGCGCACGTCGTGACCCGACTCGGTCAGTCTGCGCAGCAGCTCGCAGGCCTTGTACGCGGCGATGCCGCCGCTGACCCCGAGCACGACCTTGGGTTTGTCCACCGTCTCTCCCCGGACCTCGGAAACCGTACGCCGGGGCTCCCGGCGTGCGAGTCCATCACACACCACAGGCCCGGCAGTGGCGCTGCCGGGCCTGTGGAAAAACCCACTGAAAGCTGAAAATACTACTGAGCCGGACCCTCGATGGCCTCGGACGTCAGCAGACCCGCGTTGATCTCGCGGAGCGCGATCGAGAGCGGCTTCTCGTGGACGTGGGTGTCGACGAGCGGACCGACGTACTCGAGGAGGCCCTCGCCGAGCTGCGAGTAGTACGCGTTGATCTGGCGGGCTCGCTTGGCCGCGTAGATCACGAGGCTGTACTTCGAGTCGGTGGCCTCGAGGAGCTCGTCGATCGGCGGGTTGATGATGCCCTCGGGAGCGGAGATGGAAGAGGACACGCTCTACCTTCCGATAGGTGGGAAAAGACGGACGGTGATCCCATGGTTCCGATCACACGACACCGGTCAAGGCTAGCAGCTCGCGCGCCACGTCCTCGACGGAGGTGTTGACCAGGGTCTCGTCGAACTCCGGCTCGGCCGCGAGTTCGATCTTCGCGGCGTCCAGGCGGCGGGCGATCACCTCGGGCGGCTCGGTGCCGCGACCGGTGAGCCTGCGCACCAGCTCCTCCCAGGAGGGCGGAGCCAGGAACACCAGCTGGGCCTCGGGCATGGAGCCGCGGACCTGCCGGGCGCCCTGGAGGTCGATCTCCAGAAGGACCGGCTCGCCCGCCTCCAGCCGCTCCAGCACGGCGCCACGCGGCGTGCCGTAACGGTTGCCGGCGAACTCGGCCCACTCCAGCAGCTCGCCGTTGGCGATCAGCTTGTCCATCTCGTCGTCGGTGACGAAGAAATAGTGCACACCGTGCTTCTCGCCGGGGCGGGGCCTGCGGGTCGTCGCCGACACCGAGAGCCAGACCTCGGGGTGTTCTTTGCGCATATGAGCGACGACCGTGCTCTTGCCGACCCCGGAGGGGCCGGAGAGCACGGTCAGCCGCGGACGTGCGTCCGGGGGTTCGGGGGTCGTCCCCCGGGGTGTTACAGCCATGCAGCGATTATTCCAGTTGTCTCGCCGTGCCCGGGACGCCGTGCCCCGAGCACTCCGGACTCACTTGGCCGTGTCGCCGAACTCACGCTCCAGGGAGGCGATCTGGTTGGAGCCGAGACCGCGCACACGCCGGCTCTCGGAGATGCCGAGCCGCTCCATGATCTGCTTGGCGCGGACCTTGCCCACGCCCGGTAGGGACTCCAGGAGCGCGGAGACCTTCATCTTGCCGACGACGTCGTTCTCCTGGCCCTGCTTGATGACCTCGTGAAGCGAGGCGCCGGAGTGCTTGAGTCGATTCTTGACCTCGGCCCGCTCCCGGCGAGCCGCGGCGGCCTTTTCGAGCGCGGCTGCGCGCTGTTCGGGGGTAAGGGGCGGAAGAGCCACGCCTACGTCACCTCGGATGTCGAACTGTCGGATACGGACCGGTGAGGAACCTAGTCGCCCCTCACCTGGGGAGCTACGAGCAACACGCTTGCCCGTCACCCTCCGCTCGGAGACTAGCGGCCAACTCCGCCAGAGTCAGCGAGAACAGCGGAAAAGTCCTGGTCAGCCTCAACCAGGGCGGGCATATACGACAAACTGCCCTGGATTTGAGAATGTATTCAGGCTCAAGTCGTCCCGCGGCCGTCCGACGGAGGTCCCGGTCGGACGGCCGGGGGCGCTCAGGAGGTCTCGACCGCCGCCCTGACCTGTTGCGCGAACCGCTCCGCGGCGTCACGCAGCGCGACGACGTCGGGACCGTGCCGCAGCACTCCGCGGCTGACGTTCGGCACGACGTTGCGCAGCGCGGACCCGAAGACGTGCGGCAGGTCCGCCGGAGCGGCCCCCTGAGCCCCGATGCCGGGGGCGAGGATCGGGCCGTTGATGTCGAGGTCGTACGTCGACAGGTCACCGAGCGTGGCACCGACGACGGCCCCGAAGGAGCCCAGCGGCTCCTCCCCGACGTTCTCGGCGGCCAGGTGCGCCAGCATGGTCGCGCCGACGGTACGCCCGTCCGCGCGCACCGCGTGCTGGACCTCGCCGCCCTCCGGGTTCGAGGTGAGCGCCAGCACGAACAGTCCGGCGCCGCTCTCGCGCGCGAGGGCCACGGCCGGTGAGAGCGACCCGTAGCCGAGGTACGGGGAGACGGTCAGCGCGTCCGAGAAGAGCGGCGAGTCCTTGCGCAGGAAGGACTCGGCGTACGCGGCCATGGTCGAGCCGATGTCTCCGCGCTTGGCGTCCATGACGACCAGGGCACCGGCCGCCCGAGCCTCCTCGACGGACCTCTCCAGAACCGCGACGCCACGCGAGCCGAACCGCTCGAAGAAGGCGCTCTGCGGCTTCAGGACCGCGATCCGGTCGGCCATGGCCTCGACGACCGTCCGGCTGAACCGCTCCAGACCGGTGACGGTGTCGTCCAGACCCCACTCGGCCAGCAGAGAGGCGTGCGGGTCGATGCCGACGCACAGCGGGCCGCGCTCGTCCATGGCCCGGCGCAGGCGGGCGCCGAAGGGTTCCAGGGTCATGCCGTCCTCCTGACGTCGGCGCCGACCGCGTCGGCGAGGGTGGCGTACGGGCTGGTGCGCAGGCGGGCGGCCAGGCCCTTGTGGATCGCACGGCCCCAGAAGGGCCCCTGGTAGATGAAGGCGCTGTACCCCTGGACCAGCGTGGCACCGGCCAGGATGCGCTGCCAGGCGTCCTCGGCGTCCTCCACGCCGCCGACGCCCACCAGGGTGACCCGATCGCCCACGCGCGCGTAGAGGCGGCGCAGGACCTCCAGCGAGCGGGCCTTGAGGGGCGCCCCCGACAGACCGCCGGTCTCCTTCACCAGCGAGGGTTCGGACTTCAGACCGAGTCCCTCGCGCGCGATGGTGGTGTTGGTGGCGATGATCCCGTCCAGGCCGAGTTCCACGGCCAGGTCGGCCACCGCGTCGACGTCCTCGTCCGCCAGGTCCGGGGCGATCTTGACCAGCAGCGGGACCCGCCGGGAGGTCACGACCCGGTCGGCGGCCTCGCGCACGGCGCTCAGCAGCGGCCGCAGCGCCTCGGTGGCCTGCAGATCGCGCAGTCCAGGGGTGTTCGGCGAGGACACGTTGACGACCAGGTAGTCGGCGTACGGCGCGAGCCGCTCGGTCGACTTCACGTAGTCGCCGACGGCCTCCTCCTCCGGTACGACCTTGGTCTTGCCGATGTTGACGCCCACCACGGTCCTGAAGACGGGCGTGCGGGAGGCCAGGCGCGCGGCCACGGCCAGCGAGCCCTCGTTGTTGAAGCCCATCCGGTTGATGAGGCCCCGGTCCTTCACGAGCCGGAACAGCCGCTGGGCGGGGTTGCCCGGCTGCGGCTCCCCGGTGACCGTGCCGATCTCGACATGGTCGAAGCCCAGCATCGACATCCCGTCGATCGCGACGGCGTTCTTGTCGAAGCCGGCGGCGAGCCCGAAGGGCCCGTGCATGCGCAGGCCGAAGGCCTCGGTGCGCAGTTCCCGGTGGCGGGGGGCGAGGGCGGCCGCGACGAACGTGCGCAGCACCGGGACCCGGGCGGCGAGCCGGATCCAGCGGAAGGCCAGGTGGTGGGCGTTCTCCGGATCCATCCGGGAGAAGACCAGACGGAAGAAGATCTTGTACATCACTGTGTCCTCTGGGGAAGTCTGACGCCTCGTACCGAGGGGGACACCGTTTCCGGTGTCCCCCTCGGGCTGCTAGTCGCGGGCCGCGATCAGATGCTCGGCGTGTTCCTGGAGGGAACGCACCCCCACATCGCCGTGCTTGAGGGCGTCGATGCCCTGGACGGCGGCGGCGAGCGCCTGGACCGTCGTCAGGCAGGGCACGGAGCGCGCCACCGCCGCCGTGCGGATGTCGTAGCCGTCGAGGCGGCCGCCGGTGCCGTACGGAGTGTTGACGATGAGGTCGACCTGACCCTCGTGGATGAGCTGGACGATGGTCTTCTCACCGTTCGGCCCCACACCCTCGGACTGCTTGCGCACCATCGTGGCGTTGATGCCGTTGCGCCGGAGGACCTCGGCGGTGCCGGAGGTCGCCAGCAGCTCGAAGCCGTGCGCGACCAGCTCGCGCGCCGGGAAGATCATCGAGCGCTTGTCCCGGTTGGCGACCGAGATGAACGCGCGGCCCTTGGTCGGCAGCGGGCCGTAGGCGCCCGCCTGCGACTTGGCGTACGCCGTGCCGAAGACGGAGTCGATGCCCATGACCTCGCCGGTGGACCGCATCTCCGGGCCCAGGATGGTGTCGACGCCGCGGCCCGAGGTGTCGCGGAAGCGGCTCCACGGCATCACGGCCTCCTTGACGGAGATCGGCGCGTCCAGCGGCAGTTCGCCGCCGTCACCGCGCGCCGGGAGCAGCCCCTCGGCGCGCAGCTCGGCGATGGTCGTGCCCAGGGAGATCCGGGCGGCGGCCTTGGCCAGGGGTACCGCGGTCGCCTTCGAGGTGAAGGGGACGGTGCGGGACGCACGCGGGTTGGCCTCCAGGACGTAGAGGATGTCCCCGGCCATCGCGAACTGGATGTTGATCAGGCCGCGGACGCCCACTCCGCGCGCGATGGCCTCCGTGGAGGCCCGCAGGCGCTTGATGTCGAAGCCGCCGAGGGTGATCGGGGGCAGCGCGCACGCCGAGTCGCCGGAGTGGATGCCGGCCTCCTCGATGTGCTCCATGACGCCGCCGAGGTACAGCTCCTCGCCGTCGTAGAGCGCGTCGACGTCGATCTCGATGGCGTCGTCGAGGAAGCGGTCGACCAGGACCGGCCGGGTGGGGCTGATCTCTGTCGACTCGGCGATGTAGGACGACAGCCGGGTCTCGTCGTAGACGATCTCCATGCCGCGGCCGCCGAGGACGTACGACGGCCGGACGAGGACCGGGTAGCCGATCTCGTCGGCGATGGCCTTGGCGCCGGCGAAGGTGGTGGCGGTGCCGTGCTTCGGGGCCGGCAGGCCGGCCTCGGCCAGGACGCGTCCGAAGGCGCCCCGGTCCTCGGCCGCGTGGATCGCCTCGGGGGGCGTGCCGACGATCGGTACGCCGTTGTCCTTGAGCGCCTGCGCCAGGCCCAGCGGGGTCTGGCCGCCGAGCTGGACGACGACACCGGCGATCGGGCCGGCCTGCGCCTCCGCGTGCACGATCTCCAGCACGTCCTCGAGCGTCAGCGGCTCGAAGTACAGGCGGTCGGAGGTGTCGTAGTCGGTGGAGACGGTCTCCGGGTTGCAGTTGACCATCACGGTCTCGTACCCGGCGGCGGACAGCGCGAAGGAGGCGTGGACGCAGGAGTAGTCGAACTCGATGCCCTGGCCGATGCGGTTCGGACCGGAGCCCAGGATGATGACGGCCGGCTTCTCGCGCGGCGCGACCTCGCTCTCCTCGTCGTAGGAGGAGTAGAAGTACGGCGTCTTCGCGGCGAACTCGGCGGCGCAGGTGTCGACCGTCTTGTAGACCGGGCGGATGCCCAGGGCGTGCCGGACCTCGCGGACGACGTCCTCGCGCAGGCCGCGGATCTCGGCGATCTGCTGGTCGGAGAAGCCGTGCCGCTTGGCCTCGGCGAGCAGGTCGACGTCCAGGCGGTCGGCGGCGGCCAGGTCGTCGGCGGTCTCCTTGATCAGGAACAGCTGGTCGACGAACCAGGGGTCGATCTTCGTGTACGCGAAGATCTCCTCGGGGGTGGCGCCCGCGCGGATGGCCTGCATGACGGTGTTGATCCGGCCGTCGGTGGGGCGGACGGCCTCCGTCAGGAGCTGCTCCTTGTCGCCGGGCTCGCCGACGAAGGTGAACTGGCTGCCCTTCTTCTCGAGCGAGCGCAGCGCCTTCTGGAAGGCCTCCGTGAAGTTGCGCCCGATGGCCATGGCCTCGCCGACGGACTTCATGGTGGTGGTCAGCGTCGAGTCCGCGCTCGGGAACTTCTCGAAGGCGAAGCGGGGGGCCTTGACGACCACGTAGTCGAGCGTGGGCTCGAAGGAGGCCGGGGTCTCCCGGGTGATGTCGTTCGGGATCTCGTCGAGGGTGTAGCCGACGGCGAGCTTGGCGGCGATCTTGGCGATCGGGAAGCCGGTCGCCTTGGAGGCCAGGGCCGACGAGCGCGACACGCGCGGGTTCATCTCGATGACGATGATGCGGCCGTCCTCGGGGTTGACCGCGAACTGGATGTTGCAGCCGCCGGTGTCGACGCCGACCTCGCGGATGATCGCGATGCCGATGTCGCGCAGCCGCTGGTACTCGCGGTCGGTCAGCGTCATCGCCGGCGCGACGGTGATCGAGTCACCGGTGTGGACGCCCATGGGGTCGAAGTTCTCGAT
The DNA here is from genome assembly GCF_042870975.1 of Streptomyces sp. NPDC006259. NCBI lineage: Bacteria > Bacillati > Actinomycetota > Actinomycetes > Kitasatosporales > Streptomycetaceae > Streptomyces > Streptomyces sp. NPDC006259. The sequence continues at coordinate 372,855 of NZ_JBIAHY010000007.1, read as the reverse complement.
GGAGCAGACGACCACGACGTTGTCGTTCTTGTCGCGCATCAGCTCCAGCTCGTACTCCTTCCAGCCGAGGATGGACTCCTCCAGGAGCACCTCGGTGGTCGGGGAGAGCGTCAGGCCCTGACCGGCGATGCGGCGCAGCTCCTCCTCGTCGTGGGCGAAGCCGGAGCCGGCGCCGCCCATGGTGAAGGAGGGGCGGACGACGACGGGGTACCCGCCGAGCGTCTCGACGCCCGCGATCACGTCGTCCATGGAGTGGCAGATCACGGACCGCGCCGACTCGCCGTGTCCGATCTTCTCGCGGACGGCCTCGACGACACCCTTGAAGAGGTCGCGGTCCTCGCCCTTGTTGATCGCCTCGACGTTGGCGCCGATCAGCTCGACGCCGTACTTCTCCAGCACACCCTGCTCGTGCATGGAGATCGCGGTGTTGAGGGCCGTCTGGCCGCCGAGCGTCGGCAGCAGGACGTCCGGGCGCTCCTTGGCGATGATCTTCTCGACGAACTCCGGGGTGATCGGCTCGACGTAGGTGGCGTCGGCGATCTCCGGGTCGGTCATGATCGTCGCCGGGTTGGAGTTCACCAGGATGACGCGCAGACCCTCGGCGCGCAGGACGCGGCACGCCTGGGTGCCGGAGTAGTCGAACTCGGCGGCCTGGCCGATGACGATCGGGCCGGAGCCGATGACCAGGACGGACTGGATATCGGTGCGCTTAGGCACGCTGGCCCTCCATCAGGGAAACGAAGCGGTCGAACAGGTAGGCGGCGTCGTGGGGGCCCGCTGCCGCTTCGGGGTGGTACTGGACGGAGAAGGCCGGCTGGTCGAGCAGCTGGAGCCCCTCCACGACGTCGTCGTTGAGGCAGACGTGGGACACCTCGGCGCGGCCGAACGGTGTGTCGCTGACCTTGTCGAGCGGCGCGTCCACGGCGAACCCGTGGTTGTGCGCGGTCACCTCGACCTTGCCGGTCGTACGGTCCTGGACGGGCTGGTTGATCCCGCGGTGGCCGTACTTCAGCTTGTAGGTGCCGAAGCCGAGGGCGCGGCCGAGGATCTGGTTGCCGAAGCAGATGCCGAACAGGGGGGTCCGGCGCTCCAGCACCTCGGCCATCAGTGCCACAGGGCCGTCGGCGGTGGCCGGGTCGCCCGGACCGTTGGAGAAGAACACGCCGTCGGGGTTCACGGCGTACACCTCGTCGGCGGTGGCCGTCGCGGGCAGCACGTGCACCTCGATGCCGCGCTGGGCCATCCGGTGCGGGGTCATGCCCTTGATGCCGAGGTCGATGGCGGCGACGGTGAACCGCTTCTCGCCGACCGCCGGGACGACGTAGGCCTCCTTGGTGGCGACCTCCTCGTAGAGGCTCGCGCCCTTCATGTGCGGCTGGGCCTGCACGCGCGTGAGCAGCTCGGGCTCGGCCGTGATCGCCTCGCCGGAGAAGATGCCGGCGCGCATGGAGCCGCGCTCGCGCAGGTGGCGGGTGAGCGCGCGGGTGTCGATGCCCGAGATGCCGACGACGCCCTGGGCGACCAGCTCGTCGTCGAGGGAGCGCAGGGAGCGCCAGTTGGAGGGCACGCGCGCGGGGTCGCGCACGACGTAGCCGGAAACCCAGATGCGGCCGGACTCGTCGTCCTCGTCGTTCCAGCCGGTGTTGCCGATCTGGGGCGCGGTCGCGACGACGATCTGCCGGGCGTACGACGGGTCGGTCAGGGTCTCCTGGTATCCGGACATGCCGGTGGAGAAGACCGCTTCGCCGAAGGTCTCCCCCACGGCCCCGTAGGCACGGCCGCGGAAGATCCGGCCGTCCTCCAGGACGAGTACGGCGGGAACCCTTGCGGCTCCCCTGGTGGAGGTCGTCATCGTGCGCCTTCCGTTTCCCTCTTGTTGATCATGGAGTTGATGGCGTCGACCCACTCGGTGTGCTCGGCCGCGTGGTCCGAGCGGAACCCGGAGTCGATCAGCCTGCCGCCGTGCTCCCAGGTCACCAGGAGCAGTCCGCCCTCGGTGAGGACCTTGCCGGCGATGCCCTTGCCGAGCACCGCCTCGCGCAGCGCGCCGGCCGGGACGAAGAAGTCGCTCGCGCCGGGGCGTACGACGTCCAGGCCCGCGTCGGTCAGGGTGAGCACGACCCGGCTGCGGGTGCCCAGGCCGTGCGCCACGATGCGGTCGAGCCACTGCCCGGCGGTGGTGGAGCCGTGGTAGCGGCCGCTCGTCGTCAGTCTCGCCGCACCGGGGTCGGACGGCGCGGTGGGCAGCTCCGGCAGGTCGCCCTGGAGCGTGCCGCGCCACTTCCAGCCCTCGCGCATCAGCCAGTAGACGAGCGCGACGAAGAGGCCGAGCCCTACGACCCAGGCGACGCGGGCGGCCCAGTCGGTCACCGCGGCCGATTCCCTCTCGGCCGCGAGCAGGATTACAGGTGTCACGTGAGCTTCCCGTCGACGAGCGTGGCCTTGCCCCGGAGCCAGGTGTGCGTCACACGGCCCGGCAGCTCACGCCCCGCGTACGGGGTGTTCCGGCTGCGCGAGGCGAAGCCCGCGGGGTCCACCGACCCACGGTATGCCGTGTCGACGAGTGTGAGGTTGGCGGGCTCACCAGCCGAGACGGGACGTCCGTGCGCCGACGCCCGCCCGATGCGGGCGGGCGCGAAGGACATGCGGTCGGCGACGCCGGCCCAGTCCAGCAGGCCCGTCTCCACCATCGTCTCCTGGACCACAGACAGCGCGGTCTCCAGGCCGACCATGCCCATGGCGGCCGCGGCCCACTCGCAGTCCTTGTCCTCGTGCGGGTGCGGGGCGTGGTCGGTGGCCACGATGTCGATGGTGCCGTCGGCGAGCGCCTCGCGCAGGGCGTGCACGTCACGCTCGGTGCGCAGCGGCGGGTTCACCTTGTAGACCGGGTCGTAGGAGCGCACCAGTTCGTCGGTGAGGAGCAGGTGGTGCGGGGTGACCTCGGCGGTGACGTCGATGCCGCGGGACTTGGCCCAGCGGACGATCTCGACGGAGCCGGCGGTGGAGAGGTGGCAGATGTGGACGCGGGAGCCCACGTGCTCGGCGAGCAGCACGTCCCGCGCGATGATCGACTCCTCGGCGACGGCCGGCCAGCCGCCGAGCCCCAGCTCGGCGGAGACGACGCCCTCGTTCATCTGGGCGCCCTCGGTCAGCCGCGGTTCCTGCGCGTGCTGGGCGACGACCCCGCCGAAGGCCTTCACGTACTCCAGGGCGCGGCGCATCATCACGGCGTCGTCGACGCACTTGCCGTCGTCGGAGAAGACGGTGACGCCGGCGGCCGACTCGTGCATGGCGCCCAGCTCGGCGAGTTTGCGGCCCTCCAGGCCGACGGTGACGGCGCCGATGGGCTGCACGTCGCAGTAGCCGTGCTCCTGCCCGAGCCGGTAGACCTGCTCGACCACGCCGGCGGTGTCCGCGACGGGGAAGGTGTTGGCCATGGCGAAGACGGCCGTGAAGCCGCCGCTCGCGGCCGCGCGGGTGCCGGTCAGGACCGTCTCGGAGTCCTCGCGGCCCGGCTCGCGCAGATGGGTGTGCAGATCGACGAGGCCCGGCAGCAGCACCTTGCCGTCGGCCTCGACGACCTCGGCTCCCTCGGCGGACAGCCCGCTGCCGACGGCCTCGACGACCTCGCCGTCGATCAGGACGTCCTGGGGCTCGCCGCCGAGCACCCGCGCACCACGGATAAGGATCTTGCTCATGGTCGTTACTTCTCCTCGGTGGTACGGGCGTGGGCGACGGCGGGTTCGTTCCCGCCCAGGAGCAGGTAGAGGACGGCCATCCGGATCGACACACCGTTGGCGACCTGTTCGACGACGGTGCAGCGGTCGGAGTCGGCGACCTCGGCGGTGATCTCCATGCCACGGACCATGGGGCCGGGGTGCATCACGATGGAGTGCGCGGGCATCCGCGCCATCCGCTCGCCGTCCAGGCCGTAGCGCCGCGAGTACTCGCGTTCGGTCGGGAAGAACGCCGCGTTCATCCGCTCGCGCTGGACGCGCAGCATCATCACCGCGTCCGACTTCGGCAGGGTGCTGTCGAGGTCGTACGACACCTCGCAGGGCCAGGTCTCGACGCCGACCGGTACCAGGGTGGGCGGCGCGACGAGGGTCACCTCGGCGCCGAGGGTGTGCAGCAGGTCGACGTTGGAGCGGGCCACCCGGCTGTGCAGCACATCGCCCACGATCGTGATGCGCCTGCCGGACAGGTCCTGGCCGAGCCCGGCGTCCCGGCCCACGAGCCGGCGGCGCATGGTGAAGGCGTCCAGCAGCGCCTGGGTGGGGTGCTGGTGGGTGCCGTCACCGGCGTTGATGACGGCCGCGTCGATCCAGCCGGAGGTGGCGAGGCGGTACGGCGCTCCGGAGGCGCCGTGCCGGATGACGACGGCGTCGACGCCCATGGCCTCCAGGGTCTGGGCGGTGTCCTTCAGCGACTCGCCCTTGGAGACGCTGGAGCCCTTGGCGGTGAAGTTGATGACGTCCGCGGACAGGCGCTTCTCGGCGGCCTCGAAGGAGATCCGGGTCCGGGTGGAGTCCTCGAAGAAGAGGTTGACGATCGTGCGGCCGCGCAGGGTCGGCAGCTTCTTGATGGGCCGGTCCGCCACCCGGGCCATCTCCTCGGCGGTGTCGAGAACATGGACGGCGTCGTCGCGGGTGAGGTCGGCGGCCGAGATGAGATGACGCTGCATCTGTCAGGCTCCGTAAGGCATGGGGAGTTTTCGGGCATGCGGGCGCGTGGAGGCACGCACTCGGGGCGTACGTCCGAGTGCTAGTGCTGTGCGCCCGGGTCGGTCTGCTTGACACCGAGCAGCACGGTGTCGCGACCGTCCTCCTCGGCCAGCTGGACCTTGACCGTCTCCCGCAGCGACGTGGGGAGGTTCTTGCCGACGTAGTCGGCGCGGATGGGCAGTTCGCGGTGACCGCGGTCGACGAGGACCGCGAGCTGCACCGCGCGGGGGCGCCCGATGTCGTTCAGGGCGTCGAGGGCGGCGCGGATGGTGCGGCCGGAGAAGAGCACGTCGTCGACGAGGACGACCAGCTTGCCGTCGATCCCGTCACCGGGGATCTCGGTGCGGGCCAGCGCGCGCGGTGGGTGCATCCGCAGGTCGTCGCGGTACATGGTGATGTCGAGGGAGCCGACCGGAATCCTGCGGTCGGTGATCTGCTCGAGCTTGGCGGCGAGCCGGCGGCCGAGGAAGACGCCCCGGGTCGGGATGCCGAGGAGCACCACGTCGTCGGCGCCCTTGGCGCGTTCGACGATCTCGTGGGCGATGCGGGTCAGCACCCGGGCGATGTCGGGGCCTTCGAGGACGGGTCGCGCGTCGTGCGTGTCGTGCGAGCCCTGCGTGTCGTGGCCGGGCTGCGGGTCCTGCTTGTCCTGCTTGTCCATAGGAAACTGGACCTCCTTCTCCGCCTCACGGGACGGACCTTAAAGGACGTCGGATTTGCGCCATCCACGGTAGCAGGCCGGAGGGAGCCTCCCGTTCACCCCTTTGGCTCAATCGGCCACGGATACCACGGAAGAGTCGGTGTGGACCATTCGGCTTGACGCAGAAGAATCACGCTGCGTAACCTCACAGTGAGTTACCAGCCGCGCGGCATGGAAACCCAACCCAGTCGCGTCGACCCAGTGCCGGGGAGCTATATGTCCAGCGAATACGCCAAACAGCTCGGGGCCAAGCTCCGGGCGATCCGCACCCAGCAGGGCCTTTCCCTCCACGGTGTCGAGGAGAAGTCCCAGGGACGCTGGAAGGCGGTCGTGGTCGGTTCGTACGAGCGCGGCGACCGCGCCGTCACCGTGCAGCGCCTTGCGGAGCTGGCCGATTTCTACGGTGTCCCCGTGCAGGAACTGCTTCCGGGCACCACGCCGGGCGGTGCCGCCGAGCCGCCGCCGAAGCTGGTCCTGGACCTGGAGCGGCTGGCCCACGTGCCGGTCGAGAAGGCCGGTCCCCTCCAGCGGTACGCGGCCACGATCCAGTCGCAGCGCGGCGACTACAACGGCAAGGTGCTCTCGATCCGCCAGGACGACCTGCGCACCCTCGCCGTCATCTACGACCAGTCGCCCTCGGTCCTGACCGAGCAGCTGATCAGCTGGGGCGTGCTGGACGCGGACGCGCGTCGCGCCGTCTCCCACGAGGAGGGCTGAGCGCCGCGGCGACTCAGCAGAAACGTGCCGTCGGGGCGGCCGGACCGAGAGGTCCCGGCCGCCCCGACGGCTTTTCGCGGCCCTTGGGAGCCCCCTGCGGCTCTGGGATGACCGGAGAGACACCGGAGAACGCCGGAGGACGCCGATGGGGCCGGGCGACGCCGATGGGACCCGAGGACGCCGATGGGACTAGAGGACCGCCGATGGGGCCGTACACGCCGGAGGGCCCGCGGACGTGTCGTCCACGGGCCCTCCGGCGTCGCCGGTACCGCTCACGCCTCCCGGCGCAAGGACGGCTTGAGTTCCTTCAGGCGGCCGAGCAGGCCGTTCACGAACGAGGGCGACTCGTCCGTCGAGAACTCCTTCGCCAGCTGCACCATCTCGTCGAGGACGACGGCGTCCGGGGTCTCGTCGACCCAGATCAGCTCGTACGCGCCGAGCCGCAGGAGGTTGCGGTCGACGACCGGCATCCGGTCGAGCGTCCAGCCGACCGAGTACTGCGAGAGCAGCTCGTCGATGCGGCGCTCGTGCTCGGCGTAGCCCTCGACCAGCTGCATCGTGTACTCGCTCACCGGAGGCTGCCGGGTGTCGGCCCGGGAGAGCCGGACCCAGTCCGCGAGGACCGTCAGGACGTCGGCGCCGCGCTGGTCGCCCTCGAAGAGGATCTGGAAGGCGCGCTTACGGGCCGTGTTGCGGGCAGCCACGGTTAGCTGTTCACCCGGCCGAGGTAGTCGCTCGTGCGGGTGTCGACCTTGATCTTCTCACCGGTGGTGATGAAGAGCGGGACCTGGATCTGGTGACCGGTCTCCAGGGTCGCGGGCTTGGTGCCGCCGGTGGAGCGGTCACCCTGGAGGCCCGGCTCGGTCTCCTGGACCACCAGCTCGACGGCGGCCGGCAGCTCGACGAAGAGCACCTCGCCCTCGTGCTGCGCGACCGTGGCCGTGAAGCCCTCGATCAGGAAGTTGGCGGCGTCGCCGACGGCCTTGCGGTCGACCATCAGCTGGTCGTAGGTCTCCATGTCCATGAAGACGAAGTACTCGCCGTCCATGTAGGAGAACTGCATGTCGCGCTTGTCGACAGTGGCCGTCTCGACCTTGACGCCGGCGTTGAAGGTCTTGTCGACCACCTTGCCGGACAGCACGTTCTTGAGCTTGGTGCGCACGAAGGCCGGGCCCTTGCCGGGCTTGACGTGCTGGAACTCGACGACGGACCAGAGCTGGCCGCCTTCGAGCTTGAGCACCAGGCCGTTCTTGAGGTCGTTCGTGGAAGCCACGGTTGCGGAATCTCCTGGACTGACGTGGACGACCCCGGGGGCACGCACCTGCCTATAGTGCGAGCAGCTCCTTGGTCGTGATGGTGAGTAGCTCGGGTCCGCCGTCCGCCTCGGGGCGCACGACGAGCGTGTCATCGATCCTGACACCGCCCCGGCCCGGGAGGTAGACCCCCGGTTCGACGGTGACCGGCACGCAAGCGTCCAGTTTACCCATGGCCGCGGGACCCAGCTGCGGGTCCTCCTCGATTTCCAGTCCCACGCCGTGCCCGGTGACCGCCGGAAGGCTCTCGGCGTACCCCGCGGAGTCCAGCACCTGGCGTGCCGCACGGTCCACGTCACGGTAGGCGGCACCGGGCACCAGGCTCTCGCGTCCGGCCCGCTGAGCGGCGAAGACGAGGTCGTACAGCTCGATCTGCCAGCCCGCGGGGGAGGTGCCGATCACGAACGTACGGCCGATCTCGCAGCGGTAGCCGCGGTACGTCGCCCCCAGGCAGACCGACAGGAAATCGCCTTCCTCCACACGCCGGTCGGTGGGCCGGTGCCCGCGCCGTCCCGAGTTCGGGCCGGTGCCCACGGAGGTGGCGAAGGCGGGTCCGTCGGCACCGTGGTCGACGAGGCGGCGCTCCAGCTCCAGGGCCAGGTGGCGTTCGGTGCGGCCGACGAGGATGGACTCCAGCAGCTCGCCCAGGGCCTGGTCGGCGATCTCGGCGCCGATGCGCAGGCAGGAGATCTCCTCCTCGTCCTTGACCACCCTGAGCTGCTCCACGGCACCGCCCAGGTCCGCGAGGCGCAGCCGGGGCGCGACCGACCGCAGGGCGCGGTGCCGGGCCACCGTGAGGTGGTGTTCCTCGACCGCGAGGGAGTCGGCGCCGCGGTCCGCGAGGATGCCCGCGGCGGTCACCGCGGGGTCGCCTCCGGAGCGGGACAGGACGCGCACCGTCACGGCCTCGTCGGGTCTGCCCTCGTGGGGGCGGTCGTCGGGCGGGTCCGCGCACACGAGGAGGTCCTCGTCCGCGCCCAGCAGCAGGACGGCGCCCCGTGGCGCCGCGCCCGCGAGGTATCTCACATTGGCGGGGCGGGAGACCAGCGCGCTCGCGCTGCCGCCGGCACTGCATCGTTCCCTCAGCCGCTTGCGGCGGGCCGCGTACACCTCTGACATGTGTCGAGCGTAGGAGCAGTGGCCGGATCGTGCCGGTTGGGCTGAGCCGAGCGGGGTGGGCGGGGGGCCGGGGCCGCCCCCGGCTACCGCGGCCCCGCGCTCACCAGCTCGGAGGGCTGGCTATCGCCCGCGCCAGGACCTCGTCCAGGATGCGGGCCGTGGCCGGGACGTCGAGCTGGGAGTTGTCGATGATCGGGAGGCCGGAGCCGTACCAGCCGGCCATGCGGCCGTGGATGCGGGCGACCTCCTCGTCGGTGAGGCGGCGGTTGCCGGAGCGTTCCGCGTTGCGTTCCAGGACGACTTCCAGGCCGGGGAGCAGGACGACCGGGAGCAGACCGGGCCCCACGTGCCGCTTCCAGCCGCCGAGGCCGACGGCCGGACGGTCGGGGAAGATCGCGTCGTCCAGGATGCACGAGATGCCGTTGGCCAGGAAGTTGCGGGCGGCGAAGCCGCAGGTGCGGCGGGCCAGACGGTACTGCGCCTCGGAGTGCTCGTTCCAGCCGGACCGGGGGTCGGCGAAGCCGGAGCGGACCCATTCGCGGACGTCGTCGAGGCTGATGTGGGCGGTGGGCACCCGGCGGTGGTCGGCCCAGAACTTGGCGACGCTGGTCTTCCCGGCGCCGGCCGGTCCGATGAGCAGGACCGCGAGCGTCGTGGCCGTCGGGTCGGGGGCCGCCGGCGCGGGAGGGGCGGTGGGCATGCCGACGGGGCCGCCGGGGGGAAGCGGGACGTGCCCGGTGATCTCACCGCCCACGGGGGCGTGCTGCGGAGCCGGGGGGTGCGGGGCCGACGGGTGCGGGACGGGCGGGGCCGGGGGCTGCGGCGCGGGCGGCTGCGGGCCCGAGGGCGGCGGTGGGGCGGTGTAGCCCGGGGGCGGCGGAGGTCCGGGCCGCCGGGGGGTGCTGCCGGGCTGGTGCGGTCCCGGGTGTTGTGCGGCCGGCGACCAGCCGACGGCCGGTCCGTGCCCCGGCTGATGGGGCGGCGGCAGCGGAGAACCCACTGCGTGCTGCATCCGGTGCCACTCCGTCTCGTACAGGCGATTGACGCTGGCAGCGAGGGGTGGGCCCTCACTTCCCACCGAACGGTACCGCCCCCCGCCGTCCTTTGGTGAACGGCCGGGGGCAGTCTGAAGTGCCCGGCACGGAAAGCGAATCGGACGGATCGGGACCCTGCGGACTTACTCGCCCACCTCGCCGTACGCGGCGAGCAGAACCGCCGGATCGGGGCCTTCCAGGACCGTGGGCTTGGCCAGGCCGTCGAGGACGATGAAGCGCAGGAGGTCGCCGCGGGACTTCTTGTCGACCTTCATGTTCTCCAGCAGCTTGGGCCACTGGTCGTGCCGGTAGTGCAGGGGCAGCCCCACCGATTCCAGCACGGTGCGGTGACGGTCGGCGGTGGCGTCGTCCAGCCGGCCCGCCAGGCGGCCCAGCTCCGCGGCGAAGTGCATGCCGACCGAGACGGCCGCGCCGTGCCGCCACTTGTAGCGCTCGTTCTTCTCGATGGCGTGGGCGAGCGTGTGGCCGTAGTTGAGGATCTCCCGCAGGCCCGACTCCTTCAGGTCGGAGGAGACGACATCCGCCTTCACCCTGATGGAACGCTCGATCAGCTCGGCCGTGTGCGGGCCGGCCGGGGTACGGGCGGCCTCGGGGTCGGCCTCGATGAGGTCGAGGATCACCGGGTCGGCGATGAAACCGGCCTTGATGACCTCGGCGAGCCCGGAGACGTAGTCGTTGGGCGGGAGGGAGTCCAGCGCGGCCAGGTCGCAGAGCACGCCGGCCGGGGGGTGGAAGGAGCCGACGAGGTTCTTGCCCTCGGCGGTGTTGATGCCGGTCTTGCCGCCGACGGCCGCGTCCACCATGGCGAGCACGGTGGTCGGGATGGCGATCCAGCGCACCCCGCGCAACCAGGTCGCGGCCACGAACCCGGCCAGGTCCGTGGTCGAGCCGCCGCCGACGCCCACCACCACGTCGGTGCGGGTGAACCCGGACTGGCCGAGCGCCTTCCAGCAGTAGGCCGCGACCTCGGCGGTCTTGGCCTCCTCCGCGTTGGGCACCTGGATGGCGACCGCCTCGAAGCCCTGCCCGGCCAGGTCGGCGCGGAGCGCCTCGCCGGTCTCCGCGAGCGCCTCGGGGTGGATCACCGCGACCCGCTTCACCCGGTCGCCGATCAGTCCGCCCAGCTCACCGAGGAGCTGACGGCCCACCAGCACCTCGTACGGCTCGGAGCCGGCACTGCCGCCGACCTGGATCCTTGTCACCTGGCTCGTCACGACGTCCTCCGGCCGGGGGTTGCCGGGGCGGTCCCCGGGGGCTGCGGTGTTCCACTCCAACGCGTCCAGGACCGCCTGCGTGACCTCTTCCGGCGTACGGCCGTCCGTCGGCACGACCGCCGTGGCGACCGCCTCGTAGAGGTGTCGGCGGGCCTCCATCAGCTCGCGCCACTGCTTGCGCGGGTTGACGGCGAGCAGCGGACGGGCCGCGTTGAGACCCGTGCGCCTGACGGCCTCCTCGACGTCCATCGACAGGTAGACCACGCGCCGCCCGGCCAGCAGAGCGCGCGTCTCCTGGTCGAGGACCGAACCGCCGCCGAGCGCCAGGACGCCGTCGTGCTCGGTGAGCGCGCGCAGCACGGCCGCCTTCTCGACGGCGCGGAAGGCGGGCTCGCCCTCCTCGACGAAGATGTCGGCGATGGCGCGGCCCTGTCCGGTGACGATGTCGTCGTCGGTGTCCCGGTAGGCGACCCCGAGCCGCTCGGCGAGTCGCTGCCCGACGGTGGACTTGCCGACGCCCATCGGTCCGACCAGGACGACCAGCGGCCCGCTCATCGGACCGGGAGGTGGTCGAGGTACGACCGCACGTTGCGGCGGGTCTCGGCGACGCTGTCGCCGCCGAACTTCTCCGCGACGGCGTCCGCGAGGACGAGCGCGACCATCGCCTCGGCGACGATGCCGGCCGCCGGGACCGCGCAGACGTCGGAGCGCTGGTGGTGGGCCTGCGTCGCCTCGCCGGTGGCCACGTCCACGGTCCGCAGGGCGCGCGGCACGGTGGCGATCGGCTTCATGGCCGCGCGGACGCGCAGCAGTTCGCCGGTGGACAGTCCGCCCTCGGTGCCGCCGGCGCGGCCGGAGGTCCGCCGGATGCCCTCGGGGGTGCTGACGATCTCGTCGTGCGCCCGCGAACCGGGCACGCGCGCGAGGTCGAAGCCGTCGCCGACCTCGACGCCCTTGATCGCCTGGATGCCCATCAGGGCAGCCGCGAGCCGGGAGTCCAGCTTGCGGTCCCAGTGCACGTGCGAGCCCAGGCCCACCGGCACGTCGTACGCGAGCACCTCGACGACTCCGCCGAGGGTGTCGCCGTCCTTGTGGGCCTGGTCGATCTCCGCGACCATCGCCTTCGAGGCGTCCTCGTCCAGGCAGCGCACCGGGTCGGCGTCCAGCTTCTCGACGTCGGCGGGGGTCGGGTACACGCCGTACGGCGCCTTGGCGGCGGCGATCTCCACGACGTGCGACACGATCTCGATGCCGGCCGTCTCCTTCAGGTACGACCGGGCGACGGCGCCGAGGGCGACGCGGGCGGCCGTCTCGCGCGCGGAGGCGCGTTCCAGGATCGGGCGGGCCTCGTCGAAGCCGTACTTCTGCATGCCGGCCAGGTCGGCGTGGCCGGGGCGGGGGCGGGTCAGCGGCGCGTTGCGGGCGAGCCCGGCGAGCACCTCGGGGTCGATCGGGTCGGCCGCCATGACCTGGTCCCACTTCGGCCACTCGGTGTTGCCCACCATGACCGCGACGGGGGAACCGAGGGTGAGTCCGTGGCGGACACCGCCGAGGAAGGTCACCTCGTCCCGCTCGAACTTCATTCGCGCGCCACGCCCGTAACCGAGCCGGCGCCTCGCCAGATGGTCCGCCACCATGTCCGTGGTGATCGGCACGCCGGCCGGAAGGCCCTCCAGCGTCGCCACGAGTGCGGGACCGTGGGACTCCCCCGCGGTCAGCCAGCGCAACCTGCTCAACGGTGCTCCTCAGTCTCGCGCCTGGTACTGCCCTGCGTACACGTGTCCTCGCGTACGGCAACGGCGCGACCGGGTGCGCGGCCCTGGTCCGCCACCCCCGATCCTTTCACGTCCACGACCCGGAACCGGCCGCCGTTCCATCAGGCGGACGTCCGGCGGTCGCGGACCCGGAAGTGCCGCTACCGGCAGACGGCGAGCGCCTGCTCTCCCGCCCTGCGCATCGCGTGCACAGGGGCCGGGGCACGTCCGGTCATCCGCTCCACCTGGAGCACCGCCTGGTGCACCAGCAGATCGAGGCCGCTGACGACGGCGCCGCCGAACATCGACCAGCGGGCCGCCAGCTCGGTGGGCCAGGGGTCGTACAGCACGTCGAAGAGGGTGGCGGGCCGCTCCGGTACGGCGGTGGCGAGCGCGTCGGTGGCGCCCGCGGGCGTGGTGGCGATCACCAGCGGGGCGCGCAGCGCGTCGGCCGCGCGGGCCCAGTCGGCCGTCCGGACGTCGACGTCGAGCCGCTCGCCCCACTGCCGCATCTCGGCGGCGCGGGCCTCGCTGCGCACGTAGACGACGATCTCGCCGGTGCAGATCCGGGACATCGCCGCCAGTGCGGAGGAGGCGGTGGCGCCGGCGCCGAGGATCGCGGCCGAGTCGACCTGCTCGACGCCGTGCTCGCGCAGGGCGGCGACGATGCCGGGGATGTCGGTGTTGTCGCCGACCCGGCGGCCGTCCTCGGTGAACACGACCGTGTTGACCGCCTCCACCCAGGCCGCCGTCTCGCTGATCTCGTCGAGCAGCGGGATGACGGCCCGCTTGAGCGGCATGGTGAGGGAGAGCCCGGCCCACTCGGCCCCGAGTCCCTCGACGAAGGAGGGCAGCGCCGCCTCGTCCACGTCGAAGCGGTCGTACGTCCACTCCGTGAGGCCCAGCTCCCGGTACGCGGCGCGGTGCAGCACCGGGGAGAGCGAGTGCGCGACGGGCGAGCCGAGCACGGCCGCCCTGCGAGAAGCTGTCATCAGTCCTTGTTCCTCGACGCGTTGAACTCCTTGACCAGTTCCTCGTGCTGCGCGAGGGTCTTGGTGAACTTGCTGGTCTTGCCGTCCAGCGAGATGAAGTAGTACCAACCGTCGCTCGTCGGGTCGAGGGCGCCCTTGAGCGCCTCTTCGCCGGGGTTGTCGATGGGCCCCGGCGGCAGACCCTTGTAGTAGTACGTGTTGTACGGGTTGTCGTACTTGCGCAGCTCGGAGAGGGTCAGGTCGATCTTGCTCTGGTTCTTCACGTAGTTGTACGTGGAGTCGAACTCGATCATGCCGTTGGTCTGCGGGTTGCCCGGCTTGAGGCGGTTGTAGACGACCTCGGCCATCTTGCGGAAGTCGTCATGGCTGGTGCCCTCGGCCTGCACCAGGCTCGCCACGGTCAGCAACTCCCAGGGTCCGTCCAGCCCGAGGCTCTCGGCCGTCTTGCGCAGACCGAGTTCCTCGTACTTGTCGTTGGCCCGGGAGACCATGCCCCTCAGCACGGCCTCGGGCTTCTGGCCCTTGGCGACCGGGTAGCTGGAGGGATAGAGGAATCCTTCCAGCGGGTCCTTGAGGTTCGGACGGCCGAGCGCCCAGGCCGGCAGCCCGAGGCTCTTGTAGTCCTTCTTCGCCACGGCCGCCGTGGTGCCCGCCGACACGCCGAGGCGTTTGTCGATCAGTGTGTAGACCGCCGTGTTGCGCGTCCCCTCGGCGATGATGAGGTTGCTGCGGCTCTTGTCACTGAGCATGAGTTCGACCGCGCTGGCGGCCGACATCTGCTTCTGCAGCGTGTAGACGCCGTCCTGGATCGTCTTGCCCTCGGGGTTCGACTGCTGCGCGGAGACGAACGCGTCGACGCTCTGGACGACGCCCGCCTCCTTGAGTTTCTGCCCGATGACATAGCCGCCGGCGCCCTTGGGGATGACGACCGTGACCTCGTCACCGTTGCCGTCGCCCGCGTAGTCGGGGGCCGTGCCGAAACGGTCCTGGTAGAACTGGTAGCCGAAGTAGGCGACGCCACCGAGGCCGCCGCCGAAGACCAGCAGGACGACCAGGCACGCGCAGCCGTTGCGGCCCTTCTTGCCCTTGGAACCCTTGGCTCCTTTGCCGCCGCGTCCACGACGGTCACCGCGCCCCTCCGGCTCGTCGTCCTCGTCGTCCGTCCCGCCGCCCGCGAAGAAGGCGTGCTCGCCCTGATCGGGGCCGGGGTCCCAGTCGGGCCGCGGCTGCTCCGCCTCCGGTTCCGGCTCGGCGCGCCTGCGTGCGGGCGGCTCCGGCGGCGGATAGGCGTCCGGCGTTCCGTAGAAGTCGGGCTGCTCGGCACCGTAGGCCGCGGCCTGCTGGCCGTACGGGTCACCGGGGTCGGCGGCGTACGGGACGTGCGCGTGGGTACCGGTGCCGTCCCAGGCGCCCTCGTGGTAGGCCTGCTGGTTCGGTGGGACGTACTGCTGCTGGCCCTGGCCGGCGTACTGCTCCTGGTCGTAGGACTGCTGGTACTGCTGCTGGTCGTACGGCTGGGGACGGCCGTCGTTCCAGTCGCCGTACTGCTCCTGCTGCGGCTCCTGCGGGTACTGGTGCTGCGGCTGGCCGCCGTAGGCAGGCTGATGGCCGGCGTGGCCCTGCTGCCCTTCCCATCCGCCGTCCCCGTACAACGGGTCCTCCGGATGCCACGGTTCGGAGCCTGGGCCCCGGCCATACTCAGTCATCTATCCCCTAGAGCCGCGAGGCGGCGGTCGCGCGGCTCGTGGACCCGGCTACCGTCCCGCCTCTTTCTGTGCGGTCGCTGTTCGAACACCACCGCATCGCGCGGAACGTTACCGTATCGCGATCAGATGACCACTTCGACGCCCTCACCCGGTGCCGAGCCTGACACCCGTTCGGATTCCAGCGCCTGCTGAAGGATGATCACAGCGGCCGCCTGGTCGATGACGGCACGTCCCTTCCTGGACTTCACGCCCGAGGCGCGCAGCCCCTGACTGGCCGTCACCGTCGTCATCCGCTCGTCGACCAGCCGGACCGGGACCGGCGCGATCCCCTTGGCCAGCTCCTGGGCGAAGGCGCGCACCTTGACCGCGGCCGGGCCCTCGCCACCCTTGAGGGAGCGAGGGAGACCGACGACGACCTCGATCGGCTCGTACTCCTCGACGAGTTGCCCGAGCCGGCGGTGGGCCGCCGGGACGTCACGGCCGGGGACCGTCTCCACCGGGGTGGCGAGGATCCCGTCGGGATCGCACGAGGCGACCCCGATCCGGGCGTCCCCGACGTCGACGGCGAGACGGCGGCCCTTCCTCATGGGACGGCTCACGTGGCCGAATCCGCCACGAGCCGCTCGACGGCGTCGACGGCCTCGCCGACGGCGGCCGGGTTCTGGCCGCCGCCCTGGGCGACGTCAGGCTTGCCGCCACCGCCGCCGCCGAGGGTCTTGGCGGCCGTACGGACCAGGTCGCCGGCCCTGAGGCCGCGCTCGCGGGCCGCTTCGTTGGTGGCGATGACCGTGAGGGGCTTGCCGTTGTTGACCGTGAACAGGGCGACCACGGCGGCCCGTCCGCCCTGGATGCGGCCGCGCACGTCGAGGACCAGCTTGCGCAGGTCGTCCGGGCCGGTGCCGTCCGGGACCTGGCCGGTGACCACGGCGATCCCGCGGACGTCCTTGGCGGACTCGACGAGACCGGCGGCCGCCTGGAGCACCTTCTCGGCACGGAACTTCTCGATCTCCTTCTCGGCGTCCTTCAGCTTGCCGAGCATGGCGGAGACCTTCTCCGGGAGTTCCTCCGGACGGCCCTTGATCAGCTCCTGGAGCTGGGCGACGACCGTGTGCTCACGGGCCAGGAAGTTGTAGGCGTCGACGCCGACGAGGGCCTCGATACGGCGCACGCCCGAGCCGATCGACGACTCGCCGAGCAGCTTCACCAGGCCGAGCTGGGCGGTGTTGTGCACGTGCGTGCCGCCGCACAGCTCCTTGGAGAAGTCGCCGATGGTCACCACGCGGACCCGCTCGCCGTACTTCTCGCCGAACTCGGCGATGGCGCCCTGCTTCTTCGCCTCGTCGAGGCTCAGGATCTCGGCGTGCACGTCCAGGTCGCGGGCGAGCACCTCGTTGATCTTCTGCTCCACGTCGGTCATCACGGCCGTCGGGACGGCGGAGGGGGAACCGAAGTCGAAACGGAAGCGGCCGGGCTGGTTCTCCGAACCGGCCTGGGCGGCCGTCGGGCCGAGGGCGTCGCGCAGGGCCTGGTGCGTGAGGTGGGTGGCCGAGTGGGCGCGGGCGATGGCCGTACGGCGGCGGCCGTCGATCGAGGCGTGAGCCTTGGCCCCGACGGTCACCTCGCCGAACTGGACGACGCCCTTGTGGACGTAGACGCCCGGGACCGGCTTCTGGGTGTCGCGGACTTCGACGACGGCACCGGTGTCGACCTTGATGCGGCCGGTGTCGCCGATCTGGCCGCCGCCCTCGGCATAGAACGGCGTGCGGTCCAGGACGATCTCGACCTCGTCGCCCTCGGTGGCGGCCGGGGAGGAGACGCCGTCGACGAGGATGCCGACGATCGTGGTCTCGCCCTCGGTGTCGGAGTAGCCGATGAAGTCGGTCTCTCCGGCCTTGTCGGCGATCTCCCGGTAGGCGCCGACGCCGGCGTGGCCGGTCTTCTTGGCCTGGGCGTCGGCCTTGGCGCGCTCCCGCTGTTCCTTCATCAGGCGGCGGAAGCCGTCCTCGTCCACGGACAGCCCCTGCTCGGCGGCCATCTCCAGGGTGAGGTCGATCGGGAAGCCCCAGGTGTCGTGGAGCAGGAAGGCCTTGTCGCCGGCGAGGACCTGGCCGCCGGCGGCCTTGGTCTCGGAGACGGCGGTGTCGAGGATGTTGGTGCCGGCCTTGAGCGTCTTGAGGAAGGCGTTCTCCTCGGCGACGGCGACCTTCTCGATGCGCTCGCGGTCGGTGACCAGTTCCGGGTACTGCTGGCCCATCATGGCGATGACGGTGTCGACGAGGTCCTTGACGACCGGGCCGGTGGCGCCGAGCAGGCGCATGTTGCGGATGGCGCGGCGCATGATGCGGCGCAGGACGTAGCCGCGGCCCTCGTTGCCGGGGGTCACGCCGTCGCCGATGAGCATCACCGAGGTGCGCATGTGGTCGGTGACCACGCGCAGGGAGACGTCCGAGTCGTGGGCCTCGCCGTACTCGACACCGGTCAGCTCGGTGGCCTTCCTGATGACGGCCATGGAGGTGTCGATCTCGTACATGTTCTGCACGCCCTGCAGAATCATGGCGAGGCGTTCCATGCCGAGGCCCGTGTCGATGTTCTTGCTCGGCAGGTCGCCCAGGATCTCGAAGTTGTCCTTGCCGATGCCCTCGCCGCGCTCGTACTGCATGAAGACGAGGTTCCAGATCTCCACGTACCGCTCGTCGTTGACGGCGGGGCCGCCCTCGGCGCCGAACTCGGGGCCGCGGTCGTAGTTGATCTCGGAACAGGGGCCGCAGGGGCCGGGCACGCCCATGGACCAGTAGTTGTCCTTCATGCCGAGGCGCTGGATGCGCTCCTTCGGCACCCCGACGACCTCGTGCCAGATGCGCTCGGCCTCGTCGTCGTCCTTGTAGACGGTGATCCAGAGCTTCTCCGGCTCCAGGCCGTAACCCCCCTTGTCCTGGGGCGTGGTGAGCAGCTCCCAGGCGTAGGAGATGGCGCCTTCCTTGAAGTAGTCGCCGAAGGAGAAGTTGCCGCACATCTGGAAGAACGTGCCGTGCCGGGTGGTCTTGCCGACCTCTTCGATGTCGGGCGTGCGCACGCACTTCTGCACGCTGGTGGCGCGCTGGAAGGGCGGCTTGACCTCGCCGAGGAAGTAGGGCTTGAAGGGCACCATGCCGGCGGGCACGAGGAGCAGAGTCGGGTCGTCCGCGATGAGCGACGCCGAAGGGACGACGGTGTGCCCGCGCTCCTCGAAGAAGCTCAGCCAGCGGCGGCGGATCTCGGCCGACTCCATCAGTGGTCCTCATTCCGGTTGTACGAGTACGTCGTGTCGTCGATGTACTTCGGCTTGCTCGGGTTGTTCTCGATGGCGGTGTACCGCCGGTTCGCGGGGAGTTCGGGGTCCGCGTGGAGTCCCAGCGCGTCCCCGAGTTCGGCCTCCCGCTGGACCATGTTGTCGCGGACGTCGAGCGCGAAACCCACCGCGCGGTCCTTGAGGCGCGCTCCCGTCTCGAGAGCCTTGTTGGCCGCGGTCGCGGCGAGGCTCTCGGGGGTCAGCTGCCTGAGCTTGCGGTTGACCTTGGTGGTGGCCCACACACCGGCGGCGACACCGGTGGAGAACCAGAACGTACGGCGGAACATCGCTTGAGTCTCAGTCCTTCTTCCGCTTGCCCCACCGCGGGGCCGGGACGGTCCGGCCCACGATCACGGTACGTCGGGGCGCCTTGGCGGGCCCGTCTTCCTTGCGGCCGCCCAGGGCCCGGCGTACGCCGTAGCCGAAGGCGGCGACCTTCACCAGGGGGCCGCCGAAGGTGGAGGCGACCGTGGTGGAGAGCGCGGAGGCGTTCGAGGTGACCTCCTGGACGTCCGAGGCGATCGCGTCGACGCGGTCGATCTGGGTCTGTGCCGAGCGGACCGCCGCGGAGGCGTCCGCCAGCAGCGGCACGGCCTGATCGGTCACGTCCGCGACCAGCCTGGTGGTGGCTCTGAGCGTCTGGGCCAGTCTCGCCAGCGCGACGGCGAGGAAGGAGACCAGGATCGCCCAGAACACCGCCACCAGGATGCCGGCCACCTCTCCACCGGACACTGCGCACCCGCTCCCTGAAACGTGCCTCTACATCGGAAAAGTCGTGCACCGAGCCTATCGCGCCGCCGGGACCGGTCCGCACCGGATTTACGGGCGGCGCCCGCCGCTGCGCCGCGGCGGTCCCGGACATGCGCGAACCCGCCGCCCCGCCCGCCCGGAAGGGCGGAGGGACGGCGGGTTCGGACACAGAAGTCCTGCGGCCGCCGGAGGATCAGCGGGCGTAGTACTCGACGACCAGCTGCTCGTCGCAGATGACCGGGATCTCCTTGCGGTTCGGCTCGCGGTCCAGGCGGAAGGCCAGGGCGCGGAGGTTCACCTGGAGGTAGCGCGGGATCTCGCCGTCGGGGGCGAAGCCACCCTCACGGGCGACCGCGAAGAGGGTCTTCTCGCGGCTGCGCTCGCGGACCATCACGACGTCGTCGGGACGGACGCGGAACGAGGGCTTGTCGACCTTCTGGCCGTTGACCTCGATGTGGCCGTGGACGACCATCTGGCGCGCCTGGTAGATCGTGCGGGCGATGCCCGAACGCAGGACCAGGGCGTCGAGGCGACGCTCCAGCTCGATGATCAGGGCCTCACCGGTCTTGCCCTGGACCTTGGAGGCACGCTCGTAGGCGCGGACGAGCTGGCGCTCGGACACGTCGTACTGCGCGCGCAGACGCTGCTTCTCGAGCAGACGGACCTTGTAGTCCGAGTTCTGCTTGCGGCCGCGGCCGTGCTCGCCCGGCGGGTAGGGGCGGGCCTCGAAGTACTTGACGGCCTTCGGGGTCAGCGCGATGCCGAGGGCACGCGACTTCTTGACCTTGGGACGGGGCTGGTTGGCCACGATCTCTCACTTTCGAAAATTCGGCTCGTCAGGGTTGAGGGAGGTCGCATCCGCAGCCGGGGAGACCCGCCGGGTCCACTGGGGACCTGCCGGGCAGCCGCTCCCCTGGTCTGGGCACATACGTGCAGCACACGAGTGGCCCACCGACCTGTACCGGAACTCCGGCTGGTGGTGGGCTGCCCGCGACACCTTCGACGGTGCGCGACGCTCCTGGAGCCGGTCCGCGAGGACCGGGACTCCGGCTGACTGTCCCGTTCTGACAGCACGGGACGCAGCACTCCGGAGGAGTTTACAGGGTGCTCAGTCCGGCTTGCGACCGAGGTGCTTCCTGGTCCACTCCACGGCGTCCGAGTACCGCGCCTCCGCGCCGTGCCGGGTCGGCCGGTAGTACTCGCGGTCCTTGATGGCGTCCGGGGCGTACTGCTGGCCGGCGAT
Organism: Streptomyces sp. NPDC006259; assembly: GCF_042870975.1. Lineage (NCBI taxonomy): Bacteria > Bacillati > Actinomycetota > Actinomycetes > Kitasatosporales > Streptomycetaceae > Streptomyces > Streptomyces sp. NPDC006259. Next base: position 352,240 of record NZ_JBIAHY010000007.1, on the reverse strand, counting down.
CCCCTCGGGCAGGTCGTGCGGGTACACGTACCCCTGCGCGTGCCCCAGCTTCGCGGCCCCCTTGTAGTGCCCGTCCCGCAGATGCGCCGGCACGGGCCCGGCCAGCCCCTTGCGTACGTCGTCCAGGGCGGCACCTATCGCGTTCGTCGCGGAGTTCGACTTGGGGGCGAGGGCCAGGGCGATGGTGACGTGGCTGAGGGTGAGGGCGGCCTCGGGGAAGCCGATCATGGCGACGGCCTGGGCGGCGGCGACCGCGATCGGCAGGGCCTGGGGATCGGCCAGGCCGATGTCCTCGCTGGCGGAGATCATCAGCCGGCGGGCGATGAACCGGGGGTCCTCACCCGCCTCGATCATGCGGGCCAGGTAGTGCAGGGCCGCGTCGACGTCGGAGCCGCGGATCGACTTGATCAGGGCGCTGGCCACGTCGTAGTGCTGGTCGCCGTCGCGGTCGTACTTCACGGCGGCCCGGTCGACCGTCTCCTCCAGGGTGGCGAGGGCGATCTCCGTCTCGCCCTTGTCCAGGGCGGCCCCGGCGGCGGCCTCCAGGGCGGTGAGGGCGCGGCGGGCGTCGCCGCCGGCGATGCGCAGCAGGTGCTCCTCGGTGTCCTCGGGGAGGGCGACGGCGCCCTTGAGGCCGCGTTCGTCGGTGACCGCGCGCCGCAGCAGGCCGCGCAGGTCGTCGTCGGTGAGGGGTTCGAGGGTGAGGAGGAGGGAGCGGGAGAGCAGGGGGGAAATGACGGAGAAGAACGGGTTCTCCGTGGTCGCCGCGATCAGGGTGACCCAGCGGTTCTCGACGGCGGGCAGGAGGGAGTCCTGCTGGGCCTTGCTGAAACGGTGGATCTCGTCGAGGAAGAGGACGGTCTCCTTGCCGTAGCCGCCGGCGGCTCGGCGGGCGCCGTCGATGACGGCACGGACCTCCTTGACGCCGGCGGTGATCGCCGACAGCTCCACGAAGCGGGCGTCGGTGGCCTTGGAGACGACGTAGGCCAGGGTGGTCTTGCCGGTGCCGGGCGGGCCCCACAGGATCACCGAGGACGGTCCCGCCGGGCCCTTGGCGCTCTCGCCGACCAGGCGGCGCAGGGGCGAACCCGGCTTCAGCAGGTGCTGCTGGCCCACCACCTCGTCGAGGGTGCGCGGGCGCATCCGGACCGCCAGGGGACTTCCGGCGGGGTCCTTCTCCTGGCGTTCTTCGGCTGCGGCGGTGAACAGATCGGGCTCCACGCTGAAACCCTAATTCACCGCACCGACAATCCCCACGGCCGTCGGGAGGGACCGGCCTGCCGGGTCAGCTGGTCCAGAAGTCCCACCAGCGGGTCAGCACCAGCATGCCGATGACGCCGACGTGCAGCACGGGCAGGACCCAGGTGAACTCGCCGAAGAAGCCCCTGAGCCAGCCGGGGGCGGGCAGGAAGCCGTGACGGACGTTGAACGAGGTCACGTACCAGAACATGAAGATCGTGGCGACCCAGGCCAGGGAGCACCACAGGCACAGGGCGTTGATCCGGTACAGGGACTGGAACATCAGCCAGGCGCAGAAGACCACTCCGAAGAGGGTGCCGGCGTTGAAGGTGAGCCAGTACCAGCGGGGGAAGCGGGCCCGGGCGAGCAGGCTGACGCCGACGCAGACGACGATGCCGTAGGCGACGAGACCGAGCACCGGGTTGGGGAAGCCGAAGACCGACGCCTGGTCGCTCTCCATGACGCTGCCGCAGGAGACGACGGGGTTGAGGCTGCACCCGGGGGTGAAGGTGGTGCCCGCGACCTTGGCCTCGAGGAGCTTGAACTTGTCGATCGTGATGACCCACGCGGCGAGCAGGCCGGCCGCGCCGGTGATCACCAGCAACAGGGCGAAGGCCCGGCTGCCGCCCACCGTCCTGGGCGCGTCCGTTTCGGCGCGCCGCGGCTCGGGCTCGGTGGAGACGTCCTTGACTGTCGTCTTGCTCATCACGCCGATTCCGTCACTTGAGACCTGGACCTTCTTCGGGCAGGGCCATTGTGCCGCACAGGCGCGTGCGCGCACCGTTCGCTCCACATAAGGGTGAAGGTGAGACCTGGTGCGCGCGTTCGGTTCCGGACAGCGCGACGGCCGGGCACCGGACACGGCAAGGGCGCCGGACCTCCCGAAGGAGGTCCGGCGCCCCACGCGCGCGTGTCAGCCGAGCCGTGCCTCCAGCTCCGCCACGATCTCGTTGACGCCGACCGCCGTCTGCTCGCCGGACTCCATGTCCTTGAGCTGGACGACGCCCTCGGCGAGGTCGCGTTCGCCGGCGACGATCGTGTAGCGGGCGCCGCTGCGGTTGGCGTTCTTCATGGCGCCCTTGAGGCCCTTGCCGCCGTAGGCGAAGTCGGCGGCGACGCCGAGCCTGCGCAGTTCGGTGACCTTCGCGAAGAGGACGCGGCGCGCCTCCTCCCCCAGGGGGACGGCGAACACGCTGGTGGCCGGGGGGAGCCGGAGTTCCACTCCCTCCGCCTCCAGCGCCAGGACCGTGCGGTCGACGCCGAGGGCCCAGCCGACGGACGGCAGCGCGGGGCCGCCGATCATCTCGGACAGGCCGTCGTAGCGCCCGCCGCCGCCCACCGCGGACTGCGATCCGAGGCCGTCGTGGACGAACTCGAAGGTGGTGCGGGTGTAGTAGTCCAGGCCGCGGACCAGCTTCGCGTCGTCCTCGAAGACGACGCCGGCCGCCGTGATCAGCTCACGGACCTCCTCGTGGTACGCCTTGCAGGCGTCGCAGAGGTAGTCGCGCAGCAGCGGGGCGTCGACCAGCTGCTGCTGGACGTCCCGGCGCTTGTCGTCGAGGACGCGCAGCGGGTTGATGTCGGCGCGGCGGAGCGTCTCCTCGTCGAGGTCCAGGCCGCGCAGGAAGGTCTGCAGCGCCTCCCGGTACACCGGACGGCACTCCTTGTCGCCCAGGCTGTTGAGGAGGATGCGGAAGTTCCTCAGCCCCAGGGATCGGTAGGCCTGGTCGGCCAGGATGATCAGCTCGGCGTCCAGCGCGGGGTCCTCGGCGCCGATCGCCTCGGCACCGACCTGGGAGAAGTGGCGGTAGCGGCCCTTCTGCGGGCGCTCGTAGCGGTAGTACGAGCCCGAGTACCAGAGCTTGACCGGGAGGTTGCCGGTCTTGTGCAGGTTCGCCTCCAGTGCGGCGCGCAGCACGGAGGCGGTGCCCTCGGGCCGCAGGGCGAGGCGGTCGCCGCCCTTGGTCTCGAAGGCGTACATCTCCTTGGTCACGATGTCGGTGGACTCGCCGACACCGCGCGCGAACAGCTCGACGTTCTCGAAGCCGGGCGTCTCGACGTAGCCGTAGCCGGAGTCGCGCAGCGGGGCGGCGATCGCCTCGCGGACGGCCAGGTACTTGGCGCTGTCCGGCGGGATCAGGTCGTACGTGCCCTTGGGGGCCTGGAAGGTACTCACGGGAGGTCTCGTCACATTCCTCGTCGGGGAGCCTCGGCGGCTCCCTGGCCGGCGGCCACCTGCCGCAGATACGGGTTGGTGGCGCGTTCCCGGCCGATGGTCGTGTGCTCATTGTGACCGGGCAGCACCACGGTGGCGTCGTCGAGCGGAAGGACCACGCGGGCCAACGACTCGAGCATGTCGTCCATGGAGCCACCGGGCAGGTCGGTGCGTCCAATGGAGCCGGCGAACAGCAGGTCGCCCGAGAAGAGGACGGGCGGGACGTCCGCCGCCTCGGGCATCCGGAAGGTCACCGACCCCCTGGTATGGCCCGGCGCGTGCGCGACGGAGAACTCCAGACCCGCCAGCTCCAGCCGCGCGCCGTCCGTCAGCTCGCGGACGTCGTCCGGCTCGCCCACGGTCAGCTCGCCCAGCAGCGGCATGCCGATGGACCGGCCGAGCGCCTTCTCGGGGTCGCTCATCATGAACCGGTCCTCGGGGTGGATCCAGGCGGGGACGTCGTGCGCCCCGCAGACCGGGACGACCGAGGCCACGTGGTCGAGGTGGCCGTGGGTGAGGACGACGGCGACGGGCTTGAGCCGATGCTTCCTGATCGCTTCCTCGACTCCTGGGGCGGCCTGGTGGCCCGGGTCGATGATCACGCACTCCTCACCGGCGGCGGGGGCGACGAGATAACAGTTCGTCGCCCAGGCCCCGGCGGGGAACCCGGCAATGAGCACGATCGTCCTTCGTTTGTGTCGATACGGGTGGCTTGAGAGCGGCTGCGCCTGTGGTCAGAGCCTACCGGCGCTGCCGAATCCTCAGCGAACCCATATACGGTACGGGGCACACGCAGGCGGTCGGCTCACTGGGCGCACGCGTACCGGTGGACATACGAGACCCATGAGGAGAGAACCCGGTGGTCACCCAGGAACAGCGCAAGCGTCAGCTCGCCCGGGAGAAGTTCTTGCGGCAGCAGCAGCGCCGTACGGCACTGCGACGCAAGGCACGCGCTCGCAACGCGGTGATCGCGTCGGTCCTCGGCGTGATCCTGGTGGGCAGTCTGGCGCTGTACACGACCGGCGTCCTCAAGGACGACGACAAGGCGAACGCCGCCGCGGAGGCGACCCCGTCGCCCTCGCCCAGCGCCGTCAAGGACCCGTGCGAGAAGCCCGCCGCGGGCGCGGTCAAGACGCAGACGTGGAAGAAGGAGCCGGCGATATCGATCGACAAGTCGGCGAAGTACACGATGAAGCTCGCCACGACCTGCGGTGAGATAGACGTCGCCCTGAAGACGTCGGCGGCCCCGCACACCGTGAACTCCTTCGCCTTCCTCGCCGGCAAGGGCTACTTCGACCACACCAAGTGCCACCGGCTCACCACTAACGGCATCTTCGTGCTCCAGTGCGGCGACCCGACGGGCAGCGGCAGCGGCGGCCCCGGCTACACCATTCCGGACGAGAACCTCAAGGACACCAGCCTCAAGGCGAACGTCTACCCGGCCGGCACGGTCGCGATGGCCAACACCGGTCAGGCCAACAGCGGCGGCAGCCAGTTCTTCCTCGTCTACGAGGACAGCCAGCTCCCGCCCAGCTACACACCGTTCGGCACGGTCTCCGAGGCCGGCATGGCCGTCCTCAAGAAGATCGCCGCCGCGGGCGAGAACACGGGCGCCGGCGACGGCGCCCCGAACGCCACCGTGGTGATCGACAAGGCGACGGTCGCCAAGTCCTGATGGCAGGGCGGTCGACCGCCCAATTTCGGTCGTGCTGGATGCGGACAGGCGGCCCGCCGGTCGCCTATGTTGGCCGTGACGAAACTGTGGACGATGCCCAGGGGCGCCGAAGCCCCTCGCAGGCATCATGTGGAGGAGGCGCTGTGAGCAGCGACCCGTGGGGCCGCGTCGACGAGACGGGGACCGTGTACGTGCGTACGGCCGAGGGCGAGCAGGTCGTCGGTTCCTGGCAGGCCGGCTCCCCCGACGAGGCGCTGGCCTACTTCGAGCGCAAGTACGAGGGCCTGGTTGTGGAGATCGGCCTCCTCGAGAAGCGGGTGCGGACCACCGACCTGTCGTCGAAGGACGCCCAGGTCGCCATCGACCACATCCGCGAGCAGGTGGACGCGCATCACGCGGTCGGCGACCTGGACGCGCTGCGGACCCGGCTGGACAAGCTGGTGGCGACCGTCGAGGAGCGCCGCGAGGAGCGCAAGCAGCAGCGGGCCAAGCAGTCCGACGAGGCCCGCAAGGCCAAGGAGGACCTGGTCACGGAGGCCGAGCAGCTGGCGCAGTCCGACCAGTGGCGGGCGGCCGGTGAGCGGCTGCGGGCGCTGGTGGACACCTGGAAGGGGCTGCCGCGCCTGGACCGTAAGTCGGACGACGAACTGTGGCACCGGTTCTCGCACGCCCGCTCGGCGTTCTCCAAGCGGCGCAAGGCCCACTTCGCGCAGCTCGACGCGCAGCGCGAGGACGCCCGCCGGGTCAAGGAGCGGCTGGTCGCCGAGGCGGAGGCGCTGTCGAGTTCGACGGACTGGGGTCCCACGGCGGCGCGCTACCGGGACCTGATGACCGAGTGGAAGTCGGCCGGCCGTGCCCAGCGCGAGCACGAGGACGACCTGTGGAACCGCTTCCGCGGCGCGCAGGACGTCTTCTTCGCCGCCCGCGGCTCGGTCTTCGCGGAGCGCGACGCCGAGCAGACGGAGAACCTGAAGCTCAAGGAGGAACTGGCCGAGGAGGCCGAGAAGATCCTCCCGGTGACGGATCTCAAGGCGGCGCGGGCGGCCTTCCGCTCGGTCAACGAGCGCTGGGAGGCCATCGGCCATGTGCCCCGCGACGCCCGCCCCAAGGTGGAGGGCCGGATGCACGCGGTGGAGCGGGCGATCCAGGAGGCCGAGGAGGCCGACTGGCGCCGGACCAACCCGGAGGCACGCGCGCGTGCCGAGGGTCTGACCGGTCAGCTCCAGGCGGCCGTGGACAAGCTCCGCTCGCAGATCGAGCAGGCGCGTGCCCAGGGCAACGGCGCCAGGGCCGACAAGCTGGAGCGTGAGCTGGAGGGCCGTCAGGCACTGCTGGACCAGGCGCTCAAGGCGCTCCAGGAGTTCGGCGGCTGACACCACCCGTCGGAACCGGCCTCGCGGCCCGGCTGTGGGAGACCACGGCCGGGCCGTTCGGCGTTCTCCGGGCCTCCCCGGTGTCGTAGGCCTCCCGCGGCCCGGGGCCTCGGGCAGGCGTCCCGCTGCGCGGGCAGGACGGCCGCCTCGTCCCAGAGGTGCTCGGGCACGTCCTCGTCCGGACGGGCGGCCTCCGGGAACGGCTGTTCCGCCCGCGCGTCCCGTACGGCGTCCTCGCGCGCCCGGCCGGTCACCAGGCCGGCGAGGGTCTCGGTGCCGCCGTAGGTGAGGGGCAGGAGGAGGACGTCGCAGGACGGTCTCGGCGTTCCGGCCGGCCGGCCGCCGCCGGTGGCACCTGCGCTGATCCGTCCTGTCCGGGACCGCCCGTGCCACTCCCCCGTCCCCGTCGGCTCCTGCCGTTCGCCCGTGGGTTACGGCCTGCGCGCCGACGTCACCCGGTAGACGTCGTAGACGCCCTCGACCCCGCGGACGGCCTTCAGGACGTGTCCCAGGTGCTTGGGGTCGCCCATCTCGAAGGTGAAGCGGGAGGTGGCGACGCGGTCGCGGGACGTCTGGACGGCCGCGGAGAGGATGTTGACGTGCTGGTCGGACAGGACACGCGTGACGTCCGAGAGGAGACGGGAACGGTCCAGCGCCTCGACCTGTATGGCGACCAGGAAGACCGAGGACTGGGTGGGCGCCCACTCCACGTCGAGGATGCGCTCCGGTTCACGGGAGAGCGAGTCGACGTTGACACAGTCGGTGCGGTGCACCGACACGCCGCTGCCGCGCGTGACGAAGCCCATGATCGGATCGCCGGGGACGGGCGTGCAACAGCGGGCCAGCTTCACCCACACGTCGTCGACGCCCTTGACGACGACGCCCGGGTCGTTGCTGCTGCGCCGCTTGCGGCCGCGTCCCCGGGACGGGACCGTCTCGTCGATCTCCTCGCTCGCGGCCTCCTCGCCGCCGAGGGCCTGCACCAGCTTCTGCACGACGTTCTGCGCGGCGACATGGCCCTCGCCGATCGCGGCGTACAGCGAGGAGATGTCCGGGTAGCGCATCTCGTGCGCGAGCGTGACCAGCGAGTCGCCGGTGAGGATGCGCTGGATCGGCAGGTTCTGCTTGCGCATCGCGCGGGCGATGGCGTCCTTGCCCTGCTCGATCGCCTCGTCTCGGCGCTCCTTGGAGAACCACGCCCGGATCTTGTTGCGGGCGCGCGGCGACTTGACGAAGCCCAGCCAGTCACGGGAGGGCCCGGCACCGGCCGCCTTGGAGGTGAAGACCTCCACCAGGTCGCCGTTGTCCAGCGTCGACTCCAGTGGTACGAGCCTGCCGTTGACCCGTGCTCCTATCGTCCGGTGGCCGACCTCCGTGTGGACCGCGTACGCGAAGTCGACCGGCGTCGCCCCGGCCGGGAGCGCTATGACGTCGCCCTTGGGCGTGAAGACGAAGACCTCGTTGCGGGACAGGTCGAAGCGCAGGGACTCCAGGAACTCGCTTGGGTCCTCGGTCTCCTTCTGCCAGTCCAGCAGCTGGCGCAGCCACGCCATGTCGTTGAGGTGGTCGTCCTTGCCCTTGCCGGACGACTTGGGGGCGTCGCTGCGCACCTTGGAGGCACCGGCGACGGCCTCCTGCTTGTACTTCCAGTGCGCGGCGATGCCGTACTCGGCGCGACGGTGCATGTCGAACGTGCGGATCTGGAGTTCGACGGGCTTGCCGTTGGGGCCGATCACGGTGGTGTGCAGCGACTGGTACATGTTGAACTTGGGCATCGCGATGTAGTCCTTGAACCGGCCGGGGACCGGATTCCATCGCGCGTGCACGGTGCCCAGGGCCGCGTAGCAGTCGCGGACGGTGTCCACGAGGACGCGGATGCCCACCAGGTCGTAGATCTCCGCGAAGTCACGGCCGCGGACGATCATCTTCTGGTAGACGCTGTAGTAGTGCTTCGGGCGGCCGGTGACGGTCGCCTTGATGCGGGCGGCGCGCAGGTCGGCCTGGACCTCGTCGGTCACTATGGCCAGGTACTCGTCACGCTTCGGTGCCCGCTCGGCCACCAGCCGGACGATCTCGTCGTACATCTTGGGGTAGAGGATCGCGAAGGCGAGGTCCTCCAGCTCCCACTTGATGGTGTTCATACCCAGGCGATGGGCGAGCGGCGCGTAGATCTCGAGGGTCTCGCGCGCCTTCTTCTCCTGCTTCTCGCGCTTGAGGTAGCGCATGGTGCGCATGTTGTGCAGGCGGTCGGCCAGCTTGATGACCAGGACGCGCGGGTCCTTGGCCATGGCGACGACCATCTTGCGGACGGTCTCGGCCTGCGCGGCCTCGCCGAACTTGACCTTGTCGAGCTTGGTGACGCCGTCGACGAGGAGGGCGACCACGTCGCCGAAGTCACGGCGCAGATCGTCCAGGCCGTACTCGGTGTCCTCGACGGTGTCGTGCAGCAGGCCCGCCATGAGGGTGGCGGGATCCATCCCCAGCTCGGCCAGGATCGTCGTCACCGCGAGCGGGTGGGTGATGTACGGGTCGCCGCTCTTGCGCTTCTGGCCGCGGTGCCAGCGCTCGGCGACCTGGTAGGCCTTCTCGATCTGGCGCAGCGTCGCGGTCTCGATCTTCGGCTCGTTGCTGCGCACTATCCGCAGCAGCGGTTCCAGGACCGGGTTGTACGGGTTCGCGCGCTGTCCGCCGAGCCGGGCGAGGCGGGCCCGGACGCGGTTGGAGGAGCCGGAGCGGGCGGACTGCTGCGCAGGGGCCGGGCGGGCGGCGGGCGCGGCCGCCGGGCGGGCCGCGGGCGGGCCGGCGGGGCTCTCGCGCGGGGCGGGCTTGGGGCGGGGCTGCTCGGCCGGCTGCTCGACGGGGGCGGAGCGGTCGTGCTCGACCGGCCCGCCGGCGTCGTTCTGCGCTTGCGACGCGGGAGTGGCCGCGGGCTCCGAGGGGGACTCGGGCTCGGCGGCGGTCAGATGCTGGGCCTCGTCTGGCAAGAGGGCTCCTCGTGCGCGATCCGGGTGCCCCGGTCAGGCTCCGGAGCACCCATCGTAGCGATTCCGGGCTCCGAGATCGCCTCCGGACCGGTGTGAGAGCGGTCTACCCGGGAAACGCAAGGGGCGGGCACCGGATTCCTCCGGTCCCGCCCGCTTGCCGTGCGAGGCTTCCGCACCGTGCGCGGTCACGCCACGGCGCCGTCAGATGGTGAGCAGTGCCTCCAGCGGCGCTCCGGCCAGGGCGGCCTCCAGCCGGGGCCGGCCGTTGAGGAAGCCCAGCTCCATGAGGACGGCGACGCCCGCGACCTGGGCGCCCGCGCGCTGGATGAGCTGGATCGACGCCTCGGCGGTGCCGCCGGTGGCGAGGACGTCGTCGACGATCAGGACGCGGTCGTCGGCGCTCAGGTCCTCGGCGTGGATCTCGATCTCGGCCGAGCCGTACTCCAGCTCGTACGCCTGGGCCAGGGTGGCTCCGGGGAGCTTGCCCGCCTTGCGCACCGGGACGAAGCCGAGGCCGGCCCGGACGGCGACGGGGGCGCCGAGGATGAAGCCGCGGGCCTCCAGACCGACGACCTTGGTGGCGCCGGTGCGCTCGGCGATCTCCGCGAACGCGTCGGTGAGCGCGGTGAACGCCGTCGGGTCCGCGAGCAGCGGGGTGATGTCCTTGAACATCACGCCCGGTTCCGGGTGGTCGGCCACGTCCCGGATGCGGCTGAGCAGCAGCGTCGTGACGTCGGTGGTCCCGGTCATCGGCGCTTCCCCGAGGGACGGCCGCGGCCGCGGCCGCGGGAGGCGGGCTGGCTGCGCGGACCGACGACCGCCGCCTCGGCGTCCTCCGGGTCCTCCGCACCCCCGTCGTAGCCGTAGGGCTGCGCGGGCTCCTCGTCGGCGTGCGACTGGGCGCGCTTGGCGAGGACGCGCTTCCTCAGGGCCTTCACCTGCGGTTCGCGTTCCTTGAGGTCGGCGACGAGCGGGGTAGCGATGAAGATCGAGGAGTAGGCACCGGCGGCCAGGCCGACGAACAGCGACAGGGAGATGTCGTTGAGCGTGCCCGCGCCCAGGAAGCCGCCGCCGATGAACAGCAGGCCCGCGACCGGGAGCAGCGCGACCACCGTGGTGTTGATGGAGCGCACCAGGGTGCCGTTGATCGAGCGGTTCGCGATCTCGCTGTACGTGAAGCGGGTCTGCTTCGTGAGGTCCTTCGTCTGTTCCTTGAGGGAGTCGAAGACGACGACCGTGTCGTACAGGGAGTAACCGAGGATGGTCAGCAGACCGATCACCGTGCCCGGCGTGACCTCGAAGCCGACGAGGGCGTAGATGCCGACGGTGATGGTGATGTCGTGGATCAGGGCGACGAGCGCGGCGATGGCCATCCGCCACTCGAAGGCGATCGCCAGGTAGATCACGACCAGGACCATGAAGATCGCCAGGCCCTGCCAGGCCTTGTTGGCGATCTGGTCACCCCAGCTGGGGCCGACGAGGTCCGACGCGATCGACTCCGGGTCGACCTTGAAGTCCTTGGCCAGCTCGTCCTTGACCGTGTCGGACTGCTTGGTGTCCATGCCGGCGATCTGGATGCGCACCGAGCCGTCGCCGAGCTTCTGCACGACCGCTTCGTGGCCCGACGCCTCCTCGGCGGCGGTCTGCGCCTGCGAGATGGAGATGGAGCCGTTCTTCGCCGTGGTGAAGACGGCACCGCCCTGGAAGTCGATGCCCATGTTCAGGCCGCGCACCGCCAGGCCGACGATGGCCGTGATGGTGATCAGGATCGAGATGCCGTACCAGATCTTGCGGTGACCGATGAAGTCGTAGCTGATCTCACCACGGTGGAGCCGGGCGCCGAGGCTGCCGAGTTTCGACATCGCTCACGCCTCCTTCGTCTCGACGGGACCGGCGGCAGGACCGGAGGGACGGCGGGTGCGGCGCAGTGGCGGCTTGGCACCCAGGCTCTTCGGGTCGAGGCCGGACCACTTGTGGCCGCTCGCGAAGAACTTGCGGCGGGCGATCAGCGTCATCAGGGGCTTGGTGAAGAAGAAGACCACGACCACGTCGAGGACGGTGGTCAGACCGAGCGTGAACGCGAAGCCCTGGACCTTGCCGACGGTGACCAGGAACAGCACCGCGGCGGCGAGGAACGACACGAAGTCGGAGACCAGGATGGTGCGCCGCGCGCGCGGCCAGGCCCGCTCGACCGCGGGACGCAGGGAGCGTCCCTCGCGGATCTCGTCCCGGACCCGTTCGAAGTACACGATGAACGAGTCCGCCGTGATGCCGATGGCGACGATGGCACCGCAGACGGCCGGCAGGTTGAGGGCGAAGTGGATGGTCGGGCCGAGCAGCGACATGATCACGTACGTCAGCGCGGCGGAGACCAGCAGCGAGGCGATCGCGATGAGCGACAGGCCGCGGTAGTAGGCCACGAGGTAGACGATGACCAGGCCGAGACCGATGGCGCCCGCGAGGAGACCGGCGCGAAGCTGGTCACCGCCGAGCGCGGCGGTCACCGTCTGGACGCCCGACTCCTCGAAGGTGAGCGGGAGCGCGCCGTAGGACAGCATGTTGGCGAGGCCCTGGGCCTCGTCCTGCGTGAAGCTGCCGGAGATCTGGGCCTGGCCGCCGGCGATGGAGGAGCTGACGTACGGGCTGGAGACGACCTCGCCGTCGAGGACGATGCCGAACTGGTTCTGCGGCTGCTGGTTCTGGGCGAGCTTGCCCGTGATGTCCGCGAACTTCTTCGCGCCCTTGGAGTCGAACTTCATGTTGACCTGCCAGCCCGCGGCACCCTGGGTGTCGAAGAGCGCCTTGGCCTCGTCGACCTCGGTGCCGTCGACGGCGGCCGGGCCGAGCAGGTACTTGTACCAGGCGCCCTCGATCTGACCGCAGGCCACGGTCATGTCGGCGGGCTTGACGCCGTCGCCGATCGCGGACCGCTGCGACTTCTTGGTGCAGTCCAGGGCGGCGTACTTCGCCTGGAGCGCGGCCTCGCCGGTGGCGGTGCCCGCGGGCGCCGAGGGGCTGGCGGAGGCGCTCGCCGAGGGCGACGGGCTGGAGTCGGCCTTGAGCGCGTCGGTGACGGCGCGGCCCTGGGAGCTGACGGAGGGCGACGGGGAGGTCGAGGAGGAGGCCTTCTCACCCGCGGAGGCGCTGGTGGAGGGGCTCGGCGAGGCGGCCGGGGAGCCACTGGCCGAAGGGCTCGGCGAGCCGCTCGCGGCGGCACCGCTGGGCTCACTGGCCAGCACCGGGCGGAAGTACAGCTTGGCGGTGGTGCCGACCTGCTCCCGGGCTTCCTTGGAGTTGATGCCCTTGGGGATGTTCACGATGATGTTGCGGTCGCCCTGGGTCTGCACCTCCGCCTCGGAGACGCCCAGGCCGTTGACACGGCGGTTCATGATCTCGACCGCGGTGTCCATGTTCGCCTTGTTGATGGCGGACCCTTGGTCGGCCTTCGCCTCGAGCGTGATGCTCGTACCGCCGGCAAGGTCGATGCCGAGACGCGGAGTCGTGTGGCCGGAGAGGAACATGCCTCCGGTGAGCCCCACGATGGCGATCAGGATCAGGACCAGCGAGCGCCACGGCTTGCTCTGGGCACTCGCGCTCCGGCCCTTCTTAGGTGCTGCCACCTTCTCGTACTCCCTCTCGGGCCGCCTCGCGCCGGGTCAGCGCGGCAACGGCCATGACATGGTGTCGGGATCCCCTAGGTGCGAGACTGCGCGCGCCCGAGGCCCGCGGGACGGGCCCGCGTGCCCCGGGTCGTGGCTACTTCTTCTCGTCGGAGTCGCCGTCGGTCTTCTTCGGCCCTCCGTCGGCCTCGGCGGTCTTCTCCTCGGCGGTCTTCTCGACGGCGCCGGCCTCGGTCTCGCCCTTCTTGCCGAGGTCGACGGGCTGGTCGTCGGAGGCGGCGGCGTCGGCGGACCCGTCGGTCCCGGTGAGGGAGGAGGCGTCGTCGGGGACGACGTCGGCGTCGGACTTCAGGTCGTGCTCGATGCCGTGGACGATGCGGTTGTACTCGTCGTCCGTCAGCACGGCACCGATCGAGTTCTTCGCGAAGAGCAGGTCCACACCCGGGCCGGCGTCGAGGAGGACCGTGTCCTCACTGACCTCCTTGACCGTCGCGTACATGCCCCCGATGGTGCGGACACCGCTGCCGGGCTGCATCTGGTTGCGCATGTCCACGGCCTGCTGCTGCTTCTTCTTCGCCGACCGGGTCATCAGGAACATGGCCCCGATGAGCACCAGGGGCAGGAGGAGGGTCATGAAACTCACGGGTCGGTACTTCCTTCACGCGACCGCGATGGTGAGCGGCCTGATGGTTGGGGGTGTGCGCGCTGCCGACAAGGGCGGCATCGGCGGAGTCTAAGCGAGTCCGCGCGCAGTGAACAACGCTCAGCATGGCACCAGGGTTCCTGGTACCGCCATCGTCCTGTCCGATCCCGGACGGACGCCGCGCCGTCACGCCCCGAAGAGGTCCTGTTGTCCGTTTCCCGCGGTGGCGGGGCGGGGCGGGGTCAGGCCCAGGTGGGCCCAGGCGGCGGGGGTGGCGACCCGGCCGCGCGGCGTGCGGGCGAGCAGGCCCTCGCGGACGAGGAAGGGTTCGGCCACCTCCTCCACGGTCTCGCGCTCCTCCCCCACCGCCACGGCGAGCGTGGACAGACCGACCGGTCCGCCGCCGAACAGCTTCAGCAGGGCGGTCAGGACGGCGCGGTCGAGGCGGTCGAGGCCGCGGGCGTCGACCTCGTAGACCTTCAGCGCGGCCTCCGCGATCTCGCGGGTGATCACGCCGTCGGCCTTCACCTGGGCGTAGTCCCGGACGCGGCGCAGCAGGCGGTTGGCGATGCGGGGCGTGCCGCGCGAGCGGCCGGCGATCTCGGCGGCGCCGAGGGTGTCGATCTCCACGTCGAGGAGGTTCGCCGAGCGGTGGATCACCCGTTCCAGTTCGGCCGGTTCGTAGAACTCCATGTGCGCGGTGAAGCCGAAGCGGTCGCGCAGCGGGGGCGGCAGCAGGCCGGCCCGCGTGGTGGCGCCGACCAGGGTGAAGGGGGGCAGCTCCAGGGGGATCGCGGTGGCGCCGGGGCCCTTGCCGACGATGACGTCGACGCGGAAGTCCTCCATCGCCATGTAGAGCATCTCCTCGGCGGGCCGGGACATGCGGTGGATCTCGTCGAGGAAGAGGACCTCGCCCTCCTGGAGGGAGGACAGGATCGCGGCCAGGTCGCCCGCGTGCTGGATGGCGGGGCCGCTGGTGATCCGGATCGGGGCGCCCATCTCGGCCGCGATGATCATGGAGAGGGTGGTCTTGCCGAGGCCCGGGGCGCCGGAGAGCAGCACGTGGTCGGCGGTCGCGCCGCGCGCGCGTGCGGCGCGCAGCACGAGGTCGAGCTGTTCGCGGACCTTCTCCTGGCCGATGAACTCGCCCAGGTCCTTGGGGCGCAGGGCGGCTTCGACGGCCTGGTCCTCGCCGTCGGCGACGGAGCCCACCAGCCGCTCCGCTGCGGGGCCGGCGAGCCCCTCGTCGGCGGTCGCGTCGGTCGGGTCGTCCCAGTTCATGTGGTGTGCCTCGGCAAGGTAGGGGGTCAGCGGGCTCGGTTGAGGGTCTGCAGCGCCGCCTTCAGAAGCCGGCCGACCTGGGGTGTGCCACCGGCGGCCTCGGCCTGCGGTGCGACGGCGGTGACGGCCTCCTCCGCCTCGCGGGTCGCGTAGCCGAGCCCGATCAGGGCAGCGTGCAGCTGGTCGCGCCAGCCCTGGGTGACGGGCGTGCCGACCGCGGGGGCGCCGATCGGCTCGCCGAGGCGGTCCTTCAGCTCCAGCAGCAGCTTCTGGGCGCCCTTCTTGCCGATGCCGGGGACGGCGGTGAGGGCCCGCTCGTCACCGGTGGCGACGGCGCGCCGCAGGGCGTCCGGCGAGTGGACGGCCAGCATGGCCTGGGCGAGGCGCGGCCCGACCCCGCTCGCGGTCTGGAGCAGCTCGAAGACCTGGCGCTCGTCGTCGTCGGCGAAGCCGTACAGGGTGAGGGAGTCCTCGCGGACGACCAGTGCGGTGGCCAGTCTCGCCTCCCGGCCCACGCGCAGTGCGGAGAGCGTGTCGGGGGTGCACTGGACGGCGATGCCGATGCCGCCCACCTCGACCACCGCGGAGCCGGGGGCGAGGGCGGCGACCGGTCCGCTCACGAAGGCGATCATCCCGTACGGCCTTTCGATGCGTGCAGGGCGACGGCCTGCTGGAGTCGGTTCTGCGCGGGGGCGCGCCAGATGTGGCAGATGGCGAGGGCGAGGGCGTCGGCGGCGTCGGCGGGCCTGGGGGGTGCGTCGAGCCGGAGCAGCCGGGTCACCATGGCGCCGACCTGTGCCTTGTCGGCGCGGCCGCTGCCGGTGACGGCGGCCTTGACCTCGCTGGGTGTGTGCAGGGCGACGGGGATGCCGCGGCGGGCGGCGCACAGCATGGCGACGGCACTGGCCTGGGCGGTGCCCATGACGGTGCGCACGTTGTGCTGGCTGAACACGCGCTCGACGGCGACGAATTCGGGCCGGTACTCGTCCAGCCACTGCTCGACGCCCTGCTCGACGGCGACGAGGCGCTGCCCCAACTCGGCGTCCGCGGGCGTCCGTACGACGCCGACGCCGAGCATCGTGAGCGGTCGGCCGGCGACGCCCTCGACGACGCCCACGCCGCATCGCGTGAGACCGGGGTCCACCCCGAGTACGCGCACGCGCCCTCCCCTCGTGATCTCTGACGGTCGTCAGGCTATCCGCTGCCACTGACAACGACGTCGGGCCGGTAGGACGTGTCCCACCGGCCCGACGGATCCGCTCAGTTCGCGGCGGCGCTACGCGTCGACCTTCTCCATGACCTCGTCGCTGACGTCGAAGTTGGCGAAGACGTTCTGCACGTCGTCGCTGTCCTCGAGCGCGTCGATCAGCTTGAAGATCTTCCTGGCGCCCTCCTCGTCCAGTTCGACCTGCATGGTCGGGACGAAGTTGGCGTCGGCGGAGTCGTAGTCGATGCCGGCGTCCTGGAGGGCGGTGCGGACCGCGACCAGGTCGGTGGCCTCGCTGATGACCTCGAAGGACTCACCGAGGTCGTTGACCTCCTCGGCGCCGGCGTCCAGGACGGCGCCGAGCACGTCGTCCTCGGACAGCTCGCCCTTGGGGACGATGACGACGCCCTTGCGGTGGAAGAGGTACGACACCGAGCCGGGGTCGGCCATGGAGCCGCCGTTGCGGGTCATGGCGACGCGCACGTCGGAGGCGGCACGGTTGCGGTTGTCGGTGAGGCACTCGATGAGCACCGCGACGCCGTTCGGGCCGTAACCCTCGTACATGATCGTCTCGTAGTCGGCACCGCCGGCCTCAAGGCCACCGCCGCGCTTGATCGCGGAGTCGATGTTCTTGTTGGGGACCGACGACTTCTTCGCCTTCTGGACGGCGTCGTAGAGCGTGGGGTTGCCGTCCAGGTCGACACCGCCCATGCGCGCCGCGACCTCGATGTTCTTGATCAGCTTCGCGAAGAGCTTGCCGCGCTTGGCGTCGATCACGGCCTTCTTGTGCTTCGTCGTGGCCCATTTAGAGTGGCCGGACATCTGCCTGTCTCCTTCGCGTAACCCATCTCTGCGTGAACGCCAGAGATCCTACAAGGACTCCGGTGTCCGGTTGGCGCGCACCATCTCCACGAACAGGGAGTGCACGCGGTGGTCGCCGGTCAGCTCCGGGTGGAACGAGGTGGCCAGCGCGTTGCCCTGGCGGACGGCGACGATGTGGCCCTCGTGCTCGGCGAGGACCTCGGTGCGGGCGCCGACCGACTCGACCCAGGGGGCACGGATGAAGACGCCCTCCACGGGATCCCCCTCGACGCCCTTGACGTCGACCGCCGCTTCGAAGGACTCATTCTGCCGTCCGAAGGCGTTGCGGCGCACGATCATGTCGATGCCGCCGACGGTCTCCTGCCCCGAGCGCGGGTCGAGGATCTTGTCGGCGAGCAGGATCATGCCCGCGCAGGTGCCGTAGACGGGCAGGCCGGCCCGCACGCGCGCGCGGAGGGGCTCCAGCACGCCGAAGAGGACGGCCAGCTTGGAGATGGTGGTGGACTCGCCGCCGGGGATGACCAGGCCGTCGACCTCGGCGAGTTCTTCGGGGCGCCGGACCGGCCTGGCCACGGCGTCGGCCGCGGCCAGGGCGATGAGGTGCTCCCGTACGTCGCCCTGGAGGGCCAGGACGCCGATGACAGGTGCGTCGGTCATGGTGACTACCAGCCGCGGTTGGCGTAGCGCTCGGCCTCGGGGAGGGTGTCGCAGTTGATGCCGACCATGGCCTCGCCGAGGTTGCGGGACGCGTCCGCGATGATCTTCGGGTCGTCGTAGAAGGTGGTCGCCTTCACGATGGCGGCGGCGCGCTTGGCCGGGTCGCCGGACTTGAAGATGCCGGAGCCGACGAAGACGCCCTCGGCGCCCAGCTGGCGCATCAGCGCGGCGTCGGCGGGGGTGGCCACGCCACCGGCGGAGAACAGCACGACCGGCAGCTTGCCCAGCTCGGCGACCTCCTTGACCAGCTCGTAGGGGGCCCGCAGGTCCTTGGCGGCGGCGTACAGCTCGTTGTTGTCGAAGCCGCGGAGCCTGGCGATCTCGTTCTTGATCTGGCGCAGGTGACGGACCGCCTCGACCACGTTGCCGGTGCCGGCCTCGCCCTTGGAGCGGATCATCGCGGCGCCCTCGGCGATGCGGCGCAGCGCCTCGCCCAGGTTGGTGGCGCCGCAGACGAAGGGGGTGGTGAACGCCCACTTGTCGGAGTGGTTGACCTCGTCGGCCGGGGTGAGGACCTCGGACTCGTCGATGTAGTCCACGCCGAGGGACTGCAGGACCTGGGCCTCGACGAAGTGGCCGATGCGGGACTTGGCCATGACCGGGATGGAGACCGCTTCGATGATCTCCTCGATCATGTTCGGGTCCGACATCCGGGCCACGCCGCCGTCCTTGCGGATGTCGGCGGGAACCCGCTCCAGGGCCATGACGGCGACGGCGCCCGCGTCCTCGGCGATCTTCGCCTGCTCCGCGTTGACGACGTCCATGATCACGCCGCCCTTGAGCTGCTCGGCCATGCCGCGCTTCACGCGCGCGGTGCCGGTCTCGGGGGCCTGGTTCTGGGTGCTGGACACGGGTTGACCTCACTGAAGGGAAAGAGGGCTTTCTACCGCACCGAGGTAACGCGAGTGGACCAGTCCACAGCAAGGGCCAATGGGAAGGCGGTGGATCCTTTTGGGTTCCCGGCGGCGGCCCGTCGCGGTGCGCTCACGCGCGCGAACGCTCGGTGAGCACGGCGGGCGGCTCGTCGTCCATCTCGAAGGCCATCGGAAACGGCGCGTGGCCGGCCAGCCGGAACCAGCGCACCTTGCGGTGCTCGCGCAGCCTGCGGGCCCCGCCCACCGCGTCGTTGTGGAAGCGGCGGGCCATGGGCACCCGCAGGACGGCCTCGGTCAGCTCGTGCGCCGCGGCCTCTCCCCCGGGCACCTCACGGACGGCCTCCACCTGCTGTACGTCCGCGAAGACCGCTCGCAGCGCCTGGCTCAGGTCGCTCTCGGCGACCTCCCGCTGCTCCTCCTCGGCCTGCCGGGCGGCGTGCGCGGCCTCGTAGAGCACGATCGAGGCGGCCGGATCGAGCACGCCGGAGGTGGCCAGTTCCTGGGCCACGGACGCCCTGCGCAGGAGTTGTGCGTCCAGTGCGGCGCGGGCGGCGTCGATACGGGCGTGCAGCCGGTCCAGCCGTCCCGCCGTCCAGCTCAGGTAGAGGCCGATGGCGACGAGGACGACGAGGATCCAGATCAGGGTTGCGGTCACGGGCCGCAAGGCTAGTCGCTCCGCAGGCCCGGCCGGAGTGCCCGCGGCGGGCGCCCTTCTGAGGCCACCGCCCGCACACCCCTCGCGGGCCCTGTCCTCAGCGGCGTGCCAGGCCGCACGCCCCGCAAACCCGGGGAGCCCCGTCGTCGTCCGCCGCCACCAGCGCCGCGTGAGGCTTACGGCCACGGGCGGCAAGGCCGACCGCTCCACGGGACCCGCCGGAGTGCCTGCGGCGGGGCCTTTCTGAAGCCACCGCCCGCACACCCCTCGCCGGCCCTGTCCTCAGCGGCGTGCCAGGCCGCACGCCCCGCAAACCCCGGGAGCCCCGTCGTCGTCCGCCGCCACCACCGCCGCCGCCGCCGCGTGAGGCTTACGGCCACGGGCGGCAAGGCCGGCCGCTCCACGGGACCCGCCGGAGTGCCTGCGGCGGGGCCTTTCTGAAGCCACCGCCCGCACACCCCTTGCCGGCCCTGTCCTCACGCGCCGGACGGGCAGCGCGTACCCGCCCGGCGTTGTCAGGACCGCCCCACGCGTCAGTCGCGTGCCAGGCCGAACCGTGCCCGCAGGCCCGGGGAGCCCTTGTCGTCCGCCGCCACCGCCGCCGCGCCCGCCGTGACCGTCTCGTACACGGAGAGGATGTCCGCGCCGACCGTCGACCAGTCGAAGCGCCGGACGTGGGCGCTGCCCCGCTCGCGCAGGCCGGCCCGTCGCTCGGGGTCGCCCAGCAGCCGTACCGCCGCTTCGGCGAGCGCGGCCGCGTCCTCGTTGGCGAACAGTTCGCCCGCGCTGCCGTGGTCGAGCACCTGGGCGAAGGCGTCGAGGTCGGAGGCGAGCACCGGGGCACCGGCGGACATGGCCTCGACCAGGATGATGCCGAAGCTCTCGCCGCCGGTGTTGGGGGCGACGTAGAGGTCGATGCTGCGCAGGAAGCGGGCCTTGTCCTCGTCGCTGACCATGCCGAGGAACTCGACACGGGAGCGCAGCTCCTCGGGGAGGTTCTCGACGGCCTCCTTCTCGTCGCCGCGGCCCGCCACCAGCAGGCGCGCGTCCGGACGCTCGGCGAAGATCTTCGGCAGGGCGGCCATCAGCACCGGCAGGCCCTTGCGGGGCTCGTCGATGCGTCCGACGAAGCCGATCGTCCCGCCCTGCCACTCGGGGTTGGGTTCGGCGCGGGCGAAGAAGTCGACGTCCACGCCGTTGGGGATGACCACGGCATCCCCGCCGAGGTGCTCCACCAGGGTGCGGCGGGCGTACTCGCTGACCGCTATCCGCGCGCTGATCTTCTCCAGGGCGGCCTGGAGGATCGAGTAGGCGGCGATCATCGCGCGCGAGCGCGGGTTCGACGTGTGGAACGTCGCCACGATCGGGCCCCGCGCCGCCCAGCAGGTCAGCAGGCCGAGCGACGGCGAGGTCGGCTCGTGGATGTGGACCACGTCGAAGGCACCGTCGTGCAGCCAGCGGCGCACCCGGGCGGCGCTCAGGAAGCCGAAGTTCAGCCGGGCCACCGAGCCGTTGTACGGCACCGGGACGGCGCGGCCGGCCGAGACGACGTACGGCGGGAGCGGGGTGTCGTCGTCGGCGGGGGCGAGGACGGAGACCTCGTGGCCGAGGCGGATGAAGTACTCGGCGAGGTCGCGGATGTGGAACTGGACGCCACCGGGAACGTCCCAGGAGTAGGGGCAGACGATGCCGATTCTCACGCGGGTCCCTTCGCGGGGTCGAGATCGGCGAGCCACAACCGCTGGAGCATGTGCCAGTCCTCCGGATGGTCGGCGATCCCCGTGGCGAAGGCGTCCGCCAGCGCCTGTGTCATGACGGACGCCCGCTCCGCCCGCGTACCTGACCCGGGTACGTCGATCGGGGGATGGACGCGGCCCCGCATGACGGGCGAGTCGTCGTACCAGAGGGTGACGGGGAGCAGTGAGGCGCCGGTCTGCTGGGCGAGAAGGGCCGGTCCGGCGGGCATCCGCGCGGTGGCGCCGAAGAACTCGACCTCGACACCGGACGCGGACAGGTCGCGGTCGGCGACCAGGCAGACCAGGCCGCCCTCGCGCAGTCGCCGGGCGAGGGTGCCGAAGGCGGTGCCGCCGCTGTGCGGCAGGACCTCCATGCCGAGGCCCTCGCGGTAGGCGACGAACCGGTCGTAGAGCGTCTCGGGCTTGAGGCGCTCGGCGACCGTGGTGAACGGGGCGCCCAGCTTGGTGGTGACCCAGGCGCCGGCGAGGTCCCAGTTGGCCAGGTGCGGCAGCGCGACGACGACGCCGTTGCCGGCCGCGAGGCCGTCGGTCAGGTGGTGCAGGTCCTCGGGTTCGAACCCGGACGCGATCCGCTCGGGGCTCCAGGCGGGGAGCCGGAAGGACTCCATCCAGTAGCGCAGGTAGGAGCGCATGCCCGCGCGGGACAGCTCGGCCAGCCGCTCGGGGCTCGCGTCCGGCACCACGCGCGCGTAGTTGCTCTCGAGGCGCTGGACGCCTTTGCCGCGCTGCTTCCATGCGAGGTCGGCGATGGTGCGCCCGAGGCGGACCGCCGCCGGCTCGGGGAGCTTCTTGACGGTGCTCCAGCCGAGTCCGTACAGCCCGTCGGTCAGCTGGTCGCGTGCGCTCACTGGGCGGTCTCACGCCCCTCGGTCTCCTGCTGGGCCGCCGCGGTCGCCGCATCGGCCTCCGCCGCCTCGCGCCGGACCGTGACCACCCGCTGGATCAACGTGACCAGGCTGCCGACGGCGACCAGCCACAGGGCGACCGGCAGCAGGTACTGGATGCCCGGCACCCCGAACGCGTGCAGGCCCGCGAGCCCGGCGGCGACCAGCGACACCACCAGCCGCTCGGCGCGCTCGACGAGCCCGTTGACCGCGACCGGCAGGCCGATCGACTCGCCGCGCGCCTTGGTGTACGACACGACCTGACCGCTGGCCAGGCAGAAGATCGAGACGGCGCACAGCACGTTGTCGTCGCCGTGGCCCGCGTACCAGAGGGCGAAGCCGCCGAAGACCGCGCCGTCGGCGACCCGGTCGAGCGTGGAGTCCAGGAAGGCGCCCCAGCGGCTGGAGCGGCCGAGCTGGCGGGCCATGTTGCCGTCGACGAGGTCGGAGAACACGAACAACGTGATCACGACCGTGCCCCAGAAGAAGTGGCCCCTGGGGTAGAAGACCAGCGCGCCGGCGACCACGCCGGCGGTGCCGAGCAGCGTGACCGTGTCGGGGCTCACGCCCCGGCGGATGAGAAACGCGGCGAACGGTGTGAGGACACGCGTGAAGAATGCACGCGCGTACTTGTTCAGCATGGCCTTCCCGACGGTCGTATGGCCGCGCGGCCCCTGCTGGCCACCGGCTGGCCCATCGTAGCGACGCGCGTGGGTGTGCGACCGTCGGGCACCCGGGCCCGGTGTCACCGCGCGGCCGCGCCGGGGGCACGGCGGGTCGCGCCGGCGCCCGTGCCGGCGGCCTCGTCGGGTCCTCCGTATGGACGCACCGTGACGGGAGTGGAAAGCTCGAAGGACCGCGGGCGTCGCCGGAGCCGCCACCGCTGGGGGTGCCCCGGACGGAGTCTGGGGGAGGAACCGCCGTGTCCGCGCCCCGATGACCTCACCGTGCACGGGAGGCGGAATTATGGGCGACAAGGCGCACACACACACCGGAGCCGCCGGCAGGGCCACGGCGGCCGACCACCCCGCGTCCGTACGGAATGTGGTGCTGGTCGGCCACTCCGGATCGGGCAAGACGACCTTGGTGGAGGCTCTCGCGCTGACGGCGGGAGCGGTGAACCGGGCGGGCCGTGTGGAGGACGGCGGCACCGTCTCCGACTACGACGACATCGAGCACCGTCAGCAACGCTCGGTGCAGCTCTCCCTGGTGCCGGTCGAATGGGACGGCATCAAGATCAACCTCCTCGACACCCCCGGGTACGCCGACTTCGTCGGGGAGCTGAGGGCCGGTCTGCGCGCCGCGGACGCGGCCCTCTTCGTCGTCTCGGCGTCGGACGGCGTGGACGGCTCGACCCGCATGGTGTGGGAGGAGTGCGCGGCCGTCGGCATGCCGCGCGCGATCGTCGTCACGCACCTGGAGGCCGCGCGCGCGGACTTCGAGGAGATGACGCGGATCTGCGCGGAGGCCTTCGGCGGCGACGACCCCGACGCCGTGCTGCCGCTGTACCTGCCGCTGCACGGCCCGCAGGCGCCGGACGGGCACGCGCCCGTGACGGGTCTGACCGGGCTGCTGTCGCGCAAGCTGTTCGACTACTCCTCCGGTGAGCGCGAGGAGTCCGAGCCGGGCGAGGCCGAGCTGCCCGGGATCGAGGAGGCCCGTGACCGGCTGATCGAGGGGATCATCGCCGAGAGCGAGGACGAGACCCTCATGGACCGCTATCTCGGCGGCGAGCAGATCGACGTCAAGACCCTGATCCAGGACCTGGAGAGGGCCGTGGCGCGCGGCACGTTCTTCCCCGTACTGGCCGCGGCCCCGGCCGCCGAGGGCGCCCGGCAGGGCATCGGCACCGTGGAGCTGCTGGAACTCGTCACCAGGGGCTTCCCGACGCCTCTGGAGCGCGAGGCGCCCCGCGTCACCACGGTCGACGGCGAGCCGCGCGCGCTGGACCTGTGCGATCCGGACGGGCCACTGGTCGCGGAGGTCGTGAAGACGGCCTCCGACCCCTACGTCGGCCGCGTCTCGCTGGTCCGCGTGTTCTCCGGCACCCTGCGCCCCGACCAGACCGTGCACGTCTCCGGGCACGGGCTCACCGACCGCGGCCACGAGGACCACGACGTCGACGAGCGCGTGGGCGCCCTGTCGGCGCCCTTCGGCAAGCAGCAGCGCGCTCTGACGCACTGCATCGCGGGCGACCTGGCGTGCGTGGCGAGGCTGAGCCGCGCGGAGACCGGCGACACGCTCTCCGCCAAGGACGACCCCCTGCTGATGGAGCCGTGGCAGATGCCCGACCCGCTGCTGCCGCTGGCCATCCAGGCGCACAGCAAGGCCGACGAGGACAAGCTGTCGCAGGGGCTGTCCCGGCTGGTGGCCGAGGACCCCACGATGCGGCTGGAACAGAACCGGGGCACCCATCAGGTGGTGCTGTGGTGCCTGGGCGAGGCCCACGCGGACGTCGCCCTGGAGCGGCTGCGCAGCCGCTACGGCGTGCAGGTCGACGTCGTCCCGCACAGGGTCTCGCTGCGGGAGACGTTCGCCGCCGGCGCCTCCGGGCGCGGACGGCACGTCAAGCAGTCCGGCGGGCACGGGCAGTTCGCCGTGTGCGAGATCGAGGTGGAGCCGCTGCCGGGCGGTTCCGGCATCGAGTTCGTGGACAAGGTCGTGGGCGGGGCGGTGCCGCGCCAGTTCGTCCCGTCCGTCGAGAAGGGCGTACGGGCGCAGGCCGCCAAGGGGGTCGCCGCGGGCCATCCGCTCGTCGACGTCCGGGTGACCCTGCGCGACGGCAAGGCGCATTCGGTGGACTCCTCCGACGCCGCCTTCCAGACGGCCGGGGCGCTCGCGCTGCGGGAGGCCGCGGCCGGCGCGAGGATCCATCTGCTGGAGCCGGTGGCCGAGGTGGGTGTGCTGGTCGGCGACGAGTACGTGGGCGCCGTGATGAGCGACCTCTCGGGGCGGCGCGGACGGGTGCTGGGCACCGAGCAGACGAGCGGCGGTCGCACGCTGGTGCGCGCGGAGGTGCCCGAGATCGAGATCGGCCGGTACGCGGTCGACCTGCGTTCCCTCTCGCACGGCACGGCCCGCTTCCACCGCGCGTACGCCCGCCACGAGCCGATGCCGGCGCAGGTGGCGGAGCGTCTGCGCCAACAGGAGCGGGCGGGGTAGGGGTTGGGGGGCGGCCACCCTCAAGTGGCCGGTACGGAAGGCGTTCCTCCGTTACGGCGGGCGGCTTCGGCCGTCCGCCGACGGATGTCCGTGCCTGGATATACGCTGATGACCTGATCAACAGGTGTGCGGAGCACGGAAGTCGGGAAGGCCGCAGGAGCGACAGTCGCGGCGATCGGGGGCGGGAATGACCGTTGGCAGCGGTTACGCGGACTTCTTCGGGCCACAGGTGCCGCAGCAGGGCGAGGGCGGGCAGACGCCGACCTTCGCGCTGGCCTCGGCCGCGTACCGGGACAACCCCGTGGAGGACATCAAGAAGGCCGACAACGAATGGCACCAGACGGCGGTCGGCCCCGGCCGCAGCTGGGCCAAAATCTTCCGGCCCAACCTCGGCGAGGCGTTCTCCCAGGCGGTGATCGACCGCATGCTGGGCGTCGGGCGCAAGCCGCTGATCCAGTCGTTCGGCAGCGAGCCGCAGGTGGTCGTCGAACACTGCCTGGCCGCCAACCGGATCCGGCGGGAGCGCGACAAGAAGCTGACCGGCGTCATGGTCCTGTGCGGTCTGCTGTTCCTGCCCGGCCTGCTGGTGTGGCTGCTGGTCTTCCAGCTCCGGACCACCATGGTGAAGGGGGGCGACCGGCGGGTCTCCGGGCTGGCCACCGGTCTGCTCGTGGCCGTCGGCGCGCTCGCCGCGCTCTTCCTGCTGCGCATGCCGTTCTCCGGCCTGGCCGGGTGGTACGCGCGCGGTGCGGTCGTCGCGCCGGTGGCCGGCTGGTTCCTGGCCAAGCGCATCTGCGAGGGCACGGCGAAGGACCTGCGCGAGCGCTGGGACAGCCTGCTGTCCGGCAGCAGCGTCGGCGCCAAGGTCCCGGAGGCGGTGCCGACCAGCCCGAACCAGACGGCGGCCGAGCAGCTGCGCCAGTCCCTGGCCCGGTTGAGCGCCGAGCAGCAGTCCAACTCCGTCTTCTACGCCGGTCCCAAGGGGATACTCGGCATGGGCACCCGCTGGGGTGCCTGGCACCTCGCGGAGGAGCTGACCCCGATCGACCCCGTCAAGGGCGTCCACGAGTTCCGCAGCTGGACGATCGTCCGGGCCGTCCACGACCAGCTCCAGCTGCTGCACCGGCAGAGCCTGAAGACCGGCGGTTTCCCGCCTCCTTCGGTACGGCACTGGATCGTCACGCCGGTCGGTGAGAACGCCAAGGCGGTGGCCCGGCCGGAGGGCACCGACGTGGAGGCCTACCAGGTCAAGCCGAGGGCCGTGGAGGACATCTGCAACAACCAGCAGTTCGGCGGCGGCGACCGGCACTACCTGGGCGTCCAGTGGCCGCTGTGGGACGGCCAGTTGATCATCACCATGCTGATCACCGTGACCGTGCTGCACGAGACGCTGCGCATCGAGGTCACCGGCCATGCGCTGGGCCCGGTGAACGCCCTGTTCACCACCAAGCCGGAGGCCCCCACGAGGGAGGTCGCCAAGACCGTCCGGTTCTGGGAGACCCGGAAGATCAGCCTGCCGCTGGTCACCGCCGACGAGGTGGTACGGGTGGCCGCGCGCGCCACGATCAGCTGGTACCCGCCGCTGCTGAACTGGCTCGGCGGCTCGATAGGCCTGCCGGAGCCGTTCGGCCTGCGGCACGCCTGGGCCGACCAGCCGTGGCGGCACCGCTTCATGGCCGACGACGCGCTGCGCGCGGCCACGCCGGTGCTGAGGGCGGTGCACTCGGCCGCGCTGCGGGTGCTCAAGGAGCACGACGTGGACACCGAGAAGTTCAGCTCGCGCTCGTCGGTCCTCAGCGGCGCGGTCCAGGACCTGACACCGAGGAAGGCCGACACCTACGACGCGTAGGCCTCCGGCGGTGGGGCGGGGTCACTCGCGCGGGCCGGGGACCGGTGCGCTGGGGCCGGTGCGCTGAGGCCGGTGCGCTGAGGCCGGTGCGCTGAGGCCGGTGCGCTGAGGCCGGTGCGCTGGGGGCCACGCCCCCAGACCCCCCGCCTCGGCCCGGACGACCTCGGCCTCGTCCTCGAGCGCCGGACGGGCTGGGAACCGCTATGCGGTCGGCCAGGCCTCCGCCAGCATCTTGCGGGTGTCCGCCAGGAGCTGCGGCAGCACGCGCGTGTGGCCGACCACCGGCATGAAGTTGGTGTCGCCGCCCCAGCGGGGCACGATGTGCTGGTGCAGGTGCGCGGCGATACCGGCGCCCGCGACCGAACCCTGGTTCATGCCGATGTTGAAGCCCTGGGCGCCGGACGCGGTGCGCAGGGCCGTCATCGCCTGTTTGGTCAGCTCGGCCAGCTCCGCGGTCTCCGGCCCGGTCAGGTCGGTGTAGTCGGCCACGTGCCGGTAGGGGACGGTCATCAGGTGGCCGCCGTTGTACGGGTACAGGTTCAGCACCGCGTACACGTGCTCGCCGCGCCTGACCACCAGGCCGTCCTCGTCGGACTTCGCCGGGATCGCGCAGAACGGACAGCCGTCGTCGGCTCCGGGGCCGGTGGGCTTGTTCTCGCCCTGGATGTAGGCCATCCGGTGGGGCGTCCACAGGCGCTGGAACGCGTCCTGCGTCCCCACTCCGATCTGCTGCTCCGGCTCACTCGTCATGCTAGGCAGCATATGGCTTCCCCCGTTCGCGGCGTGTCGGCGGGGTGAGCGGAAAAGCCACGCGGGCCAAGCTGGGCCGATGACCGCAGACAGCCGCCTGATCCGCTGGGAACGACGCACCGAGGTACCCCTCGCCCTCGCCTCGGCGGCCTACCTCGCCGGGTACGCGGTCCATGTCCTCGGCGCCGGCCTCCCCGACTCATGGCGGGACTTCGCACTGACGGTCCTGTTCGGGGCGTGGGCGCTGTTCGCCGTGGACTACGCGGTGCGCTGGCGGCTCAGCGGACAGGGTCCGCGCTTCGTCCGGCGGCACTGGCTGGACACCCTGGTGGTGCTGCTGCCGCTGCTGCGCCCGCTGCGGATCGTGCGGCTGTACGAGGCCGTACTCCGTCGGCGCGGCGGGCCACGGCTGTCGCTGCACGCGCGCGTGATCGTCTACGCGGGTGTGTCGACGGTACTGCTCGGCTTCGCGGGTGCGCTCGCCGTCTACGCCCAGGAACGCGGGGCGCCGGGGACGGAGATGCACACCTTCGGTGACGCGGTCTGGTGGGCCTGTTCCACGCTGTCCACCGTCGGCTACGGCGATGTCACGCCGGTCACTCCCCTGGGCCGGTTCATCGCGGCCGGCCTGATGGCGTGCGGCCTGGCCCTGCTGGGCGCGGTCACCGGCTCCTTCTCGTCCTGGCTGATCCAGGTCTTCTCGCGCGAGGACGGGCAGGAGGACGGGCCCGACGAAGGGCACGAGCAGGAGGACGGG
This sequence comes from Streptomyces sp. NPDC006259, assembly GCF_042870975.1. NCBI lineage: Bacteria > Bacillati > Actinomycetota > Actinomycetes > Kitasatosporales > Streptomycetaceae > Streptomyces > Streptomyces sp. NPDC006259. The sequence continues at coordinate 323,775 of NZ_JBIAHY010000007.1, read as the reverse complement.
CACGAGACGGGGCGGCCCTTGGAGAGCTGACCGCGGGAAGAACGAAGCGGGGCCCTCGGAGAGCGGACTCTCCGAGGGCCCCGCGGCCCGCGTGGGGCGGATCAGACCTGCGCGCGCTCGGCGACGACCTCGGCGATCTTCGCGATCGCCTCGTCCAGCGGGATGCCGTTCTCCTGCGAGCCGTCGCGGTAGCGGAAGGACACCGAGCCGTTGGACATGTCCTCGTCGCCCGCGATGACCATGAAGGGCACCTTCTGCTTCTGGGCGTTGCGGATCTTCTTCTGCATACGGTCGGAGGAGGAGTCGACCTCGACCCGCAGCCCCTGCTTCTTCGCGGCCGCCGCGAACTTCTCCAGGTACTCCACGTGCCCGTCGCCGATCGGGATGCCGACCGCCTGGACCGGGGCCAGCCACGCCGGGAAGGCGCCCGCGTAGTGCTCCAGGAGCACCGCGAAGAACCGCTCGATGGAGCCGAACAGCGCACGGTGGATCATGACCGGGCGCTGCTTGGAGCCGTCGGGGCCGGTGTATTCGAGGTCGAAGCGCTCCGGCAGGTTGAAGTCGAGCTGGATGGTCGACATCTGCCAGGTGCGGCCGATCGCGTCCTTGGTCTGGACGGAGATCTTGGGGCCGTAGAAGGCGGCGCCGCCCGGGTCGGGCACGAGCGGGAGACCCTGCTTCTCGGCGACCTGGCGCAGCGTCTCGGTCGCCTCCTCCCAGACCTCGTCGGAGCCGACGAACTTCTCCGGGTCCTTGGTGGACAGCTCCAGGTAGAAGTCGGTCAGACCGTAGTCGCGCAGCAGGCCGAGGACGAAGGTGAGCGTCCTGTCCAGCTCGTCCGACATCTGCTCGCGCGTGCAGTAGATGTGCGCGTCGTCCTGGGTGAAGCCACGGGCGCGGGTCAGTCCGTGCACGACGCCCGACTTCTCGTACCGGTACACCGTCCCGAACTCGAAGAGGCGCAGCGGCAGTTCACGGTAGGAGCGGCCGCGCGCGTCGAAGATCAGGTTGTGCATCGGGCAGTTCATGGGCTTGAGGTAGTAGTCCACGCCCTCGTCGAGCTGCATGGGCGGGTACATGCCGTCGGCGTACCAGTCCAGGTGGCCCGAGGTCTCGAAGAGCTTGCCCTTCGTCGCGTGCGGGGTGTAGACGAACTCGTAGCCCTCCTCCTCGTGGCGGCGGCGCGAGTAGTCCTCCATCACCCGGCGGATGATGCCGCCCTTGGGGTGGAAGACGGCGAGGCCGGAGCCGATCTGCTCGGGGATGGAGAACAGGTCCAGCTCGCTGCCCAGCTTGCGGTGGTCGCGCTTCTCGGCCTCGGCCAGGAAGTCGAGGTGGGCCTTCAGCTCGTCCTTGGACGGCCAGGCGGTGCCGTAGATGCGCTGGAGCATCGGGTTCTTCTCGCTGCCGCGCCAGTAGGCGGCCGCGTTGCGCATCAGCTTGAACGCCGGGATGAACCGGGTGGTGGGCAGGTGGGGACCGCGGCAGAGGTCCTTCCAGCACAGCTCGCCGGTCTTGGCGTCCAGGTTGTCGTAGATGGTCAGCTCGCCGGCACCGACCTCGACGTCCGCGCCGTCGTCGTGCGAGGCGGAGCCCTTGAGACCGATCAGCTCCAGCTTGTACGGCTCGGCGGCCAGCTCCTCGCGGGCGGCCTCGTCGGTCACGACGCGGCGGGAGAACCGCTGCCCGCGCTTCTGGATCTCCTGCATCTTCTTCTCGACGGCCTTGAGATCCTCGGGCGTGAACGGCCTCTCGACGTCGAAGTCGTAGTAGAAGCCGTCCTTGACGGGCGGGCCGATGCCCAGCTTGGCCTCGGGGAACAGCTCCTGCACGGCCTGCGCCATGACGTGCGCGGTGGAGTGGCGCAGGATGGCGAGACCGTCCTCGGAGGAGATCTCGACGCCCTCGACGGTCACGCCGTCGCGCAGCTCGTGGGCGAGGTCCCTCAGCTCGCCGTCCACGCGTGCGGCGACGATCGAGCGCTCACCGGCGAAGAGGTCGGCGGCCGTGGTGCCCGTCGTCACCGTGCGCTCTTCCCGCTCGGAATCGCGTTGGATGATCACACGGACGTCTGACACCGGTCTCTCCTGACTGAAGGCGGAAGCGCGGCCCGGACGGCCATGCCGCGCAAGAGGCGATCGTACCGACCCGGGACCGCCCACCGCGAAATCAGTCCGTTCCGCAGGCCTCCTCGAAGACGGCCGTGATCTCGGCGGTCTCCTGGAGCGACTTCATCAGCCGGTCCCGTTCGGCGTCGTCCACCTGCACGGGGGCCACGCCACCGGCCCCGGTCAGCCGGCGGAAACCGCCCCGGCTCTCCAGCCGGCCCTGCACCCGCACCGGCAGTCCGACCAGATGCGCCTGGCCGGCGATGCGGTAGTCCTCCTCGTCCAGGACGAGCCGTACGTGCGGGACGTCGGCCCCCGCGAGCACCCGCAGGCGTACGCCACCCTCGCCGCGCGGCCCCGACCTGCGCAGCCGTACGACGGTGCCGGTGATCCGCACGGACACGGAGGGTTCCCGGCGCAGATAGCGGGCGCCCGCCTCGCGCAGCGCGGGGAGGTCTCCGGGGGAGAACTCCACGGGCTCGGCGGTGGCGGCGCAGTCCTCGGGGGTGCCGGCGGCGGGCGCCCACTCGACGGCGACCCGGGCTCCCTCGGTGCCGCGGACGAGGGCGATCAGCGCCTCGGTCAGCTCGCGGCTGGCGCCGGCCTCGACGGCGCCGTCGAAGGCGTCCATGCCGCCGGTGGCGCGCCGGTAGTCGATGGCCTCGCGGACGGCGTACAGCGCCTGGTGGAGGCGTACGGCGAGGGGGCGGGCCGTGCCGACGGGGGCGAAGGCGGTCAGCCGGCGGCCGCCGGCGGCGGCACCGACCAGGACGCTCTCCAGCATGGCGCCGGCCGACCGCCGGTGCCGGGCGCCGTGGTAACCGGCACGCGCGCGGGTGGCCAGCGCGCCGGCGAGGAGCATCTGCCGGGCGGCGCCGCGCAGTTGCTCCTCGACCGCCCAGGAGGCGGCGCCGGCCGCCTCGGCGGGCCCGGCCGGGGTGTCGCGCCACCAGCGGATCTCGTCGCTCGGCACGGCCAGGGCGATCAGCACCTCGCGGGCGGCGGGCGTCTGGCCGCGCGCCAGTGCCAGCAGCGCCTCGCCGAGCAGGTCGTCGCTGTCGGGGAAGGCGCGGTTCTCCGGGACGAGCAGGCTGGTCGCGCCGGAGCCGGGTCCGGGCGGGGTCCAGCGGCCGTAGCGTCCGGTGGCGCCGCCGCGCCGCTGCCAGCCGTGCCGGCGCAGCAGGGTGCCCAGGACGGCCGGGTCGACCTCGGCGGCCTCGGGGGGCCGGTTCCAGGCGGGGTGGACGGGGTGCGGCCGTACCGGCCCCGAGGGCTCCTCCAGCGGGCGGTGCGTCATGGTCTGCCTCCCGTCCCGACCCGCGTCATGATCTCGCACAGCGCCCGGTCGTCGAAGATCCGTGCGGTCGGGATCCGCACGGTGGTGCGGGTCCGGCCGGTGATCGGGTGGCCGGCCAGGTTGACCCAGTAGCAGCAGTGCCGCAGATCGAGTCGGTCGTGACCGGCCCGCAGCCACTGCTCCCGCGACCTCGGGACGATCATCACGACGAGGATCTTGTGCACCGAGACCGGGGTGCGGGCGAGCTTGCGCAGGTGGTCGTTGTCGAGCGTGAAGGAGAAGGAGCGCCCCGGCGGGTGGGGCGGGAGCTGGTACGTGGCCTTCAGCTGCACCTTGATGGTCACCTCGTCGTCGACGGTGTGGCCGGGGGAGCTGTGGCTGACGTGCCAGTCGATGCCGTTGTCGGGGAACGGCTGGGACAGCGAGCAGCCCGCGGCCGCCGCGACCGCGTGGAGATATCCCACCTGGAGTGTCTCCATGCACGCCGTGGTGGCGAGTGAACCGCGACGGGGGCCCGTGCGCTCGGGCAGCAGCCCGCCCCGCTCGGGCTGCGCTATCGCCATGACCAAGCAGCCTTCCAGGCGAAGAGGAGCCCCGCACCGGGGGCCGGGAGAGATTCGCGTCGGGCCCCTGAACTGGCAGGACCCGTACTTCTGTTGTCTCCTCGCGGCGTACGGCGCAAACAGCCCGGGTATCACCCAGACGGTCAGGGGACGGGGCGTCAGCTCCCGTCGTGGGACGAGGGGTTGGTGGGTATGACGTGCTGGTACGAGGGGCCGCTGGCGGCCTTCGACACGGAGACGACGGGTGTGGACGTCGAGACCGACCGGATCGTGTCGGCCGCGCTCGTCGTGCAGGACGCGCCGGGCGTCCGGCCCCGGGTGAGCCGGTGGCTGGTCAACCCCGGTGTGCCGGTGCCCCAAGGAGCGACGGCGGTGCACGGCCTGACGGACGAACACCTTCAGCGCAACGGCCGCTGGCCCGCGCCGGTGATGTACGAGATAGCCGAGCTGCTCGGCGAACAGGCGGCTGCCGGGCGGCCGTTGGTGGTGATGAACGCGCCGTTCGACCTGACGCTGCTCGACCGTGAGCTGCGCCGGCACCGCGCGTCCTCGCTGGGGCGCTGGCTGGAGCAGGCGCCGCTGCGGGTGCTGGACCCACGGGTACTGGACAAGCACCTGGACCGCTACCGCAAGGGCCGGCGCACGCTCACCGACCTGTGCGAGAACTACGGCGTGACGCTGGCCGACGCGCACGACGCGGCCGCCGACGCGCAGGCAGCGCTGGAGGTCGTGAGGGCGCTGGGCCGGCGGTTCGCGGCCCGGCTGGAGCGGCTGTCCCCCGCCGAGCTGCACTCGCTCCAGACGTCATGGCACGCGGCCCAGGCCCGCGGGCTCCAGGCCTGGTTCGCGCGCAGCGGCACCCCGGAGACGGTCGACACGTCGTGGCCGCTGCGCCCGGCGCTGCCGGCGGCGGCGTGACGGGCAGGCCGCGGGCAAGCGCGAGGCGACAGGCAAAAGGCCGGTCCGCGTACTGCGGACCGGCCTTCCCGGTGGGCGATACTGGGTTCGAACCAGTGACCTCTTCGGTGTGAACGAAGCGCTCTTCCACTGAGCTAATCGCCCGGGAACGGACTGAACCATACAGGTCCCGTCGGGGTTCCTTCAAACCGCTCGGAGATGGCGGAGCAGCCCGCGCCGTCCGGCCCGCATCATCAGCCGGTGGTTGACGCGGAACAGCGGACGCCCGGGTACGGCGAACGTCCTGAGCAGCGGCTTGGTCACGTCGACGACCTGCTCGTACCGGGCGAGGCTCCCGGAGCCGTGCGCGGTGACCGTCCAGCGCGCCCAGCCCTCGATGTCCCCGGTGATCGCGATCTCCAGCACCCCGCCCGCCGGGTCCCGCCGCACCTCGCGCGCGGTGAAGGTCATGGCGTACGGCAGGAGCGAGCGGATGGTGATGACGCCGCTGGTGTCGTCGAGCCGGGTCGTCTCCCGGACCTGCGGCCACCAGCGGGGATAGTCCTCGGCCCGCTCCAGCGCGGCGTAGACGGCGGCGGGCGGCGCGGGCAGCGGCCACCGGCTGAGGAAGCGGTAGCGGTTCCAGTCCATGATCCGAGTGTGCCCGTTCACGGGCCCGGGATCTGAGTACGTCCTGAGTAGCCGCGCTCATGCCGGACGAGGTGAGCGGGGCCACACTCCGTTGCATGACGCACCTTCCGCCCCCGGCCGAGGAACTGCGGCTCCTCGACGCAGAGCTGTGGCGACTGGACGCACGCCGGGCCCAGTTGCTCGCACGCCGTGCCTGGCTGGTCGACTCGCTCCGCTCGACGCGCCCGACACCGCCGGCCCCGCTTACGGCGGCGCCCCGTCCCGAGGCGAGCGCTCCGCGGGTCCAGAACGTGCTGCTGCTGCTCGGCGGCGTCCTCCTCACCATCGCGGCCATCGCGTTCACGCTGGTCAGCTGGGGACACCTCGGGATCGCCGGGCGGGCCCTGGTGCTCGGCACGGTCACGCTGGCCGTGCTCGCGGCGCCGGTGCCGCTGCTGCGGCGCGGGCTGCGTTCGACGGCGGAGTCGGTGGCCGGTCTCGGCCTGGCGCTGACGGTGCTGGACGCCTACGCCCTGCACGAGGCCGCCCTCACGGGCACGGACGGCACGGGCTACGCGGCGGCCGCCGCGGCGGTGCTGGCCGCACTCTGGGCGGCGTACGGCCTCGGTCTCGGCGCCCTGCGGCTGCCGCTGCCCGCCGGGCTGGTCGCGGCCCAACTCCCGTTGGTCCTCTGGGCGATCGCGGCGGGCTCGGACCCGTACGCGGTCGCGACGGCGCTGCTGGTGACGGCCGGCCTCGACGCGGTCGTGGCGTTCGGGGCGGCGGCCGGTGCGGTCCGGGTCACGGTCACGGCGGGTGCCTACGGCCTGGGCGGCTGGGGGGTCCTGGCGGCCGGGTGGCTGTCATGGACGGCCACCGGTCCGAGCGCCGCCGCACGGGCGGCGGCGCTCCTCCTCTTCGCGGCGGTGATCGCGCTGGTGGCCGCCGCCCGACTGCCGGAGCCGGCCGTCGCGTCGGGCACCGCGATCGCCGGAGGACTGCTGCTGGTGGCGGCCGGCGGCGGCCTGCTCCGGGTGTTCCTGGCCGCCGGCTGGGGCGTCCCCGTCCATCTGGCCCTCGGCGTCGCGCTGTCGGCGGCGGTGCGCGCGGACCGGCTCCCCGAGGCCGTGCGCGGGGGTCTCCTGCGGGCCTCCGCCGCGGTGCAGGCGCTGGCGCTGCTGTGGGCCGTGCCGCTGGTCGTCGTCACGCTGCTGGGCCCGCTCGGCTGGGTGGACCGCCCCTGGTCGGGCGAGCTGTCGGACGCCCGTGCCGCGGTCACCGTGCACACCCCCTGGCCGCCGTACGCGGGACAGGCGCTGCTCGTCCTGGTGGTGGTCGCCGGCGCGCTGGTCCCCCTGGCGGTGCGGCACGGGGCCTGGCGGCCGCGGGCGCGGGCCGGGGCTGCGGCGCTGGTCTGGGCGGCCTGCCTGGCCCTCCCGGCGGTGCTCGAACTGCCTTACGCGGCGGCTCTGTCGCTCGCGGGCGCGGTGACGGCGGCGACGGCCTTCCTGCCCACGCCGTGGCTCGCCCTGGCGACCTCCCTCCACCTCGCGTTCCTGTCCCTGGCCACGCAGTCGGCGACGCTGACCGTCCTGTCGGCACTGACCGTGCTGGGCGCGACGGCGTCCCGCCGGCCGCGCCTCACGCCGGTCGCGGCTCCGGTCGCCCTCGGGTACGCCACCGCGCTGGCCTGCGCGACGGGCGCGGCGGCCGACTGGCAGCCGTCCCACACGGCGCTGCTCGTTCTCTGCGTCCCCGTGGTCGCGGCCCTGGCCGCCGCCCGGTCGGGCGCGGCTCCGGCGACGGTGCCGGTCGAGGTGGCCGGAGCCGCCGCCGCGGTGCTCGCCGTCGGCCTGGCGGTGCCCGACGCGCCGATGCTGGCCACGGTGCTGGCGGCCTGCGGCGTGATCGCCGCGGGCACGGCGGCCCGGCCCGACCGCCGCCGGGCCGGATACGCGGCCACCGTCCTGTTCCTGCTGGCCACCTGGGTCAGGCTGGCCGCCTGGGAGGTCACCACCCCCGAGGCGTACACCCTCCCCGTGGCCGTCCCGGCGCTGCTCGTCGGCGCCTGGCGCCGGCACCGCGCCCCGCTGACCCGCTCCTGGACGGCGTACGGCCCCGGGCTCGCCGTGGCCCTGTTGCCGAGCCTGGCGACGGGCTGGAACGACCCGGAGTGGTCACGTCCACTGCTGCTGGGCGCGGCCGCCCTGCTGGTCACGCTGCTGGGCGCCCGGCACCGGCTCCGGGCGCCGCTGGTCCTCGGCGGCTCGGTGCTGGTCCTGGACGCCCTGCACGAACTGGCCCCCTACCTGGTCCAGGTGGCCGACGCGCTGCCCCGTTGGGCACCCCCCGCACTCGCCGGAGTGCTGCTGCTCGCCGTGGGCGCGACGTACGAGCGGCGGCTCCGGGACGTCCGGCGTGTGCGGGAGGTCCTGGGGAGGATGCACTAGCCCCCGGTCAACCGTTCCTACGAAGGCATCCGGTCACCGAGGAGGGCCAGGTTCTCGATGGCGGCGAGGCCGTAGAGCGCGGTGTCGTTGGTGGCCACCCACGCGGCCTCGCTGCCCGGCACCAGGGCGACGGGGCCGCTCAGCGCCTCCGTCTTCCAGAGTGCGGACTCCTTGTAGCCGTCGGAGTTGTAGAACTTCTCCCAGGCCCGCTTGGCGAGCTTCTCGTCGCCGGTCTTCACGGCCGCGTACGCGTCGAGGCGGGAGTGGCCCTGGAACAGCAGCAGCGTGCCGAAGTTGGAGCCGTACCGGGCCGCCTGCTCGGCCTTGGTGGCGTTGAAGTAGCGGCAGTAGTCGAAGTAGGCCTCGTTGAACTTCGGCATGTCGACGAGGTGGATCAGCTCGGCGCACAGTTCGTTGAGGCCGAAGACGGCCGAGAGGTGGGAGACGCCGACGGCCGGCTTGTCGGCCACGGCGAACTTCCCCGTGTCCAGGTCGTAGAGAGCGGTGCCCTGGACGAACCCGTTGGGCTGGGCGGCGATCGTCTCCATGGTCGACAGCACCCGCGCCCTGGCCTTCTCCCACTTGGGGCCCTTGCGCTCCCACTCCGTGAGCCAGGCCGACACCAGACCGCTCCAGTCCGTGCCGAAGCCGATCGACAGGGCGTGCCGGTCGGGGGTGTACGGCTCGGTGCGGATCTTGCGCAGCGGGTCCAGGGCGAGGAACGTCTCGTCGGAGTCGACGTTGGCGTGCATGAGGTCGCCGACCCGTTCGTCCGCCGTGAGGAAGTAGTAGTAGCGGCGGTACGTCGTGTTGGCGATGCGCTGCTGCTTGGCGCTGTCGGCGTAGTGCTGGACGCCGTGCCGGGTGCCGAGGCCGGCCCACTGCCCGAGGTGGTAGACGTCCACCTCGCCGGTGTGCCGGGTCATCGCCTCGGCGAACCGGAAGATGTCCGACCGGCCGCTGCGCAGGTACGCGAACCAGAGCCAGAGGTCGGGCGACAGCTCGGAGTTGTCCCAGGCGTAGCCGCCGATGTCGTACCGCCACTGGTGGCGGACCGTGTCGTACGTGTGCATGATGTCGCCGTAGTCCCAGAAGCCGTACCAACGGCGCTGCTCCACCTGGTCCTTGTAGTAGGTGAAGAGGAAGTCGAGGTGGTCCTCGATCTTGGCCTTGGCGGGGGTGGAGCGGTCCGGCTCGGAGTACAGGCCCGGTCCGAAGACCTGCGCCTTGATGAGCTGCTTGGGCGGGGCGGCGAGCTGGGGCAGCACCCGGACGGCCTCGACCTGCTGGGCGAGGACCGCGGGGGTCGGTGTGGACTCGTTGGCCCAGAAGAGGAGTTCGGAGGTACGGGCGATGCCGTAGGGGGTGCCGAAGCCGGGCTCGTAGTCCTCGTAGGTGATGTTGAGGCCCTCGAGCTGCTCGGCGAAGGTGTCCTGCTCCATGCCGTCGTGGTAGAAGCGCAGGTCCATGGGTTGCGCCTCGGGCGACCAGAGCCAGAGGGTGACCTCGGCCGCCTCCGTCTGGGCGTCGCGGATGTCGAGCTGCGCGGGGAACTTCTCCCAGAAGTCCCGCAGCCCGAAGGAGAGTCCGCCGCTCGCCCCGCCGACGTACCCGAAGCCGGAGGCGCGCCTGCCGCCGCCGGCGCCGATCCAGCCGTGGCCCTTCTTGGTGCGCTTGCGCACGGTGAAGCCGTCGGCGGAGAGCTGGGACAGGGTGTAGTCGCCCCACTCGGGGATGTACGGGAGCCGGGTGGTGACCCGCTGGTCCCAGGTGGCCGGATCGGGCAGCTTCTCCCCCGCGTACTGGGCCGCCTGGACGGCCGCGCCCGGGTCCCGGCGCAGGCCGGTGATGCCCTTGACGGCCTCGCGCAGCAGACCGGTGCCCTCGCCGCCGATGCGGATGTGACGGTCGTAGGACTGGTCGCGCATCGGGACGGTGAAGCGCACGCCGAGGCCGCGGATGAAGTCGCCGCCGGCCTTGCCGGGCTCCTGCGTCCCGTCGAAGGTGATGGTGTGCACCATGCGGAAGGAGTCGGCGCCCGCGTAGAAGTAGAGGCGGATCGAGAACGGCAGCCAACTGCGTTTGCCCTTGCGGTGCTTGCCGTCGATGCGGACGACGGCGCGGACCGGGCCCTCCTGCTCGACGGTGACGGAGTCGATGGCCCCGTCGAAGCGCTCCGTCTTGACCGCGCCCTGGTCCTCGTCCTCGATCTCGGGCTGCCGGATCAGCACCAGACGGCCGTTCCTGGCGATCTCGGTGGAGCCGCGGGTGACCGACTTGACGAGGGTGGCGCCGGACTTGCCGATCCTCGCCGTGATGACACCGGTCGACACGTCGATGGTGCCGCCGCTCCTGTCGACGGTGACCTTCTTGGCGGGTGCGGCCGGCGCCCCGGCGGCGAGGGTGAGCTTGCCGCCGCCGGAACTCACGGCGTGGGCGGTCCACTTGAGCGATCCGTCCGGCCAGTAGGCGATCGGCCAGGACTGGACGGGGACCGCCTTGCCGTCGGCGTCCGTGAGCGCGAAGGTCTGGTCCTCCCGGTGGGCGCCCATCGGCCAGGGCACGCCGAGCGTGGAGCCGGGGGCGGCGCCGAGACCGCCGTCCTCCAGCCAGTCCAGGGTGACCGGGTCCGCGTCCGCGGGTGCCGTTCTGGGGGCGGCCTCGGCGTCCTTCGCCCCTAGCGCCCAGCTGAACTGGGCGGCGGCTCCGGCGACGGCCGCCGCCTTGAGGAGGGACCTGCGGGGGATGGGGGACATAGCCTTTCCTTTCCGTGCGGGTGCGGTGGGTCAGGGGCCTGGCTGGTCAGGGGCATGACAGAGGGAGGTGCGGCGCCGGAGCGCCGGCCTGACGGGAGCGGGGCGGCCCGTCAGCGCCGCCGGTGGCGCTCCTCCACGGCGACGGCGGCCCCGGCGACGGCCCCGAGGACCGGGACCGCCAGCGGCGCGACGAACAGGGCGGACAGGGTGACGACCGCCAGCCCGCAGACGACGAGGAAGGACCCGGCGGGATCGAGCACGGTCCGCCGCCCGGCGTCCGCGAGCAGCAGCCGCCAGGTGGAGTCCGGCGTCCAGAGGGCGGCCGCCCGCAGCAGGGCCACGGCGAGGCCGATCAGCGCGAGGATGCCGACGGCCCCGACGAGCGGTCCACCGGGGAGCCCGGACCGCGCGGCCAGGACGTCCACCCGGACCGCGCCGACCGCCGCCCACCCGGCGAGCCCGACGACCCACCCTCCGCGCACGGCCGCCCGGAAGTCCACGACGAACTCCCGCAAGCCGCTGACCCGATGCGTCGTACGACGCCGCAGATGCCGCGCGCCGGCGGCGAAGGCCGCGGGGTAGGTGACGACCCCGAGACAGGCCACGGCGATCCACACTCCGGTGAGCAGACACTCAGCGAAGACCGCGAAGCGCTCGCCGAACACGGACTCCCTGCGCGCGGAGCGGTCACGCGCACGTGCTTGCGCCATGGTGACCGCCTCAGCCCTTCAGTCCGGAGGTCGCCATACCGTCGATGAGGTAGCGCTGGAAGGCCATGAAGAAGGCGATGACCGGCACCAGCGCCACCAGCGACATCGCGATCATGCTGCCGTAGTTGGAGATGCCCTCCTGGTCGCGGAACATCATCAGACCGAGCGAGACGGTGTACTTGGAGGGGGTGTTGAGGTAGATCAACGGCCCCATGAAGTCGTTCCACGCGTTGATGAAGGTGAAGATGGCACTGGTGATGATGGCGGGACGGCTCAGTGGCAGCACGATGGACCAGTAGGTCCGCAGATGTCCGCACCCGTCGAGCTTGGCGGCCTCGTCCAGCTCACGCGGCAGTCCGCGCATGAACTGCACCATCAGGAAGACGAAGAACGCCTCCGTGGCCAGGAACTTGCCCGCGACGAGCGGCACGAGGGTGTCGATGTAGCCGAGGTTGCGGAACAGCACGTACTGCGGGATGAGCAGCACGTGGTACGGCAGCAGCAGGGTGCCGATCATCAGGGTGAACAGCAGGTTCCGCCCGGCGAACCGGATCTTGGCGAAGGCGTACGCCGTCAGCGAGCTGGAGAGCACCACACCGGCCACGGCCAGGACCGCGTACATCAGCGAGTTGCCGAAGAAGCTGCCGATGGAGATGCCGGAGATGCCGTCGGCCAGCCCGGAGAAGTTGGCCCAGACCGGTTCGGTGGGCAGCAGGTCGATGCTGGCGATGATGTCCTTGCTCGGCTTGAACGAGGCGCCGAGCACCCAGATCACCGGGTAGAGGACGACCGCGAGGAGCAGCAGCGCGCCCAGGTGCCAGGCGAGGGATCCGGTGCGCCGCCGCTCGTTCTCGGTGCGCGCGGCAGGGGTGCTGACACTGGTCACTTGGCGGCCTCCTCGTAGTGCACCCACTTCTTCTGCGACCAGAACAGGACCGCCGTGACGAGCGCGACCGCTATCACCAGCGTCCAGGCCATCGCGGAGGCGAAGCCCATCTGGGCCTCCTTGAAGCCCTTCTGGTACAGGTAACAGGTGTAGACCAGGGTGGCGTCGGCCGGTCCGCACCGGGTGTCGGAGACGACGTACGCCGAACCGAACACCTGGAACGCGTGGATGGACTCCAGCAGCACGTTGAAGAACAGCACCGGGGAGATCATCGGCAGCGTGATGTTCCAGAACCGCCGGAAGGGGCCGGCCCCGTCCATCTCGGCGGCCTCGTACAGCTCCTGCGGCACCTGCTTGAGCCCGGCCAGGAAGATGACCATCGGCGCGCCGAACTGCCAGATGCTCAGCGCCACCAGGGAGTACAGCACATAGTCGGGGTTGCCGATCCAGCCGCCGACGTCGACCCCGAAGATCTTCTGCGTACGGTCCACCACGGCGTCGTCGGAGAACAGCGCCCGCCACACGAAGCCCACGGAGACGCTGGCGCCGATGAGCGACGGCATGTAGAACGCCGCCCGGTAGAGGGCCTGACCGCGCCGCTTCTGCGCGAGCAGCAGCGCCACTCCGAGCGCGAGGAGCAGCTTCAGCGGTGTGGCCACGACGACGTATTCGAGTGTGACCTGCACCGACTTCTGCCAGCGCGGGTCCTGGAACATCGTGGTGAAGTTGTCGAGCCCCACCCACCGGGGCGGTGTGAACAGGTTGTAGCTGGTGAACGCGTAGTACAGCGACGCGATCATCGGCCCCGCCGTGAGGAGCACGAACCCCGCGATCCACGGCGACATGAAGAGATAGCCGGCGAGATTCTCGCGGCGGCGCCCGCGCCGCCCGGCGGCGGCGGCGGTGGGCCGCTTCTCCGCCGGGCGGACGGGCGCTTCCTTGACGAGCGTCATGGTGGTACGTCCCCTCAGCCCGCGAACGCGGCCTTGGCCTCGCTGAACAGCGCCTTGGCGGCGGCGGCCGGCTTGGTCTTGCCCTGGGCGACCTCACCGCCGATCCGCAGGAAGGCCGCTTCGATGACGTCCGCGCCGGACGGGTGCGGGGTGATCTTCCCGAGCACACCGGCCTTGGCGACCTCGTCCTCGTAGGCCGCGACGCCCTTGTTGTTGGGGTCGGTCGGCTTGAAGGCGTCGTACTGCTCGGTGGTGGAGAGGATGCCGCGGTCGTAGCCCATGATCTTGCCGGCCTCGGGGTCGTGGACCATGAAGTCGATGAACTGGGCGGCTTCCTTGGGGTGCTTGGTCCCGGAGAAGGCGCTCAGCATCAGCGAACCGAGGTACTGGCCGGTGTCCTTGCCGTTCGTGGTGGGGATCGGCGCGAGCCCGTAGTCCGACTCGCCCTCTCCCTGGTAGCGGATGGAGAAGTTGTCCCAGGTGAACTCGGAGGCGGCGAGGCCCGCCGAGAGACCGGACTTCGGCTTGACCTGCTCGATCTTCTTCGGGTCGGCGACCAGCCCGGACTTCACGCGCTTGTAGCCGTCGTCCCACCACTGCGTCAGGTCGTCCTCGGTGAAGCCGAGATCGCTGTCCGTGTAGAAGGCCTTGCCGTTCTGCCGCAGGTACAGGTCGTACAGGTACATGATGGTGAAGTAACCGGTGTCACCGGCGATCTTCAGCTTGTCCTGGATCGTCTGCAGCGCGGTGAAGTACTCGTCCCAGGTCCAGCCGAACTTCGCCTCGACGCCGGCCTTCTCGAAGGCCTTGAGGTCGATGACGAGCGCCATGGTGTTGGCGCCGACGGGTATGCCGACCTGCTTGTCGTCGACCTGACCATTCGCCAGAACGCCGTTGCGGAAGTTCTCCAGGCGCAGATTCCCGGCGTCCGCCTGCGACTTCAGATCCATCAGTACACCGCGCTTGTCGTACTTGCGCAGAAAGGTGACCGCATTCTGGAAAACGTCCGGCGGATTCCCGCCGGAGGCCTGGGTCTGGAACTTCTCCCAGAACGCCTCGTAGTCGGTGAATTCGGGCTTGACCTTGACCTTCGGATACTTCTTCTCGAAGAGTGCGATCGTCTTCTTGATGGCGATGGTGCGCGGCTCGCCACCCCACCACGCGTAACGGATCGTCACCGTTCCGTCCGCGGAGGTCCCGCTGTCTCCCCCACACGCCGTGGTCGCGGCCAGGCCCAGTGTGGCCGCCGTCGCCCCCGCGGCCTTGAGGATCGTTCGCCTCTCAACATTCCTGCTGGTTCGCACAGTCGGGCCCTCCCGCAGCGTCGTTGCCGCTTGCATGAATCGTTTCAAGAAAGCGCTTGCTGGCACAAGGTACGAGGGGGTGGGAGGAGCGTCAATGATTCGGACAGGAATTTCTCACCGAGCCGGTGCGGGAACCGGGCGCGGGTCGCGAGGGTGAGGCGGCCGACGGACGCGTGAACACGCAGGTGAGCGGCGGAGGTCCGACCGGTCGGACAGAAGTTGAGGACGGACGGGGCGCGGCCGGAATCCGCCGGGGAAGGGCGCGGCGGGGGCTGGAGTCGGCGGGGCGGGGCGGCGGGGGCCGCGACGGCTCCGACGACGGCGAGGGCGGCGGGTCGGGCGGGCACGGATCTCGCAGGCGCGGCGGTCGGCGCGCGGCAGATCGACCCCGAGCGAGGACGACAGCGGGTGCGGGGGTTCGGCGGGCGACTGTTCGGGCGGGCGAGAGTCCAGCAGGGCCGGGACATTGGCGGAACGGACCGTAACCGACCCGGTGTCCGAGGCGTGACAGGTCCCGCCGATGGGATTGCCATGACGTGCGACGCCGATACGCCGACGTGACGTCAGTTCTGGTCGGGCGCCTGCGAAGGGGGATGAGCGCCCCGCCTTCCGCCTTCCGCGCCCCGCCTTCCGCCTTCCGCCTTCCGCCGACCGCCCCGGCCGGTGGTCCACGCCGGATGCTGTCGCTCGCATCGCCTCCTCGCGCATGCGGGAGATTGCGCCGCCATTCCGCCCGAACCACGACACGGGCACGAGCACGGGCCGGAACGGGCAACACCGACGCGGGCCGGGACCCGCCCGCATCCCCGGCAGCATCCTGCGCCACCGGTCACCACCGGCCACTGCCTGTCACCACCGGTGATCACCGGCAGCTACTGGCGGCATCACGGGAGATGCGGAGTCGGTGTCCGCCAACGATGCACGGCTCACTGCCACACCCGGCCGACGCCAACCGCACCCGGCTCGCCGACTTGATCACTCCCGCCCGCTGGGCAAGAAGCCGCTGGCACGGCCTCACCGCGAGGCATCGGGCACGGGCAGGTCCGGCCGACCGACGCTTCGGGGGGGGGTGGAGCTGGGTCAGCTGGGTCACTTTCGTCAAAAACCTGATCCTCGGCTCGCCCACGACATCGAGCACGTCGGCAAGCGCAGCACAGGGTGACCGTTGCACAGGCCGCCCCCCGCCCTCAGCTCCCGCTGCCGCGCACCCGCTGAACTGCGCAACAGCGACGACGAGGCGGAAACGGCACGGGGGCTACTGCGGCCTGGCCGGCACGGGCCCTACGGCCGCCTGGCCGGCCTGCTCACCGCCGACTGCGCGCAGGCCGAAGATCGCCGCAGCCTCCCCAAAATGCCAGGAACATGCCCGAGCGCGTCAGGGCGAGGGCGTCGCCGGCGAGAGAGTCACCGCGTCCAGTCGTCACACAGTGCAGTCGATCCATCCCTCCCCCCGATCCGTCCCTCCCCCGCGGCGAAGCCGAGCACCGGCCGCCCACAGCCCGCACCGACCCCAGGCGGGGTTCCACCCGCGGCAAGCGCGGCGAGGAGCCCCGCCGCACACCGGCCGCGAGCCTCCACGCGGCCGTCGAGGTGTCCTGGGCGCGCACAGGGCGCGGCACCCGACCCGAGTGCACCTGGGAGGTGGAGGCAAGGCTCAGCGGTCCGTACAACCCGACACAGCGCCCCGAGCAGGAACACGAGCCACCCGACCGGCCCGAACGGCGGACGTGCCCACGAGGCACCGGCCCGGCACCCGAACAACCCTCAGCCCCGCCCCCACGCGAGCGAACCGGCTCGGCCCGGCCGGGGACCGGTGACGCACACGACCCGGTGCTCCCGATCACCAGCGGTGAGGATCGGTGACGGCACCGGCCGACGGTCGGCCGGACAAGGGGTGCGACCAGCGCGAACGCCGACGGCCCATCTGCGTGGTCGCAGATGGGCCGTCGGTCCGGGTGGGCGATACTGGGTTCGAACCAGTGACCTCTTCGGTGTGAACGAAGCGCTCTCCCACTGAGCTAATCGCCCGGGCGCAGGAAGTACATTACCCCATGTCAGGGGGTTCCTGTGACCAGGGCCGGGCCGTTCCCACGCCCCTGGAGGATCACTGGTCCTTGATCTTCCAGGGCATCACGACGCCGAACTTCCACACGTAGAAGCCCACCAAGGCCGCGATGATCACGAGCCCGATCGAGGTGAGGACGATGTTGCGACGTCTGACCTCGGGGTCGAGCGCCCGCTGCGCCGCCTCGGTCACCTTGCGCTTGGTCCAGCGCAGCACCAGCTGGGCCCAGACGAACTCGGTCGCCCAGATCGCCATGCCGCCGAAGATCACGATCCAGCCGGGCCCGGGCAGCGGCAGCATGATGACGCCGGCGACCACGACCGCGAGGCCGACGACGAAAATGCCGACCTGCCAGCTCAGATGCAGGATCCGGCGGTCCTTGACGAACGCAGGCGCCCGGGACCCCAGCGCCTGTTCCTGCTGCTCCGCCGCCCCGTCCGGCTCCGCGTCGTTCGTCGCCACGGCTACCTCGCCCGGCTCGTCACTCCACGTATTCATACGGCCAAACCCTACCCGAGAGATTCCGGTCACCGTAATGGTGGTACTTCACGAACGCCCCTTCGGCCGGAAGAGTTACGTAAACCCACGCAAAACACGCAGAGGGGTTTACAACGGCACCGTAGGTGGCATGTCGATTTCGCCGACGTGCGAATCCCCGAGCGCACACTGAGCGAAAGGCCCTGGCGCTTATGAACACCACGGTCAGCTGCGAGCTGCACCTGCGCCTCGTTGTGTCGAGCGAGTCCTCCCTGCCTGTCCCCGCAGGCCTGCGGTACGACACGGCCGACCCCTACGCCGTGCACGCCACCTTCCACACCGGAGCCGAGGAAACCGTCGAGTGGGTGTTCGCCCGCGACCTCCTCGCGGAAGGCCTGCACCGGCCCACGGGCACCGGCGACGTCCGAGTCTGGCCGTCGCGCAGCCACGGTCAGGGCGTCGTCTGCATCGCCCTCAGCTCCCCCGAGGGGGAGGCCCTTCTCGAGGCCCCGGCGCGGGCCCTGGAATCTTTCCTGAAGCGGACCGACGCGGCCGTGCCCCCGGGCACGGAGCATCGCCACTTCGATCTCGATCAAGAGCTCTCGCACATCCTGGCGGAAAGCTAGGAGGAGGGCTGCCACTGAGCCGCCCGGCGCCGTCCACTCGGGGAGACGGCTCGGGCCCGGACAACAACCGAATAGGGCATGCGCCGGCGCCGCCTCACGGGTTTCCCGCGGAGCGGCGCCGGCGTGCGTGCCGGACCCTTCGCCGCCGCTCCCGGCACCGGCGGCGAAGGGCGGTGTGCTTCCGGGCGACGGGCGGTGTGCTTCCGCGCGATGACTCCGGGGCCGATCGACCGTGGCTCGACGGCCCGGTGCCGCTACCATCGGCCACCATCGGCGGGCGCCCGCCCGACCCTCCAGGCCAGGGAGCGAAACGTGCTGATCACCCACGACGCCCGGTGTGCGCTCGATGCCGTGGTGGATCTGGTGAACACCGCACCGGAGGACGACACCACCCCGGACGGGCTGCCAGACGTCGCCACCCTCGAGGATTTCGTGCGAAGGCACGAGATCAGCGACGTCGGTGTCCTCTCCGAGTTCGACCTGTCCGCGGTGCGCAAGGTCCGGAGCCGGTTCGCGCGGATCTTCGCCGCGCCGGACCCCCGCGGCGCCGCCGCTCTGATCAACGAGCTGGTCGCCGCCGCGGGCACCACCCCCCGGCTCACCGACCACGACGGCTACGACTGGCACGTGCACTACTTCGCCCCCGGCGCCTCGATCGCGGACCATCTCGCGGCGGACTGCGGGATGGCGCTGGCGTTCTTCGTGGTGGCCGGGGAGCAGGAGCGGCTGCGGCGCTGTGAGGCCCCGGATTGCCGGCGCGCCTTCGTCGACCTCTCCCGCAACCGCTCGCGCCGGTACTGCGACAGCCGCACCTGCGGCAACCGTCTGCACGTGGCCGCCTACCGGGCGCGCCGCAAGGAGGCGGCGGGCTGAGGTGCGCGGGCCGAGGTCCCGCCCGTCGGTGCCGACGCGGCCCCGGCGGGTGGCGCCGGGGACCGCGGGTACGGCTCAGAGCAGCAGCAGGTCGTGCAGCGAGGCCATGAGCAGCAGACACCCGATCACCGCTAGGAAGATCATCAACGGTGGCTGGGAAAGGGCGAAGAGGCATCCGCGCGGCTCGTCCTGAGAGGGCGCGGCGTCGCTCTGTGTCGTGTCCAGCATCTCGCGGGCGATGATGACGCAGGCGACACACCGCACGCGATCAGCACGCCCGGATTGAGCGGTAGTCCGCCGAATTCCGTGATGTCGGTTTCCTGCCTTGATCACTTCGGTGCGCGTGCGGCCCGACTGTGTCGTTTCCGTGACGGGGCGGTCCTGTCGTGCGGTGCCCTCTCAGCTGCGGTGACGCACGGCCCGTGGGCCGTCGTCGACCGTCGGCGCCGCCGCTTCATATGCCGTGCTTCTTCAGGATGGCCTCGATGTCGCTGAAGTCCTCCGAGGCGGTCGCCCGCGGCGCGGCGGCGGGGCGGGAGGCGGGCCGGGCCCCCTGCCCCAGGGAGGGTGCCGACGCGGTCGGCGCCACGGCCCCGGCCTGCCCGGAGCGCGCCGCCGCCCGGCGCTCCTTGCGGGTGCCGCCGCCCCTGCGGCGCTCCACCGCACGGGTGGTCGCGAACAACGCCCACGCGCCGCCGAGCACGGCGAAACCGGCCCAGGCGGTGGGGCTGAAGGCGGTGTCGGCGGCCCACTCGACGACCCCCGTCATCACCAGGCCGAGGGGCACGAGAGCGTAGGCCGCGATCCTGGCGGCCGCCAGGAAACGCTTGCGGTACGCCGTGACGGCCGCGATGCCCAGGCCGGCCGCGGCGACGGCGGAACACACGGTCTCGGCAATCATCCGGTCCTCCAGACACGGCACACTCGGGCAGAGGCATACGGCTCGGCGCCGCGGCGGGCGGCGCTTCGTCCCTTCCATCCTGCACCCCCGAAGGGCTCACGGGCCATGCCCCAGCCGGGACATCAGGGACATCTCCGGGTCAGCTCCTCCGCAGGTGCCGGTGGCCGTCGTACGGGTGGTGCCGGTGGCCGTCACGCAGGCGGCGCGGGCGGTCCGTGCGGATTGGGGGCCCGGCGCGGGGGCTGGAAGACTGGGGGCATGAGCGACTCCTCCCCCGCGGCCGTCCCTGCGCCCGATCCCACCCGTCCCGCCGTGGTCCTCGACCTGTGGTGCGAGCTGCAGTGCCCGGACTGCCGTACCGCCCTGGCCGACCTCGGCGCCCTGCGCGAGCGCTACGGCGACCGGCTGGAGCCGCGGCTGCGGCACTTCCCGCTGGAGAAGCACCGGCACGCGTTCGCCGCGGCCCAGGCGGCCGAGGAAGCCGCGGAGCAGGGGCGGGGCTGGCCGTACGTGGAGGCCGTACTGGCACGGGTGGAGGAGCTGGACCGCCGGGGGGAGCCCTTCCTCGTCGAGGTGGCTCGTGAACTCGGTCTGGACGCCGAGGAGTTCGACACGGCGCTGATCGACGGGCGGCACATCCTGATCGTCGACGCCGACCAGGCCGAGGGCAAGGCGATCGGCGTCACCGGCACCCCGACGTACGTCATCGGCGGCGAGCGCCTGGACGGGGGCAAGAGCCAGGAGGGGCTGCGCGAGCGCGTCGAGGCGATCGCGGACCGGCTGCTGGCCGAACAGGGCTGAACCGTCGGGACCTGCCGTCTCAGAGCAGGTGCTTGTAGAGGGAGTACCCCACCGGCAGGTAGCCGAGTGAGTCGTAGAGTCGCTCGGCAGGTGTGTTGCCCGCGAAGACGTTCAGGCCGAGGACGGTTCTGCTGGCGGCGATCGACCGGCCCTCGGCCAGCAACATCAGGGTGCGGCCGTGGCCCCGGCCGCGGAAGGGCTCGTCGGTCTCGACGTCGAACACGAACGCCTTGTCGTCGGCGAAGGACATCCACAGCGTGCCCACCCGGTCGCCCTCGTGCTCCAGGACGCTGAACAGCATGTTCTCGGTGTCCGGGCCCTGCAACCGTCGGTGGTCCCCCCGCGCCTTGGCCCACGCCTCCGCCTCGGGGACCCCACGGTCGATCCAGTCCCGCGCGTACGCCGCGACGCCCCGCTGGAGCCAGGGCCCGAACTCCGCCTCGGTCATGGGCCTGGCCCGGCTGCCGGCGGGCAGCTCGGGCGCGACGGCGCCCAGCGGCTTCTCCATCCCCCGGTTGCGGTGGACGTAGCCGAGCGCGTGCGCCAGTCGCAGGGCGGCCTCGGCGCCGGCGGGGACCCAGATCTCGATCCTGCGGCAGCCCCAGCCGCGCGCCACCTCCTCGGCGGCGAGCGCGGCCACCGCGCCCCGGCCCCGTCCGCGGTCCGCCTCCTGGACGCGCAGATCGTCGACGCGCGCGACCGCCGGGCCGAAGTCGGGGTGGGTGGAGAGGTGGACCGCGCCCACGGGGCGGCTGTTCACGCACACCTGGAAGCGACGGGACAACGCCCCGTCGGCGCTGCGCTGGAGCGGCTCGGTCGGCCGCAGGGTCGTGGTCATCACCGGTGTTCTACCCGCTGCCACACCTCGGGGCAGCCGAATAAACGCGGTCACGCGCGCGAAGCGCTGATCCCATCGGCGTGCGGGGCCGGCCCCGCAGGCGTCCGGGCGGACCGTCACGGGTCGAGGTCGTCGCCCGCCCGCTCGTCGAAGACGCGCATCGCCTTGGCGGTCACCGGTCCGGCGCTGCCCGGCAGTTCGCGGTCGTCGACGCGGTGGACGGCCTGCACGTCCCGCAGGGTGGAGGTGAGGAAGACCTCGTCGGCGCGCTCCAGCACGTCCAGCGGCAGGTCCGTCTCCTTGGCGCCGGTCCAGTCGACGGTCAACTCGCGGGTGATGCCCGCGAGGCAGCCGGAGGCGAGCGGCGGGGTGTGGATCTCGCCGTCCAGGACGACGAAGACGTTCGACCCGGTGCCCTCGCAGAGCCGCCCGACCGTGTTGCCGAACAGCGCCTCGGTCGCGCCGCGCTGGTGGGCGCGCGCCAGGGCGACGACGTTCTCGGCGTAGGACGTCGTCTTCAGACCGGTGAGCGCGCCGCGCTCGTTGCGGGTCCAGGGGACCGTGATCGCGGACGTGGAGTCGGGTCGGCGGCTGGTCGCGCCGAGGGCGACGACCAGGGTCGGCCCGTGCTCGCCCCGGTCGGAGCCGAGGGGCCCCTGTCCGCCGGTGTAGGTGATGCGCAGCCGGCCGAGCGGCATCGGGTTCGCCTCCAGGACGGCGGCGCAGGCCCGGCGGACCTCGTCGTGGTCGGGATCGGGCAGCCCGAGGCCGCGCGCGGAGCGGGTCAGCCGGTCGAGGTGCCGGGTGAGGGCGAACGTCCTGCCGTCCACCGCCTTCACGGTCTCGAAGATGCCGTCGCCCACGGTCAGGCCGTGGTCGAAGACGGAGACACGGGCGGAGTCGCTGTCCTGCAGCCCGCCGTCGAGCCAGATCTTCACGTCAGTCCCTCTCCACTCACGTCGTACGCTCCCGACGCTACCGCGAGCAGGCGGGACGCCTTCAGCTCGGTCTCCCGCCATTCGGCCTCCGGGTCGGAGCCCCAGGTGATGCCCGCTCCGGTGCCGAAGCGCAGAGCGCCTGCCTCGCGGTCGATCCAGAAGGTGCGTATGCCGACGGCCAGCTCGCCGGTGCGCCGGTCGGCGTCGACCCAGCCGACACCGCCGCAGTACGGGCCGCGCGGCGCCGTCTCCAGCTCGTCGATGATGCGCAGGGCGCTGGACTTGGGGGCGCCGGTGACCGAGCCGGGCGGAAAGGCCGCGTCGAGCAGCTCGGGCCAGCCCGCGTCCTCGCGCAGCTCGCCGCGGACCGTGGAGACGAGGTGGACCAGGCCCGGATGCTTCTCCACGGCGCACAGATCGGGCACGGTCACGCTGCCGGTGGCGCAGACCCGCCCGATGTCGTTGCGGACCAGGTCCACGATCATGACGTTCTCGGCGTAGTCCTTCTCCAGCAGGTCCGCCTCGGTCCGCCCGGTCCCCTTGATCGGTCCGGACTCCACGATCAGCCCGTCCCGCCGCAGGAACAGCTCCGGGGACGCGGTGGCGATCTCGACCCCGTGCCCCGGCAGCCGCAGCGTGCCGGCGTACGGCGCCGGGTTGCCGCGGGCGAGCAGGGCCGTCAGCGCGTCCACGTCGGCGTCGCGGGGCAGCGGCGCGGACAGGACGCGGCACAGGTTCGCCTGGTACACCTCGCCGGCCGCGATGTACTCACGGATCCGGCGCACCCCCGCCGTGTACGCGGCGCGATCGAGGGACGACGTCCAGTCGCCCGCCGCGGGTCCCCGCCACTCCCCCGGTCGCGGCGCGGGCACCGCCCGCGCGCGTACGTCGGCGAAGCGCGCGCAGACCAGACGGCCCTCGAAATCGGCGGATACGGCCCAGAAACCGGTGGAGTCCAGGGCCGCCGGGTCATCCGTGACGTCGAGGAGGCCGGTGGCCACACGATCGCCGAAGCGGGCGAGGGGAGGGAGGTCGAGCACGGTGTCGAGTCTAGGACGGGTGCGCCCGAGGGCGGGCCGGGGATGTTCTGGCGGGAGCCTGAGCAGGTACTCCGTGGTACGCGGCGCAGCACGCTGCGCAAACGCGTTTTTGTCCTGGCTGCGGAATCCGCTAGAGTTCAACTCGTCGCCGGGCCGCGAGTGCGGGCCGAAACGACAGGCGGACGTAGCTCAGTTGGTAGAGCGCAACCTTGCCAAGGTTGAGGTCGCGAGTTCGAACCTCGTCGTCCGCTCGAAGGAAGAAGGGGCCTTCCCGGTCCCCTACACTCCTGGTGGAGTGGCCGAGAGGCGAGGCAACGGCCTGCAAAGCCGTCTACACGGGTTCAAATCCCGTCTCCACCTCCAAGGACGATTAGCTCAGCGGGAGAGCGCTTCCCTGACACGGAAGAGGTCACTGGTTCAATCCCAGTATCGTCCACTGGATCTTCGGATCCCCCGCGCGATTAGCTCAGCGGGAGAGCGCTTCCCTGACACGGAAGAGGTCACTGGTTCAATCCCAGTATCGCGCACGCACGCAGCATCGACGGCCTCGGCCGTGATCATCCCGAGGACGATTAGCTCAGCGGGAGAGCGCTTCCCTGACACGGAAGAGGTCACTGGTTCAATCCCAGTATCGTCCACACACCGGAGCCCCCGGCCGCCCAGCGCGGTCGGGGGCTTCTTCGTGCACCGGGCTCAGCTGGAGAAGAGCATGTGTCCGAAGCTCTTGTGGCGCTTGTTGCCGTAGTGACCGCCATGACCGCCATGGCCGCCGTGCGGGGCGCCCCAGGCGGGAGCGGCCGGGGCGGCGGGGTACGCCTGCGGGGCGGGCGGGGGCGGCGGCGCCTGCTGGGTCCACTGGGACTCCACGCGGGTCAGCGCCTCCAGCTCGCCGTAGTCGAGGAAGATCCCCCTGCAGTTGCTGCACTGCTCGATCTGGACGCCGTTGCGGTTGTACGTGTGCATCGGGGCGTGGCACTTCGGACACTGCATGGTTCGGCTCAACTCCTCGCCGGTCGGTCCTGCTTCGCGTATCACCAGGACAGACTCTGTCCCGCTGCGGTCGGTTGCACCTTACTTCGGGGAGCCGGGCGCCTACCGGGCAGGTGGGAAACCCATGCGCGCACAGGCGTCGACGAGCAACTGCTCGACCTCGTCCAGGTCCCTGCCCCGGGCGAGGGCCTTGGTCAGGGCGCGGGCCGCGGTCTGCACGGTGAGGGCGCGGGCCGGGACGTCGAGGTCGGGCCAGGGGTCGCCGTCGGCGGGGACGGCGGGGCCGTCCGCCTCCCGGTAGGCGGTCAGGAAACGGGTCCAGTCCTCGGGCGGGAGCAGACCACAGGCGTACCAGGCGGCGGGGCGGGCCAGATCCCAGGCGGGGACACCGACGCCCAGGTCGTCCACGTCGATGAGGAGCCACGGGCCGTCGGGAGCGGGGTGGCGGACCAGCTGGCCGAGGTGGAGGTCGCCGTGGCAGAGGGTGGGGGCGCCGGGCATCGGGGCCTCGGCGCGGGCCCAGGCGGGGAGGTGGCTCCAGGCGCGCAGGACGACGTCGGTGGCGGGGTGGGGGGCTGCCTCGCGGAGGCGGGCCACGGCACGGGCCGCCTTGGCGGGGCCCCGCATCGGCGGGAGCGGGGCCGGCGCGGGGGTGCGGTGCAGGCGGGCGAGGAGGCTGCCGGCGGCCTCCCAGGGGGCGGCGTCCGGGTCCTCCGGGTCCACGGGGACGCCGTAGGGCCAGAAGGTGACGAGGCGGGCGTCCAGGACGGCGGGGGCCGGGGTGAGCGGGGGCAGGAGGATGTCGGGGAGGCGGGCCGCGGCGGTGAGGCGGGGGGTGAGAGCGGCCGGGTCGGTGTCCGGGGCGTGGGCCTTGGCGACCGTGTCGGCGTGACGGACGACGGTGGCGTCCGGGCGGTCCGCGAGGGTGGCCGCGCCGCACGGGCAGGTGGGGGTGCGGGTGTGCGCGTGCGCTTGGGCTCGGGCGGTGAGCGCGGTGAGCAGGGGATGGGTGGGCACGGGGCCTTCCTGAGGATGCGGGTCTGCTCCCGCAGGGTACGGCGATGGGGCCGGGGTGGCTGTTCGGTGACCGGCGCTGCCGGCGAAGGACGGTGGTTCGCTGCCGGCGCTTCCGGCTCCCGTCCCCCCGGGGCCGCGCCCCGATCGTGCCGTCGGCGCTCCGCGCTCGGCGGCACGGCGCTCGTCCTCGGACGCCGGGCGGACTGGGCGTCCGACCGGCACCGGAGAGGGCATGGCAATGCCGGCGCAGCTCCCCAGCTGCGCCGGCATCTCCTGCCGTCCGCCGCACCCCCGTCCCCACGGGGTTTCATGGGTGGATGTCCCCGCCCGGACCGCTCTTCCGGGCCTGGGGTCGCCGCTCAGCGCCCCAGCATCACACCCACGGACGACGCCTGTGTGGCCACTGTCTCCCAGCCGTCGAAGACGACGAGGAGCAGGACCGCCAGGGGGAGGGCCATGGCCGTCGCCACCAAGGGGTGGCGACGGCCCGTACGGCGGGTTCGATGTGCCGTGTGGGCCATGGTCCCTCTCCTGACCTGTCTGGTTGTCCTTGGCGAGCGGCGGGTGTCTGACCTCGGGGGACGAGTGCTGCACCCGCCGCTCGACCTCAAATCTAGGTGTGCGGCGGGCACCGGGCGTCATGCCCTCGTACCGATTGCCGGGCCTCCCGGAGGATGAGCCATGACCTGCGGAGTACTCCCCTGGGTGGAGACGGAGTCCTAGGTCTCGGGGTCTTCCCGGAGGGGGTGGCGGCCGGTGCGGCGGGCGAGCCGTCCTCGGGTGGGACGCCCTCTCCACCGGGGCGAGCACCCGGTTCGCCAGGGAACGGGCCGTACGCGAGACAGTCCCGTCCTGGGTGACTTCGCTCACTTTCACCCCCCTCCGGCGGACCGCCGTCTCCGCCCGGCGGCCCGCTCCGCCGGCCACCGCCTCCGGGGTTCGCGTCGTGTCGCCGGCGTCGACGGCCGTCTCCGCCCGGTCGCCTTTCACCGGTGCAACACCCCTTGCCGACCCGGTGGTTGAGGTGGCGTGGGTGGCGAAATGCGGCTGCGCGCAGGCTCTCTGACCGCCCTTCACCTCTCCCGCCCGGCACCGACAATCGACCGGGCCGAGAGGGCGCGGCCTCTGCGCGCGAACGGCCGTGGAAACGTAAGCTGTGCCACGTCACACGGACCGGGCAGCGGGGATGAACATGGCGATGATGCGCCTGAGGCGCGAGGACCCGCGCGTCGTCGGCTCGTTCAAGCTTCACCGACGACTCGGCGCGGGCGGGATGGGTGTCGTCTACCTGGGCTCCGACAAGAAGGGGCAGCGGGTCGCGCTGAAGGTGATCCGGCCGGATCTGGCCGAGGACCAGGAGTTCCGGTCGCGGTTCGCGCGTGAGGTGTCGGCGGCACGGCGGATCCGGGGCGGCTGCACCGCCCGGCTGGTCGCCGCGGACCTGGACGCCGAACGACCGTGGTTCGCCACCCAGTACGTGCCCGGCCCCTCCCTCTACGACAAGGTCGCCGACGGCGGTCCCCTGGGCGCCGCCGAACTGGCGACGATCGGGGCCGCGCTGTCGGAGGGGCTCGTCGCCGTCCACGAGGCCGGGGTCGTGCACCGGGACCTCAAGCCGTCCAACATCCTGCTCTCCCCCAAGGGCCCGCGGATCATCGACTTCGGCATCGCCTGGGCGACGGGGGCCTCGACTCTCACGCACGTCGGTACGGCGGTCGGCTCCCCCGGGTTCCTCGCCCCGGAGCAGGTGCGTGGGGCGCTGGTCACCCCGGCCACCGACGTGTTCTCGCTCGGCGCCACCCTGGCGTACGCCTCGACGGCCGACTCCCCCTTCGGGCACGGCAGTTCGGAGGTGATGCTGTACCGCGTGGTGCACGAGGAGCCCCATCTGCACGGCGTACCGGACGCCCTGGCCCCGCTGATCCGGGCCTGTCTGGCGAAGGACCCGCAGGAGCGGCCCAGCACGCTCGACCTGTCGCTGCGGCTGAAGGAGATCGCGGCCCGCGAGGCCCACGGTCCGGCCGAGATGCGGCCGCCCGCGCCGCGCGCGGGCGAGGCCGACCGGCCCACCGGGCGGCTGGCCGACACCGGCTATCCGGAGCGCACGCTGCGGCAGCCGGGTCCGCCGCCGGCGCGCGGCGGGGTGCCGTCCTCGCGCGGGTCGGCACCGGCTCGGGGCGGGACGCCCGCACGCGGCGGCAGTGGCTCGCGCGGCGGCGGCAACCCGTCGTCGCGCCCGGGATCCCGGCCGATCCCGGCCTCGCGGAACACTTCGTCCTCCCGGAACACCCGGTCCGGCGGCAGGCCCGTGCAGCGCAACGGGAGCGGACGGCCGGTCCAGCGGAACACGGGGACCGGGCGGCGGCCCGCCAACCCGCGGCTGCTGCGGCAGCGGCTGTTCGTCTTCGTCGTGGTGACGCTGCTCGTGGCGCTGGGCATCGCGGTTGTCCAGGGCTGCCAGGGACCGGCCCGGGGACTCGGCGGCGAGCACGGCGTCGTACGGCATCAGCAGCGGACTGCCGCGGCGCACGAGCCCGGCGGGGGCCCGGGCGGGTGGTCGCCCGAGGGTTACGCCGACGGGCGGCCCGTGGCGACCGCGTAGAAGGCCACGGCGGCCGCGGCCCCCACGTTCAGGGAGTTGACGCCGTGGGACATGGGGATGCGGACCCATTCGTCGGCGGCGACCAGGGCCTGGGTGGAGAGGCCGCCGCTCTCCGAGCCGAGCATGAGGGCGACCCTGTCCATGGTGTGGGGGGCCGCCCGGTCCAGGCTGCTCGCCTTCTCGTCAGGGGTGAGGGCGAGCAGGGTGAAGCCCGCTTCGCGGACCGCGTCCAGACCCTTCGGCCAGGTGTGCAGGCGGGCGTAGGGCACGGAGAAGACCGCGCCCATCGAGACCTTCACGCTGCGGCGGTAGAGGGGATCGGTGCAGTCCGGGGAGAGCAGGACGGCGTCCATGCCGAGGGCCGCGGCCGAGCGGAAGATCGCGCCGACGTTGGTGTGGTCGTTGACCGCTTCCATGATCACCACGCGGCGGGCGGTACGCAGGAGTTCCGTGGCGGTCGGCAGCGGCTTGCGCTGCATGGAGGCGAGGGCGCCGCGGTGGACGTGGTAGCCGGTGACGCGCTCGGCCAGCTCCGGGCTGACGGCGTAGACCGGGGCCGGCAGCTCGTCGATGACGTCGCGCATCACGTCGACCCACTTGGACGACAGCAGCATCGAACGCATCTCGTAGCCGGTCTCCTTGGCCCGCCTGATGACCTTCTCGCCCTCGGCGATGAACAGTCCCTCGGCGGGCTCGCGCCTGCGGCGCAGCTCCACGTCGGTCAGGCCGGTGTAGTCACGCAGGCGCGGGTCGTCGGGATCCTCGACGGTGATGAGATCGGCCACAGAGGTGATACTGCCTTGTCCTGAGTGCGGTGCCAACGCTTTGGCACGGGTCTGTTACCGGGGGTTACGCCGACGTCCGCGGGCCGACGGTGACGACGTCGCCGATGACGACGACTGCCGGAGGCCTGACCTCCTGGGCACGGACCGTCTCGGCGACCGTCTCCAGAGTGGCGTCCACGCGGCGCTGGGCCGCCGTCGTGCCCTCCTGGACCAGGGCGACCGGGGTGCCGGCCGGCTTGCCGTGCGCGATCAGGGTCTCGGCGATCTTCCCGATCTTGTCGACGCCCATCAGGACGACCAGCGTGCCGGTCAGCTTGGCGAGGGACGGCCAGTCGACCAGGGAGCGCTCGTCGTCGGGGGCGACATGGCCGCTGACCACGGTGAACTCATGGGCGACCCCGCGGTGGGTGACCGGGATGCCGGCCGCGCCGGGAACCGAGATCGAGCTGGAGATGCCGGGGACGACGGTGCAGGCGATGCCGGCCTCGGCGAGGGCGTGGAGTTCCTCCATGCCCCGGCCGAACACGTACGGGTCGCCGCCCTTGAGCCGGACGACCGACTTGCCCTGCCTGGCGTGCTCGATCAGCGCGTTGTTGATGGCCTCCTGGGCCATGTACCGCCCGTACGGGATCTTCGCCGCGTCGATCACCTCGACGTGCGGCGGGAGTTCGGCGAGCAGGTCGCGCGGGCCGAGGCGGTCCGCGATGACGACATCGGCCTCGGCGAGGAGGCGGCGGCCGCGGACCGTGATCAGGTCGGGGTCGCCGGGGCCGCCGCCGACGAGGGCGACGCCGGGGGTGCGGGTGCGGTGGTGGGGGGCGACCAGGGTGCCGTCCCGCAGGCCCTCGACCACCGCGTCGCGGACGGCGGCGGTGTGACGGGGGTCGCGGCCCTTGGCGTCCGTGGTGAGTACGGCCACCGTGACGCCCTCGCTGTGGCCCGTCGCGGGGGTCCAGGCGGTGGCCGCGTCGGCGTTGTCGGAGCGCACGCACCACACGCGGTGCCGCTCCGCCTCCGCGGAGGCGGCCGCGTTGGCGTCCGGATCGCCGGTGGCGATCAGGGCGTACCAGGCGTCGGCGAGGTCGCCGAGGGTGTAGACCCGCCGCTCCCAGGTGATCTCGCCCGCGTCCGCCATCGCCTCGACGGAGGGGGTCGCCTCCGGCGACACGAGGAGGACGTCCGCGCCCGCGGCGATCAGGGCGGGAAGGCGTCGTTGGGCGACCTGGCCACCGCCGATGACGACCACACGGCGGCCGGTCAGGCGGAGGCCTACGGGGTAGGCGGGGTGTTCGGCCATGAGGGGCTGCTCCTCGAACGGGCGGGGGTGGGCG
Organism: Streptomyces sp. NPDC006259; assembly: GCF_042870975.1. Lineage (NCBI taxonomy): Bacteria > Bacillati > Actinomycetota > Actinomycetes > Kitasatosporales > Streptomycetaceae > Streptomyces > Streptomyces sp. NPDC006259. The sequence goes on along the minus strand of NZ_JBIAHY010000007.1, from coordinate 293,937 downwards.
CTGCGGCTCCGGAGCGGCCCTGACGTGCGCATTTTAGAGGTGTGTTCAGCGTACGGCGGGGTCGGGGGCATGCAGGAGCGCACACCCGCCGACCCCCGGCAGTGCTACTTCTCGGTCACTCCCGCCGAGTCGAACGTCGCCACCTCGTGCATCGCCCGCGCCGTGCTCTGGACGAGCGGCAGGGCCAGCAGGGCGCCGGTGCCCTCGCCCAGGCGCAGGTCGAGGTCGACCAGCGGGCGCAGACCCAGCTTGTTCAGGGCGGCGACATGGCCGGGTTCGGCGCTGCGATGGCCCGCGATGCAGGCCGCGAGGACCTCGGGGGCGATCGCGCGGGCGACCAGCGCGGCGGCACCGGCGCTCACGCCGTCCAGGATCACGGGGGTACGCAGGGACGCGCCGCCCAGCAGGAGGCCGACCATCGCCGCGTGCTCGAAGCCGCCGACGGCCGCGAGGACGCCGATGGGGTCCGCCGGATCCGGCTGGTGGACCTCCAGGGCGCGGCGGACGACCTCGGTCTTGCGGGCGAGGGTCTCGTCGTTGATGCCGGTCCCGCGGCCGGTGACCTCGGCCGGGTCGGCGCCCGTGAAGACCGAGATGAGGGCGGCGGACGCCGTGGTGTTGGCGATGCCCATCTCGCCCGTGAGGAGGGCCTTGTTGCCTGCCGCCACCAGGTCGCGTGCCGTCTCGATGCCGATCTCGATGGCCTGCTTGGCCTCCTCGCGGGACATCGCGGGGCCGGTCGTCATGTCGGACGTGCCCGCACGGACCTTGCGGGGGAGCAGGCCGGGGGTCGCCGGGAGGTCGGCCACCACGCCGACGTCCACGACGCACACCTCGGCCCCCACCTGGTTCGCGAAGGCGTTGCAGACCGCCCCGCCGCCGAGGAAGTTGGCCACCATCTGCGCGGTGACCTCCTGCGGCCACGGGGTGACCCCCTGGGCGTGCACCCCGTGGTCACCGGCGAAGATCGCGACGGCCGCGGGCTCCGGGATCGGCGGCGGGCACTGGCGGGACAGGCCGGACAGCTGGGCGGAGATGATCTCCAGCATGCCGAGCGCGCCGGCCGGCTTGGTCATGCGCTTCTGCCGCTCCCAGGCCTCGCCGAGCGCCTTGGCGTCCAGCGGGCGGATCCCCGCGACGGTCTCGGCGAGCAGGTCGTGCGGGTCCTCGCCGGGCAGCGCGCGACGGCCGTACGTCTCCTCGTGGACGACCCAGGACAGGGGGCGGCGCTTGGCCCAGCCGGCCTGCATCAGCTCGGGTTCGTCCGGGAACTCGTCGACGTATCCGACGCAGAGGTAGGCGACGACGTCGAGATGCTCGGGCAGGCCGAGGGCGCGGACCATCTCGCGCTCGTCGAAGAAGCTGACCCAGCCGACGCCCAGGCCCTCGGCGCGGGCGGCGAGCCACAGGTTCTCGACGGCGAGCGCGGAGGAGTACGGCGCCATCTGCGGCTGCGTGTGCCGGCCGAGGGTGTGGCGGCCGCCGCGGGTCGGGTCGGCGGTGACGACGATGTTCACCGGGGTGTCGAGGATGGCCTCGATCTTCAGTTCCTTGAACTGCTTCGCCCGGCCCTTGGGCAGCGACTTCGCGTACGCGTCCCGCTGCCGCATCGCCAGCTCGTGCATCGCGCGCCGGGTCTCCGCGGAGCGGATCACGACGAAGTCCCAGGGCTGCGAGTGACCGACGGAGGGCGCGGTGTGGGCGGCCTCCAGGACGCGGAGCAGTACCTCGTGCGGGATGGGGTCGCTGCGGAAGCCGTTGCGGATGTCCCGGCGTTCGCGCATGACCTTCAGGACGGCCTCGCGCTCGGCGTCGTCGTACGGGGGGGCGGCCGGGCCGGTGGACTCACGTACTTCTTCCACTGCGGCCGTGCTCTCTTCCTGGTCGGCGGCCCTGGTGTCCAGGTCCTCCGGGTCCTGTGCGACGTTCGGGTCCGGCTCCGGCTCCGCTGCCGGGGCGGCGGGGGCCGCTCCGCGGGGGGCGGGGATGTCCGGCGTCGGGGCGGCGTACGCCTGGGGCGCGGTCGCCTCGGGTGTGGCTGCCTCGGGCGTGGCTGCCTCGGGTGCCCCGGGCGCGGCCTCGGCGGTCGCCGGCTCGTCGGTGGGGAGGACGAGGGGGTGCACCGGGGTGGGCGCGAGGTGCGGGGTGGTCGGGACCGTTCCGTCCACCGGCGTGAACCGGCCCAGGGGCTGCTGGGCCTGCTGGGGCTCCAGCGGTGCTTCCTCGGTGACGGGCTCGGCGGGCTGGGGCGCCGTGGCGGGGGGAGCGGCCGGCGCCGTCGCCACCGGGGATGTGCCGTCGACCGGCGCCTCCGTGGGAGCGGGGGCAGCCGGACCCTGGGGCGCGAAGTCCGTGATGTGGGCGGGACCCTGCGGGGGCGCCTGGTGCTGCGCGACCGGGGTGAAGTGCGGGTCCGGTGCCGGGCGGCCTACCTGAAGATCCGGGACGGGCTCGGTGAGCTGGGCACTCGGTGAGGGCTCGGCGGGCGGGTCCATCACGGGCTGCTCCGGGGACGTCGGTTCCTGGAGCGGCTGTTCCTGGGACGGCTGCTCGACGGCGGTCAGCTCCGGGGCCGTCGGCTCGGGTTCGGACGCGTGGTCGAGCTGGGAGCCCGGCTGCTGGTCCGACTCGTGGAGAGCGGTCGGCTCGGCGGCGGCGACCTCGGGGGCCTCCTGGGCGAGGGCCGGGGTCTCGGCTGCCGGGGGGATCGGGGCGGGCGCGATGATTTCCGGTGCCGGTGCCTGTACGTGCGCGTGTGCCGGTGCCGTGGCATCCGGCACGGGAGCGACGGCCCCCGGGTCGGGAACGGCGGCGGCCTCCGGCTCGGGGGCGACGGCCTCCGGCTCGGGCGGCGTGGCAGCTGTCTCCGGTGCGGGTGCGGGTGCGGTCGCCTCCGGAGCAGCGGACGTCTCGGGGGTGGCGGCAACCTCGGGCGCCTGGAACGGGGCGGGCGCGGCTTCCGCGACCTGCGGCGCGGCCGGTGCGGGACCGGCCTCCCGCGTCTGCGCGGGGTCCGGCGCGACGATGCCCTCGGGTGCCTGAGGGGCGAGGGACACGGCTGCTTCCGGAGCCTCCGCAGCCTCGGGCGCCTGTGCGGGCTCGGTGACGGGCGCCTCGGGGATCGCGTCGGCCTGCGGCGCCTCCGGCATCCGGACCGCCTCCGGGGCGGCGAAGACCTCTGCGGGCGCCTGCGACACCTCCGCGGCCTCGACCGCTGCCGTCGCTTCGGCCACCCCGGGCGCTTCAGCCGCCTCCGCCGCTTGGGCGGCCTCCGTGGCTTCGACGGCGGGCGCCGATGCCTCCTCGGTGGGGACCGTGCCCGTGTCGGGGGTCTGGAGGGCATCGGGCGTCGGAACGTCGTGCGCGGGCTCGGGAACCTGCGCGACCGGCTCGGAGCCCGGTCCGGGCACCGCCCCGGTGATCTCCGTCGGCTCACCCTGCCGCGGCTCCACGGCCGTCGGCCCGGTGGCGTCGGCCGCCTCACCGGCGTACGCGAACCCGGTCGCCTCCGGTGTCGCGGGCTGCTGCGGGAGTTCCTCCGGCTGCGGCGTGCCCGACTCCGTGGCGAGGCGGGCCATGACCGCCTGGGCCGCGCCCAGCGGCTCGGCCTGCTCCTGAGCCGCCGGAACAACCGTTTCCGCAGGGGCCGCCACGGGAGCGACCGGTGCCTGGACGGCCGCCTGCGCACCCCAGGGCGCCGCGCCCTGGGGAGGCATCTCGCGCAGGTGCTGGGCGTCGAGGTACTCGGGTCCGGGCGCGGGCGTTCCCGGCTGCCGCACGGGCGCGCCCGCGGGGCCGCGGTCGGCGAGGGAGCGGACGGGACTCGCGGAGGTGTCGGGGATGGGCGGGCCGAGGTGCAGGGGGCGGCGGGGTGCCGCGGGCGGCACCGAGGGGTTCGGGAGGCGGACGGCGCTGAGGTCGACGGAGCCGCTGTCACGGCCCGCCGTCTCGTGCGGGCCGGGTTCGTGCACCGCCTCGACCACGGGCTCGGGCGCCGGCGGCGCGACCTCGTTGCCCCAGGCGCTCTGGGCGCCGGGCAGCAGCAACAGGTCCTCGTCCTCGGCGGTGGTCTCGGAGAGGTAGGTGTACGCGCCGGGCGTGGGGACGCCCTGCTGATCCACCATGCCTGCGCTCTCCGGCAGTCCCTCGGCCGGGCCCTGGCCGGTGTCGGTCATGCGTACCCCTCGCCCATCGGTTAGTGCTCCTACGACCAGCTCACCCGGAACGGCGCACCGACCGCCCCGCAGTGAAGAACGAGCGTCCGCACCCAGCGGCACGAACGACCCGCCCGGAAAAGACGACAAAGCCATTCAGTGGCATTGTCGCGGTCGTTGCCGCGTCGCGACAGCTTGATCCGCGACGCTCCGCTGTGGACTGCGCCACGTTGCGCGCCCTCAGGTCCTGCCGTACCACACCCACCCCACAAGGGATGCGTTTTCCGGACATCGACCGACGAAAAGCCGGGCGACCGGATGCGGTACGACGATCGGCCAGCCTACCGCGCGCGGTAGGACAACAGGATCACGGGGAGGGCAAATCGGGTCAGGCCGTACGGTCCGGCAGAACCCCGCTGAGCAGGAACGCGACGCTCCGTTCCGTCTCCGTCCAGGCGCGCGTGGAGAGTTCGACGGACTGGACCAGGGCGCAGTCCACGCGGTATCCGTGCTCGGTCAGGTCGCGGCCGACGCGTTCGGCGGCGTCGCGGGTCATGGCGTGGGTGACGATGCGCTGCGGGCGGCGGTCGGCCACCGCGGAGACCACGGCCGCTCCCCCGCCGCCGACGCGGACGACGTCCGGTTCCGGCAGGTCCTCCAGGACGTGCGGGGCGGTGCCGCGGACGATCTGGAGCTGGACCTGGAAGCGGCGCGCGGCGGCGTCGGTGCGGGCGCACGCCTCCAGCTCGCGGTCGACGGCGATGACGGCCGCTCCGGCGCGGGCGGCCTCGGTCGCGAAGGCGCCGCTGCCGCAGCCGATGTCCCACACGAGGTCGCCCACCCGCGGTCCGAGGCGGGCCAGTTGGGCCGCCCTCAGCAGTTCCGCCTCCCCCTCGCCCAGTCCGCCGCCGTACTCCCCGGCGGGCAGGGTCCAGCCACGTGGGCCGGTGTCCGGGGAGCGGCCGGCGATCCAGCCTCCGTCGCTCGCCGGCGGGGCGCCCGCGGTGCCGCCGATGACGATGACGACGTTGGGGTCGCGCCAGGTGTGGTCGGCGGCCTTCTCGGAGGTGACGACGCTGATCTGTTCGCGGTCGGTGCCGAGTTCCTCGCAGATGACGAAGGTGCGGGGGACGCCCTCCATGAGCAGGCCCAGCTCGGCGGGGCCGGCGCCGGGTGAGGTCAGGACCGCGACCTTGGTGTGGGCGCGGCACACGTTCACCGCGCGGCGCAGGGTGCGTCGGTGGGCGACGACCACCAGCGCGTCGTCCCAGGGCATGCCGGCGCGGGCGAACGCGGAGGCGACGGAGGAGACGGCCGGGACGACCTCCACCTCCAGGCCGAACTCGGGTGCGCGCAGGGTGCGTACGACGCCGAAGAAGCCGGGGTCGCCGTCGGCGAGGACGACCGCCGTGCCGCGGTGGCCGGCGATGCGGCGGGCGGCGAGGGCGACGCTGCCGAGACGGAGGCGTTCGGCTGCGGGAGGCACCTCGGGCAGCGCCAGGTGGTGGGCGGCACCGGCCACGAGGGTCGCGGCGCCCAGGGCCGAGCGGGCGGCGGCGGTCAGCGGTGAGCCGTCCCAGCCGATCACCGTGACGCGGTCGGCCATCGTCGTCAGTCTCCCGTGGGTCTACGCGGCTGGCGGGGCTCCGTGAGACTACCTGGTCGCACGAGCCGGGCGGCGGTGGTGCGCCGGCCCGGGAGTCAGTTCCAGTCGCTGTACGACGGGTAGCCGCCGCTCTCCGTGAGGTGCTCCCCCGCACCCTCGATGTCCTCGGGGAGCAGGCTCCACACGATGAAGTCGGTGCGCGCCTCGCTCCAGGTGCCGTCGTCGGCGCGGACGCGCGCTATGCAGGCGCCGCGCAGGACGCCCTCGCTGATACAGCCGATCTTCTGCGCGACCTGCTGCGAGGCCGTGTTGTCGGCGGCCGTGCGCAGCTCGATGCGTTCCAGCTTCTGGTCGGTGAACAGCCACTGAGCGGTGGCGAGGGCGGCTTCGGAGGCGTAGCCCTCGCCGCGGGCCCAGGGGGCGATGATGTACGACAGCTCGGTGGACCGTACGTGCCAGTTGGTCCTGCCGAGCTGGATCACGCCGACGAGCCGCTGGGTGAGGAACTCCGTGACGGCGAGGTCGAGTCCGCGTCCGGAGGTGCGTGCGGCGGGAGCGTACTCGGTGATCCAGGCGCGGGCGCTCTCCGTCGTGAAGGGCTGCGGGACGGAGGTCCAGGCCGTCACCTGTTCGTCGTTCATCATTTCGGCCAGGGCGGGCACGTCGTCCTCGTCGAGGGGACGAAGCACCAACCGCTCCGTGCTGATGGAGATGCTGGGGAAGGTGCTCGTCATGCGCCGCTCCGTAACCTTCGAAACCGTCAGGGTCCGACCTGGTTGACCGTCAGGCCCGCTGAACTGCCCAGCATGCAGTATGAAAGCACCCTGTCGCACCACGGGGTCCGCACCGGCCGAAGGCGCGGACCCCGGGCCTGCGCGGGGGTCAGCCGGAGGTGACCGGCAGGACCGCGCCCCGGTACTTGTCCTCGATGAACGTCCTCACCTCGGCGGAGGTGAGAAGCTTCACGAGCTTGCGTACCCGCGGGTCGTCCTCGTTGCCGCGCCTGACGGCCAGGAGGTTGGCGTAGGGGTTGTCCTTCGCCGACTCCAGGAGGACGGCGTCCTCGGTGGGGCTCAGGCCCGCGTCCTGGGCGTAGTTGTTGTTGATGACCGCGGCGGCCACGTCGTCCAGCGAGCGGGGCAGCTGGGCGGGCTCCAGCTCCTTGAACCTCAGGTGCCTGGGGTTGCCGGTGATGTCCGCGGGCGAGGCGTCCGGTCCGGCGTCGGCCTTGAGCGTGATGACCCCCTGGGACGCGAGGAGCTTGAGGGCGCGGCCCTCGTTGGTGGTGTCACCGGGCACGGCGACGGTGGCTCCGTCGGCGAGGTCGCGGACGTCCTCGACCTTCTCGGAGTAGACGCCCATGGGCGGCAGGTAGGCCTTGACGACCGACACCAGGTCGGTGCCCCGGGACGTGTTGAAGTCGTCCAGGTAGGGCTGGTTCTGGTACAGGTTCGCGTCGAGCGAGCCCTCCTGGAGCGCGGTGTTCGGCAGGACGTAGTCCGTGAACTCCCTGATCTCCAGGTCGAGGCCGGCCCGCGCGGCGAGGTGGTCCTTGATGTAGGCCAGGACCTCGCCGGCCGGGACGGCGGTGGCGCCGACGACGAGCGTGTCGCCGGGGCCGCCGCCGTCACCGGGGCCGGAGGCCGGGCCGGAGCCCGGCCCCTGGCCGCAGGCCGCGAGCCCGAGGCTCAGGGCGAGGGCCGACGCCGCGATGACGGTCTTGCGCATGCCGCTCTCCCCCGTGGGGTCGCCGCGTCAGAAGGACGCGATGACGGAGCCGGCGTACTTGTCCTCGATGAACTTCTTGACCTCGGGGGAGGTGAGGAGCTTCGCCAGCTTCTTCACGCGCGGGTCGTCCTCGTTGCCCTTCTTCACGGCGAGGAAGTTGCCGTACGGGTTGTCGGTGGCGGACTCCAGGACGAGGGCGTCCTCGGCGGGCTTCAGGTCGGCCTCGATGGCGTAGTTGCCGTTGATGACGGCGGCGTCGACGTCGTCCAGGGAGCGCGGGGTCTGGGCCGCCTCCAGCTCCTTGAACTTGAGGTTCTTCGGGTTCTTGCTGATGTCGGCGGGGGTCGCCGAGTTGCCCGCGCCGTCCTTGAGCGTGATGAGGCCGTTCGCGGCGAGCAGCTTCAGGGCGCGCGCCTCGTTCACGGTGTCGTTCGGGACGGCGACGGTCGCGCCGCTCTTGAGGTCGCCGACGCTCTTGAACTTGTGGGAGTAGAGGCCGAGCGGCTCCAGGTGGACCGTGACGACGGGCACGATGTGGGTGCCGTTCTTCTTGTTGAAGTCGTCGAGGTAGGGCTGGTTCTGGAAGTAGTTGGCGCCCACCGAGCCGTCCTCCGTCGCCGTGTTCGGCGTGACGTAGTCGGTGAACTCCTTGACCTCCAGGTCGAGGCCCGCGTCCTTGGCCAGGTGGTCCTTGACGAAGGTGAGGATCTCGGCGTGCGGGACGGGGCTCGCGGCGACGACCAGCGGAGCGCTGCTGTCGGCGGAGCCGGAGCCGGAGCCCTTGTCCGAGCCGCATGCGCCGAGCCCGAGGGTGAGGGCTCCGGCGGCGAGGACAGCGGTGGTGATTTTGGCGGTGTTACGCACGAAAAGTGCCTTTCCTGAGGTGATACGTCCCCGCTGTGGGTGTGCGGGGAGGACAAAGGGGGGTGGTGGGTACGGGGGTGGCGGGCGGGGTGGGTCAGCTCCTCTTGCCGGCGTCGGTGGCGACCGTGCCGGGGCGAACGCCGCGCAGCGGCCTGAAGAGGAGGAGGGGACCGCCCTTGCCGGTCCGCCGGTGCAGGGAGCGGGCCGCGAGGTCACCGCCGAACTGGAGCAGGGAGATGACGACGGCCAGGATGGCCACGGTGATCCACATCAGGCCGGTCTCGAAGCGCTGGTAGCCGTAGCGGATGGCGATGTCGCCCAGGCCGCCCGCGCCGACCGTGCCCGCCATGGCGGAGTAGCCGATCAGGGCGACGACGGTCGTGGTGGCGCCGGAGATCAGGGACGGCAGCGCCTCGGGGACGAGCACGCTGCGGACGATCTTCCAGGTGCTGCCGCCCATGGACTGCACGGCTTCCACGAGTCCGCCGTCCACTTCGCGGACGGACATCTCCACCAGACGCGCGAAGAAGGGGATCGCCCCGATGGCGAGCGGCACGATGGCGGCCTCGCGGCCGATGGTCGTTCCGGTCACCCAGCGGGTGAAGGTCATCAGCGCGACCATGAGGATGATGAACGGCATCGAGCGGGCGATGTTCACGACCTGGCCGATCACCTTGTTGGCGACGACGTTCTGCAGCAGGCCGCCCCGGTCGGTGAGGACGAGGAGGATGCCGAGCGGCAGGCCTCCGGCGACGGCGATGAGCGTGGACCAGCCCACCATGTAGAGGGTGTCCCAACACGCCTGCTCCAGCAGGGGCTGCATCTCGGACCAGGTCACTTGGCACCGTCCTTCACCAGCGGGGGCCGCTCGTCGGCGGCGCCCGGCACGTCGATCTGAAGACCCCGTTCGCGCAGGAAGCCGATCGGCACCACGTTGTCCTCGTAGCGGCCGGGCAGTTCGATGCGCATCCGGCCGACCTGGAGGCCGCCGACAGTGTCGATGGCCGCGCCCAGGATCGAGATGTCGATGTTGTAGGTGCGCGACAGCTGGGAGATGACCGGCTGGGTCGCGGCCTCGCCCTGGAAGGTGACGTCGAGGACGGTCCGGTCGTCGCCGGTCGCCTCGCCGCCCACCGGGAAGAGCGCGGCGGCCAGTTCGGAGCCGGGCGTGGCGAGCAGCTCGCTGACCGTGCCGGATTCGACGACGCGGCCCCGTTCCATCAGCGCGGCGGAGTCGCAGATCGACTTGACCACGCCCATCTCGTGGGTGATGAGCAGGACCGTCAGGCCGAGCTGCCGGTTCAGGTCGCGCAGCAGCTGGAGGATCGAGCGGGTGGTCTCCGGGTCGAGGGCGCTGGTGGCCTCGTCGGAGAGCAGCACCTTGGGGTCGCCGGCGAGGGCGCGGGCGATGCCGACGCGCTGCTTCTGACCGCCGGAGAGCTGGGCGGGGTAGGCGCCCGCCTTGTCGGCGAGGCCGACGAGGTCGAGCAGTTCGAGCGCCTTGCGGGAACGTTCCTTCCCTGACTTGCCGAGGATTTCCAGCGGCAGCTCGACGTTGTCCTGCACGGTCCGCGACGACAGCAGGTTGAAGTGCTGGAAGACCATGCCGATACGGCTGCGCGCCTCGCGCAGCTCCCGGCCCGCGCGCGGGCCGCGCCCGGCCAGGGCGGTGAGGTCCTGGCCGGCGACGGTGACCGTGCCGGAGGTGGGGCGCTCCAGGAGGTTGACGCAGCGGATCAGCGAGGACTTGCCGGCGCCGGACTGGCCGATGACGCCGTACACCTCGCCTTCGCGGACGTGCAGGTCGACGCCGTCGAGGGCGGTGACCTCACGGCCGCGTGAGCGGTAGACCTTGGTGAGGCCCGTGGTGGTGATCACGTGGGTTTCCGTCACTGTCGAGTGCGCGGGCGTGGGTGTGCCCGGCACGGGTGCATTCGGTCAGGGACGCGACACGGTTCTCGCGGTGGCGATGGAACCGGGGGAGAACATGTGCGCGGGCGGCGTCTCGTCACGTACTCAGGGCGTACGGACGTGCCACGGCGTCTCGCTTCGGGGCGCGAGTACTGGGGTGGTGCGGGGGCCCTCTAGAAGGCGCACATTCGACACATACAACGAGCACCGGGCGTCAGGGTCGCCTCGGTCGCAAGGGTGCGGCTGCTCGTCGTGGTCATGCGATCAGTAAAGCAGACCTACGGTCCTGACAGAGCCCAGCCGTCCACATGGTGGACAGCCGTGGACAGAGCGCATGCGCCGACGGGGTTCCCCGGTCCGCGCCCTTGACCAGTGCGGACACCGAGGAGGGCCGTCACCGCGAGGTGGCGTCGGGTCCGCGGGGGGAGTGGCCTGTGGTCAACGCCACGGTCCTCGCGCGGGCCCGGCGTCGCGGCACGGGCCCGGCCGCGAGGGACCGCGGACGGCCGTAATAAGGTCGCTGCATGCTTGACGTCCTGACGCTGACGACCGGTGTCGCCGCGCTGCTGCTGGCCGCCTGGTGCGGCTGGGCGGCCTACCGCGACCAGCCGACGAAGGACTGGCACTTCATCGGGATGGCCGTGGTCTCGGTGCTGGCGCTGGTCCAGCTCGCCGTGGGGATCGCGCTGCTGGTGCGCGGCGAGGAGCCGGCGCAGGGCACGACGATCTTCGTGGCGTATCTGCTGGGCGCGCTCGCGTGCGTTCCGGCGGCGGGGTTCATGTCGCTGGCCGAGCGGACGCGGTGGGGCTCGGTGACGGTCGCGGCCGGCGGGGTCGTACTCGCCGTCCTGGAGGTGCGGCTGTATGACATCTGGGGAGGCTGAGGTGACGGCCGTGGAGGAGAAGCCGGCGCGGCTGATCGGCGGGCCCGGTCTGCTGCTGGTCTGGTTCTACGGCGTGATGGTGGTCGGCGCGGTGTCGCGCTCGGCGTACCAGATCGCGACGGAGTTCGACCGGGCGCCGCTCGCGTACTCCCTGTCCGCGGTGGCCGGTCTGGTGTACGGCTTCATCACGTACTCGCTGGTGCGGGGCGGGGAGACGGCACGCCGGGCGGCGCAGGTGTGCTGCGCCGCCGAGCTGGTGGGCGTGCTGGCCGTGGGCACCTGGACCCTGGTCGACCGGGACGCGTTCCCGGACTCGACCGTGTGGTCGGACTACGGGATGGGGTACGTGTTCATCCCGGTGCTGCTGCCCCTGACCGCACTGTTCTGGCTGCGGAGGGCGAGGACGCGGGAGGCCGGCTGACCCCGGGCGGTCAGGCCGTGGTGGCGAACTCGTCCGCCGGCTTCTCCAGGACGATCATCGGGACGCCGTCCGACCCCTGGGACGTGCCCACGGTCCGGTAGCCGACACGGCGGTACAGGCGCAGGTTGCCCTCGCTGCGATGGCCGGTGAAGAGGCGGAACTTGGTGGCGCCGCGCTCTGCGGCCAGCGCCGACTCGGCCGCGCGCAGCAGCCTCGCGCCGATGCCGTGGCCCTGGAGGCGGGGATGGACACAGAGCCTGCCGATGGAGGCGGCGCCGTCCTCGGTGATCGTGCCGCGGACCGAGCCGACGACCTCGTCGCCCAGCCGGGCCACGTACACGCAGTCGGAGGTCAGCTCCTGCCGGACGGAGTCGAGGGTCTGGACCAGGGGGGCGATGCGGTAGTTGCCGTACAGCGCCGCCTCGCCCTGGAAGCACAGGTACTGAAGCCTGAAGATCTGCTCGGCATCCTGCTCGGTCGCCACCGAGATGGTCACGCTCATGCCCATGTGCGCACGCCTCCCGCTCACCTGATCGCCTGTGGTCCTACACTCCTATCCCCGCACTTCGCGGCCCGCAACCTCCGGCGGGAGCAGGCGTCGCAGACATCCCAGACATCTGGCACGTTCCGGCCCGAGGCTCCCCTGTGAGATACCCAACTCCCCCGCGATCTCGCGGTACGTGAGGTCCTCCGGCGACAGCAGGGCGTCCAGGAGCCGGGAGCAGCGGGCGGGCAGCCGGCGGACGGCCTCGCGCAGCGCCCGGTGGCGGGCGGCGGTGAGGGCGCGCTGCTCGGGACCGTGGTCGTCGTCGGCCGGGTCGCCCGTGTACGGCCGTTCCCACCGGGCCGTGCGGCGGGCGCGCCGGGACTCCGCGCGGACCGCGCGGCGCAGCCAGCCCTGCGGGTCGAGGGGCGGACCGTCGGTGGCGAGGTGCTCCAGCAGGCGCAGCCAGACGGCCTGTTCGAGGTCGGCGGGCTCGGTTCCGGTGGCGTGCGCCTCGGCGTCGGACTCCGCGGTGAGCAGGGGGCGCAGGGTGGCGAGCATGTCGTACGTCATGTGCGGCACGACGCAGCCGCCCGGGGGGCGGGTTGCCCGGGCGGCCGGTTGTCACCCCAACGGGTTCAGGAACCGTTCAGGAAGTCCTCGCGGGCGAGGAGACCGGTGTCGGGCTGGTCGGTGAACACACCGTCGATCCCGGTCGCGAAGTACGCCCGGTAGGCGCCGAACACGTCGCCGTAGGCGTCCGCGTCGGTGCCCTTGCGGAAGTTCGCGGGCAGGAAGGGGTTCTCGTTGCGCATCGTGTACGGGTGCAGGATCAGGCCGGCCGCGTGGGCGTCCTTCACCAGGGTGGTCGGCGTGGTGAGGTTGCCGGCCGCGTCCTTCGGGACGACCAGGTCGAGGGTGGGGCCGATGCCCTGCGCGTAGCCGGCGATCTCGCGCAGGCCCTTCGGGGTGACCAGGTCGGCGACCGTGCGCGGGTCGCCGGTCTCGACGAAGTCCCAGGGCCGGGTGGTGGCGCCGGAGAGCAGGACGACGAGGGGGTTGCCGACCATCCCGTCCAGGCGCCGGATGCTGGTCGGCTCGAAGGACTGGATGATGACGGGGGCGTTCCTGCCGTCCTTGCCGTGCCTGCGCAGCACCTTGGCGACGCGCTCCTCGAGGTTCAGGCCGAGCTTGCGGAAGTAGGTGGGGTGCTTCAGCTCGGGGTAGATCCAGACCTGCTTGCCGCGCCTGCGGGTCTGCTCGTCCTGCCACGTGAGGACCTCCTCGAAGGTGGGGATCGTCCAGCGGCCGTCGTAGAGGGTGTTGTGGGGGCGGTTGGCGGGGATGCGCTCGGTCGCGCGGAGGGTCTTCAGCTCGGCGAGCGTGAAGTCCTCGGTGAACCAGCCGGTGGTGGGGACGCCGTCGAGGACCTTGGTGGTCCGGCGGCCGGCGAACTCGGGGTGGCTCGCGACGTCCGTGGTACCGCCGATCTCCGGTTCGTGACGGCAGACGAGGCGGCCGTCCCTGGTGGGGACGAGGTCACCGGCCTCCACGATGTCGGCGCCGAGGTCGAGGGCGAGCTGGTAGGAGCCGAAGGTGTGCTCCGGCCGGTAGCCGCTGGCGCCCCGGTGCCCGATGATCGTCGGCACGGGCAGGCTCGCGATGCCCTTGCCGCCGTGCCGCGCCTCGGTCGCTCTCGCGGCGCCCGTGAGGCCCAGGGTGGTTCCGGCGGCGCCGAACGCGGCGGCGGCTCCGAGGAACGCCCTCCGCCCGGCTCCGCCCGCCCGGGTCTGCGGGTTCTGCGACTCCTGTGTACCCATCAGGGTCCTCCTGCCATCGGCTCGTCCCGTGCGCGCCGATCGTAGGTGCGCGGACATGACCGCCGGGAGACCTGGATCCGAACAGGCGGGTGACGATGGACGGCGCCTGGGGTACGACGACATGACGGAGCGTCGGATTCGGCGGCGCGGGGCGGGGTAGCCGACCGGTACCGGCCGCGGCCCTGGCGGCCACCGACGCGGAGGTCGCGGGGAACCACGGCGCCTCCGGGTCGCGATGTGCGACACATCGTTGCGTCCGTGTGTCGGACCCGCGACGGATCGGCCGGACGGGTACCCGTAGGTCAACAGTGCGTAAGACCTCGGTGAACCCGATGTGCGTCGCCCCCGGCGGCGCGAGTATCGTCCTCACCTGCACATACTCATACCGCTATTCCTTGACATCGGAGGGCCCGTTGTCCCGCTTCGCGCTCATCAAGGCAGTGCTCGGACCGGTCATGCGCCTGATGTTCCGCCCCCGGGTCGAAGGCGTGGAGCACATCCCGGGCGACGGTCCGGTCATCCTGGCCGGCAACCACGTGACCTTCATCGACTCGATGATCCTGCCGCTGGTCTGCGACCGGCAGGTCTTCTTCATCGGCAAGGACGAGTACGTCACCGGCAAGGGCCTCAAGGGCCGGCTGATGGCCTGGTTCTTCACCGGCGTCGGCATGATCCCCGTCGACCGCGACGGAGGCAAGGGCGGGGTGGCCGCGCTGATGACCGGACGCCGGATCCTCGAGGAGGGCCGGGTCTTCGGGATCTACCCCGAGGGCACCCGGTCCCCCGACGGGCGGCTCTACCGGGGCCGTACGGGCATCGCCCGCCTCACCCTGATGACCGGAGCGCCCGTGGTGCCCTTCGCCATGATCGGCACGGACAAGATCCAGCCGGGCGGCTCGGGGATGCCCCGCCCCGCGAAGGTGACGGTCCGCTTCGGTCCGGCCATGGAGTTCTCCCGGTACGAGGGGATGGACCGCGACCGCTACGTGCTGCGCGCGGTGACGGACTCCGTGATGACGGAGGTCATGCGGCTGTCCGGCCAGGAGTACGTGGACATGTACGCCACCAAGGCGAAGGCCGCGTAGCGCTCCGGCGGCCGTCGGCGGGGGCGGGGGTGCGTCGCGGTCGCACCCCCGGCCTCGTCGTCCTCAGCGTGAGCCGTCCAGTTTCTGGCCCTTGAGCAACACCCATGCCGTACCCGCCGTCGCCAGCAGCACCACCGCGCCCGCGCCCGCCGCCAGACTCAGTCCGCTGACGAAGGCCTCCCGCGCCGAGGCCAGCATCTCCTGGGCCGTCGCCGCCGGCATGCCCGAGGCCGCCTCCACCGCTCCGCCCAGTGACTCGTGCGCACCCGCCGGCGTGCCCGGCGGGGACGGGAAGCCCCGGTAGACGCCCGTCACGATCGAGCCCAGCACGGCGATGCCGAGAGCCGCGCCCAGTTCGTACGCCGTCTCCGAGACCGCCGACGCCGAGCCCGCCTCCTCCTTGGGGACGGAGGACAGGATCACGTCGGCCGTCACGGTGAACGAGAAACCGGCGCCCACGCCGACGACCAGCAGGGACGCTCCCAGCAGCGGGTAGCCGGTGCTCTCGTCGATCACCGTCAGGGCGGCCAGCGCCAGCCCGATCGCCGCGAGCCCGCCGGACACGACCGCCCGGACCGAGAAGCGGCGGGCCACGTGGCCGGCGATCAGGCCGGCCGCCACCGCGCCGACCGCGGCCGGCAGTTCGGCGAGGCCCGCCTCCAACGGGCGCCTGCCCTGCACCAGTTGCAGGTACTGGGACAGGAAGAAGACCAGGCCGGACAGGCCGAGGA
This sequence comes from Streptomyces sp. NPDC006259, assembly GCF_042870975.1. Lineage (NCBI taxonomy): Bacteria > Bacillati > Actinomycetota > Actinomycetes > Kitasatosporales > Streptomycetaceae > Streptomyces > Streptomyces sp. NPDC006259. The sequence continues at coordinate 278,249 of NZ_JBIAHY010000007.1, read as the reverse complement.
CGGTCAGCAGGTCGGCCAGGACGGCGCCGCTGAAACCGCGGTTGCGGAACAGGCGCATGTCCAGCAGGGGTACCGGCAGGGTCAGCTGACGCCGGACGAAGCCGTACAGTCCCGCCGCGCCCAGCAGGGCCGCGCCGGCCGTGGCCCGGGTGAGCCCGTGGGTGGCGGCCTCCTTGACGGCGTAGACGACCGCGATCATGCCGACGAGGGAGAGCACCACACTCGCCAGGTCCCAGGGGCCGGGGTGGGGATTGCGGGACTCGGGCAGGGTCCGGATGCCGACGACGACGAGGACAGCCATCACCGGCAGGTTGATGAGGAAGGCCGAACCCCACCAGAAGTGTTCGAGGAGGAAACCGCCGACGATCGGGCCGAGCGCCGTGCCGGCGGAGGCCGTCGCGCCCCAGATGCCCACGGCCAGGCTCCGCTCGCGCGGGTCGTGGAAGAGGTTGCGGATCAGGGCGAGGGTGGCGGGCATCAGGGTCGCGCCGGCGACGCCGAGGAGCGCGCGGGCGGCGATCATCATCTCGGGTGTCGTCGCGTACGCATTGAGCACGGATATCGCGCCGAACGCGGTGGCGCCGACGAGCAGAACGCGCTTGCGGCCGATCCGGTCGCCGAGGCTGCCCATCGACACCAGCAGACCGGCGATGACGAACGAGTACACGTCGCCGATCCACAGCAGCTGGGTGCCGGACGGCTCGAGGTCCTCACTGATGTACGGGGTCGCCAGTCCGAGGACGGTCGCGTCGACCGCCACCAGCAGCACGGCGAACACGAGGACGGACAGCGCGAGCCAGCGGCCGGGGCGCTTCACCGCCTCGTCCGGATGCACCGGCTGCAACGTGCTGGTCATGATTCCTCTCTCCTCAGTGCGCCGCCGAGCAGCAGCTCGACGATCATGGGCGTGAAGTCGTTGCGGGCGACGCGGCCCTCCGCGACCGCCCAGGCACCGGAGGCCAGCAGGCCGTACAGCGCCTCGGTGAGCCAGGCCGGGGTCAGGTCGATGCGGAACTCGCCGTCGGCCTGGCCGCGCCGGAACAGGGCCGCGACGCGGTCGTCGATCCGGGCCCAGCCCTCGTTCTGCTCCTCCCCCTCGAACAACTGGTTCTCGCTGTAGAGGAAGGCCAGCAGGGCGGCGGCCGGTTCGATCTCGCGGACCGTGCGGCGGACGGCCTCGGCGGCCGGACCGTCGTCGGGACGGGCCCGGTCCAGGGCCGCCTCGCACTCCTGGATGCCGAGCGCCTCCAGCGCCCGTACGAGCGCGTCGCGTCCGGCGAACTGCCGGTGCAGGGTGGCCCTGCTGATCCCGGCGGCCTTGGCGACCTCGTCCATGGTCGCGGTGGATCTCCGGGTCAGCAGGGCCGCGGCGCTGCGCAGCACATGGTCACGATCGACTGACATGAGACAACTCTAACCCGCATGAGACATCAATGTCTCATGCGGGGCGTGTGCGTCTCAGCATCGGCCCTCGGGTTCGCCGCTCAGTGCCAGGGCAGCCGGCCGCGCCGCTCCCAGTACGCGCCCGGCTCCTCCGACAGCGCGGCGAGCCGGGTCAGCTGGTCCTCCTCCAGGTCGACGACGGCCGCGTGGAGGTTGGAGGAGAGCTGGGCGACGGTCGCGGCGCCGGACAGGACGACCCCGGCCCACGGCTGCCGCAGGACCACCGCCAGGGCGACGGCGTCGCAGCCGAGGCCGGTCTCCTCGGCCACCGTCCTGACGGCGTCCGGCGCGTGCGGCCCGGCGAGACGGCCGTTGGCCATGCCCTCCTTGACGATCACCGTGAGTCCGGCGTCGTGGGCCTCGGCGAGGGCCGGGCCGGCCGAGGTCTCCAGGACGTTGTACGTCGACTGGACGGTACGGAAGAGGGGGGCGCCGTCGACCTCGACGGCGAGGGCGGCGCGGACGGCGTCGGCCTGGGCGGGACCGCTGGTGGAGAAGCCGATGGTGAGGCCGCCGGCCGCGGCCTCGGCCAGCCTGGCGTGGAGTTCCTTGTCGGTGAGGGCCGGACTGTCCGGGGTCACCGAGTGGATCTGGTAGAGGTCGAGGCGGTCACCGAGCACGCCGGCCGTCTCGGCGCGCTGCCGCTCGTACGTCCCGACGCCGTGGTCCTTGACCTCGTGGCGCTCGGCGTCGGTGGTCCAGTCGGCGGTGTAGGTGTAGCCCCACTTGCTGCCGACGACGATGTCGTCGACGTCGGGGCGGGACGTCAGCCAGTCGGCGAGGAACTCCTCGGAGCGGCCGTAGGAGCGGGCCACGTCGACATAGCGGACGCCCTGGGCGTAGGCGGCGTCGAGGAGTTGGTGGGTGCGGGTGCGCAGCGCCTCGACGCCGCGGTCCGCTCCGAGGTCGCGGTCCCGGCCGAGGTTGATGTAGCCGGGGCGGCCGACGGCGGCGAGGCCCAGTCCGAGGTGGCAGGTCGGGGTCGTCGCTGCGGCCAGTCGGGCGAAGGGCATCGCGGACTCCGTTCGGTCGGTTCCGGTACGGCTTCGACCAACCTAACCCGCGATGACCTTCCGTCCCGCCCCGCACCTCGGTTCGCACGGTGCCGCGGCGGGGGCGGGGCGGCCCTTGGCGCCGTTCCCGCACCCCTCGGACGGCGTCTCCCTACCGCTTCTCCTTGGCCGTCGCCCATGCGTGCTGGGCGGCCACGTCCTGCTTCACCTCGGCCAGCTGGACGGCGACCGCGCTGGGCGCGGTACCGCCGCGGCCGTTGCGGGAGGCGAGGGCGCCGGGAACGTCGAGGACGGAGCGCACCTCGGGGGTGAGGTGGGCGGAGATCTTCGCGAACTGCTCGTCGGTCAGCTCGTCCAGTTCCTTGCCGTCGGCCTCGGCGACCTTCACGCACTCCCCGGCGACCTCGTGCGCCACCCGGAACGGCACACCCTGCTTCACCAGCCACTCGGCGATGTCGGTGGCGAGCGAGAAGCCGGCCGGGGCCAGCTCCTCCATGCGCTCGCGGTGGACGGTGAGGGTGGCGATCATGCCGGTGAAGGCGGGCAGCAGGACCTCGAGCTGATCGCAGGAGTCGAAGACCGGCTCCTTGTCCTCCTGGAGATCGCGGTTGTACGCGAGGGGCAGGGCCTTGAGGGTGGCCAGGAGACCGGTCAGGTTGCCGATCAGACGGCCGCTCTTGCCGCGCGCCAGCTCCGCGATGTCCGGGTTCTTCTTCTGCGGCATGATCGACGAGCCCGTGGAGAACGCGTCGTGCAGGGTGACGAAGGAGAACTCCTTCGTGTTCCAGATGATGATCTCCTCGGCGATCCGGGAGAGGTTCACGCCGATCATCGCGGTGACGAAGGCGAACTCGGCGACGAAGTCGCGGGAGGCCGTGCCGTCGATGGAGTTGCCCACGCTGCCGTGCTCGAAGCCGAGGTCCTTGGCGACCGCCTCGGGGTCCAGGCCGAGGGAGGAACCGGCGAGGGCTCCCGAGCCGTACGGCGAGACGGCCGTGCGCTCGTCCCACTGGCGCAGCCGCTCGGCGTCCCGGATCAGGGGCTGCACGTGCGCGAGGACGTGGTGGGCGAAGAGGACCGGCTGAGCGTGCTGGAGGTGGGTGCGGCCAGGCATCGCCACGTCCGGGTGGGCCTCCGCGAGGCCGATCAGGGCGTCCTGGAGGTCGGCGATCAGGCCGCCGATGATGCGGGCGTGGTCGCGCAGGTACATCCGGAAGAGGGTGGCGACCTGGTCGTTGCGGGAGCGGCCGGCACGGAGCTTGCCGCCGAGGTCGGGGCCGAGGTGCTCCAGCAGACCCCGCTCCAGGGCGGTGTGGACGTCCTCGTCGGCGATGGTGCCGACCAGGTCGCCCGAGGCCACGTCCGCCGCCAGGCGGTCCAGGCCCGCGAGCATGGCCGTCAGCTCGTCGTCGGTGAGCAGACCCGCCTTGTGGAGGACGCGCGCGTGGGCACGCGAGCCGGCGATGTCGTAGGGCGCGAGCCGCCAGTCGAAGTGGACGGAGGCGGACAGTTTCGCCAGGGCCTCGGCGGGACCGTCGGCGAAACGGCCGCCCCAGAGCCGTACGTCACCGCTGTTGCTGCTCACTTGCGTTGCTCCTCACCGCTACACCTCAACCTTATGCATGAGTATGCAGAGTCATGCATGATTCGTCAATCCGGCGCGGCCCGAGGCGCCCCGCCCGCACGGTTCCGCAGAGTTTTCGAAGATCCTTTGAACAACGGCAACCGCTTACCCGTACTCACCGCTGAACGCTGGCGCCGCGTTGGCAAACCCACTCCTGACCCAAGTGAGGCATCCGCATGTCCAGGGCCCTTCCGAAGTACAACAAGCGTCGCATCGCGGTCATCGGCGGCGCCGCCGCGCTGGCGCTGACCGGCGCGGTGGTCGTGAACTCCGCCCTCGCCGGGGAGGAGAAGTCCGAGAGCGGCGGCACGAACGCCCAGACGCTCGCCTCCCCCGGCACGATCAGCTGCCCGGACGTGGCCTCCCGGCTCCCCGCGATCCCCGCCACCGCCAAGGCCGAGGTCGACCGCAACCTCACCCTGCTCAACACGCAGATCGCCGAGGCCAACAAGCGCCTCGTCGACACCGTCGGCCAGGGCGGCCCCAACTTCGTCAACAACGCCATCCTCGGCCCCCTCAAGGACAAGCGCGTCTCGACCGTCAACCGCATCGCCACCGCCATCGGCCGCACCGCCGCCAAGCCCCAGGGCCTGGAAGCACTCGCGCCCTGCGCCCTCAACGGCGGTGGCGTCAACACCGGCGGGGCGGCGACCCCGACCGCGGCGGCCAGTCAGCCGGCCGGGAACAACGGGAACGCCGGCAACGCGGGGAACACGGGCAACGCGGGCAACGCCGGTGCCGCGGGCACGATCAGCTGCCCGGACGTGGCCTCCCGGCTCCCCGCGATCCCCGCCACCGCCAAGGCCGAGGTCGACCGCAACCTCACCCTGCTCAACACGCAGATCGCCGAGGCCAACAAGCGCCTCGTCGACACCGTCGGCCAGGGCGGCCCCAACTTCGTCAACAACGCCATCCTCGGCCCCCTCAAGGACAAGCGCGTCTCGACCGTCAACCGCATCGCCACCGCCATCGGCCGCACCGCCGCCAAGCCCCAGGGCCTGGAAGCACTCGCGCCCTGCACGTTGAACAAGTGACGTGACAGGCGCGGCGACCGCCCCGAAGAACGCCGGCCGGGGCGGCCGCCGCGGCGCGCGGAGCGCCGTCCACCGACCACGGGTCCCACCGCGGTGCCGGATCGATACCGGAAACCTTTAGACACCCGAAAGACTTTCCCGAATAATCGTTAGACATGGGAAAGACCTACGCACACATCGACGGCAGGCTCCGCACGTTCATCGAGGAGCAGCCCCTCTTCTTCACCGCCACCGCGCCGCTGTCCGGCGACGGCACGGTGAACCTCTCCCCCAAGGGCCTCAGGGGCTCCTTCGCCGTCCTCGACGAACACACGGTCGCCTACCTGGACTTCGCCGGCTCCAACGCCGAGACGATCGCGCATCTGCGGGAGAACGGCCGGATCACGCTGATGTGGTGCGCGTTCCAGGGCCCGCCCAACATCGTGCGCGTGCACGGCCGCGGCGAACCGGTCTTCCGTGACGACCCCCGCTTCCCGGGCCTCCTCGCCCACTTCCCCGAGATGGACCCCGGCCCGCACGGGCTGCGGGCGGTCATCGTCGTGCACGCCGAACTCGTCCGGGACACCTGCGGATACGCGGTGCCCTTCATGACGTACGACGAGGACCGCGATCTGCACGCGAAACGGTTCGCACGGGAGGACGACGAGTCGCTCAGCGCCTACTTCGCGAAGAAGGAGCACGTGGCGACGAGCATGGACGGACTCCCCGGACTCCCCCTCCCCCTTCCGCAGCGTCCGTTCTGACGCGCGTGGGCACGGTGTCGCGTCCCGTGACTGCCGGGTGCCTCCGCACCGGTGACCCGACCGGCGGATCGGGGCGGGCGGTGCCGTGCACGGTCGGCCCACCCCGGCCTGCCGGTGCGGCCGCCCCCGCCTAGCGTCGGACCATGCGCCCCCGTGCCCTCGCCGCCGCCCTCGTCTGCGCCTCCTCGCTCCTCCTCGGGGCGGCTCCGGGCACCGGACGGGCGGCGTCCCCCGCGCCTCCCCCGCCGCCGCTGCCCGCGCGGATGGCGGACACGGGCGGCGGCACCCAGCTGATCACCGCGGTGGCCCCGACCACCGGTGCCACCGCGGGCACCCTCACCTGGTGGGACCGCAGGGACGGCCGCTGGGTCCGGGCAGGTTCCGCACCGGCCCGGTTCGGCGCGCGCGGGCTGGTCGAGGGAGCCGTACGCCGACAGGGCACCAGCACGACGCCGACCGGCCTGTACGACCTCCCGTTCGCGTTCGGCATCGAGGCGCCGCCCCGCGGGACGACGTACGCGTACCGTCCCGTGCGCGAGGACTCCTGGTGGTGCCAGGACAACGCGTCCCGCTCCTACAACCGGTGGACCGAGCCACGGGCGGCCGACTGCCGTGCCGCCGAGTCCGAGCACCTGATCACCTACCGGGCCCAGTACGCGCACGCCCTGGTGATCGGGTTCAACTACCGCGAGCCGGTGCGCGGTCGCGGGGCGGGGATCTTCCTGCACGTCGACGGGCGCGGGGCGACGGCCGGCTGCGTGTCGGTACCGGCGGACGCGATGCGGCGGATCCTGGCGTGGGCCCGGCCGCCGCGGCGTCCGCACCTGGCGATCGGCACGGACGGCGGGCGGACGGCGATCATCCGTTACTGATCCCGTCGCCGGGCCGCCACGGAAACCACTGCCGAACGGTGGACCGCTGGGCGCGACGCTGAACACTCCGCGGTCGTGGCCCGTATCTGTTGGCCAAGGGTCCGTAGCCACGGAGGAACAGTGACCACGACGATCGCCGGCGGCCGTGCCGCCCGCCGCCAGACGATGCGCCGGATCCGTCCGCGCCGTTCCCCGGCCGTCCCGCTGCTGCTCGCCGTCTGGGCGGGCGCCGCGGGTGTGCTGTGGCTGTGGTGGAGCAACACCCCGTCCATCGCGGACACGGACGGCAAGATACTCAACGCCGGACGGATCACCGGCCTGCTCGCCGGATACCTGATGGCCCTCGTCGTCCTCCAGATGGCCCGGGTGCCCGCGCTGGAACGCCGGGTCGGCTCGGACCGCGTCGCCCGCTGGCACGCGATGACCGGCCGCTACACGCTCAGCCTCACCTTCGCGCACGTCTTCCTCATCATGTGGGGATACGCGCTCCAGGCCGGCAAGTCGCTCGGCGACATCGTGCAGCAGACGATCGACTCCGTGGGCCAGCTGCCCGACATGGGCAAGGCCGCCATCGGCACCGCCCTGCTGGTGGTCATCGGCCTGGCGTCGATCGGCCCGGTGCGCCGCCGGATGCCGTACGACACCTGGTACCACGTGCACCTGATGACGTACGCCGCGGTGTTCCTGACGTTCTGGCACCAGATCACCACCGGCAACGACTTCGCCGTCGAGCCCGCCGCGAAGACCGCCTGGTACGCGCTGTACGGATCGGTCACCGCGCTGGTCGTCTGGTACCGCGTCCTCACCCCGATCCGGCTCAACCTGCGCCACCGCATGTACGTCGAAGCGGTCATCGAGGAGACGCCCGGCATCGTGTCCGTGCTGATCGGCGGGCGCAAGCTGCACCGGATCGGCGCGGAGGCCGGGCAGTTCTTCCGGTGGCGGTTCCTGGCGCCGGGCATGCGGTTCAGCTCCCACCCGTACTCCCTGTCGGCGGCCCCCCGCCCCGAGCTGCTGCGCATCACCGTCAAGTCGATCGGCGACCACAGCTCCGCGCTGCGCGGACTCAAGCCGGGTGTGAAGGTGTGGGCCGAGGGGCCGTACGGCGCGCTGACGGCGTCCCGGCGCAGCCAGGGCAAGGTCCTGCTGGTGGCCGGCGGCGTCGGCATCACGCCGATGCGGGCGCTGTTCGAGACGCTGCCCGGCGGGGAAGGCGACATCACGCTCCTCTACCGGGCCAACAGCACGCAGGACCTGGCGCTGTGGGACGAACTGGCGAAGATCGCCGACGAGCGCGGGGCGCGGCTGATGTACGCCGTCAACAGCCCCGACGGGGAACGCCCCGACATCTCGTCGGAGTCCCTGCAACGCAAGCTGCCGGACATCGAGGACCACGACGTCTTCATGTGCGGGCCCGCCGGCTTCGCCCAGAACGTCTACGAGGCACTGCGCGGCGCCGGGGTCCCCGCCCGCCGCATCCACCACGAGTCGTTCGAGATGTGACGACGGAAATCCACGGATCCACGGAAGCAACACGGCAAGCAACGGGAATCAGGAGCGATGAAGAAAAGCCACCCTCTGCGGCGCGTCGTACTCGCGGGCGCGGCCACCGTGTCCGGGATCGTGCTGCTGCTGTCACTCAAGCCGGCGTCGGACCCGGGTGCCGCCCAGGCGGCCGGCGCGGGCGCGGCGGCGCAGGAAGCCGCCCAGGGCGGGGCCGGGGCGGCCGTGCCCGGAGCGGTCACCGGTGACGCGGCGCAGACGCAGTACGGCGCCGTACAGGTCCGCCTGACCGTCAGCAACGGCAGGATCACCAAGGCGGAGACGGTCCAGGCGCCCAAGGGCGGCCAGAGCGACCGGATCACCGCCGACGCCGTGCCCAAGCTCAACCAGGCCGCCGTCACCGCGCAGAGCGCCGACATCGACGCCGTGTCCGGCGCCACCTTCACCAGCGAGGGCTACCGGAAGTCCCTCCAGTCGGCGATCGACAGGATGAAGGCGAGCGCGGGTGCCTCCCAGGGAGCGGCCGGTGCCGCCCAGGTGACCGGCACCTTCGACGGGGAGGCGGCGCAGACGCAGTACGGGGCCGTGCAGGTCCGGATCACCGTCAGCAAGAACCGGATCACCAAGGCGGAGGCGGTCCAGGCGCCCAAGGGCGGCCAGAGCGACCGGATCACCGCCGACGCCGTCCCCAAGCTCAACCAGGCCGTCGTCACGAAGCAGAGCCCCGGCATCGACGCCGTGTCCGGGGCGACCTACACCAGCGCCGGCTACCGGAAGTCCCTCCAGTCCGCGATCGACAAGGCCAACGCGAGTGCGGGGGCGCAGGGTTCGGGCGACCGGTCCGCGACACCACCGTCGAAGGCGCCGGAAGCCTCGGGGAACGCCCAGGCGGGCGGCACCTTCACCGGGAAGGCGGCACAGACGCAGTACGGGACCGTGCAGGTGCGGATCACCGTGAGCGGCGGCAGGATCACCAAGGCGGAGACGGTCCAGGCGCCCAAGGGCGGCCAGAGCGACCGGATCACCGCCGACGCCGTCCCCAAGCTCGACCAGGCCGCCGTGGCCGCCGGCAGCGCCGACATCGACGCCGTCTCCGGCGCCACGTACACCAGCGCCGGCTACAAGGAATCCCTCCAGTCGGCGCTGGACCAGGCCGGTGGCTGACACGGTGGCCGAACCGGCGCAGGCTCCCGCGGTGGTGCGGCACGCGGAGGAGGTCATGGGGACCGTCTTCTCCTTCGACGTCCGCGGCGGGGAACCCCGTGCGGTGCGGGCGGCCCTCGACGAGGCGGTCGCCGGGCTGCACCGGGTGAACGAGGTGTTCAGCACCTACCGGGAGGACAGTCAGGTCTCCCGGCTGGCGCGCGGCGAACTGACCGTCGAGGAGTGCGAGCCCGAGGTGGCCGAGGTGCTGCGCCTGGGCGCCGAGGCGGAGCGCGCCAGTGAGGGCTGGTTCAGCATGCGCTACGCGGGGGGCCGGCTCGACCCGACCGGGATCGTCAAGGGCTGGGCGGCCGAGCGGGCGGCGCGTGTGATCGCCGCGGCGGGGGTGAGCGGGGTGAGCGTCAACGGGGGCGGGGACGTGCAACTGCTGGGCGTGCCCGGTCCCGACCGGCCCTGGCGGGTCGGCGTGTCGGATCCGCTGCGGCCCGGTGGGCTGGCGGCGGTGGTCTCGGCGGCGGGTGCGGACGAACTGGCGGTGGCCACGTCGGGGACGGCGGAGCGGGGGGCGCACATCGTCGACCCCCGCACGGGCCGGTCCGCGGTGACCGACCTGGTCGCCGTGACCGTCGTCGCGCCACGGCTGACGTGGGCGGACTGCTGGGCGACGGCCGCGTTCGCGATGGGTTCGCGGGACGGCCTTCGGTGGCTGGAGTCGCTCCCGGACGTGGAGGCACTGCTGATCACGGCCGGCGACGAGGTGCGGTGCACGGGGGGTCTGGCACGCCGGCTGGGCTGAACGCCGGCATCGACCGACCGTGGGCCGGTGCCGGGAGGCGGGTGGCGCGATCCGGCGCCGACGGGGTGCCGCCCGTGCCCACCCGTGCCGCCCCGCATGCCCACAGCCCGCGGCACGCCGGGCGAGGCGGCTGACCGCATCCCCCAGGGGCGCGGGGAACCGCGCGACCGGCCCCGCTCACCCGCCCCCCGGGGAACCGCCCCGGCCGGCGGAGCCTCACGTGTTCTGGGCCAGCCTCAGCAGGTGGTCCGCCAGGGCCTGGCCGCCCGTCGGTTCGCGGCTGATCAGCAGCAGCGTGTCGTCGCCGGCGATCGTGCCGAGGATGTCGTGGAGTTCGGCCTGGTCGATCGCCGAGGCGAGGAACTGGGCCGCGCCGGGCGGCGTACGCAGGACCACGAGGTTCGCGGAGGCCTCCGCGGAGATCAGCAGCTCCGCCGACAGGCGCCGCATCCGCTCCTCCTTCGCCGACTCCCCCAGCGGGGCCCGCGGCGTCCGGAATCCGCCCTCGCTCGGCACCGCGTAGATCAGATCGCCGTCGTTGTTACGGATCTTCACCGCGTTCAGCTCGTCGAGATCGCGGGAGAGCGTCGCCTGGGTGACGCTCAGTCCGTCGTCGGCGAGCAGTTTCGCCAGCTGGCTCTGCGAGCGCACTGGCTGCCGGTTGAGGATGTCCACGATCCGGCGGTGGCGTGCGGTGCGGGTCTGCGGCACGGCGGGCCCGTTGGCCGCGTGCTGCTCGTGGTCCTGCGCCTGGCTCATCGTCGTCTCATTCCCCGGATCGTCCGTCCCCGTGCGCTGCCTGGAGGATGCTGGGCAGTGCCCCGAGCAACGCGTCCACCTCGTCGTCGCCGAGGTTCAGCGGTGGCATCAGCCGTACGACGTCGGGGGCGGGCGCGTTGACGAGGAAGCCGGCCTCCTGAGCCGCCTGGCGCACCTGGGGCGCGAGCGGCTCGGTGAGCACGATACCCAGCAGGAGGCCCGCGCCCCGCACAGAGTCGATCATCGGGTGGCCGAGACCCTCGATTCCGTTCCGCAGCCTCTCGCTCTGCCGCTTGACGTTCTCCAGCAGCCCGTCGTTCTCGATGGTGTCGAGGACGGCGAGTCCGGCCGCGCAGGCGACCGGGTTGCCGCCGAACGTCGTGCCGTGCTGGCCGGGCCGGAGCAGTTCGGCGGCCCGGCCGAAGGCGACGGTCGCGCCGAGCGGCAGGCCGCCGCCGAGCTGCTTGGCGAGGGTGACGACGTCGGGCAGGACGCCTTCGTGGGCCTGGTACTCGAACCAGTGCCCGGTGCGGCCGATCCCGGTCTGCACCTCGTCGAGGACGAGGAGGGCTCCGGTGGCGGCGGTGATGGCGCGGGCGGCCTTGAGGTAGCCGGCGGGCGGGACGACGACGCCCAGTTCGCCCTGGATCGGCTCGATGATCACGAGCGCGGTCTCCTCGGTGACGGCGGCCGCCAGCGCCTGCGCGTCACCGAAGGGGACGTGGGTGACGTCGCCGGGCAACGGCAGGAAGGGGTCCCGCTTGCCGGGCTGCCCGGTGAGCGCGAGGGCGCCCATCGTACGGCCGTGGAAGGCGCCCTCGGTGGCCACGACGTGGGTGCGCCCGGTCAGCCGCCCGATCTTGAAGGCGGCCTCGTTGGCCTCGGCGCCGGAGTTGCAGAAGAAGACCCTGCCCTCCCGGCCGAAGTGCTGGAGAAGCCGTTCGGCGAGGGCGACGGTCGGTTCGGCCATGAAGAAGTTGGAGATGTGGCCGAGGGAGCCGATCTGCCGGGTGACGGCCTCGACGACGGCCGGGTGGGCGTGGCCGAGGGCGTTGGTCGCGATGCCGCCGACGAAGTCGAGGTAGCTGTTGCCGTCGGCGTCCCACAGGCGGGTCCCTTCGCCGCGGACGAGGGGCAGCAGCGGGGTGCCGTAGTTGTTCATGAGCGCGCTCTGCCAGCGCTCGGTCAGCTCCTCGTTGCCCGTGACGGCGTTGCTCATGACGACTCCCCCTCGTTCTCGTCGGGCACGACCATCGTGCCGATGCCCTCGTCGGTGAAGATCTCCAGCAGGATCGAGTGCTGGACGCGTCCGTCGATGACGCGGGCGGTGGTGACGCCGCCTCGCACGGCGTGCAGGCAGCCCTCCATCTTCGGGACCATGCCGGCGGACAACTCCGGCAGCAGCTTCTCCAGTTGGGAAGCGGTGAGGCGGCTGATCACCTCGTCGGAGTTCGGCCAGTCCTCGTAGAGACCCTCGACGTCGGTGAGGACCATGAGGGTCTCGGCGCCCAGCGCAGCAGCGAGTGCCGCAGCCGCCGTATCAGCATTGACGTTGTAGACATGGTGGTCGTCCTGGCTACGGGCGATCGAGGAGACGACCGGGATACGGCCGTCGGCGAGCAGTGCCTCGATCGCGCCCGTGTCGATCGCGGTGATCTCGCCCACCCGCCCGATGTCGACCGACTCGCCGTCGATCGTGGGCCGGTGCTTGACGGCGGTGATGGTGTGCGCGTCCTCGCCCGTCATCCCGACGGCGAGCGGGCCGTGCTGGTTGAGCAGTCCGACCAGCTCGCGCTGGACCTGCCCGGCCAGCACCATCCGTACGACGTCCATGGCGTCCTCGGTGGTGACGCGCAGGCCCGCCTTGAACTCGCTGACGATGCCGTGCCTGTCGAGGGCGGCGCTGATCTGCGGGCCGCCACCGTGCACGACGACGGGCTTGAGCCCCGCGTGGTGCAGGAACACGACGTCCTGGGCGAAGGCGGCCTTCAGGTCCTCGTCGATCATGGCGTTGCCGCCGAACTTGATGACGACCGTCTTGCCGTTGTGCCGGGTCAGCCAGGGCAGCGCCTCGATGAGGATCTGGGCCTTGGGCAGCGCGGTGTGCTTGCGGGTGGTGCTCATGAGGAATACGCGCTGTTCTCGTGGACGTAGTCGGCGGTGAGGTCGTTGGTCCAGATGGTGGCGGTCTCGGTGCCGGCCGCGAGGTCGGCGACGATGTGGACCTCGCGGTAGCGCATGTCGACCTTGTCGCGGTCCTCGCCGACGCCGCCGTTCTTGCACACCCAGACGCCGTTGATGGCGACGTTGAGCCGGTCGGGCTCGAAGGCGGCCCTGGTCGTGCCGATCGCGGAGAGCACGCGGCCCCAGTTGGGGTCCTCGCCGTGGATGGCGCACTTGAGGAGGTTGTTGCGGGCGATGGAGCGGCCCACCTCGACGGCGTCGTCCTCGCTGGCGGCGTTGACGACCTCCACCCTGATGTCCTTGCTGGCGCCCTCGGCGTCGCGGATGAGCTGCTGGCCCAGGTCGTCGCAGACGGCGCGGACGGCCTCGGCGAACTCGGCGTACCCGGGGGTGACGTCGGAGGCGCCGGAGGCGAGCAGCAGCACGGTGTCGTTGGTCGACATGCAGCCGTCGGAGTCGACGCGGTCGAAGGTGACCCTGGTGGCGGCGCGCAGGGCCCTGTCCAGGGTCTCGCTGTCCAGGTCGGCGTCGGTGGTGAGGACGACCAGCATGGTGGCCAGGCCGGGGGCGAGCATGCCCGCGCCCTTCGCCATGCCGCCGACGGTCCAGCCGTTCCTCGTCACGACGGACGTCTTGTGGACGGTGTCGGTGGTCTTGATGGCGATGGCGGCCTTCTCGCCGCCGTGCTCGCTCAGCGCCTCGGCGGCCTTCTCGACCCCGGGGAGGAGCTTGTCCATCGGCAGGAGGAGGCCGATGAGGCCGGTGGAGGCGACGGCGACCTCGCCGGCGCCCACGCCGAGGACCTCGGCGACCTTCTCGGCGGTGGCGTGCGTGTCCTGGAAGCCCTTCGGTCCCGTACAGGCGTTGGCGCCGCCGGAGTTGAGGATCACGGCGGACAGGGCGCCGCTCTTGAGGACCTGCTCGGACCACAGGACCGGAGCGGCCTTGACGCGGTTGGAGGTGAAGACGCCGGCGGCGGCGCGGCGCGGCCCGGTGTTGACCACGAGGGCCAGGTCCGGGTTGCCGTTCTCCTTGATCCCGGCGGCGATGCCCGCCGCCGTGAATCCCTTGGCTGCCGTGACGCTCACGGTGCGACTCCGATCGTGGAAAGTCCCAGGGCCTCGGGGAGCCCGAGGGCGATGTTCATGCTCTGGACGGCACCGCCCGCGGTGCCCTTGGTCAGGTTGTCGATGGCGCTGATCGCGATGATGCGGCCCACCGACTCGTCGAGAGCGACCTGCACCTGAACGGCGTTGGAACCGTGGACGGACGCCGTGGCGGGCCACTGGCCCTCGGGCAGCAGGTGCACGAAGGGCTCGTCGGCGTAGGCCTTCTGGTAGGCGGCGCGCAGGGACTCGGCGGTGACGCCCGCCCTGGCGGCGGCGCTGCACGTGGCCAGGATGCCGCGGGGCATCGGCGCGAGCGTGGGCGTGAAGGAGACGGAGATCCGCTCCCCCGCCGCGGCGCTGAGGTTCTGGATCATCTCGGGCGTGTGCCGGTGCCCGCCGCCGACGCCGTACGGCGACATCGACCCCATGACCTCGCTGCCCAGCAGGTGCGGCTTGGCCGCCTTGCCCGCGCCGGAGGTGCCGGAGGCGGCGACGATCACGGCCTCGGTCCCGGCCAGGCCCGCCGCGTACGCCGGGAACAGGGCGAGGGAGACGGCCGTGGGATAGCAGCCGGGCACCGCGATGCGCTTGGACCCCTCCAGCGCGACGCGGCCGCCCGGCAGTTCGGGGAGGCCGTAGGGCCAGGTCCCGGCGTGCGGGGAGCCGTAGAACCGCTCCCAGTCGGCCGGGTCACGGAGCCGGAAGTCGGCGCCCATGTCGACGACGAGGACGTCCGGTCCGAGTTGTTCGGCGACGGCGGCGGACTGCCCGTGCGGGAGCGCGAGGAAGACCACGTCGTGTCCGGCGAGCACCTCGGGGGTGGTCTCCTCCAGGACGCGGTCGGCCAGCGGAAGGAGGTGCGGCTGGAGGGTTCCCAGTCTCTGTCCCGCGTTGGAGTTGCCGGTGAGGGCACCGATCTCGATCTCGGGGTGCGCGAGGAGCAGGCGCAGCGCCTCGCCGCCCGCGTACCCGCTCGCTCCGGCCACTGCCGCACGTACCGCCATGTCCACCCTCCTCTTGGATGGCATGACTATACGTCCCGATGCACGTTTATACAATCCGCGCCTCTGTCGGCGGCATCGCGGAGGGGACGACGACCGACAGCCGTTCCCTCCATCCCCCGTCGGCCCGCTTCCGGCCGGGACCACCGCCTTCGCGGGCCGCCGGCCGGGGGCCGGACGCCGAGGGCGCAGCCGTCGTTCCTCGTCCCCACGGATGTCACGGAGCGCCTGCGCGGGATCGCTCGCCGGTGCGCCTGCCGTGGTGGCGGGCTCCCTGGCCGGTGACCACCGGCCGGTCGTCGCCGGTGGTCTTCCGCGGGGGCCGACCGGCCGTCCTCGCCGGACGGTCGGCCTCTCAGGGCTTCTCGCCGCTACTTCCGCGCGATCCGCAGGAACGTCACCGAGTTCGCCGGGAAGGTGTACGTGAACCTGTCGGCCACGCCCGTGAAGGTGGACGTCACCGGCGCGACCGGGGTCGCGGTCTCCGAGTTGACCGCGTCCGGCGCGGCGGCCAGGGTGGTCACGCGTGCTTTGGCCGCGACCTTGGCGCCGCCGAGGTCGACGGTCGTCCGGGCGTCCGCCGACTGGGCGTTGACCACCTTGACGATCAGGTCACCGGTCCTCGCGTCCTTGGTGACGACCTGGCGGAACGGCTCGGCCGGCTTGTCGTCGGTGAAGCTTCCCCACTCCTGACCGTCGAGGTAGAGGGTGACCTGGCGGCCCCGCACCTTGATGTCGAGGTCGTAGGCCCGGTCCGTCTCCACGCTGCCGGCCTTGGCGAGCAACGTCGACTTGCCGCCGTCCACGGCCTGTTCCACGGCGGACTGGGTGTTGTTCCAGCCGCCGAGGTTCCACCAGTAGTAGTTGCCGGTGTCCTTGACGCCGAAGGCGACGAGGAACCCCTCCCTGCCGGACTTCTTGGTGGCCTTCACATGGAGGTCGTAGTCGTGCCAGGCCGGGTCCCCGGCGGAGACCATGGTGTTCTCGGCGGCGCCGTCGGTCTGCACGTACTGCCCGTCCTGGACGCTCCAGCTGCCGCCGCCGGTGTGCGTCCACTGCCCGGCGTCGGCGGAGAAGTCGTCGCTGAGCAGGGTCCTTCCGTCGGCGTCGGTGACCTTCACGTCGTCGTACGCCGCGCTGGTGGCCCAGGTCGACAGGCCGACGGCGCCGGTGAGGGGGCCGCTGACGGCGGGGGTGGTGGTGGCCGTCGAGGGCACCACGCGGTCGCCGACGTTGGTCATGAACAGCTTCTGGACCTCGTAGTTGGCGGAGTTCCAGGAGGCGTGGTTGTTGAACCACACCAGGTCCGGGTTCCACTGCACGTAGTCCTCGTTGGCGAACAGCGGCGCGTACGAGGCGAGCCTGACGACGTCCGCGTTGCGTTCGAGGCCGGTCATGAAGGCGGCCTCGGCGAGACCGTTCTCGAAGGCGTTGCCCAGGGAGGCGTACTCGCCGAGGAACACCTTCGGCCCGCTCCGGTCGTAGGAGTCGTAGCGGTCGTTGTTCTGGAGGAACCACCGCGGGCTGTTGTAGTAGTGCTCGTCGACCATGGCGACGTTCTCCTCGCGGTTGAGCCGCCAGGCCGTGTCGAAGGTCGATCCGGAGTCGTCCGGGCCGGAGTTGGAGATCACGGTGACGTCCGGGTACCTGGCCGCGACGGCCGCCCGGAACTGCGTGAACCGGGCCATGAACTCGGCCGGCAGGTTCTCCTCGTTGCCCACCTCCAGATGGGTGAGGTGGAAGGGCTTGGGGTGGCCCATCCGCGCGCGCTTCCTGCCCCAGGTGGAGGTGACGGGGCCGTTGGCGAACTCGATGAGGTCGAGGGTGTCCTGGATGTGCCGCTTGAGCAGGGCGTCGTCGACGACGGCCCGGTTCTGGCCGCAGCCGGTCACCAGGGCGGGGACGACGGGCAGCGGCATCGCGCCGATGTCCTCGGCGAAGCGGAAGTACTCGTAGTAGCCGAGGCCGTAACTCTGGTTGTAGCCCCAGAAGTTGGAGTTGGTGGCGCGTTCCTCGACCGGGCCGATGGTGTCCTTCCACTGGTAGGAGCGGGCGCGCTGCCAGTCGGACGCCTCGCTGTAGTCCTGCATGGAGCCGGTGTTGACCAGGCAGCCGCCGGGGAAGCGCAGGAAGCCGGGCTTCAGGGCGGCGACCTTCTCGGCGAGGTCCTGGCGCAGGCCGTTCGGCTGGTGCTTGTAGGTGTCGTGCGGGAACAGGGAGACCATGTCGAGGGCGGCGGCCGCCGAGGAGGCGACCGTCAGACGGCCGTCGCTGCTGGTGCGGGTGGCCCGGAACGTGGCCCGGTACTTGGCCCAGCCGCCCTTCGCCGCCACCTTGCGGGCGGTGGCCAGGGTGCCGTCGGCGTCGTGGAGGCCGACGGTGAGCGTGGTGCCGCGCTCGGCGCGGGCCCACACCGAGAAGTCGTACGTCGCGCCCCGCTCGACGCGGATACCGGTGTTGTACCCGGCGTTGGTGACCGAGGTGCCGGCGCCGATGGCGAGGTAGGCGCGGTTGCGGTCGTTGAGGCGGCCGGTGTCGTCGAGGACCTGCGCGGTGCCGTCGACCGTCCAGGAGGTCAGCGGGGTGTAGGCGCGGTTGTCGGTGGTGGAGTACTCGAAGGACCGGTTCTGCACCAGCTCGGCGTAGAGGCCGCCGTCCGCGGCCCGGTTGATGTCCTCGAAGAAGACGCCGTACATGGTGTCGTCGATGGCCGCGCCCCCGGCTGTCGGGTCGACGGTGATCGTGTAGTCGGCGGCGGCCTCGGCGTGCGCCGGGGCGGGGAGGAGAGCGGCCGCCGTGAGCAGGGCGGTGGCGGTGAGACCGAGTCTCCACCGGGGGCCGGTGGTGCTGCGTGACCGTGTGCGGGTGGTGCTGCTTGACATGGATACTCCGCGGCTCTCTGTCGGCAGATGTTCGAAATATCGGACCTTGATCAGCACTTCGAACGGCAAGATAGGGAGAGGGGCGGAGCGCGTCAATGGTTCGCGCAGCGACGGATGAGACGGAGGTCCGCACACGATGGGCGAGTTCTGGCCGGTACCGGACGTCCTGGCGTTCCTCGCCGGGGACTGGCGGGTCCGCCGGTCGGTGCGGGATCTGGGGAGCGGCGCGGAGGGACGCTTCGAGGGCGCGACGGTTTTCGGTCCGCTGGACGGCGGCGGCCTGCTGCACGAGGAGACCGGCACGTTCGTCTGGCGGGGCGTTCCTCGGCCCGCCGGGCGGACCCTGCGCTTCCTGCCCGGACGGGTGCCGGGCACGGCCGACGTGACGTTCGCCGACGGACGGCCCTTTCACGACCTGGACCTGACGAGCGGGCGGCACGTGAGCGACCACCCGTGCGTCGCGGACCTCTACCGGGGCGAGTTCACCGTGCGGGACGCCGACCACTGGCGGACGCTCTGGCGGGTGCGCGGCCCCGCCAAGGACCTGGTGCTCACCACCGACTACGTGCGCGAAGTCTGAGCCGCGCTCCCCTCGAAGCGCAGGTTCCACCGCCCGCCGCGGCCGGTGACGGTGGTCGCCGAAAGGGGGCGCACATCGAGGTTCCAGTACGTCGACGGCGGCGCCTTGAGCGCGTAGACCAGGGCCGCCCTGATCACGCTCGGCTCGGCGACGGCCACGATCCGGCAGCCGTCCTCCACGGGCCGGGTGTCGAGCCAGCCGCCCACCCGCGAGATGAAGGCCAGCAGCGACTCGCCGCCGTGCGGAGCGGCCCGCGGGTCGGCCAGCCAGGCGTCCACCGCCTCCGGCTCCCGGGCCATCGCCTCACCCGTCGTGTACCCGCGCCAGCGCCCCATGTCGCAGTCCCGAAGGGCGAGCTGCACGAGCGGGGCGTAGCCGAGCGCGTCGCCGGTGGCACGGCTGCGCGGGGTCGGCGAGCAGTAGCGCAGCTCGGCGGCCGCCAGCGGCAGCAGATCGGCGGCCGCGCGCTGCACCTCGTCCCAGCCCGCCTGGTCCAGCGGGCGGTCGTCCTCGAAACGCTCGGCGAGCGGCGCGGAGCCGCGCGCCGCGGCGACGAACGTGACCCGGAGTGCCATGCGGTGATGGTGGGACCCGCAGGTGGGGAGGTCAAGAGAGACCGTGCGAAAACTTTTCGAAGACCAGGGCCATCCACCGGTCGGGCCTCTCCAGCGCCTCGAAGCCGATCCTCTCGTACACGCCGTGCGCGTCGTGCGTGGCGAGCAGGATGCGGCGCAGACCGTGCGGGCGCAGGTGGTCCCTGACGGCCGCGACGAGCGAGGTTCCGATGCCCTTCCCGCGCACCGCCGGGTCCACGTACACGTCGCACAGCCACGCGAAGGTCGCCAGGTCCGTCACCACGCGCGCGTAGGCGACCTGCTCGCCGGACGCCGTCTCGTACACCCCGAGGTTGAGCGACCCCGCGATGGCCCGCTCCTGCTTCTCGCGGTCCCGGCCGAGCGCCCAGTAGGCGTCGGTCGACAGCCAGTGGTGCACCCGTGTCACGTCGATCCGGTCGGTGTCGGCGGAGATCTCGTAGCCCTCGGCGAGGGGCGGGGTGGTGGTCGGCCCCGAAGTCAGGTCGGTCATGGGGGGACCTTCACAGACGGGCTGCCTGGTGTCGAACGGATTCCGCCAGCACCTCGTCGCAGGCCACCCGCAGCCGCCGTACCCCCTCCTCGATCTCCTCGGTCCCCGCGGCGGCCGCGAAGCTCAGGCGGATGTGCGAGGCGGGGGGTTCGGCGCTGAAGTACGGGCGGCCGGGGGTGACGGCGACGCCCGCGCGCAGGGCCGCGGCCGTGAACGCGGCCTCTCCCCCGGAGCCGAAGGCCTGGGAGGTGCCTCCGGTGCCGTCGGGCAGGCGCAACCAGAGGTGGTAGCCGCCGGACGGGATGTGCGGCAGGGCGAGTTCGGGCACGTGCCGGGCCAGGGCGGTGGTCAGGGTGGCGCGCCGGATCCTCAACTCGGCGGCCATGGACCGCAGATGGCGCGGCCAGGCGGGTGAGCCGACCAGTTCGAGCGCGGCCTCCTGCAACGGGCGGGGCACGAAGAAGGTGTCGACGACCTGGATGGCGCGCAGCCGTTCCAGTACCGGGCCGCGGGCGGCCAGGGCACTGACCCGGAAGCTCGGCGAGGTCGCCTTGGTGAGCGAGCCGACGTACACGACGACGCCGTCGGGGTCGTCGGCGGCCAGCGGGCGGGGCAGCGGCCCGGCGTCCTCGTGCGCCAGCCGCCGTACGAAGTCGTCCTCCACGACGAAGGCGCCCGCTTCGCGGGCGATGCGGAGCACCTCACCGCGGCGGGCGGGGGCCAGGACGGCGCCGGTCGGGTTCTGGAACAGCGGCTGGCAGACGAAGACCCGGGCACCGGTCGCGCGGAAGGCGTCGGCGAGCAGTTCCGGCTTCACGCCGTCGGGGTCGACCGGGACCGGCACCGGGCGCAGTCCCGCGGAGCGGGCGATGGCGAGCATGCCCGGGTAGGTCGGCGACTCCACGAGGACGGGCGCGCCGGGCGGGGCCAGCGCGCGCAGGGTGGTGGTGAGCGCGGTCTGACCGCCGGCGCTGACGAGCACCTCGGCGGCGGTGACCGCGCCGCCGATGGCGCGCGCGAACCACTCGCGCAGCTCCGGCAGGCCCTCGACGGGCGGTCGCCCCCAGGCGCCGGGGCGGCGCGCGGCCCGTGCCAGGGCCGCCGACATGGCGCGCTCCGGTTGCAGGGAGGGGTGCAGGTAGCCGCCGCTGAACTCGACGACGCCGGGCGGCGGAGCGGCGAGGGAGACCGTCACGCCGGAGGCGTCCACCGAGCGGGGCACGAGGTCGGCGCCCTCCGCGCTCAGCGCCACCTCCTGCCAGGAGGTGTCACCGGCCGGGGAGGGCGCCGGGCGCGGCCGGGCCCGGAAGGCTCCGGCGCCCGGCCGGGTGACCACCAGCCCCTCGGCGGCCAACTGCGCGAGGGCCCGCGAGACGGTCACGGGGCTCACCCGGAACCGCTCGACGAGAGCACGGCTCGACGGGAGCTTTCCACCTGGAGAGTAGCGGTCCAGCTCTCTTCGTAGCTGATCCACTAGTTCACTGGCACTGCTACGCTCATGCATGAAGACACAGAGTAGCGCTACTGCCCTCCCCGCGATAGCGGTCACCACCCCGCGGACGAACGGCCTCGGCACCCTCCAGGCCGCTCTCGGCGTCGGCGCCTTCTCCCTCACCTTCCCGGCCACCGCCTGGGGCCTGGAGGGGTTCGGCCCCTGGGCGCTGGTCGCCGTGCGCAGCGTGCTGGCCGGTCTCATCGCCGGTGGCTGCCTCCTCGCCCTGCGGGTGCCGCCGCCCGCCCGACGACACTGGGCGGGACTCGCCGTCGTGGCCGCCGGGGTCGTCGTCGGCTTCCCCCTGCTCAGCACCCTCGCCCTGCGGACGTCCTCCACCGCGCACGCGGCCGTCGTGGTCGGCCTGCTGCCCCTGACGACCGCGCTGCTGTCCGCCCTGCGCGTCGGCTCCCGGCCCTCGCGGACCTTCTGGGGGGCGGCGCTGGTCGGTGCGGGCGCGGTGGTCGCCTTCACCGTGCAGCAGAGCGGTGGCGCCCTCACCACCGCCGACCTGTACCTGTTCGGGGCGCTGCTGGTGTGCGCGGCCGGCTACACCGAGGGCGGCCGACTGGCCCGGGTGATGCCGGGCTGGCAGGTCATCGGGTGGGCGCTGGTGTGCTGCCTGCCGCTCGCGGTGCCCGCCGCCGCGCTCGCCCTCGCCCACGAACCGGTCCGGCTGACCGCTCACAGCGTGACCGGGCTGCTGTGGGTCTCGGCGGGCTCGCAGTTCCTCGGTCTCGTCGTCTGGTACCGGGGCATGGCCGCCATCGGCATCCCCAAGGCCAGCCAGTTGCAGTTGGCCCAGCCCCTGCTCACACTGGTGTGGTCGGTGCTGCTGCTGGGCGAGCACGTCACGCCCGCCGCTCCGCTGACGGCCGCGGCCGTGCTGGTCTGCATCGCCGTCACCCAGCGGGCCCGCGGTTAGGGGCCTTCGAACGTGAGGTCCCCAGGGGTGTGCGCGCCGGTTCGGCCGGTGCGGTGCGCCGTGGACGCGAGGAGAGAAACCCGGGGACACGAGCCCCGGGACACGGACGGCAGGACATGGACCGCTGCTCCCGCACATGGTGAGGAGGTCTCACAGGATGCGTGCCACCACGGGCGACCAGCTTGTCCAGCACGGCAGGGTGGTCGGCCAACACGACAAGGTCGGCGAGATCGTCGAGGTGCTCGGACGGGAGGGCGGTCCGCCCTACCGCGTCCGCTTCTCGGACGGGCACGAGGGCGTGTGCTCGCCGGGACCCGACACCGAGATCCGCCACACGACCGAGGAACGACGGTAGGTCAGCGCGGGGCCGTCACCGGCTGCCCGTAGTGGTCGGCGACGACCCGCGCCATCGCGCCGATCCGGTCCGTGCGCAGGTCCCCGGCCGCGAAGAAGACGTGGCCCCGGGCCTCGGGATGGCGGGCCGCCAGGGTGAGGTGCCGGGACAGCTCGGCCGGGTCCTGCCAGGCGGCGGGCTGCGCCGGATCGCCCGCCTTGTACAGCGCCTCCCCCAGGTACAGCTTCGTCCGGCTGCCCCGTGCCACCTCGGCCCACCAGGGCACGAGCACGGCGTAGTCGGCGGCCGAGAGCCCGATGTTCCAGTACAGCTGCGGCACGACGTAGTCGATCCAGCCCTCGCGCACCCACGTGCGGGTGTCGGCGTGGACGGCGTCGTACGACTGGAGCGCCCGGGTGTCCGAGCCGCGGGGGTCGGTGGAGGCGTTGCGCCACACCCCGAAGGGGCTGATCCCGAACTGTGTGGTGGGCCGGACGGCCTTGATCCGGGCGGCGGTCTCGCGCACCAGCCGGTCGATGTTGTCGCGTCGCCAGGCGGCCCGGTTGGGGAAGCCGCCACCGTGGGCG
This sequence comes from Streptomyces sp. NPDC006259, assembly GCF_042870975.1. Taxonomy (NCBI): domain Bacteria; kingdom Bacillati; phylum Actinomycetota; class Actinomycetes; order Kitasatosporales; family Streptomycetaceae; genus Streptomyces; species Streptomyces sp. NPDC006259. Next base: position 255,118 of record NZ_JBIAHY010000007.1, on the reverse strand, counting down.
TCGTAGGCCGCGTCGTCGTCGAAGGTCTGGCCGGCCAGCGGATAGGGATAGAAGTAGTCGTCGAAGTGCACGGCGTCGACCGGGTACCTGCGCACCGCGTCGAGCATCGCGTCCTGCACGAACGCGCGGACCTCGGGCAGACCGGGGTTGTAGTAGAGCTTCCCGCCGTACGGCACCACCCAGTCGGGGTGCCTGCGTGCGGGGTGGGTGGCGACGAGCCGGGCCGGGTCGTCGTGGGTGGCGATCCGGTAGGGGTTGAACCAGGCGTGCAGCTGGAGTCCGCGCGCGTGCGCCTCCGCGACGGCCGTCCCCAGCGGGTCCCAGCCGGGTGCCTCGCCCTGGGTCCCGGTGAGCACCTGCGACCAGGGCTCGTACGGCGAGGGCCACAGGGCGTCCGCGGTGGGGCGTACCTGGAAGATCACGGTGTTGAGGCGGTCGCGGACCGCCAGGTCCAGCCAGCCGAGCAGTTCGGCACGCTGCTGGGCGGCGGTCAGTCCGGCGCGCGAGGGCCAGTCCCGGTTGGCGACCGTGGCGAGCCACATGCCCCGCATCCGGGCGACCGCCCGCCCGTGACCGCCGGCGGCGCGCCCGGACGGGACGCGGACCGGGCCGGCCGCGGCACCCGTCGTCGTGAACGCCGACAGCGCGGCCGTCGCGAACGCCCGCCGAGTCAGTCGCCCCATCGCGCACATCCCCACCTACACCGCGGATCCGCTCGGTCACGGATCGTCTCCGCGCCCAGCATGCCCCCACCCCGGCGATCGATCATCGATACTTGCTAGTAACGTGCACGATCGGAGCAGGCCCACCGGGACCCGGAAGACCTGCGCAGTGACCGGAGTCAGCCAGTGAAAGGGACCGATGTGACCGACATCGAACGCGTCGGAGTGGTGGGCTGCGGCCAGATGGGGGCGGGCATCGCCGAGGTCTGCGCTCGGGCCGGACTCGACGTCAGGGTCGCCGAGACCACCGGCGAGGCCCTCGAGTTCGGCCGCACCCGGCTGTTCAACTCCCTGGCCAAGGCCGCCGAACGCGGCAAGATCAGCGAGGCGGAGCGGGACGCCACGCTGGCGCGCCTCAGCTTCACCACCGACCTCGGCGAGTTCGCCGACCGCGACCTGGTCATCGAGGCCGTCGTGGAGAACGAGCAGGTCAAGACCGAGATCTTCCAGGTCCTGGACCAGGTCGTGACCCGCCCGGACGCCATCCTGGCCTCCAACACCTCCTCCATCCCGCTGGTGAAGCTGGCGGTCGCCACCTCGCGGCCCGACCAGGTGGTCGGCATCCACTTCTTCAACCCGGCCCCGGTGCAGAAGCTCGTCGAGCTGATCCCGGCGCTGACCACGTCCGAGGGCACGCTCAGCCGCGCGCAGCTGTTCGCCGAGAAGACGGTCGGCAAGCACGCCATCCGCGCCCAGGACCGGTCCGGTTTCGTGGTCAACGCGCTGCTCATCCCGTACCTCCTCTCCGCGATCCGGATGTTCGAGACGGGCATCGCCAGCCGTGAGGACATCGACAACGGCATGGAACTGGGGTGTGCCCACCCGATGGGCCCGCTGAAGCTGTCGGACCTGATCGGGCTGGACACCGTCGCCTCGGTCGCCCAGTCGATGTACGAGGAGTACAAGGAGCCCCTGTACGCCGCTCCCCCGCTGCTCCAGCGGATGGTCGACGCCGGCCGGCTGGGCCGCAAGACCGGCTCGGGCTTCTACACCTACGGCTGACCGGTCCCGCACCTCGGAGGGGCCCGGCACCGCACCCGGTGCCGGGTCCGTCCACCACCGTGCGTGAGGCGTCAGCGCCGGGCGTCGTGGCCGAGCCTGAGGTGGTGCAGGAGGAGTAAGGCGGCTGCCATGGTGGCGGCCGGGACCTCCCCCCGGGCGACCATGTCGGGCACCAGCTTGAGGGGGACCCATTCCCGGCGGTCGGACTCGAAGTCGTCCACCGGAGGCCCGACGTACCGGCCCTCGTGCGACCAGTAGATGTGGTGCCGGGCGTCGGTGAGGCCGTTGGCCGGCTCCACGCTCATCAGGTGGTGCAGGGGGCCCGGCCGCCAGCCGGTCTCCTCCTCCAGTTCCCTGGCGGCCGCGTGGGCGATCTCCTCGCCGTCCTCGACGACGCCCGCGGCCAGTTCCCATCCCCAGCTGTCCGTGATGAAGCGGTGCCGCCACAGCAGGAGCACCTCGTTGGCCCGGTTGACCACGGTGGCCACCGCGACGGGCCGCAGCCGTATGACGAAGTGGTCGAGATGCCGGCCGTCCGGTAGTCCGACATCCGCGAGGTTGACGCTGAACCAGCGGTTTTCATACACAGTTCGTTCGTTCTGTTTCGTCCACTGCACGGTTCTGCCACCTTCCGTCGAGTAAGTGGCAATATCGCAGCAGGAACTGTGGCCCGCCGGTCGCTACAGCGGTACGCGCAGGGCGCCGTCGATGAGTTCGGCCGCCTCCGCCGTGCCCGCGCAGCCGCTGCGCACCAGGTGTTCCCGTACCGCCCGGAGTCTGTCGCGCAGACGCTGGGACTCCATTCCACGGGCCTGCTCGGCCATCAGCACGGCGGTGAACACCGCCTTGTCGGCGTCGCCCTGGCGCAGCTCGACGGTGCTGAGCATGGCGAGCCGGTGCACCCTGCCCCGGTCGTGGGCCGGCGTGTCCACGGCGGCCGCGGCGTGCTCGGCGGCCGCGGCGATGTCGCCGAGGCTCAACAGGGCCTCCGCCACCTGGACGTTGACCAGTCCCGGCTGGACATAGCCCGTCTCGTCCGGCTCGGTGCCGCGCCGGATGCGGTCGGCGGCGGCCTCGGCACGCCGGATGCACGACAGGGCGCCCGTACCGTCGCCGAGGTGGGCGTACGCCTTCGCCTGCATCGCGGACAGGTCGGAGGCGAGGGCGGGAGTGACGTCCTTGCCGACCGTGCGCAGCGCGGCCTCGGCGAAGGCGACGGCCTGCCGGAACTCCCGCATGAACAGCGACTGGTTGACCAGCAGCGCGATCACGTACGCGCCGAGTCCCCGGTCCCCGCTGGCCTTCGCGAGCCGCAGCGCCTGGTGGAAATAGCGCTGGGCCAGCCCGTGCGCGTCGGAGTCGTACGCGCAGATGCCGGCGATCGCCACCAACGCGCCCGTGGCCCGGTGCAGTCGGCGGCCGGTCGCGTCGGTGTAGCCACCGCGCAGCAGGGGGGCCGCCTCCGCGTTGAGGAAGCCGACGATGCGGCTGCGGGTCGCCACACCGCCGGCCTTGCGGTACATCTGCTCGTAGTGGGCGCGGGCGGCGCGCAGCGTCTCGATGTCGGCGGGGGTGACCCGGTGCCGGCCGCCGCGGGACACGTCGACGTCCTCGGGCGGGTTCTCCCACTCCCACACCGGCATCACGGCCGGCGTGCCGGTCACGGCGGGGGCGCCCAGGACGTGCGGGCGCTGCTGCTCGTCGGAGCGCCACAGGGCGGTGGCCCGCTCCACGAACCCGGACAGCGAGGTGCCGTGCGCAGCCGCGTGTCCGCCGGGCACACCGAGGCCGATGTCGTCGAGGGTGACGGGCCGGCGCAACCTGCGGGCCAGCACCTCGCAGATCAGGTCGGGCACCTGTCCGCGCGGACGCTGGCCCTTGATCCACCGGGCCACGGCCGTGTGCTCGTAGCGCAGCGTGAGCCCGCGGGCGCGGCCCGCCTGGTTGACGTGCGCGGCGAGACCCGCGTGGGAGATGCCCGCCTCGTCCAGGATCGCGTCGAGCAGGGTGTTGGGCTGCATGAGGTGCCCCCCGGATGGTTCGGTGCCGACGGCGCACTCACGGTAGCGGGTGCGTCTTCACACGGGGTGTGAACGGAGTGCCCGTATCCGCACCGTGCGCGCGCTGTCGCGGAGTGTTCCGGGACGGTTGACTGAAATACCTCGAAAGAGGTCGGCCGGGCCGCCGGCTCCCCCTCGTAAAGCGGCGGCCCGGCAGTTCGCTGCGGCGGGCCGTTGTGGCGGGTCGGGCCGGGATCGGGGACCGGGGTGCGCCGGTCACGGCCGCGTGGTCGGCCGCGGGCGCGTCGTGGCAGGGCGGGCGGTTCCGCGCGCCCCTCCGGTCGGCCGGCGTGCGCGTTCCCCGCCCAGGACCAGTATCGCGACGTCGTCGGTCGGTCTGCCCGCCGTGTGGCGCACCAGTGCGTTCAGGACCGTGCGCAGGATCTGTTCGGGTGAGACCGGGTGGTCGTGGACCGCCTTGGTCAGGGTCTGCGCCAGCGGGAAGAAGCGGCCCCTGGTGTCCCGCACGTCCTCCGCGCCGTCCGTGTACAGGACCAGGAACTCACCGCCGCGGAGGTGGCCGCAGTGCGTGGCAGGCAGTTCGGGCGGCAGCGGGAACGGGCCGAGCGGGGGCAGCGGATCCGCCCGGGCCAGCGGCCCGACCTCCGTGCCCCGGAGCAGATACGGCCACGGATGCCCGCAGTTCAGGGCGCGCACGCCGCCCTCCGCGTCGATCTCCAGCAGCAGGACGGTGACGAACTCCTCGGCGACCGGGGTGTCGGGCGTACGGCCGCTCGCGGGATGTTCCTCGCGGTGGCGCTCCCGCAGGTGCCGGGCGAGCGCACGCTCCAGCCGGCGCAGCACGCCGTCGAGGTCCGGCTCGTCGTGCACGGCCTCGCGGAAGCTGCCGAGGAGCGCGGCGACGGTCCCGAGCGCGGGGAGCCCGTGCCCGCGCACGTCGCCCATGACGACCCGCACACCGTGTTCGGTGGCGATGACCTCGTACAGGTCGCCGCCGACGGAGGCGCCGCGGTCGGCGGAGAGCTGTGCCGCGGCCACGTCCAGCCCTTCGACACGCGGCGGCAGGGGGCGCAACAGCACCCGCTGCGCGGCCCCGGCGACCCGGCGGGCCTGCTTCAGCTCGCGCAGCAGGGTCCGCCGTACGTGCTGGACCAGCCCGGTCCCGACGGCGAAGAAGACGGCGCTGGTGACCAGCCGCGCGCCGAGCCCGTCCTGCTGGGCCAGCGGGCACGTCAGTTTGTAGACGACCGCCGTGGCGCCCCAGGCCGTGGGCAACCCCAGCGAGAGGGCCCGGCGCAACGGCCGCCTCATGCCGAACATGTCGGATGGCCCCCCATCTAGGCCCGCACAACGCAGACAGACCGGCCCCGAAGGGCCGGTCCGATTCTGTCGATGAGATGGCCGGGAGGACCGGATCGCAGGGAGAACTCACCCGAACGGGTGAGACGCCCCCTGGGGGTGCCGGGGCGCGGCCCCCACACCCCCAGGGCGCGGGGGCCGCGCGACCGGCACGGACGAGCCGCGCCCGACACGGGACGTCAGCCGCGCAGGACCGCCCCGGTGCGCTCGCCCGCGAGGGCGACCGCCGCGTCCCGGGCGGCCGACGCCTCGTCGACCGTCAGCGTCCGGTCCCCGGCGCGGAAACGGAGCGCGTACGCCAGCGACTTCCGTCCGTCGCCCAGCTGCTCCGCGTTCTCGTAGACGTCGAACAGCCGGATCCCCTCCAGCAGTTCGCCGGCGCCCTCGCGCAACGCCGCCTCGACCTCGGCGTGCGGGACGTACCCGTCGACGACGAGGGCGACGTCCTGCGTGGCGACGGGGAACGTCGAGATGCCCGGCGCCCGGGGCGTGTCGTCGCCGACCTGCTCCAGGACATCGAGGTCCAGCTCCATGGCGGACGTGTGCACCGGCAGGCCGAGGGCCTTCAGCACGCGCGGGTGCAGCTCACCGGCATGGCCGACGACCCGCTCGGCGCCGTCGGCCAGGACGGCCAGCTCGGCACACCGGCCCGGGTGCCAGGGGCCGTACTGGCCCTTGCGGACGATCAGTTCGGCGCCCGCCTCACGGGCCACCGTCCGCGCCGCCTCGACGGCGTCGGCCCAGTCGGCCGGGCGGCCCTTGCCCCACCAGCCGGCCTGCTCGCGGGCGCCCGCGAGGACGACGGCGACATGGCGCGGCTGCTCGGGCAGCACGGCGTCGACCGCCGCGATCTCCTCGCCGGTCGGCCGGCGGTCGACGGGGAGCTGACCGGCGACGCCCTGCTCCCGGCGGGGGAGGAAGACCAGGCCGGTCTCGAAGAGGGCCAGGTCGTGCGAGCCCCGGCCGTCGTTGCGCCGGAGCGCGGTCAGCAGACCCGGCAGCAGCGACGTGCGGAGCGCGGGCTCCTCGTCGTTGAGCGGGTTGGTGAGCCGGACGACACGGCGGGCCGGATCGTCGGCGTCGAGGCCGAGCTGGTCGAAGACCTGCTCGGCGACGAACGGGTAGTTCGGCGCCTCGACGTAACCGGCACCGGCCAGCGCCCGGCCGACGCGGCGGTGCAGCCGCTGGCGGTGCGTGAGACCGCGGCCCGACGGGGGCTTGGGCAGCGTGGAGGGCAGGTTCTCGTAGCCCTCCAGCCGGATGACCTCCTCGGCGAGGTCGTTGGCCTCGCCGAGGTCGGGCCGCCAGGACGGCACGGTGACGATCAGCTCGTCCTGCCCGTACACGTCGCAGCCGATCTCCTGGAGCCGGCGTACGACGGTCTCCCGGCCGTACACGACACCCGCCACCTTGTCCGGGTGGTCGGCCGGCACGGTGATGGTGTGCGGCGCGGACGGGGCGACGACCTCGGTGACACCGGCCTCGGCGGTCCCGCCGGCGAGCAGCACCAGCAGGTCGACCGTGCGCTGCGCGGCCGCCGACGACGCCTGCGGGTCGACACCGCGCTCGAAGCGCCTGGACGCCTCCGAGGAGAGCTTGTGGCGGCGGGCGGTACGGGCGACGGAGACCGCGTCGAAGTGGGCGGCCTCGATGACGACGTCGGTCGTCCCCTCGGACTCGGCGTGGTCGGCGATCTCCGTGTTGGCGCCGCCCATGACACCGGCGAGGCCGATGGGGCCGCGCTCGTCGGTGACGACCAGGTCCTCGGCGTGCAGCGTGCGCTCCACGCCGTCGAGGGTGACGAGCTTCTCGCCCTCGGCCGCACGGCGGACGCCGATGGTGCCCTGGACCAGCGTGCGGTCGTAGGCGTGCAGGGGCTGGCCCAGCTCGGTCATCACGTAGTTCGTGACGTCCACGGCGAGTGAGATCGGGCGCATGCCGACCTTCTGGAGCCGGCGCTGGAGCCAGATCGGAGAGCGTGCCTCGGGGCTCAGACCGGTGACGGTGCGGACGGTGAAGCGGTCGCAGCCGGCCGGCTCCGAGACCTTGACCGGGTAACCGAAGGCGTTCGGGCCGGGCACGTCGAGCAGGGCCGGGTCGCGCAGGGGCAGGCCGTAGGCGATGGCGGTCTCGCGGGCGACGCCGCGGATGGACAGGCAGTCGCCGCGGTTGGCGGTGACGGCGATGTCCAGGACCTCGTCGACCAGTTCGAGCAGCTCGATGGCGTCCTTGCCGACCTCGGTCTCCGGCGGCAGCACGATGATGCCGTGGCTGCCGTCGTCGCCCATGCCCAGCTCGTCGCCGGAGCAGATCATCCCGTGGGACGTCCTGCCGTACGTCTTGCGGGCGGCGATCGCGAAGTCGCCGGGCAGGACCGCGCCCGGGAGCACGACCACGACCTTGTCGCCGACGGCGAAGTTGCGGGCGCCGCAGACGATCTCCTGGGGCTCGCCCGTGCCGTTGGCCCGGCCGACGTCGACGGTGCAGAAGCGGATCGGCTTCTTGAAGCCCTCCAGCTCCTCGATGGTCAGCACCTGGCCGACGACGAGGGGGCCCTTGAGGTCGTGGCCGAGCTGCTCGACGGTCTCGACCTCGAGGCCGGCCGAGATGAGCCTGGCCTGGACGTCACGGCCGGTCTCGGTGGCCGGCAGGTCGACGTACTCCCGCAGCCAGGAAAGCGGGACCCGCATCAGATCTCCATCCCGAACGGCCGGGTGAACCGGACGTCACCCTCGACCATGTCTCGCATGTCTTCGACGTTGTGGCGGAACATCAGCATCCGCTCGATGCCGAACCCGAAGGCGAACCCGCTGTACTTCTCCGGGTCGACGCCGCAGGCGGTCAGCACCTTGGGGTTGACCATGCCGCAGCCGCCCAGTTCGATCCAGCCCTCGCTGGAGCAGGTGCGGCAGGGCCGGTCGGGGTTGCCGACGGACTCGCCGCGGCAGACGTAGCAGACCATGTCCATCTCGGCGGACGGCTCGGTGAAGGGGAAGAAGTTCGGGCGCAGCCGGGTCTTCATGCCCTCGCCGAACAGCGCCTGGACCATGTGGTCCAGGGTGCCCTTGAGGTCGGCCATGGTCAGGCCCTCGTCCACGGCGAGCAGCTCGACCTGGTGGAAGACGGGCGTGTGCGTGGCGTCCAGCTCGTCGGTGCGGTAGACGCGGCCGGGGCAGATCACGTACACCGGCAGGTCACGGCTCAGCAGCGAGCGGATCTGCACCGGCGAGGTGTGGGTACGCAGCACGACACCGGACTCGCTGCCGCCGTCGGGGCCCTGCACGAAGAACGTGTCGGCCTCGCCGCGGGCCGGGTGGTCCGGGCCGATGTTCAGGGCGTCGAAGTTGAACCACTCGGCCTCGACCTGCGGACCTTCGGCGACCTCGTAGCCCATGGCGACGAAGACGTCCTCGATGCGCTCCGAGAGGGTGGTGAGCGGGTGGCGGGCGCCGGCCGGCACACGGTCGTAGGGCAGTGTGACGTCCACCGCCTCCTCGACCAGGACCCGCGCGTCGCGCTCGGCCTCCAGTTCCACCTGGCGGGCGGCGAGGCCCTTGCTCACCGCGCCGCGGGCCTGGCCGACGAGCTTGCCGGCGGCGGCCTTGGCGTGCGGGGGCAGCGCGCCGATCTCGCGGTTGGCGAGGGCCAGCGGGGAGGCGCCGCCGGTGTGGGCGACCTTCGCCTCCTGGAGTGCGTCGAGGGAGTCCGCGGCGGCGAAGGCGGCGAGCGCCTCGTCCCGCATGCGCTCGATCTCTTCCGGTTTCAAGGCCTCGACCTCTACAGGGTCGTACGACTTATTCGGTGCCGACATCTCTTCCCGTGCTTCCGATTGGCTGGCTGAAGGTCCCCGTCACCGACTCACTCGGAGGGCCGTCCATGGGACACGAAGGTGCCAAAGGCCGAGTCTAACGGGGTGAGGACGTACGGACGCGCCCGCGGGGGCTAGGCCAGATAGGCCGGGGCCGCCACGGGCAGCGTAAATCGGAACTCGGCGCCGCCGCCTGGGGCGCGGCCGACCGTGATGACACCGCCGTGGGCCTCGACGATGCCCTTGACGATGTACAGCCCAAGACCCGTCCCGCCGCGCTTGCTGCCCCGCCAGAAGCGGGTGAAGACGCGGTTCATGGACTCCTCCGGGATGCCGGTGCCCTCGTCGCTCACGATGACCGACGTGCCGGTGTCCTCCCCCTCGCGGGGGGACGGGGCGGGCGTGACGTCAATGGTGACGGTTCCCTCGCCGTGGCGCACCGCGTTTTCGATGAGGTTGCTGAGCACCTGGTCGACCTTGTCCGGGTCGGCCCACAGGGCGGGCAGCGGCTGTTCCATGCGGAGCAGGAACCGGTCGGCGGGCTGGCCCGCGGCCACGTAGGCCTGGATGTGCCGGCCGACGGCGGCCCCCATGTCGACGGGCTGGCGGCGCACCTCCAGCCGGCCGGAGTCGATCCGGGAGATGTCGAGCAGCTCGGCGATGAGCCGGGTGACGCGGTCGGCGTCGGCATCGACCGTCTCCAGCATGAGCCGCTTCTGGTCGTCGGTGAACCGGGTCCACTTCGCCAGGAGGGTGGCGGTGAAGCCCTTCACGGAGGTGAGGGGGGAGCGCAGCTCGTGGGCGACGGTGGCGATCAGCTCGGCGTGACTGCGCTCGGTGCGGCGGCGGGCCTCGGTGTCGCGGAGGGAGACGACTACGCGGCGGACGGGTCCGGTGGGCTCGCCGCGGACGTACCGGGCGGAGGCGAGGACCTCACGCCCGCCGGGGAGCAGCAGATTCCGCTCGGGCTGGCCGACCCGGATGGCGAGCCCGCTGTACGGATCGGTCAGCTGCCACCAGCGCCGGCCTTCGAGGTCCTCCAGCGGCAGGGCCTTGTCGAGCCGCTGCCCGAGGGCCTCGGCGGCGGGAACGGCGGTGATGCGCTCGGCGGCGGCGTTGAAGCAGACGACGTACCCGTGCTCGTCGGCGACGACCAGCCCGTCGGGCAGGTCGTCCGGGTCGATGCCGAGTCCGGCGAGGTCACCGGCCGGTCGGTCCGCGGGCGGGCGCTCCGGTCCACCGGCTCCCGGCGCCCTGCTCGTGCCGACACTCATCCCCGTACCTCACCTCCTGTCCTCCCGGAAGAGGCCCCCGAGCTGGTCACCCTACTAGCTGTCGGTGACGGAGCGGCACCCTCCGGAGGCGCGCTGTGCACGGGCCGACGCGTACAGACATACGGCCGCGGCGGTGGCGAGGTTCAGACTCTCGGCCTTTCCGTGGATCGGGACGCGCACGACGGCGTCGGCGAGGGCCCGGGTCTCCGTCGGCAGCCCCCAGGCCTCGTTGCCGAAGACCCACGCGGTGGGCCCGCCCATGGTGCCCTTGTCCAGCTCGTCGTCGAGGTCGTCCTCGCCCGCGCCGTCAGCGGCGAGGATGCGCACCCCGGCGTCCTTGAGGCCGGCGACGGCCCGCTCGACGGGGACGCCGACGGCCACCGGCAGATGGAACAGCGAGCCGACCGAGGCCCGTACGGCCTTGGGGTTGTACAGGTCGACGGAGGCGTCGGTGAGGACGACGGCGTCGGCGCCGGCCGCGTCGGCGCAGCGCAGGACGGTGCCGGCGTTGCCGGGGTCGCGGACGTGCGCGAGGACCGCGACGAGCCTGGGGCGGGCGGCGAGGATGGAGTCGAAGGGGGTGTCGATGAAGCGGCACACGCCCACGAGGCCCTGCGGGGTGACGGTGGTGGAGATGTCCTCGATGACCTCACCGTCGGCGAGGTGGACGCGGGCGCCGGCGTCCCGGGCCTCGCCGATGATGTCGGCGTGGCGCTCGGCGGCCTCGGGGGTGGCGAACAGTTCCACGAGGGTGTCCGGGTGCGCGGCCGCCTCCCGTACGGCCTGCGGGCCCTCCGCGAGGAACAGCCGCTCCTTCCCCCGGAAGTTCCGCCGCGCGAGGCGCCTGGCGGCGGAGACGCGGGGGGAGCGGGGGGAGATGAGGTCGGGGGTGGCGGGCATCTTCACCTTCGGTGGATCGGCGGGGGTCGGGCGCGCGGCCCGGCTTCCTCGCCCCCGCCGCCCCTTCCCGTCCCGTCCCTGGGGGCTGCGCCCCCAGACCCCCGTTCTCGGCCTGAACGGCCTCGTCCTCAAACGCCGGACGGGCTGGAAATCTCAGCCTCTCCGGCGTTTGAGGAGCGGGGTCCGGGGCGGAGCCACGGGACGGGACGGGAAGGGGCGGCGGGGGCGACAGGAACCCGGACCGGACGCACTCGGACCCGCAGGCGGGGTTCGCCTGCGGGTCCGAGTCCTGTCACTTCCGGCTCAGCCGGCGCGGCGTCACGCAGCCTTCGGCGCGTTCACGTCCGACGGCAGGGCCTTCTGAGCGGCCTCGACGAGCGCGGCGAACGCGGTCGGGTCGTTCACGGCCAGCTCGGCCAGGATCTTGCGGTCGACCTCGATGCTCGCCGCGTTCAGACCCTGGATGAAGCGGTTGTACGTGATGCCGTTGGCGCGGGCAGCGGCGTTGATGCGCTGGATCCACAGCCGACGGAAGTCACCCTTGCGCTTCTTGCGGTCGTTGTAGTTGTAGACCAGCGAGTGGGTGACCTGCTCCTTGGCCTTGCGGTACAGGCGCGAACGCTGACCGCGGTAGCCGGAGGCCGCCTCGAGGATCGCCCGGCGCTTCTTGTGGGCGTTGACTGCCCGCTTGACGCGTGCCACTTGTTAACTCCTTGTAGCGGGGCCGCGGTGGAACTCACACGGCCCGGAAACGATTGGGTCCCGGTCCAGACGTACGTACGGCGGCAAGGCGCCCGTACGTCACTTGCCGAGAAGCTTCTTGATCTTCTTGGCGTCGCCCGGGGCCATCTCGGCGTTGCCGGTGAGGCGACGCGTCAGGCGCGACGACTTGTGCTCGAGCAGGTGGCGCTTGCCGGCGCGCTCACGGAGCACCTTGCCGGAGCCGGTGATCTTGAAGCGCTTGCTGGCACCGCTGTGCGACTTGTTCTTCGGCATAGCGCCGTTCTCTCCTCGTCGGTGGCGCTCCGGTGCCCGGTCGTGGAAACCGGGCACAGGTGGAGCGTCGCTTGTATCGGTTACGTCCTGGGACTGACGTCCCCGGGTCACGCCTCGGCGGAAGCCTCGGCAGACTCGGACTGCACGGAACCCTCGGACTGCACAGAACCGTCGGACTGCACGGAGTCCTCGGACTCCTCGCCGTTCACGGCGTCGGTGTCCGCGGCGTTCTGCGAACGGCCCGGGTTGGCCTTCGCTTCGGCCTTGCGGGCTTCCTGAGCCTGACGAGCCTCGGCCATCGCCTCGGTCTTCTTCTTGTGCGGACCGAGAACCATGATCATGTTTCGGCCGTCCTGCTTCGGGTTCGACTCGATGAACCCGAGGTCCTGGACGTCCTCCGCGAGACGCTGCAGCAGTCGGTAGCCCAGTTCGGGACGGGACTGCTCACGACCGCGGAACATGATCGTGATCTTGACCTTGTCGCCCTGCTTGAGGAACCGGACGACGTGACCCTTCTTGGTGTCATAGTCGTGCGGGTCGATCTTCGGCCGGAGCTTCATCTCCTTGATGACCGTGTGCGCCTGGTTCTTGCGCGCCTCACGGGCCTTCATGGCCGACTCGTACTTGAACTTCCCGTAGTCCATGAGCTTGCAGACCGGCGGGCGGGCGGTTGCCGCGACCTCGACCAGGTCCAGGTCGTACTCCTGCGCAAGCTCCAGTGCCTTGGCCAGGGGGACGATGCCCACCTGCTCGCCACTGGGACCGACAAGTCGCACCTCGGGAACGCGAATCCGGTCGTTGATGCGGGGCTCGGCGCTGATGGATCCTCCTCGGTAGCACCACACGGCAGTCTGGCGAACGGCCGCGTAACGTCTGTGTTCGATTGGTTGACAACCACGCCGAAGCACAAAAAATGCCCCGAACGATCACAGGCGGGGCTCCAAGCACTACCGGAGCACCGCCGCGAGGATCGCGGGGCGCGCTACCGGGCGACTCCATCGTCCGTACGGAACGATGGGGGCCGCCTGACCGGGGTGACCCGCCGCCCCGGAGGGTGGTCGGGTGGGAGTTCGGAGCCTCCACTTGTGGGCCGGATCCGCCTGCTTGAAGGGCACGCGTGTCCGACCGGTCGTTACCCGACACTAGCAGCTCGTTCGGGCCTGCGCGAATCCGGTGCCTCCCGCCTCCTGCTGTCAAGAGGGCGTCCGGCGGGCCCTATCGTGTGGGGCATGAGTGACACCTCCCCCTCGGACAGCCCCGCCCCCTCCGGCACCGCCGGTTTCGACGAGATGACCCGCGACATCGCCGAGGTCCCGGCGGTCGAGGTGATCGTGACGGTCGCCGTCAACCTGATGAGCGCGGCAGCCGTGAAGCTCGGTCTGACCGAGGAGGGCGACAAGTACAAGGACCTGGACGAGGCCCGCAAGCTGATCACCGCTCTCGCCGGCCTGCTGGACGCGAGCACGACCGAGATCAGCTCCTTCCACGCGGCCCCGCTGCGCGACGGCCTGAAGTCGCTCCAGCTGGCCTTCCGCGAGGCCTCGCTCGTGCCGGACGAGCCGGGCCAGGGTCCGGGCGAGAAGTACACCGGACCGGTCTACGGCTAGACCGGCCGCGTCACCCGCGTACGTAGAGGGGCTCGCCCGGAGGGGTGGTGCCGGCCGGCAGGAGTGCCAGGTCGAGGCCGCGCACCAGGCGGGCCCTCAGTGTTTCGTCGGCGGCGATGCGCCCCGCCACGGCCTGGGCGGTCTCGGCGGGAGCGGCGTGCGGGGCCAGGACCAGGGCGAGGGTGCCGTCGGCGCCGCCGGGCACCAGATGGGCGCGCAGCACGGCCGGTTCGGCGGCCACCGCGGCCCGGACCGCCTCGACGACCGCCGGGTCCGCCAGCGGGTCGGTCGACGTGCGGCCCTCGGCGAGCGCCAGCAGCGCGGGTCCCGTCAGCTCGAAGGGGACCGGCCCGGCCAGGTCCAGGATCACCGTGTCGGCCTTCTCGTGGGCGGCCGCCTGCAGGGCCTGGTGCAGCGGTACGGCGACGGGGCGGGCCCGCGGGTCCCAGCGGGCGAGCGACGCGGTGGAGGTGAAGGCCGGCAGCGCGGTGCGGTGCCCCGCCTTCAGCGTCGGCACGGCCATGTCGCTGGTCTTCTCGCGGCGCAGTCCGTTCGCGTCCTCCTCCACCTCCCCGAGCACGGCGACGACCGGGACGAGCAGCCGGGCGCCCTTCAGCGCCTCCAGCACGGGTCCGACGGCCGTGCGGTCCTCGGCCCAGGCGGCGAGCGCCGCGCTCAGCGCCGGGTCGGCGGAGCCGTCGTCGTCGGAGAAGCCGGGGTCGGGAATGTTCTTGTTCGCCACGGTCACCGACCCTATCGGGGGGAAACCGCCGCGGTCGTGCGGGGCCGCGAACACGGCACCGACCGCTTTCACAGGTTTCTCAGACGGTCCTGACGCACCTCTCACCCGCGTCCGACGGGACGCACAGCCGGTGCCCCCAGCATCACGGCCATGGAGTCCTCCGGAGCACGCCGCGGCAGCCGCGCTCGTCCCTGCGACCGCCGCCCCCTCCTGCGCCGCGCGCTCGTCTCCGTGGCCGTGCTCGGCGCCGCGGTGGCCGGGACCGGGTGCGTGAAGGCGCGGGCGCACTCGGCTCCGGGCGCCGTATCGTCGGCGTCGGCGCCGGCCCCGGCGTCGGCGTCGGCGAGCGGGGAGGCGTCGGTGGAGGAGGCGGCGGTGTCCGTGGTGGACCGCGACGCCCTGCTGGCGCGGGCGATGGCGTCGGTGACCGTGCCGGACACGGCGCGGGTGTCCGTGGCGGTGCTCGACGTGGACTCCGGGTCGAGTGCCGTCCTCGGCGCGGATGCCTTCGACACGGCGAGCATCGTCAAGGTGGACATCCTGGCGGCACTGCTGCTCCGGGCGCAGGACGCCGGCCGGAACCTCACGGCGCGGGAGAAGGCGTACGCGACCGCGATGATCGAGAACAGCGACAACGCTTCCGCGACGGCGCTGTGGAACGCCATCGGCGGCGCGGCGGGGCTCGACGCCGCGAACGAGCGGTTCGGGCTCACCGGCACCGAGGGCGGCGACGGCGGGCTGTGGGGGCTGACCCGGACCACGGCCGCCGACCAGCTGACGCTGCTGCGGCAGGTCTTCGGCGCCGACCCGGCGCTGAGCGAGGCCTCGCGGACGTACCTTCAGGGGCTGATGGGGCGGATCGCGGCGGACCAGCGGTGGGGGGTCTCCGCGGTCGCCGACGGGTCCGCGTGGGCGCTGAAGAACGGCTGGCTGCCGCGTACGGCGACCGGGCTGTGGGACGTCAACAGCATCGGGCGGGTGACGTGCGGCGGCCACGACTACCTGGTGGCGGTCCTGTCGGACGGCAACGCGACCCGGGCGAAGGGGATCGCTCTGGTGGAGGCGGCGGCGAAGGCGGCGGTGTCGGCGTTCACCGCCGGCTGAGCCGGCCGGGCCGGTGGGCCGGTGGCCCGGTGGCCCGGTGGGCCGGTGGCCCGGTGGCCCGGTGGGCCGGTGGCCCGGTGGGCCGGTGGGCCGGTGGGCCGGTGGCCCGGTGGGCCGGTGGCCGATGGCCGGTGGGCCGGTGGCCGATGGCCCGGTGGCCGATGGGCCGGTGGGCCGGGAGCGGGATTAGAAGGCCTCGTACTGCTGTCGCCGGTCCTGCCGGTCGCGGTCGCGGCGGGCCCGCCACAGGACCACGGCGGCCACCAGCAGCACTCCGCCGGTGCCGCCCGCGAGCGGACCGGCCCAGCCCGAGGTGTCGTCGTCGGCCGGTTCCTCGTCCGGGCCGGGGCCGAAGTACTCCTCGCCGTACGCCGCCGACCGCGGGCCCTCGGGTGCGAGGCCGACGGCGGCCTTGATCGCCGCGGCCGGGTCGATGAAGCCGAAGCCGCGGGAGTCGTCGCGGCCGCCGGTGGGTGCGTTGCGGGCGGTGTCCTCCAGCAGCTTCTTGATCTGCGCCGGCGTCAGGTCCGGATGGGCGGCCTTGACGAGGGCGACCGCGCCGGAGACGAAGGCCGCCGCGGCGGAGGTGCCCCAGCCCTCGTAGTACTTGTGGTCCGGGTCGGCGATGACGACGTCGACGCCGGGGGCGCTGACCGTGGCGTACCAGCGGCGGGTGGAGAAGGAGGCGCGGGTGCCGTAGCGGTCGACGGCGGTCGCGGCGATGACGCCCGGGTAGGCCGCCGGGTAGGAGATGTGGTCGCCCTTCTCGCCGCCGTTGCCGGCCGAGGCGACGACGACCGAGCCCTTCTTCAGCGCGTACTGGACGGCCTCGTCCTCGGCGGGTTCGGGGTGGGCCGAGGCGGAGTCGTCGCCGAGGGAGAGGTTGATGACGTCGGCGCCCTGGTCGGCGGCCCAGCGGATGCCGTCGGCGAGGGCGTTGCCGCGGGTGTTGCGGGCCTTGGCGCGGGACGGGTCGCCGTCCTCCAGGATCACCCGGACGGGCAGGATCCTCGCTTCCGGGGCGATGCCCATGACACCGTCGCCGTTGCCGTTGCCATGGCCGTGACCGGCGATGATGCCGGCCATCGCGGTGCCGTGGCGGGCCCAGGCCCGGTCGCCGGGCCCGGCGCCGAAGCCGACCATGTCCCTGCCGGTCAGGACGTTGCCGTCGAGGTCGGGGTGGTCGGACTCGACGCCGGTGTCCAGGACGGCGACGGTGATGCCCCTGCCCTTGGTGGTCCGCCAGATCTCTTCGGTGTGCAGTGCCTCCAGGCCCCACTGTTTGGCCCGGATGCCGTCCGCGTACGCGGTGGTGGGCGGCACCAGGGCGACCGCGGCGGCCAGCAGGCAGCTCAGCACGCCGGCCCGGCAGGCCGCGCGGCCGGTCATGCGGGCGGCTCCGAGGGCGATACGGCGCTCTTGCGCAGGCCCCGCTCGACGCGGTCGGCTAGCCCCTTGGCCTCGTTGCCGAGGCCCGCCTGGGCGACGGCGGTGGCGGTGGCGCCCGAGGCGGTGGCCTCGACGGCGGACTGCGGGGTGGCGACCGTACGGCCGTCGGCCCAGCCGGAGACGGCGTAGACGACGACGGGGGCGTCGGTGAGGACGGACACCGTCCACGAGGCGCGCTGCCCGTCGCCGAAGGCGGCGGCCGGCGTGCCCTTCGCGGCGTACGGGCGGGGCATCAGGTCGGTGCGGCGGGCCAGGCCCTCCTTGGCGAACCGGGTGTCGAGGGCGCGCATGCCGGCCGCGTCGGCCTTGGTGAACAGCAGGCCCACGGTCGTGACGTAGCTGTGGGTGGCGTCGGTGTAGGTCGCGCGCAGCAGGCGGGTGCAGCCGACCGGGGCGAGTGCCTTGCCGAGCAGGGGGTCGAAGGCACCGGCGCAGCCGCTGTCCGGGGCGACGGCGATCCGCGTCCAGGTGCGGTCGGCGCCGCCGGGGCCCGCGCCCTGACCGTCCACGGTCGGGGGGAACAGCTGGTCGACGGGCGCGTTGTGCCACAGGCCCCGCGCGGTGGCGTAGACACCCTGCTCCCCCGCCTCCGCGGGGTCTCCGACGAGCCAGCTGCCGGTGACCGCGCCGCCGATGAGTCCCAGCCCGAGGACGACGCAGGCCGCCGCCGCGACCGTGTGCCCGCGCAGCCTCGTCCACCCCGCGCGCGGGGCGTCGCCGTACCCCTCCGGCGCGGCGAACGTCACGACGGGCCGCGTGGCACCCGGCGCCCCGCCCGGCACCATCGGGGCACTCCACGACAGCGCCGGATCGGGCCCCGCCTCGGCGGCCGGGGGCGGGGTGTCGAAGTCCGGATGCCGCAGGGGCGCCGCGGGGCTCCAGGCAGGCCGCGCGTCACCGTCGGGGTGCCGCCCGGGAACGGTGGTGGACAGCCCGTCCCGGTGCTGCCCGGGCGGGGGCGCCCAGGTACGCGGGAGGGGGGTCCAGGCGCTGCCGGGGGCGGGGGGCCGGGGCTGGTCGTGGTCGGGGACGGGAACGCCGGTGGGGGACGCGGCACGGGTGCCCGGTGCGCCGTGGGCTGCCTGCGCTGCCTGGGACGCCTGGGACGCCTGCGCTGCATGGGCTGCCTGGCGAGCGGAGGCCGGCGGGGCGCCCTCCGTACCCGGAGCCGGGGTGGCCGTGCGCTCCGGACCGGCGGTGCCGGGCACGCCGCCGGGAGCGGCCGGCCGCCCGGCGCCGGAACGGGCCGGGCCGGTCTCCGCGGGGGCGCCGGGGCGGGAGCCGGCGTTCGGACCGGTGGAACGCGGAAGGTTCGACTCGGCGGGACGCGGGAAGTCCGACTCGGCGGGACGGGGACCGCTGGGGCCGGTCGGGCGCGCGGTGCTCGGGGCGGCGGTCGGGTGCGCGGTGTTCGGGTGCCCGATGTTCGGAGTGGTCGAATACGCGGTGCTCGTCGAGCCGTTCCGGTGCCCGGTGTTCGGACCGGTCGGGCGGGATCCGTACGGCTGGGGCGCGTCCACGGTGTTCCCACCGGTCGGGCGCGGCCCAGGGGGGTCCGTCGGGCGCGGGTTGCGCGGTTCGGCCGGGTCCGTGGCGTGCGAGCCTGTGGCGGGCCGGCCGGCCGACGCGGTGGAGTGCGGGGCGTTCCGGAGCGCGGCGTCCCTGTCGGTCTGGCGGGCGTTGTCCAGCCGTGCGGGGCGGGGCGCGGCCGGGCCTGCCGGGCGGGCGGCCTCGGGACCGCTCGGTCCGGCAAGGGGCGTCCGCGGGGAGCGGGTGCCGTCCAGGCGGGCCGGGCGTGGGATGCCGGAGCGCGCCGGACCGGCACCCTCCGATCCCGCGGGTGCGGCACCGCCGGAACCGACCGGGCGGGCGCCGTCCGGTCGGGCCGGGCGGGTGATCCCCGGTTCCTGCCGCCACGCACCGGACGACGCGTCGGCAGCGGCGCCGTCCGAGGCGACCGGGCGGGCGCCGTCCGAGCGGGCCGGGCGGGTGATCCCCGGCCCCGGCGGGCGGGTGGGCTGCGTGGTCGCGGGACGGTCACGGTGCGGGGCCGTTGGCCGGGGTCCTTCCGCGGACCCGTACGCCCCGGTCCGGGGCCGGCCTTCGCCGGGCCGGCCACTCGGGGGCGGGGTGTCCGGGAAACGGGCCGACGCCGGGGGCGGGGGCATGGGGTCCGTCTGCGGGGCCGGGGACGGCAGGTGCGGGAAGCCCGGCGCGGCGGACGGCGGTTCGGGAACCCCGCGGGCGGAGGCGAACGGGCCGGCGCTCGGCGGCTGGGCCACCTGGTTCCCCGTGTCCGAGTCCCGGTCCGGGTCCGGGGACGTCGGTGGATGGGGCGGGCGGGGTGGGGTCGCCGGGGGCGGGGGCGTCGTCGGGCGCGGGGGGATCGAGGCGCGGCGTGCTTCCGTACTCATGCACCCCCCGTTTCCTCGTGCCCGCGCCGTCGTTGTCCTGCGGGGCGCTCTCCTCCGCCCGGTGGCCCGGGTGCGGACACGCCGGTCACACCTGGGCACGCATACCCGCACGGGCGGACCGGCATCCCGGCACGGGTGACCGGCCGGAGCCGCCCTCCGTGCGTGCGCGTCACTCTACGGCTTGTTCCTGCGCGAACGGGAACCTGTCCGCAACCGGTCCGTGCCCTCGGGGGCATCTGCCCGGAACGTCCCCCTACCCTGCGGTAATCGGGTCTGGCAGGCTGCGTCCATGACTGCGCGCGCCGCCGACCGGGCCCGGTACGACCGGGCCACCGCCCATCTCGACGCTCCTCTCGCCATCGTTGACCTGGAGGCATTCGACGCCAACGCGGACGATCTGGTCCGCCGGGCGGGTGGGAAGCCGGTGCGGGTCGCGAGCAAGTCCGTCCGCTGCCGGGCCCTGCTGGAGCGCGTCCTGGCGAAGGACGGCTTCGCGGGCATCATGTCGTTCACCCTGGCCGAATCCCTGTGGCTGGCCCGGTCGGGCTTCGACGACATCCTGCTCGCCTACCCCTCGGCCGACCGTTCCGGCTTCGCGGAACTGGCCGGCGACCCGAAACTGGCCGCCGCCGTCACCGTGATGGTGGACGACGTCGCCCAGCTCGACCTGATCGACTCCGCGCGCGGCGACGGCCACGAAGTGGTGCGGGTCTGCCTGGAGTTGGACACCTCACTGAAGCTGCTGGGCGGCCGGATGCGGATCGGTGCCCTGCGCTCCCCGCTGCACTCCCCGGCCCAGGTCGCCGACGTGGCACGGGCGGTGGCCCGGCGCCCCGGGTTCCGGCTGGTGGGGATCATGGCGTACGAGGGGCACATCGCGGGCGTGGGCGACTCCCTGGCCGGACGGCCCTTCCGGTCGCGTGCGATACGGCTGATGCAGGCCACCGCCCGGCGTGAACTCGTCGAGCGGCGTGCCGCGGTGGTGCGTGCGGTGCGGGCCGTCGCGCCGGACCTGGAGTTCGTCAACGGCGGTGGCACCGGCAGTGTGCAGCACACCGCCGCGGAGGACGCGGTCACCGAGATCGCGGCCGGCTCGGGACTGTACGTGCCGCGGCTGTTCGACAACTACACGTCCTTCGACGGCCGTCCGGCCGCCCTGTTCGCCCAGCCCGTCGTGCGCCGCCCGGGCGTCGGCGTCGTCACCGTCCTCGGCGGCGGCTACCCCGCCTCCGGTGCCGCCGGACCCGACCGGCTGCCGGTGCCGTATCTGCCGGAGGGGCTGCGCTACGACTCGCAGGAGGGCCCCGGCGAGGTGCAGACCCCGCTGCTCGGCTCCCCCGCCGACGATCTGCTGATCGGCGACAAGGTGTGGTTCCGGCACGCGAAGGCCGGCGAACTGTGCGAGCGGTTCGACGTGCTGCGCCTGATCGAGGGGGACGAGGTGACGGCGACGGTGCCGACGTACCGCGGCGAGGGCCGCACGTTCCTCTAGCTCCGCACTTCGCGGGGGTCCGCCTGTCGGCGGCCACGGGTCGGCAGCGCCGCCGACCCGCCCGTCGTCGCCGTCGCCCGGGGCGTCCGGCTCCACCTGCTCGACGTCCTCGGCCGGGAACCGACACACCCCCGCCGGCCGGACCCGAACGAATTGCCGGCGAAGCAGTGAGCCGATTTCGCCCTCGGACACCGGTCAAGGACGGCGCGGCTGGGACGATGCCTCGGTGAACCACTCCTCGTACTCCCGCATCGGTCCTGGTCATGACCGGTGGCATCCCCCGGAGCCCCGGCGAGCCGAGCCCGGCCGGTGGCCGAAGTTGGAGGCCGCACTCGCTGTGGTCAATCGCGACCTGACGGCGACCCTGCCGGGCCAGGACGCGCTGATACTGATGGATGCCCCGTCTTGGCGGCCTTCGCCCTCGAACGGGATCGACAGGCAGGTCTACGTGGCGCTGCCGGACGGCCGTTGGCACGGTAATCCGGTGAACGCGTGCGACCTGGAGGAGGGCGACCCGCCGGAGCCGGACGATGCGACGACGGTCCTGACCGTGGTCGCGGATGCGGCGCAGGAGACCGTCATGGAGCTGCTCCGGCAGGTCTGGCCGCTCTGCCGGGAACACGGGAGCGGGATGCACCCGCGTCCCGCGGGGACCGCTGACGACTGGTACCAGGGCGAGAGGGACACGGCCGGTCCCCCGGTGTGGTGGTGCCGTGGCAGCCGGGATGGCAGGTGCCACGACGTCTCCCCGGTGGGCGAGTTGGCCGCCATCCTGCCGGGAGAGCGGCAGGGCGCACTGCGGCGCAGCGAGGGTGAGCGAGACGGCCCCCGATAGCCGCGGGCCGGGCAACTGCGCGATGCCGCCGCAATCCGCCGTCCGCCGCCACCCGCGATGTACGGATCGGGCCCGTGCGGCTCACCGCTTCGGTGTGAGGCCGCTGCCGACCCCGCCGCCCGTGTCCGCGTCGCCGGCCGGGCGGATGCCCTTGGTGATGCGGTCCATGTCGGTGAGCGGCGGCCCGTCCTCGCCCGCGTCGAAGACGTAGCGGACCAGGACGGGGGCCTCGGTGCCGACGGTGGACGGGAAGACCAGGGACTGGACGTAGCCGCCGGGCCCCTCGGCGGTCGTCACCCGCCAGCGGACGTAGTACCCGGCGCGGCCGCCGACCGCGACCTGCCCGGCGGCCACCGCCTTGTGCGACTCGATCCCGCCGAAGGGGCGTCGGCCGACGAGGTCACGGTCGTAGGCGTCGTCGGCCGCGTCGGCGATGTCCGCCTCGGCCAGCGCCCTGGGCGAGGTCTCGGCGGTGTCGGTCACGGTGCGGGAGACGACCCGGCCGTGCCGGCAGACGCCGCCGCCCGGACAGTCGTAGGTGCCGTCGGTGGTCATGACGACGTCCGGCTCGGCGACGTGTTCGGGGAGGACCCAGCCCTCGGGCAGCGGGAGCGTGATGCCGTTCAGTTCGTCCACGACGGAAGGGGCGGCGGACGGGGTGGCCGACGGGTCGGGGGACGGGGCGGGGGTGGAGGCGTCCGGGGTCGTCGCGGGCGCCGAGGAGGTGCCGGCCAGCGGGGCGGCGGCGGGTTCCGTCCCGTCGCCGTCGCCGCGCAGCACGACGACTCCGGTCACGACCGCCGCGACGAGGGCGGCCGCGACGACCACCGGGACGACGGGCCGGGACCGGCCGCCACCACCGCACGAGGGGCGGCGGCCCGTACCCGCCGGCCCGGCGAAACCCTGCCGAACCGGACCCGCGGGCGGCCCGAAGCCCTCGGCGAGCGGTGTCACGGGCGGTGTCGGCGGTGACACCGGTGTCGGCGGCCCGAAGCCCTCCCCGGCCGGGGACCCCGGGGCGCGCCGGTGGTCGGTCCAGGTGGTGCCGTCCCACCAGCGCTCCTGGTGGGGGGCCGTCGGGTCGCCGTACCAGCCGGGCGGGGGCGTCATGCTCATCCCGGCACTGTAGGACGCGGGCTACAGCGGGGTGACGTACGCCCCGGCGATGCCGCCGTCGACGAGGAAGTCGCTGGCGTTGACGAAGGAGGAGTCGTCGCTGGCCAGGAAGGCGACGGCGGCGGCGATCTCCTCGGCCTCGGCGAACCGTCCGACCGGGATGTGGACGAGACGGCGGGCCGCCCGCTCGGGGTCCTTGGCGAACAGCTCCTGGAGGAGCGGGGTGTTGACCGGCCCGGGGCACAGGGCGTTGACGCGGATGCCCTCCCGGGCGAACTGCACGCCCAGTTCGCGGGACATGGCGAGGACACCGCCCTTGGAGGCCGTGTACGAGATCTGGGAGGTGGCCGCGCCCATCCTGGCCACGAAGGACGCCGTGTTGATGATGGAGCCCCTGCCCTGGCGGCGCATGTAGGGGATGGCGGCCTTGCAGCACAGGTAGACGGAGGTGAGGTTGACCTCCTGGACGCGCTTCCAGGCCTCCAGTCCGGTGTCGAGGATGGAGTCGTCGTCGGGGGGTGAGATGCCGGCGTTGTTGAAGGCGATGTCGACACT
This sequence comes from Streptomyces sp. NPDC006259, assembly GCF_042870975.1. Taxonomy (NCBI): domain Bacteria; kingdom Bacillati; phylum Actinomycetota; class Actinomycetes; order Kitasatosporales; family Streptomycetaceae; genus Streptomyces; species Streptomyces sp. NPDC006259. The sequence continues at coordinate 231,722 of NZ_JBIAHY010000007.1, read as the reverse complement.
GCCGTAGGTGTCGTACGCCGCCTTGAACAGGGCCTCGACCTGGTCCGGGTCGGTGACGTCGACCTTCACGAACAGGCCGCCGACCTCGTCGGCGGCGGCCTTGCCGCGGGTCTCGTCGACGTCGCCGCAGACCACGTGGGCGCCCTCGGAGGCGAGGCGGCGGGCGGTGGCGAGGCCGATGCCGCTGGCGGCCCCGGTGATGACGGCGGTGCGGCCGACGAGCCGGCGGCAGATGATCTCTTCGGTCACTGTGCGGGGCCCTCCGTGCTGATGAAGACGTTCTTGGTCTCGGTGAAGGCGGTCAGGGCGTCGGGTCCGAGTTCGCGGCCGACGCCGGACTGCTTGAAGCCCCCGAACGGGGTCGAGTAGCGGACGCTGGAGTGGGAGTTGACGGACAGGTTGCCGGCGCGGACGGCCCGCGAGACGCGCAGGGCGCGGCCGACGTCACGGGTCCAGATGGATCCGGAGAGGCCGTACTCGGTGGCGTTGGCGAGGGCGATCGCCTCCGCCTCGTCCTCGAACGGCAGGACGACGGCGACCGGGCCGAAGACCTCCTCCACGGCGACGCGCGCGCCGGGGTCGAGGCCGGTGAGGACGGTGGGCGGGAACCAGAAGCCGGGGCCCGCGGGCGCCTTGCCGCGGATGCCGGGCAGACCGTCCGGCACGTAGGAACGCACCCGGTCCAGCTGGGCTCGGGAGATCAGCGGTCCCATGTCCGTGGCCTCGTCCGACGGGTCGCCCACCACCACCGACTCGATCGCGGGGGCGAGGAGCTCCAGGAAACGGTCGTGGACGGAGCGCTGGACGAGGATGCGGGTGCGGGCGCAGCAGTCCTGGCCGGAGTTGTCGAGGAAGGCCATCGGAGCGGCCGCGGCGGCGGCCTCGACGTCCGCGTCGGCGAAGACGATGTTGGGGCTCTTGCCGCCGAGTTCGAGGGTGACGCGCTTGAGCAGGTCGGCCCCCTTCGCCCACACGCGTTTGCCCACGGTCGTCGATCCGGTGAAGACGATCTTCGCCACGCCCGGATGCTCGACCAGGGCGTTGCCGGCGACGGGGCCGCGGCCGGGCAGCACCTGGAACAGACCCTCCGGCAGGCCGGCCTCCAGGGCGAGTCCGGCCAGCCGCAGGGCGGTCAGCGGGGTGGTCTCGGCGGGCTTGAGGATCACCGCGTTTCCGGCGGCGAGCGCCGGGGCCGCGCCCCAGGCCGCGATCGGCATCGGGAAGTTCCACGGCGCGATGACGCCGACGACACCCAGCGGTTCGAGGATCGTGACGTCGAGGCCGCCCGCGACCGGGATCTGACGTCCCGTGAGGCGCTCCACTCCCCCGGCCGCGTAGTCCAGCAGGTCCCGGACGTTGCCCGCCTCCCAGCGGGCGTTGCCGATGGTGTGCCCGGCCTCGCGGACCTCGCACCGGGCCAGTTCTTCGAGGTGTTCGTCGACCCGCGTGGCGAAACGGCGCAGCAGGCGGGCGCGGTCGCCCGGCGCGAGGGCGGCCCACCTGGCCTGGGCCCGGGTGCCGTGCACGACGGCCGCGTGGACGTCGGCCTCGGTGGCGGCGGGGACGGTCGCGACGATCTCCTCGGTGGCCGGATCGACGACGTGGAGCTGGTCGGACGCGGGCCGGTCGGACATCGACTCGTCGGAGTGCGGCTGGTCGGACTTCCGCTGGTCGCGCTTCGGCTGGTCGGGCTTCGGCTGGTCGGGCAAGAAGGGCCTCACAGGCGTTCGAAGGAGCGGCGCAGCTCCCAGTCGGTGACCGCCGCGTCGAAGGCCTCCAGCTCGACGCGGGCCATGTTGCGGTAGTGGGCGACGACCTCGTCGCCGAAGGCGGCTCGCGCGACGGGGCTGTTCTCCCACAGGTCGGCGGCCTCGCGGAGGGTGGTGGGAACGCGCGCGTAGTCGGCGCCGTAGGCGTTGCCGGCGCAGGGCTCGGGCAGTTCGAGCCGCCGCTCGATGCCGTACAGGCCGGCGGCCACCAGTGCGGCGACCGCGAGGTGCGGGTTGACGTCGCCGCCGGGCAGCCGGTTCTCGAAGCGCAGGGAGCGGCCGTGGCCGACGACGCGCAGGGCGCAGGTGCGGTTGTCGTGGCCCCAGGCGACGGCGGTCGGGGCGAAGGACCCCGGCTGGAACCGCTTGTAGGAGTTGATGTGCGGGGCGTAGAGGAGCGAGAAGTCGCGCAGGGCGGCGAGCTGTCCGGCGAGGAAGTACCGCATGACCTCGGACATCCCGTCCGGCCCTGCCATCGCGTTGGCGCCGTCGGCGTCGGCGAGGGAGAGGTGGATGTGGCAGGAGTTCCCCTCGCGCTCGTTGTACTTCGCCATGAAGGTGAGGGAGACGCCTTCCTGCGAGGCGATCTCCTTGGCACCGGTCTTGTAGATGGCGTGCTGGTCGCAGGTGACCAGGGCCTCGTCGTAGCGGAAGACGATCTCGTGCTGGCCGGGGTTGCACTCCCCCTTGGCGGACTCGACGGTGAGGCCGGCGCCGGCCATGTCGTTGCGCAGGCGCCGCAGGAGGGGCTCGACGCGGCCGGTGCCGAGGATCGAGTAGTCGATGTTGTACTGGTTGACCGGCGTGAGCCCCCGGTAGTGGGCGTCCCAGGCCTGCTCGTAGGTGTCCTTGAAGACGATGAACTCCAGCTCGGTGCCGACCTGGGCGGTGTAGCCCAGCTCGGCGAGGCGCTCCAGCTGGCGGCGCAGGATCTGCCGGGGCGCGGCGAGAACGGGCGAGCCGTCCTCCCAGGCCAGGTCGGCTACGAGCATCGCCGTGCCGGGGTGCCAGGGCAGGCGGCGCAGGGTGCTCAGGTCGGGATGCATGGCGAAGTCGCCGTAGCCCCGCGCCCAGGAGGACATCTCGTAACCGTCGACCGTGTTCATCTCGGTGTCGACGGCGAGCAGGTAGTTGCAGCCCTCGGTGCCGTGTTCGAGGACCTCGTCGAGGAAGAAGCGGGCGGCGAAACGCTTGCCCTGGAGACGCCCTTGCATGTCGGGGAAGGCGAGGACGACGGTGTCGATCTCACCGCCGGCGACGAGGGCGCGCAGTTCCTCGACGCCGAGCGGGGGTGTGCGGTCTGCCACGGGAGGGCCTCCTCAGGCTTCCTCGGCTGCTACGGCTGTGTCGGACGGCCGGGAGCCATAAGGTATGGCGGGGAACCTTTACTTGGGAAGGGGGCGCGACCGGATGGCGGTGGATGCCGAGGAGGGACCGGCCGACCGGTTGACGCCGGTGCTGCGGCCGGTCCGGGCCGGGAACGGCTTCGAGGAGGCCCTGGAGCAGATCCTCCAGGTCGTACGGCTGGGTCTGGTGCCCGGTGGCGAACGTCTTCCCGCCGAACGGGACCTGGCGGAACGGCTCGGGATCAGCCGGGTGACGCTGCGCGAGGTGCTGAAGGTGCTCCAGGAACAGGGGCTGGTGGAGTCCCGGCGGGGCCGCTACGGCGGAACGTTCGTGCGGCCGCGCGCGGACGCGGTCGGCGAGGCCGAGCTGCGGCGGCGGATCGCCGGGGTCGACATGGAGGACGTGCTCCGGTTCCGGGAGGTGCTGGAGGTCGGCGCGGCGGGCCTGTGCGCGGCGTACGGCCTGACGGAGGAGCAGGGGGGCCGGCTGCGTCAGGCGTTGGAGCGCACCGAGGACGCGCCCCTGGCCGAGTACCGGCGCCTCGACACGATGCTGCACCTCACCCTCGCCGAACTGTCCGGCTCACCCTCACTGGTGGCGCGGTACGCGGCGGTCCGGGCGACGGTGAACGACCTGCTGGACTGCATCCCGCTGCTGGTGCGCAACTTGGAGCACTCGCAGCGCCAGCACGCGGCCCTGGTGGAGGCGGTGCTCGACGGGGACGCGGACGGCGCGCGGGAGATGATGCGCGAGCACTGCGTGGGGACGGCCGCGCTGCTGCGGGGCTTCCTCGCCTGACCCGTGAGCCTGTTCAATGGTCCGGATCGAGTCCATTGAGGGGTCCCGGGGACGGGATGGAGGCGGGGCATGGCGAACGGCACGGGCAGGCCGCTGATAGGCGTCAGCACGTATCTGGAGACCGGGGCGCGGTGGGGGGTGTGGGAGTTGGAGGCGGCGTTGCTGCCGGTCGGGTATCCGCGCCTCGTGCAGCGGGCGGGCGGCCTGGCCGTGATGCTGCCGCCGGACGCGCCCGAGCACGCGGCGGCCGCCGTGGCCCGGCTGGACGGGCTGGTCATAGCGGGCGGGCCCGATGTCGAGCCGGAGCGGTACGGGGCCGAGCGGGACCCCCGGACGGGGCCGCCGGCGCGGATGCGGGACGCGTGGGAACTGGCGCTGATCGAGGCCGCGTTGGCGACGGGGGTGCCGCTGCTGGGGATCTGCCGGGGGATGCAGTTGCTGAACGTGGCGCTCGGTGGGTCGCTCGTGCAGCATCTGTCCGGGCACGCGGAGGTCGTCGGGGTGTTCGGGCGGCATCCGGTGAAGCCCGTGCCGGGGACGCTGTACGCCGGGCTCGTGCCCGAGGAGACGACGGTGCCGACCTTCCATCACCAGGCGGTGGATCGGCTGGGCGTGGGGCTGGTGGCGTGCGCGTACGCGGGGGACGGGACGGTGGAGGCGGTCGAACTCCCGTCGGGCAGCGGCGGGTGGGCGCTGGGGGTGCAATGGCATCCGGAGATGGGTGAGGACGGGCGGGTGATGCGCGGGTTGGTGCGGGCGTCGGGGTAGGCGGGGCGGCCCTTCACGCCCCGCCGCCGTTCACGGCCTCCCTCGCCCCGCCGCCGTTCACGGCCTTCCTCGCCCCCGCCGCCGTTCACGGCCTCCCTCGCCCCCGGCGCCCTTCGCGGCCTTCCTCGCCCCGCCGCCGTTCACGGCCTTCCTCGTCCCCGCCGCCCCTTCCCGTCCCGATCCTGGGGGCCTCGCCACCAGGCTCCCGCTGTCGGCGCTTCGCGCGTCGTCCTCGAACGCCGGGCGGGCCGGGACAGCCGACCGGTTCGGCGGAGGGGCGGGCAGGGGCCGCTCCACGTCGTGCGGTCGGACCACCGCTGCCGGGCGAGGCCTGGCACGCACTCGGGCCACACCGGGCCAGAGCCCGGGCACCCCCCGTACCAGGCCTTCCGCCCGGCACACCGACGGACCCCGACAGGCTGACCGCACGCACCGGACGCCGGCCGGCCCGCTCTCCGGGCGGACGACGGCGGACGACGGGGTGACGGGGGGAGTGACGGGAGTGACGGGAGTGACGGGAGTGACGGGAGTGACGGGAAGATCTACCCCCGGGTCAGCGACAGCAGGTCCCGGGCCGGGCCCGTCGGGCGGTGGCCCGTGGGCCAGACCGCTCGGAGGTCCCGGGCCAGGCGGACCCCGTCCACCGGGACGGACACCAGGCGCCGCAGGCCCAGTTCCTCGCCCACCGCCAGTTCGCTCAGGACCGCAGGACCCGCGCCGCTGACCGCCGCCGCCTTCACCGCCGTGGTCGAGGACAGCTCGATCAGGGGGCGGGCCAGCCCGCCGAGTGCCGCGTCGAGGACCTGACGGGTCCCGGAACCCTCCTCCCGGAGGATCAGCGGCGTCGACGCCAGCTCCTGCGCGGACAGCGCCCGCCGGCGCCGCGCCCACGGATGCGCGGGCGCCGCGACGACGATCAGCCGGTCGTGGGCGATGACCGTCGAGTCCAGGCCCGCCGGCACGTTGAGCCCCTCGACGAAGCCGAGGTCGGCCTCGCCGGACAGCAGCCGTTCCGCCACCGCCGTCGAGTTGCCCGCGAGCAGCGACACCGCCGTGTCCGGCCGCTGGGAGCGCAGCGCGAGGAGCCAGCCGGGCAGCAGGTACTCGGCGATGGTCATGCTCGCCGCGACCCGCAGCCGCGAGTCGCGCCGGTCGCGCAGCGCCTGCGCGCCCGCGTCGAAGGCCGCCGCCGCCTCGACGATCCGTCGCGCCCAGTCGGTGACCAGCGCGCCGGCGTCGGTGAGCCGGGAGCCGCGCGGTGAACGGTCCACGAGGGCCACGCCGAGCTGGCGTTCCATGGAACGGACGCGGCTGCTCGCGGCCGGCTGGGTGATGCCCAGCTCACGGGCGGCCTGGCCGAGGCTGCCGAGCCGGGCGACGGCCAGCAGCAGTTCCAGGGCACCGAGGTCGGGGACCCGGTGCGCGATCGAGCCGCCGGGCCGCTCCCCCAGGGGTTCGTGCGTCGTCTCGTCGCTGGTCATAAGGTCAGTTTATGCCCTCATAGAGCCATCGTCCCTGGTCGGGGGCGCGTCCGGGCGGGACGGTGGAGTCATGGTCACCGCAGTCCAGCCCGTCGTCCTCGCGAGCCCGCGGCCGCGCCCGCGTGCCGCCGCCGTCCGTCATCTCGGCCCGAACTGGTACGCCACGGTCATGGGCACCGCCGTGGTGGCGACGGCGGGCGCGGGCCTGCCCGCCCACGTTCCGGGGCTGCGCACGGCCTGTGCTGCCGTCTGGACCCTCTCCCTGCTCCTGCTGCCGGCCCTGCTCGCCGCCCGGGCGGCGCACTGGCGCCACCACCGCGACCAGGCCCGCGCCCACGTCCTGGACCCGGCGACGGTCCCGTTCTACGGCTGCCTGGCGATGGCGCTGGTCGCGGTCGGCGGCGGGGCGCTCGCGGTCGGACGGGACTGGATCGGCACCGACGCGGCCGTCGCTCTCGACGCCGTGCTGTTCTGCGCCGGCACCGGGGTGGGGCTCGCGGCGGCCGTCGCGGTCCCGTACCTCATGGCCGTACGCCACCGGGTCGAGCCGGGGCAGGCCACGCCGGTGTGGCTGCTGCCGCTGGTGGCGCCGATGGTGTCGGCCGCCTCGGGGCCGCACCTGGTGCCGTACCTGCCGGCCGGGCAGGCCCGCGAGACGTTGCTGTTCGCGTGTTTCGCGCTGTTCGGGCTGAGCCTGCTCGCCACGCTGGTGATGCTGCCGGTCGTCTTCGCCCGGCTGGTCACCGGCGGTCCGCTGCCCCTCGCCCTGACCCCGACGCTGTTCCTGGTCCTGGGCCCGCTCGGGCAGTCGACGACGGCCGTCGGGGCGTTCGCGGAGGTCGCGCCCACGGTGGTGTCCGCGCCCGACAGCCGCGTTCTCGCGGTTCTCGCCGTCCTCTACGGGGTGCCCGTCATGGGGTTCGCGCTGCTGTGGTCGTGTCTGGCCACCGTCCATGTGGTGCGGGCCCGCCGGGCCGGGATGGGTTTCACGATGACGTGGTGGGCGTTCACCTTCCCGGTCGGCACCTGTGTGACCGGCGCCGAGGCCCTGGCCCGGCACACGGGGCTCGTCGCGTACGAGGCGCCGGCCGTCGGGCTGTACGTCGTGCTGGTGACCGCCTGGGCCGTCGTCGCCGCGCACACCGTGCGGGGGCTGGTCAGCGCCGAGCTGCTCGCAGCGCCCCGGCCAGCACCTGCGGCGCCTCGGCCAGCGACGGGCCGTACCACGTCAGGTGCCGTCCGCCGACGAGGGCGCACGGCAGACCGGGGAAGGCCTCCGGGCCGTCGTCGGCGGTGAAACGGTAGGGCTCGTCGGGCAGGACGACCAGGTCCGGGGCCGCCGCCCGCAGGTCGTCCAGCGCCACCTCGGGGTAGCGGTCCTGGTGGTCGGCGTACAGGTGGTCCACGCCCAGGCGGGCGAGGACGTCTCCGGCGAAGGTGTCGCGGCCCAGGACCATCCACGGGCGGCGCCAGACCGGCACCACGGCCGTCCGGTGGCGGCCGGGCGGTTCCAGGGCGTCCCAGGCCTCCTCGGCCTCGTCCAGCCAGCGGGGGCGCGAACGGGCCCCGCAGGCGTCCAGCACGCGTGCCAGCTCACGGAAGGCCTGCGGCACGCTCCGTACCTCGGTCACCAGGACCTCGATGCCGGCGTCCCGGAGGACGGCGAGGTCCGGCTCCCGGTTCTCCTCCTCGTTGGCGATCACCAGATCGGGTGCGAGCGAGGCGATCCGGTCGGTCGCGGGGTTCTTGGTGCCGCCGATCCGGGGGACGTCGAGGTCGGAGGGGTGGGTGCACCAGTCGGTGACGCCGACCAGGACACCGGGCACGGACGAGGCCACCGCTTCGGTCAGCGAGGGCACCAACGAGACGACGCGCACTACCGTCCGCGGTCCCGGACCGCCTCGATGTGCTCCGCCACGGCGACGACCACGATCCGGGTGTCCGGTACGGTCGCGCGCCAGCGGTGACGGACCCCGCCGGTGAGGTACAGGGTGTCGCCGCGGCCGAGACGGTAGGCCCGGCCCTCCGCCTCGATCTCCACCGCGCCGTCGGCGACGTACATCAGCTGGTCGTTGCGGTACTGGAACTCGCGGCCGGCCTCGTGGTCCCCGGTGAACTCCGAGGCGTGCATCTGGTGGTGCCCCCGGACCAGGGAGCGGGACCGCGGATCGGGTCCGGGCTCGGCGATCTCGGCGCGCACGACGTCGACGCTGCACGCCGGGTCGGCGGCGGCGAGGAGTTCGACGGCCGTGGTGCGCAGGGCGTCGGCGACCTTCTCCAGGGAGCCGGTGCTGGGTCGCGCCCGGTCGTTCTCGATCTGGCTCAGGAACGGGACTGACAGGCCGCTGCGCTGGGCCACGACGGCGAGCGTGAGGTCCAGGGACCGGCGCCGCCGCCGGACGGCCGCGCCCACCCGGAGGGGCTGTTCCTTGTGGTCGCCCATCGCTCCGGCTCCCTCCTACGCTCGTCGGTCCCGGCTACCGAGTGCCCCTTCGCGGGCGCCCGTCCACTGCTGAGTTCTCTGCACCCTACGCATGTTCGGCAAACCGTTTCACGAGCCCGTCACATCGAGGACACCGGGCGTCACACGCGAGTCACGGTTCGCGCCAGCCGATCGTCCGCCGGCGGGGCGCTCTCCGGTGTTCCTGGTGTCAATGCCGAGGGGCCGCCGGGTGTTCCCGTGCCGTTTCCCGGACGCGATCCGGCTGGTCCGGGGCCCGGGCGCCGGCGTGCGGCGAGGAGCCGGGCGGGGTGCGGCCGCGGCGCCGCGCGGTTGGCCGGATACAGCCGGGCCGAACGCGCGCGGGGCGGGCCCCGGCGTACGTGTCGAGACGTACGGCCGTGCCGCCCCGCGCAGGACGGTCCGGGTGCTGTCAGGTCACCCGGCCGCCCGGCTCCGCTCCCGGCGCCGTCGACGGGGGCTGTCGACAGGGGCTGTCGACGGGGGTTGTCGACGGGGCCCAGGTGTCGAGCAGGCCGGGGTCGCCCTGCGGCCGGGCGCGGACGGCGTCCTCGAAGCCGAGGCCGATGTCGAGCCGGCCGACGGCCTCGTTGACGGCGCCACCGAGGCCCCCGGCGTCGAGCATGCCGGCGATGACGGCCATCGACAGGCCGCGCATGATCACCGGGTTCACGACGAGTGGGCCGGTTCACCGGCTCCTCGCACGGGCCACGTGAGTGACACCGGCGGATCGGCGGCGGGCCGGTGCGGCATGATGCGTGGCGTGACCGGACGACTGATGCTCCTCGACACCGCCTCGCTGTACTTCCGCGCCTACTTCGGCGTCCCGGACTCCGTGAAGGCCCCGGACGGCACGCCGGTGAACGCCGTACGCGGACTGCTGGACTTCATCGACCGCCTGGTCAAGGACCACCGGCCCGACGAACTGGTCGCCTGCATGGACGCCGACTGGCGGCCGCAGTGGCGGATCGACCTCATCCCCTCCTACAAGGCGCACCGGGTCGCCGAGGAGCGCGAGGTCGGCCCCGACGAGGAAGAGGTGCCGGACACGCTCTCACCGCAGGTCCCGGTCATCGAGGCGGTGCTGGACGCGCTCGGCATCGCGCGCGTGGGCGTCGCCGGCTACGAGGCGGACGACGTGATCGGCACCTTCACCGCGCGTGCGAAGGGCCCGGTCGACATCGTCACCGGCGACCGCGACCTGTACCAGTTGGTGGACGACGCGCGCGGGGTGCGGGTGCTGTACCCGCTGAAGGGCGTCGGCACGCTCCAGACGACGGACGAGGCGTGGCTGCGCGAGAAGTATGGCGTCGACGGGCGCGGGTACGCGGATCTGGCGCTGCTGCGCGGCGACCCGAGCGACGGTCTGCCCGGCGTACCGGGCATCGGGGAGAAGACGGCGGCCAAGCTGCTGGCCGAGTTCGGCGACCTGGCCGGGATCCTGGCGGCCGTCGACGACCCGAGGGCGAAGCTCACGCCCTCGCAGCGCAAGCGGCTCGACGAGGCCCGGCCCTACCTCGCCGTCGCGCCGACGGTGGTCCGGGTCGCGGGCGACGTGCCGCTGCCGGAGGTGTCCACGGCGCTTCCGCACGGGCCGCGGGAGCCCGCGGCGCTGGAGGAGCTGGCGGTGCGCTGGGGTCTCGGCGGGTCACTGCAACGTCTGCTGACGACGCTCGGCGCGTGAGTGTGGAAGCCGGGGGCGACCGCTCGCGTCGGGGAGCCGCAGAGGTTGGGGCGCCGCAGGGGTCGAGGTGCTAACTTAGGTTAACCTAACCACGGAAGGCCCGGGAGGCTGTCATGGCAGAACGTCCGGCACGGAAGCCGCGGAAGCCCCACTCCGCGCAGGTCCTCCGCACCGAACGGCTCACTCCGCACATGCAGCGTGTCGTCCTCGGCGGCGAGGGACTGGCCGAGTTCGCCGCCGACACCTGCACCGATCACTACGTGAAACTGCTGTTCGGGGCCGAGGGCGTGACCTACCCGGACCCCTTCGACCTGGAGCGCGTGCGCGCGGAGTTCCCCCGCGAGCAGTGGCCCGTGACGCGCACGTACACGGTGCGCCACTGGGACCCCGAGCACCGCGAGCTGACCCTGGACTTCGTTCTTCACGGCGACGAGGGCCTCGCCGGGCCGTGGGCGGCCCGCGTCCAGCCGGGCGAGACCGTCCTCTTCATGGGCCCCGGTGGCGCCTACGCCCCCGACCCGACGGCCGACTGGCACCTGCTGGCCGGTGACGAGAGCGCGCTGCCGGCCATCGCCGCGGCGCTGGAGTCGCTGCCCGCCGGGACCGAGGCGCACGCCTTCATCGAGGTCTCCGGACCCGAGGAGGAGCAGAAGATCGACTCGGACGTGGAGGTCGTCTGGCTGCACCGCGGCGGGCGTCCGGTCGGCGAGCGGCTCGTGGAGGCCGTCCGGGGGCTCCCGTTCCCCGAGGGCCGGCCGCACGCGTTCGTGCACGGCGAGGCCGCCTTCGTGAAGGAGTTGCGCAAGCTGCTGCGGGTCGAGATGCAGATTCCCCGCGAGGACCTGTCGGTGTCGGGCTACTGGCGCCTGGGTCACAACGAGGACGGCTGGCAGGCCACCAAGCGCGAGTGGAACGCGCGCGTGGAGGCCGAGCAGGAGGCCAGGCCGGCCGCTTGAGGCTGGCAGTGGGCGGGCCGCGCGGGGGACGGCTCGGGCCGTGGAAGGGGCGCGCCGTGAAGCCTGGCGCGCCGTGAAGTAGGCCGGCTGGTGACCGCGTACGGCCGGCCTCCCGAGGCCGCACCCCCGGCATCCAGCGGTGCTACGGCCGCTGTCTCCGGTGGACGGCCGCACCGTCGCCGCGGCAGAGGTCCGGTGGTGCGCTGGCGCGGACGAGGACCGCGCCCCGGCCGGGCCGCGGCCGGGATCGAGGTCGGAGCCGGGGGGACCAGTGCACCGCGGCGACCCGTCCCCGCCGATCCGCCCACGCCGCTCGGCGACGCCGGCCGCACCGCACCCCCCTCGACGCCGGACTTCCTGTAGCCGCCACCGACCTCCGTCTCCGCGCGTTCACCGCCCGGCGCGGATGCCCGGTGGGAGGTGGCACCTCACACGTGGCTCCCGGCGGGAGGCGCCACCTCGCACCTGACGCCCAGGGGACGGCGGCACCTCGCAGGTAGAGCCGACCCCCACAACCGTGCGGTGACCGGGGGTCGTTCGGCACGGATGCGGGACCTCGCGTGGGTCGACCCGCTCAGCGGGGCGGTGGCCGCGGGTCGTTCGGCCCTCGACGGCGACGATCGCCTGCCGTCGGCGCACCGGCAGGCCCGAGGGCGGCGGACGACGCCCCGAACCCGGTACACCGGCCGGTGACCCGGCGTCCGCACCACACCGCGACGCGCACGCCCGGCAGTACGCCCCGGCGTCCGCATCACACCACCTCGCGCCCGCCCGGCGGCCCGTCGAGGGCGAGTTCGCGCCCCTGAGGTTCCTCGGGCGTGCCCGACCACGACCCGGCCCCGGTCGCCGATGCGACCGCTCGGCAACCCGCTCGGTGACCCCCTCGGCACGCCGGTCGACCTCCCCCAGGCGGTGCGTGGCGAGCAGGATGCCGGGGTCCTCCCCGCAGGCCGGGCGGCCGCTCCCGGCTCCCCGCCGCGCCGAGGGCCCCGGGTCCGCACGGCCACGATCCGGTGAGCCCGTCCTCTCACGACATGTCGCGATGGTCGAGGGCCGGCGAGGACGTGAGGACTTGGGCCCGGCGCGGACACGCTCGCGTGACGCGGTGGAAACAGCCGCTCCCTAATTTCTGTCGACCGACAGGAATTCGCAGGGGCACGCGCCCAAGGCAGCCGAAGGCAGGTTCCGCCGTGACCACCACGACCCGATCCGACGTACGCCCCGATCCGCCGCACTCCCCCGGACCCGACGACGGGTCCCTCGCCGCGTTCGGCTACCGCCAGGAGCTGCACCGCAGCCTGGGCCGGTACGCCTCGTTCGCCGCCGGGTTCTCCTTCATCTCCGTCCTGACGACCGTCTTCCAGTTCTTCGCCTTCGGGTACGCCTTCGGTGGCCCCGTCTTCCTCTGGGCGTGGCCGGCGGTGCTGGCCGGGCAGTTGCTGGTGGCCGCCTGCTTCGCGGAGCTGGCGGCGCGCTACCCGATCTCGGGCGCGATCTACCAGTGGTCGTCACGCCTGTCGACGCCCGCCTTCGGCTGGTTCGCCGGCTGGATCATGGTGATCGGCCAGGTCGTCGTCGTCGCGGCGGCCGCGCTGGCGCTCCAGATGGTGCTGCCGGCGATCTGGTCGGGCTTCCAGCTGATCGGCACCGACCCGGCGCCCACCTCGCCCGGCGGCGCGGCCAACGCGGCACTGCTCGGCGTGATCCTGCTGACGCTCACCACCCTGGTGAACGTCCTCGACAACCGGGTGATGTCCGTCGTCAACCGGGTCGGCGTCACGGCCGAGATCATCGGCGCGGTGCTCATCGTCGTCCTGCTGCTCACCCACTCCGAACGCTCCCCGAGCATCACCTTCCACACCGGAGGGGCCGGGCAGGAAGGCCTGTTGGGGGCGCTGCTGGTGGGCTCCTTCACCGCCGCCTACGTCATGATCGGTTTCGACAGCGCCGGTGAGATGAGCGAGGAGACGCATCATCCGCGTCGCACCGCGCCCCGCACGATCCTCACCGCGCTCGGTGCGGCCGGTCTGCTCGGCGGGCTGATCGTGCTGGGCGGCCTGCTCGCCGCGCCCAGTCTCACCGACGGCCGCCTCGGCGTGGACGGTCTCAGTTACGTCCTCACCAGCAGCCTCGGGGACGGTGTCGGCAAGGCACTGCTGGCGGACGTCGTGGTGGCGATCACCGTGGCCACCCTGGCGATCCAGACGGCGGCCTGCCGGATGCTGTTCTCGATGGCCCGCGACGGGCAGCTGCCGTTCTCCGGCCGCCTCGCCCGCGTCAACCCCCGCACCGGCATGCCGAGCGCCCCCGCCCTGGTCGTCGGCGTCCTCGCGGCGGCGCTGCTCCTGCTCAACTTCGCGTCCCCCGAGGCGTTCCTGGCCATCGGCACGACGTGCATCGTGATGCTGTACCTGGCCTACGCCATGGTCACCGGCCCCCTGCTGGTCCGTCGGCTGCGGGGCCAGTTCTCCTCGGCGGGCACGGACGAGACGGGCGCGCCCCTGTTCTCCCTGGGCCGCTGGGGCGTCCCCGTGAACGCCCTCGCCCTCCTCTACGGCCTGTTCATGACCGTCAACCTGGCCTGGCCACGGGCGGCGGTGTACGACCCGGCGGGCGGGCACTGGTACTTCCAGTGGTTCACGGTGCTGTTCCTCGGCGCGACGGTGGCGGCGGGCCTCGCCTACCGCGTGCACCGGGCGTGCAGGACGGTCCGGGCGACGCCTGCGGAGACGGCTCCGATGCCGAAGCCGGCGACCGGCTGACCCGGTGCGCGCCACGCGCGTGTGCGGCACTCGAACCGGTGCGACCCCGCACACCCGCGTGCCCGGCCCGAGCCGTCAATGGACACGTGTGTGCGTGGAGGCCGGCCACCCCTCGACCCGGCCGGTGACCTCCGCGACGGAGTCGGGAGCCCGGACGTGCCGCGGTGGCTCAGGGGGCCTGGGAAGCCGTGTGGACGTGGGGCGCGTCCCGTCCGTCCTCCGGGCGCGGTACCGGACCGTCGCCGGCGCGGACGACCGGCTGGGGGGACTCGGCGAGGGGGCCGGCGGGCCGGACGGGAGCGGTCGGAGAGGGCGGGGCCGGCACCTCGCCGACCGGGGCGGGAGCACGCCGACCGGAGTTCGCGGCCGCCGTAGGGTGGTGCCGATGAGACGCCGCACCCCTCCCCCGCAGTCCCCCCTCCCCCAGCGGGAGGGGGTCGATCCGGTCCGGGTGCGGTTGCCGGGCGACGGCCACTGGGCGACCGTACGGGAGCATCTGGCGGAGCGGTTCGGCACGGCGCGGGCCGAGGCCGTGGACTCGATGTTCGCGGCAGGGCGGATCGTCGGCGCCGACGGGCGGGCGGTGCCGGCCGACGCCGCCTACGTGCCGGGCATGTTCGTCTGGTTCCACCGGGACCTGCCCGTCGAGGAACCGGTGCCGTTCCCGATGGAGATCGTGTACCGCGACGAGCATGTCGTCGTCGCGGACAAGCCGCACTTCCTCGCCACCACCCCGCGCGGCAGCCATGTCACCGAGACCGCGCTGGCCCGGCTGCGGCGGGACCTCCAGCTGCCCGCGCTGGGCGCCGCCCACCGTCTCGACCGGCTCACCGCGGGGCTGGTGCTGTTCACCGTGCGCCCCGAGGAGCGCGGCGCGTACCAGACCCTGTTCCGCGACCGCCGGGTCCGCAAGGTGTACGAGGCGGTCGCGCCGTACGATCCGGCGCTGGCGCGGCCGGTGACCGTGCGCAGCCGGATCGTGAAGGAACGCGGCACGCTGACCGCCCGCGAGGTGCCGGGCGAGCCCAACGCGGTCAGCCGTGTCGAGCTGGTCGAGCACCGGCCGGACGGGCTCGCCCGCTACCGGCTGGTCCCGGAGACCGGGCAGACCCATCAGCTGCGGGTGCACATGACCGCGCTCGGCGTGCCCATCCTCGGCGACCCCCTCTATCCGCGGGTCACCGCCCCGGGACCGGCCGGCGACTTCCGGCGCCCACTGCAACTGCTGGCGCGGGAGCTGGAGTTCACCGATCCGGTCACGGGGGCGGAGCACCGGCTGCGGAGCGGGCGGACGCTGGCCGCCTGGTCGTCGTACGACGGTGGGGGCGGCGGGCGCGACCTGGGTCAGTAGCCGCTCCACCAGGCGAGGAAGCGGCGCCAGGCGTTCGGCCGACGGGCCGGTTCGGGAGCGGGCGCCGGTTCGGGCGTCGGGTCGGGGGCGGGCCTCGGGACCGTGGCCGGCCGGGGTTCGGCGGACGGCGGTGGCAGACGGGTGGCCAGGGGCGGGGCGACCGGTGCGATGGCGGCGGGTGCCGGTTTGATGTCGAGGGTCAGCGGGAGGACGGGGCGCGGCGGCGGGAGCGCGCCGTGGGTCGGCCTGACCATGACGTCCTGCTGCTGCTTCGGCTCGAAGCGGACGGGCAGCTCCACGAGGTGCCGTGAGGCGATCGACGTCGTCCAGCGCAGGTCCTCCTCCGCGCAGGCCAGCTGCACGTCCGGCAGCCGCGTCAGCAGGGCGTCGACGCCGACGTCCGCGATGGCGCGGCCGATGTCCTGGCCGGGGCATTCGTGCGGGCCGCCGCCGAAGGCCAGGTGGGCGCGGTTGCCCTGCATGTTGGCGGACAGGTCGGGACGGACCCGTGGGTCCACGTTGCCCGGTGCCGGCGCGAAGAGGAGGCCGTCGCCCCGGCGGATGCGCTGACCGCCCAGTTCGGTGTCCTGCTTGGCGAAGTAGGCGAAGACGGTGCTGAACGGCGGCTCGTCCCACAGGGACTGCTCGACCGCCTCGGGCACGGTCATCTGCCCGCCGTTGAGCTGGGCGAGGAACCGCGGGTCGGTGAGGACCATGCGCAGCGCGTTGGAGAGCAGGTTGACCGTGGCCTCGTAGGCGGCGAAGAGGACCAGGCGCAGATGCTCGCGGACCTCGTCGTCGGTCAGTCCCGCCGGGTCCAGGACGAGGTGGCTGGTGAAGTCGTCCTGGGGTTCGGCGCGGCGGCGGGTGGTGAGCCGGCTCAGCGCCTCCATGACGTAGGTGTGGCTGGCGATCGCGGTCTCGGTGCCCTTGAGCGCGTCCCGGGCCGCGTGGACCATCCGGTCGTCGTACTCCTCGGGCATGCCGAGGACATGGCACATCACCGCCATCGGGAGATGCTCGGCGAACTGGCCGACCAGCTCGGCCCGGCCCCGCTCGCAGAAGCGGTTGACCAGCCGCTGGGTGGATCGGTAGATGTACCGGCGCACGCTGCGGTCGTCGATGGTCGCCATGGCGGCGGTGACCGCGCCGCGCAGCCGCTTGTGCTCGTCGCCCTCGGCGTGGGAGCAGATGGGCTGCCAGGCGATGTGCGGCATGAGCGGGTGGTCGGGCTTGACCATGCCGTCCAGCAGGGGCGTCCAGATGCGGCTGTCGCGGCTGTACTGGGAGGGCGTGCGCACCATGTGCATGTTCTCGGCGTGGCCGAGGACCACCCACATCGGCACGTCGTCGTGGAGGAGTACGGGCGCCACCGGGCCGTGCTGTTCGCGCAGTTGCTCGTAGAGGTCGTCCAGGTCCTCCGCTCCGGGCCCGTAGAGCCGGTGCAGTCCGCCGGGGCCACGGCCGTGCGCGGGGCAGCCGGGCGGCGGGTCGAGGGCGAGGTCGTGCGGACCGGTCGTCGGGGGGTGGTCAGGCGTCACTGGGTCGCTCCGAAGGGATCCGGGAGAGTCCGGGAGGGTCGGGGGGGGCGGGGGGGGGTCGGGGGGGGTCGGGGGGTCTGGGTGCGGAGGGAGGAGGTCGAGGAAGGGGGGAGGGGCGGGGCGGGGAGCCCGGCAGGGGTCGGTCCGGGAGCCGGGGTGGGGCCGGTCCGGGAGCCGGGGTGGGGCCGGTCCGGGAGCCGGGGTGGGGCCGGGGCCGTCCCGGAAGGTCGGGACGGGGTGAGACCGGTCCCGAGGACCGGGAAGGCCGGGCAGGGCGGACGGGCGGGATCGGGCGGGTGTCAGGTGAGCTTGCCGGTCAGCGCGAGGTTGTGCAGGAAGCGCGTCAGCGTCACCAGCACATCGCGGCTCGATGCCCTGCGGCGCACGTCGCACTCCACGATCGGGACCTCGGGCGGCAGGTCGAGGGCGCCCCGCAGGTCCTCCAGCGGGTAACGAGGCCCGTCGGGGAAGGTGTTGACGGCGACCACGAAGGGCACGCCGCGCTCCTCCAGCCTGCCCATGACCTCGAAGCTGACCTCCAGGCGGCGGGTGTCGACGAGGACGACCGCGCCGAGGGCGCCCTCGAACAGGCCGTTCCACAGGAACCAGAACCGCTCCTGGCCGGGGGTGCCGAAGAGGTAGAGCACCACCTGGTCCGTGATGCGGATCCGGCCGAAGTCCATCGCCACGGTGGTGGCGGTCTTGGTGTCGGAGCCGTAGTTGTCGTCGACGCCGATACCGGCCTGCGTCATGGTCTCCTCGGTGGTCAGCGGCTTGATCTCGCTGACCGATCCGACCATCGTCGTCTTGCCGACACCGAAGCCGCCCACGATGACGATCTTGGCCGCCGCCGTGGTGGTGTGCGGCAGATGGTCCTCGGCGCGTGGGCCGGGGATGGTGTCAGAGCCGTTGAAGTCCATGCATCACCGCTTCGAGAAGGGAACGGTCGGGGAGGTGCTGCCGGACGATCGGGGCGCGCGCCTGGACCAGTTCGGCCGCCAGCATCTCGGTGAGCAGCACCGTCACCACGCTGAACGGCAGGCCGAGGTAGGCCGACACCTCGGCCACCGACAGCGGGGCCCGGCACATCCGCAGCACCGCCGACTGCTCCGGAGGGGCGGAGGAGGGCGGTTCGGCACGCGCCACGATCAACGTGACGAGGTCGAGCGGGGCGCGTTCGCCGTCGGGGCCGGTGATGATGTACAGCCGCTCGGGGTTCTTGCCCTCCCCCTCCTTCGGCGGCTGCGGGGGCGGGGGGTGTTCGGGGACGGGGTCGCGCCGACGGCGTTGTGGAGGCGTCATACGCTCTGCCCGTTGCGGCGGGGCGGGCTGGTCAGATGGGCGCCGATCCGAACCACGAGGTCCCGCATCATGGCGCTCATCCGGCCGGCCTCGCAGCGTACGTCCGCCAGGACGGCGAGGTAGGCGTTGGCGCCGGCGGACATCATGTAGAAGTAGCCGCCGTTCAGTTCGATCATGACCAGGTTCATCTCGCCGTCGCTGGAGTGGATCTCCTGGGCGACGGCGTTGGCCAGGCTCTGCAGGCCCGCGCAGGCCGCGGCGACCCGGTCGGCGGCGTCGGGGTCACCGGCGTAGCGGGCGATGCGCAGTCCGTCGGCCGAGAGCACGACGATCATCTCGATGCCCGGAACCCCGTCGTAGAGCTCCTTGAGCAGCCAGTCGAAGTTTTGGCGCTGCTGGATCACGTGAGGTCCCCTTCGTCGTCGGCCTCGGGCCTGGCCTTGTCCTTGAGCAGATGCAGATACGCGGTGGGATTGCGGGTGAAGTCCGTCGGGTGGTGTCCCGGAGGGGCCTCCTTCTTCAGGCCCTCCCAGAAGGCCTCGAAGGCCACGCCGGGCTCCTGCCGCTTCTTGTCGGGATCGGGCTCCGGCTTGGGCTGCGCGAACGGGTCCGGCTCGCCGGCGAGTTCGGCCGCCTGCGCGGCGTACGCCTCGCGGTAGCGCTGGCTGATCGGGATCGTGGTCTTGCTGCGGCGTTGCGGCAGGCCCTTGTCGGTCCACTCGGTGACCTCGGGCACCTCGTCGTCGTCCAGGGAGACACCCGCCGGGATCCTCGGGTTGGTGGGGCGGCGCTTCTTCGGAGGCCTCTTCGGGCTCTCGACCTCGATGTTGCCCAGGTCGATCTGCGGTACGGCGGTGGCGCCGATGCCGTGGGCGAAGCCGGGCGCCGGGTCGGAGGTGACCATCTCGCTGGGCGCGATCAGTACGGCGCGGACGCCTCCGTAGGCCGAAGTGCGCAGCGACACCTGCATGTTGAACGACGTGCAGAGCCGGCCGACGACCGCGAGGCCGAGGCGCGGGGTGCCTCCGACGTCCTGGATGTCGACACCGGCCATGGCCTGTTCCAGCATGCGCTCGGCCTTGGCGCGGGCCTCCTCGCTGAGGCTGACGCCGGCGTCCTCGATCTCGATCGCGATGCCGGTCTGCACCTCGACGGCGTTGACGTGCACCTTGCTGGTGGGGGGCGAGTAGCGGGTGGAGTTGTCGAGGAGTTCGGCGAGCGCGTGGATGAGCGGTTCGACGGACAGGCCGCGGATGTTGACCTTGGCGATGGAGTCGAGCTGGATGCGCCGGTACTCCAGGATGCGGGACATGGCGCCGCGCAGCACGCTGTAGAGCGGGACCGGCTGGGGCCAGTTGCGGCCGGGGCGGCCGCCGCCGAGCACACCGACGGAGTCGGCGAGACGGCCGATCAGGGCGGTGCCGTGGTCGATGCGCAGGAGGTCGTCGAAGACCTCGGGGTTACGGCCGTGGTCCTCCTCCATCTCCCGCAGTTCCGCGGCCTGCTGGTGCACGATGGCCTGGACGCGCCGGGCGACGCTGACGAACGAGCGCTGGGCGGAGTCGCGCAGGGCCTCCTCGTGGTCGACGATCTCGAGGATCCCCTTGACCACCTTCTGCTGGCCCTCGTCGAGGTCGCGGTAGTCGGCGTCCACGTCGGCGAAGTGGAGCATCACCTCGCGGGGCGAGTTCCCGGCGCGCAGCCAGGCCACCGCCTGGGGGACGAAGTAGTCGGCCAGCCGGAGGTTCTGCTCCCCCTGGGCGGCGACCCGGCGCTCCAGGTACGCGATCCGGCGTTCCTTCTCCGCGCGCAGTTCCTTCAGTTGACGGCCGCGGCGGACCGACTCGGCCCCGGCGGCGATCACCAGGAGGGTGGCGACGGCTCCGCAGACGCCGACGGCGGTCTGGGCCGGCGCCGCCACCAGGGCGACGGCCGCGCCGGTCGCCGCGGCCATCAGTATCGCCGGCAGCAACACCAAGCGCGCGTGGGCCAGTTCACGGCGACCGGGTGGGGACTGAACACTCACCATGTGGGCACCCTCTGTAGGGGATCTGTCGGTATCTTCGGGATAATGGGGAACAAGCGCACGAATACGCCTCAACTCGGTGCGCCGCGGGCGAGCTTAGTCCGACCGGATCATCGCCGTGTCATATTCGGCAACCGCCTGAAACCGCCACCGCACGTGGAGTAACCTCGGGCGGTTTGCACGCACCGGATCCGTTCGAACACAAGGCGTAACGACACATTGGCGCGCGAACACCCTCACCGGTACGGGTGAAACAGGAGGCACGAGGCTGCCGTCAGACGGCCCGTCGGGCGCTGCCGCAAGACCCTGCCGTCAGGCGCCGGCGTCAAGCACCGCGGTCAGGCGCCGACTCAGGCACCGCGGTCAAGCACTGGCGTCAAGCGCCGCCGTCAGGCACGGGCGTCAGGCACGGGCGTCAGGCTCCCGCGATGCGCAGCGCCGCGTCGGCGGTGGCGCGGGCGAACTCCGAGACGGGGCGCTCCGGGTCGGAGCGGTGGACGAGGAGGACGCCCTCGATGAGCCCGAAGACGAGATCGGTCCGCAGGTCCAGCTCGCTCTTGGCGAGCGCGCCGCCCGCCGCGGTCCCCGCGAGCAACTGCCGGTATCCGTCCTTCAGTTCGGCGCGCACGGCGTGGAACCCGGCGAACCGCTCGGTGCGCACCTCGGGCAGGAGGTACAGCCCGCCGAGGTTGTGCGGGCCGCCGCACAGCAGCTCCACGTCGGTACGGCACAGCTCCCACAGCCGGTCCTCGGCTGGCCGCGCGTCGTCCGCGAGCAACTCACGGGCGTAGGTCAGGGACGGCGTCACCGTGGACTCCAGCAGGGCGGCGAGGAGTTCCTCCTTGCCGGAGACGTAGTGGTACATGGAGGCCTGGCGCATGCCGGCCCGCTCGGCGACGGCGCGGGTGGTGGTGGCCGTGTAACCGCGGGTGGTGAACAACTCCGCGGCGGCCGAGAGCAGTTCGGCCCGGGGCGCCAGCCCGCTGTCGGGCCGCTGCGCGGCGCGCGGTCTGCCGACTCGGCGCCCACTGGTCGTCCCCATGCGTTCGATCCTCGCACACGACACCGGCCGGCCACCCGGCCGGCGACTCCCACCGGGTGTCCGGGCCCGGCCGCCGTGAGCCGCCGGTAACAGCTCGGCAACCCGGCGGCAACCGCGGCGACCCGGTCCGGCCCTAATTTCTGTCGAGCGACAGAAATCGAGCGACGGAAACGACCCGCCCCCACCAGCCGGAGGACCTGATGGCGACAGCGACGACGTACGGGGCCCGTGCCCATGCGCGCGCCCAGGAGAGCACGCGCAGCGAGACCATGCCCGTCGTCCCGGCCGCGGACTGGCCGGCTCCGCCCTGCGAGGCGGGCCACCTGGTGTGGGCGGAGACGGTGGCGGGCGGCAACTACACGCACCGGGTCCTGGCCCGCGGCACCGAGCTGCGTCTGACCGACATACGCGGCGACGCCTGCGCGCACCTGCTGCTGTACGCCGCCGACCGCCCCTGGGAACGGCTGAACACCGCCGACACGGTCAAGGTCCAGTGGAACGCCTACCTCGGCGAGGGTGTCCTGATCCTCTCCGACCAGGGGCGGGTGCTGGCCTCGGTGGTCGCCGACACCTCGGGTCGGCACGACGCCCTGTGCGGCACCTCCACCCTCGTCCGCAACACCGGACGGTACGGCGACGGCACCCCGCAGTCCGCCTCCCCCGCGGGCCGCGAGCTGTTCAAGCTGGCCGCCGCGAAGAACGGCCTCGAACCCCGCGACCTGCCGCCCTCGCTCTCCTTCTTCCAGGGCGTCGAGGTCCGGGACGACGGCACCCTTCACTTCACCGGCTCGGCCGGCCCCGGCGGCAGCGTCACCCTGCGCGCCGAGCAGGACGTGACCGTGCTCGTCGCCAACGTGCCGCACCCGGCCGACCCGCGCGCGCGGTACGTCAGCACCCCGCTGGAGGTCCTCGCCTGGCGGGCCGCGCCCACCGCGCCCGGCGACCCGCTGTGGGAGGCCACCCCCGAGGGCCGCCGTGCCTTCCTGAACACCGTCGAATTCCTCACCGCCAGGGGGCTCGCATGAGCACGACCGTCGTTCCGGCCCGCGCCGCCTGGTCGTCCGTCGTACGCACCGGCGAGACGCTGACCATCACCGATCTGCACGGCAACCAGGCCGTCGACTTCCTCGTGTACGACGCCCACGACACGTCCGTGCGCTACAGCGCCCCCGACACGATCCACGCCCAGGGCGGCATCTTCCTCACCACGGGCAGCGTGCTGCTGTCCGACGAGCACACCGCGCTGATGACGGTCGTCGCGGACGACGTGGGCCGGCACGACACGGTCGGCGGTGCCTGCTCCAAGGAGTCCAACACCCTGCGCTACGGCCACCACACCTGGTCGCAGCACGCGTGCGTGGACAACTTCCTGGCCGAGGGCGCCAAGCACGGGCTCGGCAAGCGTGACCTGGTCCCCAACATCAACTGGTACATGAACGTGCCGGTCGAGAAGGACGGCACCCTCGGCATCGTCGACGGCCTGTCCGCACCGGGCCTGACGGTCGCCCTGCGCGCCGAACGGGACGTGCTCGTCCTGGTCTCCAACTGCCCCCAGATCAACAACCCCTGCAACGGCTTCGCACCGACGGCCGTGGAGATGACGATCACCGGCGCGACCGACGACGCGGTGACGACCGGCGGGACGACGACCGACGGAGCGAGCACATGAACTTCGACACGCTGCTGGTCGCCAACCGCGGCGAGATAGCCGTCCGCGTCCTGCGCACGGCCCGCGAACTGGGCCTGCGCACGGTCGCCGTGTACTCCGATCCCGACCGCTCGGCCCCGCACGTCCGGCTCGCCGACGAGGCGGTGCGGCTCGGCCCGGCGCCCGCGAAGGAGTCGTACCTCGACGGTGACCTCGTCCTGAAGGCGGCCAAGGACACCGGCGCGGGTGCGATCCACCCCGGTTACGGCTTCCTCTCCGAGGACGCGGGCTTCGCCCGGCGTTGCGCGGACGCCGGGATCGTGTTCGTGGGCCCGACGCCCGAGCAGCTGGAGCTGTTCGGGGCCAAGCACACCGCCCGTGCGGCGGCCTCGGCCGCGGGCGTGCCGCTGGCCCCGGGGACGGGACTGCTGCCCTCCCTGGAGGAGGCGCTGTCCGCGGCGGACGGCATCGGCTACCCGGTCATGCTCAAGGCGACCGGCGGTGGCGGCGGCATCGGTATGTCGGCATGCCGCTCCGCCGGCGAACTCACGGACGCCTGGGAGCGCGTGCAGCGCGTCGCGGCGGCCTCCTTCTCCTCCGCCGGGGTCTTCCTGGAACGCCTCGTCGAGAACGCCCGCCATGTCGAGGTGCAGGTCTTCGGCGACGGCGAGGGCCGGGTCGTCACCTTCGGCGACCGGGACTGCTCCCTCCAGCGCCGCAACCAGAAGGTGGTCGAGGAGGCGCCGGCACCGGGACTCCCCGACCGCGTGCGGCAGCGACTCGCCACCAGCGCCCGCGAGTTGTGCGCCTCGGTCGGCTACCGCTCCGCCGGCACCGTCGAGTTCGTCTACGACGCCGCCCGCGAGGAGGCCTACTTCCTGGAGGTCAACACCCGCCTCCAGGTGGAGCATCCGGTCACCGAGGAGATCTACGGCGTCGACCTGGTCGCCTGGATGCTGCGGCTGGCCCGCGGTGAGCGGGACGTCGTGCACGAGCCCGGCCCGCCGCGCGGTCACGCCGTCGAGGCCCGCGTCTACGCGGAGGACCCGAGCCGCGACCACCGGCCGGGCGCCGGCCTGTTGACGCGGGTGGAGTTCCCGGCCGGGGTACGCGTGGACGGCTGGGTGGAGACGGGCACCGAGGTGAGCCCGGCGTACGACCCGATGCTCGCCAAGGTGATCGCGTACGGCTCCGACCGGGCCCATGCGCTGGCCCGCCTCGACGAGGCGCTGGCCCGGACCCGGATCGACGGCATCGAGACCAACCTGGGGCTGGTGCGGGCCGCGCTGGCGGACCCCCGGTTCGTGACCGCGACCCATTCCACGGCCACCCTCGCCGAGGTCCGCGACCCGACCCCGCGCGTCGAGGTCGTCTCCGGCGGCACGCTGACCACCGTGCAGGACTGGCCCGGTCGTACCGGGCACTGGCAGGTCGGCGTGCCGCCGTCCGGCCCGATGGACGACCGCTCCTTCCGCCTCGGCAACCGGGCGCTCGGCAACCCCGAGGGCGCCCCGGGCCTGGAGTGCACACTCCAGGGGCCGGCCCTGCGCTTCAGCCGTCCGACGACGGTGTGCGTCACGGGCGCGCCCGCGGCGGTCACCGTCGACGGCGCCCCGGTCTCCCAGTGGGAGCCGGTGAGCGTACCGGCCGGTGCCCTGCTGGAGGTCGGCGCGCCCGTCGAACACGGCCTGCGGACCTACGTCCTGCTCGCCGGAGGCCTGGACGTGCCCGCCTTCCTGGGCAGCGCGAGCACCTTCACCCTGGGCCGGTTCGGCGGCCACGGCGGCCGCGCGCTGCGCACCGGGGACGTCCTGCACACCGGAACAGCCGCCGACGTGGACACGGCCCCCGTCGCGACCGCCACCGACACGGACCCCACCGTCGCGGGCACCACACCCGTGAGCACCACCGCCGTGGACACCACCGCCCTGAGCACCACCGCCGTGGACACCACCGCCCTGAGCACCACCGCCGTGGACACCACCGCCCTGAGCACCACCGCCGTGGACACCACCGTCGTGGACCGCCCCGCCTTCACCTCCGTGTGGCACATCGCCGTCGCCGAGGGCCCGCACGCGGCCCCGGAGTTCTTCACCGAGGAGGACATCCGCGACTTCTACGCGGCGGACTGGAAGGTGCACTTCAACTCGGCCCGCACCGGCGTGAGGCTGGTGGGCCCCAAGCCGCACTGGGCGCGCGCCGACGGCGGGGAGGCGGGGCTGCACCCGTCCAACATCCACGACACGCCGTACTCCGTCGGCGCCGTCGACTACACGGGCGACATGCCGGTGCTGCTCGGCCCGGACGGCCCGTCCCTGGGTGGTTTCGTGTGCCCGGCGACGATCCTGAGCGGCGAGCGCTGGAAGCTGGGCCAGCTGCGGCCCGGCGACACCGTGCGGTTCCGGCCGGCCGACGTGGACGGCGGCCCCCGGCCCGCGATCGTCGACGGCGGCGTCCTCGCGCGGGACGGGGACGTGACGTACCGGCGCAGCGGCGACGACAACCTGCTCGTCGAGTTCGGTCCGATGCAGCTGGACCTGGCGCTGCGGATGCGCGTCCACGCGCTGATGGAGGCGGTGGCCGAGGCGTGCCCGGACGGCGTCACCGACCTCACGCCGGGCATCCGCTCGCTCCAGATCCGGACGGACCCGACACGGCTGTCGCAGCGTGAACTCCTCGCCATGGTGCGGGAGCTGACCGCGGCCCTGCCGCCGACCGACCAACTGGTCGTGCCCTCCCGCACGGTCCACCTCCCGCTGTCCTGGGACGACCCGGCGACCCGCGAGGCGATCGCCCGCTACATGGCGGGGGTGCGGGAGGACGCCCCGTGGTGCCCGTGGAACATCGAGTTCATCCGCCGCGTCAACGGCCTCGACACGGTGGCGGACGTCTACGACACGGTGTTCGCCGCGGAGTACCTGGTCCTCGGCCTCGGTGACGTCTACCTGGGCGCGCCGGTCGCCACCCCACTCGATCCGCGCCACCGCCTGGTGACGACGAAGTACAACCCGGCCCGCACCTGGACGGCCGAGAACTCGGTCGGCATCGGCGGCGCCTATCTCTGCGTCTACGGCATGGAGGGGCCGGGCGGCTACCAGTTCGTGGGGCGTACGACGCAGGTGTGGTCGCCCTGGCGTCAGCGCGGCGCGTTCGAGCCGGGCCGGCCCTGGCTGCTGCGCTTCTTCGACCGGATCCGCTGGTATCCCGTCGACGCCGACGAACTCCTGGAGCTGCGCGCCGACATCACCTCGGGACGCTTCGTACCGCGCATCGAGGAGGGCACCTTCTCGCTGGCCGAGTACGAGGCCTTCCTCGTCGAACACGCGGGTTCCATCGCGGAGTTCAGGGCCCGCCAGCAGGCCGCTTTCGGCGCGGAACGCGACGCGTGGGAGGCGGCCGGCGAGTTCGCCCGCGCGGACGCGGCGACGGCGCCCCCGGCCGCACCGGCCGAACTGACCGTCCCGCCGGGCGGCCGCCTGGTGGAGGCCGAGTTCGCCGCCTCCGTGTGGCAGTTGAACGTCGCCGCCGGTGACGAGGTGACGGCGGGCCAACCGCTGCTCGCCCTGGAGGCGATGAAGATGGAGTCCAGGGTGCACGCGCCGGTCGACGGCGTGGTGGCACAGGTCCTGGCCCGGCCGGGCGACCAGGTGGAGGCGGGGACGGCCCTGCTCGTCCTGGCCCCCGCCGCACCGTGAGAGGAGAACCGGACATGTCCACCACCCTGGCCCGGGTCCGCGCCGCCCACGCCCGTATCGAGGCCGTCGACCGCCCCGAGATCTGGATCGGCCTGCGCCCGCCGGAGGCCGTCGAGGCGGAGGCCCGCGCGCTCGACGCCCGTGTGGCGGCGGGCGAGCACCTGCCCCTCGCCGGCCGGCTGCTCGCCGTCAAAGGCAACATCGACGTGGCAGGCATGCCGACCACGGCGGGCTGCCCGGCGTACGCCTACGAGCCCGAGGCCGACGCCCCCGTGGTCGCCCGGCTGCGGGCGGCGGGCGCCCTCGTCCTCGGCACCACCAACCTGGATCAGTTCGCGACGGGCCTGGTCGGCACCCGCTCCCCGTACGGCGCCGTACGGTGCGCCCACGACCCGCGGCGGATCAGCGGCGGCTCCAGTTCCGGCTCGGCGGTCGCGGTGGCCCTGGGCATCGCCGACCTCGCCCTCGGCACCGACACGGCGGGCTCGGGCCGCGTCCCGGCGGCCTTCAACGGCATCGTCGGCCTGAAGCCGACCCGCGGCCTGGTGTCCACCCTGGGCGTGGTCCCGGCCTGCGCGTCCCTGGACTGTGTGACCGTGTTCGCCCGGACCCTGCGGGAGGCGGAACAGGCCTTGGCGCACATGGTGTCCGCGCCGGGGCGTCCGCTGCCCGCTCGCGCACCGGGGCCCTGGCGGATCGCGGTGCCGGCGCCCGACGGGCTCGGCGAGCTGGACCCGGGCTGGGCCGAGGCGTACGAGGCGGCGGTGCGGCAGGTGTCCGCCGCCGGGGCCGAACTCCGCACGATCGACCTCGCGCCGTTCACGGAGGCGGCGGCGATGCTCTACGAGGGCGCGTTCGTCGCCGAGCGCTACACGGCGGTGGGTTCCTTTGTCGACAAGTCACTGGCGGAGGGCGGGGAGGGGCTCGACCCCACCGTCGCCGACATCATCACGCGCGCCCGGGACATCCCCGCGCACCGGCTCCACGCGGACACCGACCGCCTGGGCACCCTGCGCGCCCGGGCGCTGGCCGCGCTCGCCGACGCCGACGCCCTGCTGCTCCCCACCGCGCCCGGCCACCCCACCCTCGCCGAGGTCGCCGCCGACCCGCTGGGCGCCAACGCCCGTCTGGGCCGCTTCACCAACTCCACGAACCTCTTCGACCTGGCCGCGGTGGCCGTTCCGGCGGGCGAGGTGAACGGCCTGCCGTTCGGCGTGATGCTGATCGGTCCGGCGTTCACGGACGAGCGGCTGGCCGCGGTCGCGGACCTCCTGCGCCCCGACACGTACGTGGCCGTGGCCGGCGCCCATCTGACGGGCCAGCCACTGAACCCGCACCTGCTGGCGCTGGGCGCCGTGCTGGACCGCACGACCACGACCGCGCCCGTCTACCGTCTGCACGCCCTGCGGACGGATCCCCCGAAGCCCGGCCTGGTCCATGCGGGCGGGGACGGCTCCGCGATCGAGGTGGAGGTCTGGCGGCTCCCGGCGGCGGGCCTGGGCGGGCTGCTGGCGGGACTCCCCCGCCCGATGACCCTGGGCAGCGTCGCCCTGGCCGACGGCCGCTCCGTCCCGGGCTTCCTCTGCGAACCGTCCGCCCTCGTGGACGCGGAGGACATCACGGCGTACGGGGGCTGGCGGGCGTACCTGGCTCGCTGAGGGGCCCGGCCGGCCCACGTCCGGGACGACCTTCCCGCCCGGCCACGCCCTGCCCGAGACGCGCCCACGGACGCCTCGCCCCGGCGGGCGGGCACAGCGGTACGGAGGGGTCGGCCACCGGCCGTTCCGCGCCCCCGCAGCGCGGAGGGGTCGGCCACCGGCCGTTCCGCGCCCCCGCAGCGCGGAGGGGTCGGACCCCGGCCGTTCCGCGCCCCCGGAGCCTCCTCGGGAGCTTTCCCGGGGCGTCCTCGGGACCTACTGACCGTCCGGGCGAGGCCGAAGGCGAGCGCGCGCGGTCCCCCGGCAGGGCCGAAGCGGGGCCGGTTCTGCTGGTCCCGAACCGTCCGGCAGGGACGGTCCGCAGGGCCCGGGACCTGGCCGACGCCACGGCCGATCCGAGCGCCTCGACCGACGGATCGAGGCGTCCTCGGGACGCACTGCCGTCCGGGCGAGGCCGAAGGCGAGCGCGCGGCCTCCCCCTGCATGGCCGAAGCGGGGCGGGGCGGCGCGGTGCCCGAAGGCGAGCGCGCGCGGTCCCCCCGGCAGGGCCGAAGCGGGGCCGGTTCTGCTGGTCCCGAACCGTCCGGCAGGGACGGTCCGCAGGGCCCGGGACCTGGCCGACGCCACGGCCGATCCGAGCGCCTCGACCGCCGGATCGCGCCCGCGCACGCCCCGCAGCAGCGTTCGGTGTCCCCCATCGGCACGGCGACCTGCGTCAGCGGCGTGCTCGACGCCGACGACGGGATGAACGGCGCGCCCTGCGTGGCGGCGCGGGCCGCCGGCTCCGCCTCCGGGCGCGTGACCGCCAGCGGGCCCCACGGGCGCCGGCGCCACCGGCGCGGGCAGGGGCCGCCGCCGACCTGGCATGGCCGAGGCGGGCGCGGCGGGGCGGCGCGGTGCCCGAAGGCCAGCGCGCGGCCTCCCGACCGCGCCCGCGCACGTCCCGCGGCACGCCCGCCGGCTCAGCCCACCGAGGAGTAGGCCACGACGCCCCGCAGCAGTGCGTCGACCGCCTTGCGGGCGTTCTTCGCCACCGACGAACTCTCCGGGGGCGCGGCCGCCGCGATCTGCCCGAGGACGTCGATGACCTGCTTGCACCACCGCACGAAGTCCCCGGCCGGCATCTCGACCTCCCGCAGGACCTCGTCCAGGCCCTTGCCCGAGGCCCACATGTGGGCGGCCCAGGCGAAGCCGAGGTCGGGCTCGCGCTGGCCGACGCCCTCGGTCTGGCTGATCCGGAAGTCCTCCTCCAGGGCGTCCAGCCGGCCCCAGATCCGCACCATCTCGCCGAGCGCGGCCTTGGCCTTGCCCGAGGGCAGCTTCGGGGCCATCGCGTCGTCGCTGGTCCGGGCCTCGAACACCAGCGCCGAGACGCAGGCGGCGAGTTCGGCGGGCGCGAGGCCCTCCCAGACGCCGGCCCGCAGGCATTCGCTCGCCAGCAGGTCCAGCTCGCCGTACAGCCGGGCCAGCCGCTTGCCGTGCTCGGTGACCTCGTTGCCGCGCAGGTAGTCCAGCTCGGTCAGCAGGGCCACGATCCGGTCGAAGGTGCGGGCGATGGTGTTCGTCCGGCCCTCGATCCGGCGCTCCAGTTGCGAGGTGTCGCGCAGCAGCCGGTAGTAGCGCTCGGCCCAGCGGGCGTGGTCCTCGCGGTCGGAGCAGCCGTGGCAGGGGTGGGCGCGCAGCTCGGCCCGCAGCCGGGCGATCTCCCGGTCGTCGGCGGCCTGGGACCGGCCCCTGCGGGCGCGCTCCGGCTCGATGTGGCCGGCCTTGGTGCGCAGCGCCGAGGCGAGGTCCCGGCGGGACTGCGGCGAGCGCGGGTTGAACGTCTTCGGGATGCGCATCCGCTCCAGCGCCTCCACGGGCACCGGGAAGTCCATCGTGGCCAGCCGCTTGACCTGCCGCTCGGCGGTCAGCACGAGCGGGCGCGGCCCGTCCTGGTGGTCGAACCCGCGATGGCCGTTGGCCCGTCCGGCGGGCAGGCCCGGGTCGAGGACGAGCGCCAGCCCGGCGTACTTGCCGGTGGGCACGTGGATGACGTCGCCCGGCTTCAGCTTCTCCAGCGCCACCGCCGCCTCGGCGCGCCGCTGGGCCGCGCCCTGCTTGGCCAGTTCCGTCTCGCGGTCCTTCAGTTCACGGCGCAGCCGCGCGTACTCCTCGAAGTCGCCGAGGTGGCAGGTCATGGAGGCCTTGTAGCCCTCCAGTCCCTCCTCGTTGCGCTGCACCTGCCGGGAGATCCCGACGACCGACCGGTCGGCCTGGAACTGCGCGAAGGAGGTCTCCAGCAGCTCGCGCGAGCGGTGCCGCCCGAACTGCTGGACCAGGTTGACCGCCATGTTGTACGACGGCTTGAAGCTGGAGCGCAGCGGGTAGGTGCGGGTGCCCGCGAGTCCGGCCAGGTGGTCGGGGTTCATGGCGCGCTGCCACAGCACGACTGCGTGTCCCTCGACGTCGATGCCGCGTCGGCCGGCCCGGCCGGTGAGCTGCGTGTACTCGCCGGGGGTGATGTCGGCGTGCTGTTCGCCGTTCCACTTGACGAGCTTCTCCAGCACCACCGAGCGGGCGGGCATGTTGATGCCGAGGGCGAGGGTCTCGGTGGCGAAGACGGCCTTGACCAGCCCGCGCACGAACAGTTCCTCGACGACCTCCTTGAAGGTCGGCAGCATGCCCGCGTGGTGGGCGGCGATGCCCCGCTCCAGGCCCTCCAGCCACTCGTAGTAGCCGAGGACGTGCAGGTCCTCGTCGGGGATGGCGGCGGTGCGCTCCTCCACCAGGGCGCGGACCCGTTCGCGTGCCTGGTCGTCGTTGAGCCGGAGCCCCGCGTGCAGGCACTGCTGGACGGCGGCCTCGCAGGCGGCCCGGCTGAAGATGAACGTGATCGCGGGCAGCAGGCCCTCGGCGTCGAGCCGCTCGATGACCTCGGGGCGTCCGGGCGTCCACACCCTCGACCGCTGCCTGCGCTCGCGCTCCCGGTCGGCCTCGCGGATGTTGCGGCCGCGCTTGCGGTCCTGGTAGGACGGCCGGCTGGCCTCCATGCGGGCCAGTCGCGTGAGGTCGGGGTTGACGGCCCTGCGGTGGCCCTCGCCCTCCTCGAACAGGTCGTACATCCGTCGCCCGGCGAGCACGTGCTGGAACAGCGGCACGGGCCGGTGCTCGGAGACGATCACCTCGGTGTCACCGCGCACGGTGTCGAGCCAGTCGCCGAACTCCTCGGCGTTGGACACGGTCGCCGACAGGGAGACCAGGGTGACCGACTCGGGGAGGTGGATGATCACCTCCTCCCATACGGCGCCCCGGAAGCGGTCGGAGAGGTAGTGCACCTCGTCCATCACCACGTACCCGAGGCCGAGGAGGGTTTGCGAGCCGGCGTACAGCATGTTCCGCAGGACCTCGGTGGTCATCACAATCACCGGGGCGTCGGAGTTGACGCTGTTGTCGCCGGTCAGCAGGCCGACCTTGTCCGCGCCGTAGCGACGGCTCAGGTCGGCGTACTTCTGGTTGGACAGCGCCTTGATGGGGGTCGTGTAGAAGCACTTCTTGCCCTGCTGGAGGGCGAGGTGGACGGCGAACTCGCCGACGATCGTCTTGCCCGAGCCGGTGGGGGCGGCCACCAGGACGCCCTTGCCCGACTCCAGCGCCTGGCAGGCCTCGATCTGGAAGGGGTCGAGACCGAAGTCGTACATCTCGCGGAAGGAAGCGAGCGCGGTGGCCTGCTCGACAGCACGCTTACGGGCTGCCGCGTACCGCTCGGCCGGTGAGAGGTCCTCTGTCATCGTGCTTTCCACCGTACCGGGCCGCACTGACAACAGGACGATCATTATCCGGATCCACTGCCGCGAAACCCGCGTCCGCGCAGTTCAGGACGTCAGGATGGCCCCGCTGCGGGCCCCGGACGCGCGCGGCCGGGGCGCCTCCGTGGGCGTCCCGGCCGTGGTACGGGTCCGTCCCGGTGCCTCAGGTCACGTCGTCGTAGCCGTTGACCCGCTCCGCGGTCGCCTGGCCGGGGAGCGCCCGGCTGGGGGCCACCGCCTCGACCTCGCCGATGGGCTCGGGGGTGAGATCCAGCTCCGAGGCCTCGTCGTCGGCGGGCTCCAGGGCTTCCCGGCGGCGCTTGCGGCGGTCGTTCAGGAGGGAGAACGCGGTCGCGAAGAAGTAGAGGATCCAGATCGGCCCGGCGAGCGCCAGCATGGTCAGCGGGTCGGTGCTGGGCGTGGCCACCGCCGCGAAGACGGTGATGCCGATGATCATGCCGCGCCACCAGCTCATCATGCGCCGGCCGGTCAGAGCGCCGGTCAGGTTGAGCATCACCAGCAGCAACGGCAGTTCGAAGGAGAGGCCGAAGACGAGCACCATGCGGACGATGAGGTCGAGCAGGTCGTCGAGCGGCAGCTGGTTGTCCAGATCCGCCGGTGAGAACTCGAGGAGCACCTTCGCCATGGCCGGCAGCGTCTTGTACGCGAAGAAGGCACCGCCGATGAACAGCGGGACACCCGTGCCGACGAACGCGTAGGCGTACTTGCGCTCGTGCTTGTGCAGGCCCGGCGCGACGAAGCCCCACAACTGGTACAGCCAGACCGGGGATGCGAAGATCACACCCGCCATCAGGGAGACCTTCAGGGCGAGCGTGAACGGGGTGAGCAGACCGTTCAGAACGATGCGGGCGCAGTTGCCGCTGTCCTGCTGCGCCAGCTCCGAGAAGGTCGAATCGCACCCCACCGCGGTCAGGATCGGGTTCGTGAAGAACTCGATGATGTCCTTGTAGAAGAAGGCGGCGACGATCGTCACGACGACGATGGCCAGCAAGGCCTTCGCGAGTCGGTTGCGCAATTCACGAAGGTGCTCCGCGAGGGGCATCCGCCCCTCTGGGTCCTTCTCCTTCTTGCGGGCAGACTTGAGCAACCCACGTTCCCATCTCGTGCGGCGGGCCGGAGGTCACCGGCCCTGCGTCAGCGCTTGGTCGAATCCGTGGGCTCGCTGACCGGGCGCGAGCTGGTCACGTCACCGGGGGAGGCCTGGATGGTGCGCTGAGCGGGGGGCTGCTCGCCGTCGTTGGGCGGGCCGGCCGGGGTGGCCGTGCTGCTGCCCTCGTCCTTCATCGCCTTGGCCTCGCTCTTGAGGATGCGCGCGGACTTGCCGAGCGAGCGCGCCATGTCCGGAAGCTTCTTCGCGCCGAACAGCAGGATGATGACGACGAGGATGAGAATGATCTCGGGGGCGCCGAGCCTTCCGAACATAAGTCTTTACCTTCTCACCGAGGCGGCTGGGTGGGACTGCTGTCCGACCGGTCGGACAGTTGTCCGAGCGATCGTGCTGACAGCGATCGTAACGCTCAGGGGTAAACGTGAGGCAATCCCCGTGCGTACTCCCGGTCCGCGTTCCGGGCCTCGTTCTCCGGACCGCGACCAGCAGCGTACCTGCCGGAACCGCCGCGAGGGGAGGGCGAAGTGACCCAAAACGCGTTCCACGCGGGACTCACAGGACGGCCACAGCGGTCGTCACAGGGTGTCCGCGGCGCGGGCCACGCTCAGGGACGCCCGCTCCAGCTCCTCGGCGGCCCGGTTGATGCGGTGCGCGGAGTCCGAGACCTGGAGGCCGAGGCGCCGCGCCTCCAGGAAGACCCGGACGGCGAACACCGCGAGGACGGCGAGACCCAGAAAACCCACGGCTACCGCGAACATCGGCCAGAACATGACGCCGAGCCTAGACCTTCCTACGGCGTGTGCAGCCGCAGGGTCCTGACCCCGCCACCGGTGAGCAGTTCGACGACCCGTTCACCGGCCGGCTTGCGCACGGCGGCGCCGCAGTCGGGACAGGTGAAGGAGTAGAAGGTGGTGCGGCTGGAGGCGCCGATGGCCAGCCGCAGCGCACCGGCGGCCAGTTCGAAACGGCCGCGGCAGTCCGGGCAGCCCGCCCTGAAGACCACCGGGGCCACGCTCCTCATCCCCGCGAACGCCGAGGCCACGGAGATGTCCCGCACACCGGACGTCGTCGCCGACTCGCTCACAGCTGCCGCTCCCGTCCGTCGCCCGGCGTCGGCACCTGGGCGCGACCCGCACCGCCCCGCCCACCGGCGGGGTGCGCGGTCCCGCCGTGTCCCCCGGCGCCCTCGGCCTCCACGCCGTCGTAGGCCGCCAGTGCCTCGCGCGCGGCGCGGCGGGCGCTGTCGGCGAGGTCCTGCGGCGAGACGATGCGGCCGTCCCGGCCGAGGCGCAGGGCCAGCCGCCGCAGCGAGGCCGGCTCGGGCGTGCGCACAGTGATGCGCAGGCCGCCGTCGGGGAGTTCGTCGGCGCTGTCGTGCGGGTAGTACTCGGCGACCCAGCGTCCGCCGGGTCCCACCTCGACGACGACCTCCGGATCCTCGGCGGCGGGCTGGACCAGCCCCTCCGACAGGTCCCGCAGTTCGACCTCGGGCGGCGCGGAGGGCTCGTCGAGGATCCTGATCTCGGCGACCCGGTCGAGACGGAAGGTGCGGCGCGCCTCGGACCGGCGGCACCAGGCCTCCACGTACGTGTGCCCGACGCTGACGAGGCGGATGGGGTCGATCTCGCGCTCGGTGACCTCGTCGCGGGCGGGCGAGTAGTAGCGGATCCACAGCCGGCGGCGTTCGGAGATCGCGCGGTCCACGTCGGCGAAGACCCCGCCCTCGGACTCGAAGGTCACCGACAGGCGGGAACTGGCGCCCGCCGCCTCCCCGGCCGCGGTCTCCACCTTGGCGGTGGCCCGCAGCAGGGCCTGGCGGTCGCTCTCGCGCAGGCCCGGCAGGGTCGCGACCGCGCGGGCGGCCACCAGCAGCGCGGTCGCCTCGTCGGCGGCCAGCCGCAGCGGCTCGGCGGCGTCCGCGCCGAGGGCGGCCGGGTTGTGCCACCAGATCCGCTCACCGTCGGTGTCGATGTCGAGCAGGTCGCCGCCGCGGAAGCTGGTGCCGCACATGGGCAGCACGTCGAGGTCGGAGACCAGTTCGTCCTCGGTGATCCCGAAGGCCCGTGCCACGTCCTCGATGCGCGCGCCGGGGCGCTCCCGCAGGTACGTCACCAGGGAGAGCATCCGCCGGGTCTGGTCGATCGCGTTCGCCGGCCTGGCCGGTTTGCCTGCCACTGTGTTGCTCGCTCCCCCTCAGCCCTTGGCCACGGCACGCAGCCGGTCCACGACGTCGGCCCGCAGCTCCGCGGGCTCCAGCACGACCACGTCCGGCCCGAACTCCACCAGCCAGGCGTCCAGCCCGTGTCCGTACGGAATCTCCAACTCGTCCCAGCCGTCTCCGAGTTCCCGCACCGCCGTGGCCCTCGCCCGCAGGGGGTACCCGGAGCCGCCGCGCAGCCGGATCAGCGCGCTGCGGTCGGCGGTCTCCCCCGCCCAACTGGCGACGGTCTCGCGGATGGTGACCACATCGGGCACCGGCGCCGTGAACGCCGTACCGCGCGAGCGCACCTTGCCGGTGATCCGGGACAGCCGGAAGACGCGTTCGGCACCGCGGTCGCGGTCCCAGCCCGCGAGGTACCAGTGGCCGCGCCAGCACTCCAGGGCCCACGGCTCGACGTGCCGGGCCTCGGGGCGGGCGGCGGTGGCCTTGCGGTAGTCGAAGTCGACGGGGCGGCGGTCGCGGCAGGCCAGCATCAGCGGCTCGAACGCGGCCTCGTGGACGGGGATGCGTGGTTCCAGGGCGCTGTGCGGCTCGTACGGGTCGACGTCCTCGGGCAGGCCGGCCGCGCGCAGTTTCTGCAGGGCGCCGCTGGCCGCGCCGGCGAGCCTGGCCTGCTGCCACACCTTGGCGGCCAGTCCCAGGGCCGCGGCCTCCTCGGCGTCGAGGGTGATGGCCGGCAGGCGGTTGCTGTCGCGGCGGGCGAGGTAGCCGATCTCGCCGTCCAGGCTCTCGACGGTCTCGATGACCAGGCCCAGCTCGCGCAGGTCGTCCTTGTCCCGCTCGAACATCCGGTTGAAGGAGTCGTCCGAGCCGGTCCCGCCCCTGCCCGAACCGAACGCCTCGACGTAGGCCTCGATGGAGTCGCGCAGCTCGCGCTTGCTGAGCGGCCGCCGCGTCCCGAGCAGACACAGCGCCAGGTTCATCAGCCGCTCTGCCTTGGCAATGGCCATCGACGCCCTTCGCCTTTCTCATGGTGGTTCAGACGGATGACCGTACCGCTCCGCGGTGCCCGGGCAAAAGCCGAGGGCCCACGCCCGGACAGGCATGGGCCCCAGCTGGTCGAGACCGGTCGTACGACGATCAGACCCCGAGCAGGTCGACCACGAAGATCAGCGTCTCGCCGGGCTTGATCGCCGGGGTCGGGCTCTGGTTGCCGTAGGCGAGGTGGGCCGGGATGGTCAGCTGGCGACGGCCGCCGACCTTCATGCCCTGCACGCCCTGGTCCCAGCCCTTGATGACCCGGCCGCCGCCCAGCGGGAAGCGGAACGGAGTGCCGCGGTTCCAGCTCGCGTCGAACTCCTCGCCGGTGCTGAAGGCGACACCGACGTAGTGCACGGAGACGGTCTGGCCCGCCTGCGCCACCTCACCGTCGCCCTCCCAGATGTCCTTGATCTCGAGGTCCGCCGGGGGCTCGCCGCCCGGGAAGTCGATCTCGGGCTTCTCGATGCTCACGTCTTACGCTCCTGCTTGTTCGCGGAAAGGCAACAGGCACAGTCTTACATCACGGCGGCGTCACATCTTCGCGAGGATGTCCACCGTGAAGACCATCGTGGAGTCCTTCTCGATGCCGCTGCCGGCCGGGGGCTGGTCGCCGTAGCCCAGGGCGGGCGGGATGACGATGACGACGCGGCTGCCGACCTTCTTGCCGGTCAGGCCCTGGCCCCAGCCCTTGACGACCTGCTGGAGCGAGAACGAGGTCAGCGCGGACCTCTTGTACGTCGAGTCGAACTCCTTGCCGGTGTCCCAGATGACGCCCTTGTACTGCACGAGGACGGTCTCGTCGGCCGCGACGACCGCGCCGTCGCCCTCGATGACGTAGTTCGCCACGAGCTTCTTCGGCGGATCGGTCTTGGGGATCTTGATGGCGGGGGCCTTGCCGTCCGTGTTGGTGCCGACCACCGGCACGGCGGCGTCGTCCTGGGGGACGTCCTTGCCCTTGGCCGAACTCCTGCCGTTGAAGGTGTCCTGGATGTCGAACACGAACACCATCGTGTCGGTGCCCTCGACGCCCAGCTCCGCCTTGCCCTCTTTGCCGAAACCCCAGGTGGGCGGCACGGCGAACTCCACGCGGCTGCCGGTCTTCTTCCCGGTGAGGGCGTAGCGCCAGCCCTCCATGGTGCTGCCCTGCGCGATCTGGGCGAGCCGGGGCGCCTTGCCGTCGTAGGAGTTGTCGAGGACCTTGCCGGTGTCCCAGATCTGGCCGAGGTAGTGGGCCAGGATGTAGTCGCCCTCCGCGACGGGCCGGCCGCCGCCCGCGATGACCGTCTTGACGGCGAGCTGGTCGGAGGGCTTGCCAGCGCCCTTGGCGACCGTGGGCTTCTGCCCGAACTTCGTGCCCGCGGTGATGGCCGGGAGCGGCCCGTCGACGATCTTGGGAGCGGGCGCGGCGGAGGGGGCCGAGGCGGACGGCGACGCGCTGCTGTCCACCTTGCTCGACGAGTCGGACTTGTCGTCGTCCCCGCATCCGGCGAGTGTGACCAGTCCTGCGGGTACGGCGGCGAGAATGAGTGAGCGTCGGCGCACGGTGGGGGCCTCGTAATCGGTTGATCTTCCTGATGGCGTGCGCGCTACCTTACTGACGATCCGGTGCCGATTCAGTCTTCGGCTCCCTTCGCGTCGGCCGGGTCCGGAGGCTGTCCCCGGGATCCCCCTGTCGACGTGACAAGGGCGCCGTACGGGAAACGTACGACGCCCTCATAGCGTTCCGCCGTCAGCGGCGTACGCGATGTCCGGTCACATTCCGGCGATCAGCTTCTCCACCCGGTCGTCCACCGAACGGAACGGGTCCTTGCACAACACGGTGCGCTG
This sequence comes from Streptomyces sp. NPDC006259, assembly GCF_042870975.1. Taxonomy (NCBI): domain Bacteria; kingdom Bacillati; phylum Actinomycetota; class Actinomycetes; order Kitasatosporales; family Streptomycetaceae; genus Streptomyces; species Streptomyces sp. NPDC006259. The sequence goes on along the minus strand of NZ_JBIAHY010000007.1, from coordinate 193,487 downwards.
CGCCTGGTCGTTGAGCTTGAGATGGACCCAGTCGACGGTGAAGTCCCGCCGCTGTTCCTGCGCCCGGCGGATGAAATCGCCGCGCAGTCGCGCCCGAGTGGTCTGCGGGGGGACCGATTTGCCCTCGAAGATCTTCAGGTCGTTGCAGATCCGGGCGGCTTGCCCCTTGCGCTCCAGCAGGTAGTAGAGGCCACGACGACGGTGGATGTCGTGGTAGGCGAGGTCTATCTGCGCCACGCGCGGGTGCGACATGGTCATGTTGTGCTTGGCCCGGTACCGCTCGATGAGCTTGTACTTCATGACCCAGTCGATCTCGGTGCCGATGCGGTCGAGGTCCTCGGCCTCGATCGCGTCCAGCGTGCGGCCCCACAGTTCCAGCACCTGGTCGACGGTGCCGGTGCGGATGCCGCGGCGCTCGACGAAGTCCACGGCCTTCTCGTAGTACTCCCGCTGCACCTCCAGCGCCGAGGCCTCCCGGCCGCTGGCCAGGCGTACCTTGCGCCGGCCCGTGATGTCGTGGCTGACCTCGCGGATCGCCCGGATCGGGTTCTCCAGGGTCAGGTCGCGCATCACGGTGCCCGCCTCGATCATGCGCAGCACCAGGTCGGTGGCGCCGACCTTGAGCAGCATGGTCGTCTCGGACATGTTCGAGTCGCCCACGATGACGTGCAGCCGGCGGTAGCGCTCGGCGTCGGCGTGCGGTTCGTCGCGGGTGTTGATGATGGGCCGCGAGCGGGTCGTCGCCGAGGAGACGCCCTCCCAGATGTGCTCGGCCCGCTGGCTGACGCAGTAGACGGCCCCGCGGGGCGTCTGCAGCACCTTCCCGGCGCCGCACAGCAGCTGCCGGGTCACCAGGAACGGGATGAGGATGTCCGCGAGCCGGGAGAACTCCCCGTGCCGGGCCACCAGGTAGTTCTCGTGACAACCGTAGGAGTTGCCGGCCGAGTCGGTGTTGTTCTTGAAGAGGTAGACGTCGCCCGCGATTCCTTCCTCGTGCAGGCGTCGTTCCGCGTCCACCAGGAGTCCTTCGAGAATGCGCTCGCCGGCCTTGTCGTGGGTGACCAGTTCGGTCACGTTGTCACATTCGGGTGTCGCGTATTCCGGATGCGATCCCACGTCGAGATAGAGGCGGGCGCCGTTCCGCAGAAAGACATTGCTGCTTCGGCCCCATGACACGACACGGCGGAAGAGGTACCGCGCCACCTCGTCAGGCGACAGGCGGCGCTGTCCCCTGAACGTGCACGTGACGCCGTACTCGTTCTCCAGCCCGAAAATGCGGCGGTCCATGAGTGAACATTACGCCCGATCCCCTGAACTGAAACGGGGTTCGGCAGCACGGTTTGGATCATTTTCCGATGAAGCCGCAACAACCCCACTTCCGGCGGGAACCGCCAGTACCCGCCCCGTGGCCAGCAAAACCACCAGGGCCACGGCGCCCGCCGCACTCGGCACGGCGAACCCCCACTGGGCGCCGCCCGCCTCGACGACCGGCCCCGCGACGGCCGTCCCGAGCGAGTGGCCGACCGTGAACGTGGTCACCAGCCAGGAGAACGCCTCGGTCACCGTGCCGCGCGGCGCGTGCCGGTCGATGAGGACGAAGGCGCAGGCGAGAGCGGGGGCGAGGAACACCCCGGCGAGCGCGGTGAGCGCCACCATCGCCACCGCGTCCGGCATCAGCATCAGCGGCAGATAACAGACTGCCAGGAACGCCACCAGGACCCGCAGTCGCCGCTCCGGCACCCCCACCCACCGCCGCGCCCCGTACGCCACCCCGCCGACGAGCGCGCCCAGCCCGAGGGCGGCCATCAGCCAGCCGTACACCACGTCACCGCCGTGGTCGTCGGCGTACGGCACCGAGGCCACGGTGATCGAGCCGAGGGCGATGCCGATGAACAGGAAGGCGCCCAGCAGCACGAGCAGGCCGGGCGAGCGCAGGGCGCCGAGCCAGTGGGCCGCGCGCGGGGCGGAGCGCCACGCGCGCGAGGGCGCGGAGACCACGACGCTCAGCGCGCCCAGCACACCGAGCGCGTTGAGTATCAGCAGTGCGGCCTGCGCGGACCAGAGCGCGGTGCACAGGGTCACCAGCAGCGGTCCGACGGTGAACATCACCTCCTGGGCCACCGCGTCCATGGCGTACGCGGTGTGCACCTGGTCCTCCCGGCGCAGCACCGACGGCCACAACGCCCGCAGGCCGCCCTCCAGCGGCGGGGTGAACAGCCCGGCGGCCGCGACGGAGACGTACGCGAGCGCGAGCGGGGCGATGCCCGTGAAGGCGAAGACGCCCATGGCCAGCGCCGCGGCGAGGGCGGCGGGCAACTGCACGCGCGGCTGGCCGCGCAGGTCGACGAGGCGGCCGAGCAGGGGCTGCCCGACAGCGTTGGCGACGCCGTACACGGCCGCCAGGGCGCCCGCGAGGGTGTAGCTGCCGCCCTCGGCGCGCACGAACAGCACGATCGCGATGGCGCCCGTGGCGTTGGGCAGCCGTCCCACGAGCGTGCCGACGAGGAGCCGGGCCGCGTGTCGCGCCCTGAGGATCTCCAGGTATCCCGCGGCCATGTCCCGCCTCCGTCGGCTCGCCCGAGGCGGTCCGCGCCGCCCAGGTTTTACGTATAACGTGTCGCGGTCATACGTACCATGTGCGCTGTTCACGCGTCCACACGAAAGAGCAGGCCCACGGTGGCACCAGGTAGCACGCGCCCGACGAGCCGTGACGTCGCCCGGGCCGCGGGGGTGTCCCAGGCCGCCGTCTCACTGGTCCTCGGCGACAAATGGCGCGGCCGGGTCTCCGAGGCCACGGCGGAGCGGGTACGCAGCACCGCACGGGACCTCGGCTACCGGCCCAACCTGGCCGCGCGCAACCTGCGCCTCGGCCGCACCCGCACCATCCTGCTCGTCGTCCCCGAGCTGACCACGGAGTTCTTCGCGGGCGTCTACACGGGCGCGGCCCGACTCGCCGCCGCCCACGGCTTCGGCGTGGTGCTCTACCCCTCCCCCGAGGGCATCGGCCCCGCCCCCGACCCCTTCGCCTCCGCCCCGGCGGCCCTGGACGGCGTCCTCGCCTCCTCCATGGCCGCCGACGCCCTGACCGCCATCCGCGGCGACCAACTGCCCCTCGTCATGCTCGACAGCGACCCCGACGGCAGCCTCGGGGCGGCCACCGTCAACCTCGACATCGCCGACGGCGCCCGCCAGGTCGCCGAGCACCTGCTGGACCTCGGCCACCGGCACTTCCTGCACCTGGCGTCCGACGTGCCCTCCTGGACCTTCGACGTACGCGCACGCGAGCTGGCCGCACGCCTGGGCGCCGTCGCCGGCACCTCCCTGCGGACCGCCCCCACCCCGATGACCATCGAGGGCGCCCGCGGAGCCACCGAGAGCGCCCTGGACCTCCCCGGCCCCCGCCCCACCGCCGTCGTCTGCGACGACGACAAGCTCGCCGCCGGGGTCTACAAGGCCGTGCGGCGGCGCGGGCTGCGGGTACCCGACGACATCTCCGTCACCGGCGTGGACGACATCGCCCTGGCCGCCGCCCTAGACCCCGAGTTGACCACCGTGCGACTGGACGCCGAACTCTTCGGCGAACACGGCATGCGGGCCCTGCTGGCCGTCCTGGAGGGCCGTACGCCGGAGGCGGGGAGGATTCCCGTCCAGTTGGTCGTCCGGGGCTCCACGGCCCCACCCAGAGCCTGAGAAGACACCTGTGCCCCGGCCGTGACTCCGGCCGGGGCACATCGGAAGAGGCGAATCCGGTTACTTCTCGTCGGGCTCCTCGGCGCTCTCCGCCTCGGTCGACGCACCGTCGATCGCCAGCAGCCGCCCCAGCTGCCGGCCGACGATCCGCTTGAACTTGCGCGACTGCGGACGCGTACGGTCCAGGACCGCCACCTCCAGGCGCTCCGCGGGAATCTCCCGCTGCGTGCCGTTGGTGTCGCGGGACAAGGCCTGGACAGCCAGCTCGAGGGCCTCGGCAAGACTCATGCCGTCCCGGTGACGCTGGTCGAGATAGCCACTGATCTGCTCGGCATTGCCACCGACCGCGACCGAACCGTGCTCGTCCACGATCGACCCGTCGTGCGGCAGCCGGTAGATCTGGTCACCGTCCGGCGTCTCACCGACCTCCGCCACGACCAGCTCCACCTCGTACGGCTTCTCGCCCGCCGAGGAGAAGATCGTGCCCAGCGTCTGAGCGTAGACATTGGCGAGACCGCGAGCGGTCACGTCGTCACGGTCATAGGTGTAACCACGCAGATCCGCGTACCGCACACCGCCGATGCGGAGGTTCTCGTACTCGTTGTACTTGCCGGCCGCGGCGAAACCGATCCGGTCGTAGATCTCGCTGAACTTGTGCAGCGCGCGGGACGGGTTCTCGCCGACGAACACGATCCCGTCGGCGTACTGGAGCACGACCAGACTGCGACCGCGGGCGATGCCCTTGCGCGCGTACTCCGCACGGTCGGCCATCGCCTGCTGGGGTGAGACATAGAACGGCGTCGACACCGGTTATCCGTCCCTTTCTGTGGAAGTCACTCGATCACCTTGCCAGGGGGCGGCCGGCTACAGCAGCGCGGCCCGGGGACCGTCCGGCTGCTCCAGACGGCGCGCCAGCACCGAGCGGGCGATCTCGGAGGACTCGTCGTCGGTGAGCCGGCGGAAACCGTCGTCGGTGATCACGGTGACGATGGGGTAGATCCGGCGGGCGACATCGGGACCACCGGTCGCCGAGTCGTCGTCCGCCGCGTCGTAGAGCGCCTGGACCACGAGCGTCGTGGCGTCGTCCTCGCTCAGATCACGGCGGTACAGCTTCTTCATGGCCCCGCGCGCGAAGACCGACCCCGAACCGGTCGCCGCGAAGTTGTGCTCCTCGGAGCGGCCGCCCGTGACGTCGTAGGAGAAGATCCGGCCCCGGCCGCGGTCCACGTCGAAACCGGCGAAGAGCGGAACCACGGCGAGGCCCTGCATGGCCATGCCGAGGTTGGAGCGGATCATCGTCGACAGCCGGTTCGCCTTGCCCTCCAGGGACAGCTGGGCGCCCTCGACCTTCTCGAAGTGCTCCAGCTCCAGCTGGAAGAGCTTGACCATCTCCACCGCCAGGCCGGCGGTGCCGGCGATCCCCACGGCCGAGTACTCGTCGGCCGGGAACACCTTCTCGATGTCGCGCTGCGCGATGACGTTGCCCATGGTCGCGCGACGGTCACCGGCGAGCACCACACCGCCGGGGAAGGTCACGGCCACGATCGTCGTGCCGTGCGGCGCCTCGATCACGCCCTGCATCGGGGGAAGCTGCCGGTTCCCGGGCAGCAGCTCCGGCTGGTGGTCCGACAGGAAGTCCATGAAGGACGAGGACCCGGGCGTCAGGAAGGCAGCCGGTAGACGCCCGGTGCTACGAGTGTTGGCTTCCACGCGATTCCTTCCACGTAAGCAGCAGCCCGCCTTATGGCATCGGGCCGATCCTTGAACTGCCCCAGCCCGGCGTTGCGGCTGAAGCACGGTACGCCTCGGACCCTACCCGTCTTGTGGCAGTGATCCACATGTGCGGCGGGAGCATCAAGGCATATCCAGCAGACGCCCCGCTGCGCCGCGACCAACGCGTCCAACTCCACTGGAGTGAGACCGTACTTGCGCTTGAAGTAACTGATCCGATTCCGCTCGGCTCGACACTCACGGCAGTAGCTCGACCAACCGTCCGACGAGGACTTGTTGCGCTCCCACTGCGAATGAGGCTTCACCTCTTCGCACTGCGGACACCGCTTGTGTCCCTGCGGGACCAGGACCTTCTCCCGGACCTTCTTCCCCCTGGCCTCCTGGCGCTGCCGGTAGTACTCCGCAGAGCACTCCCGGCAGTACACCTGGAGACCATCGGGCATGGACTTATTACTCGCGAACGCCACACGCGGCAAGTCCTGCTTGCACCGCGAACAACGCCTCGATGCTGACTCTTCGTTCACTCCGAGCAACCCCCGCCTGCACCTTTGAATCAAAGGTCAGGCTACTCGCCACCCTTCTGAACGAAGGACCTCACGAAATCCTCGGCATTCTCTTCGAGTACATCATCGATTTCATCGAGGACGGAGTCCACGTCGTCACTCAACTTCTCCTGGCGCTCCTTGAGGTCCTCGGAACCCTGCGTCTCCGCAGTCTGCTCCTCGACCTCCTCGGTGTTGCGCGTGGCCTTCTGCTGTCCGCCGCCGGTGTCCTTGGTCGCCATAACCCCTCACCCCGCTCGGTTCGACGTTCTTGATCAGACCCTACAAGCAGGGTCCGACATCGGCCCCGCAGTTCCTACAACGTACGGGGGCCATCTCGATGATTCCCTCTGGCCGGGTTTTCCACCCTGCGGGACGACCCGGCCCGGGTAATCGTTCAGTTGCCCGACAGGACCCTGACCAGGTCTTCTGCCGTGCGACAGCGGTCCAGGAGCGCCTTGACGTGATTTCGCGTTCCGCGAAGCGGTTCCAGGGTTGGGACCCGCTGGAGGCTGTCGCGGCCCGGCAGATCGAAGATGACCGAGTCCCAGGAGGCCGCCGCGACGTCGTCGGCGTACTGCTCCAGACAGCGGCCGCGGAAGTACGCGCGGGTGTCCTCGGGAGGCTTGCCCACAGCCCTTTCGACCTCCGTCTCGTCCAGGAGCCGCTTCACCCGCCCACGGGCCACCAGACGGTTGTACAGGCCCTTGTCGGGCCGTACGTCGGCGTACTGGAGGTCGACCAGGTGGAGGCGGGCGGCGTCCCAGTCGAGGTCGTCGCGGCGCCGGTAGCCCTCCATCAGCTCGCGCTTGGCCACCCAGTCCAGCTCGCCGGCCAGGCTCATCGGATCGTTCTCCAGGCGCGTGAGGGTGTCCTCCCAGCGCGCCAGGACGTCCTTGGTCTGGTCGTCGGCGTCGGCGCCGTACCGCTCCTCCACGTACTTGCGCGACAGTTCGAAGTACTCCATCTGCAGCTGGACGGCGGTGAGCGTGCGGCCGCTGCGCAGGGTGACCAGTCGCTTCAGGGTCGGGTCGTGGGACACCTGGTGCAGGGTGCGGACCGGCTGGTCCACCGCCAGGTCCACCGCGATGAAGCCGTCCTCGATCATCGACAGGACCAGGGCCGTCGTGCCCAGCTTCAGATACGTCGAGATCTCGGAGAGGTTCGCGTCGCCGATGATCACATGGAGGCGGCGGTACTTCTCGGCGTCGGCGTGCGGCTCGTCGCGGGTGTTGATGATCGGGCGCTTGAGCGTCGTCTCCAGCCCGACCTCGACCTCGAAGTAGTCCGCGCGCTGGCTGAGCTGGAAGCCGTGTTCGTGCCCGTCCTGACCGATGCCGACCCGGCCCGCGCCGGCGAAGACCTGGCGGGAGACGAAGAAGGGCGTGAGGTGGCGCACGATGTCCGAGAAGGCGGTTTCCCGCTTCATCAGGTAGTTCTCGTGGGTGCCGTAGGAGGCGCCTTTGTTGTCGGTGTTGTTCTTGTAGAGGTGGATCGGCTGGGCGCCGGGGAGCGCCGCGGCCCGCTCGGCGGCCTCGGCCATGATGCGTTCGCCCGCCTTGTCCCACAGGACGGCGTCCCGGGGGTTGGTGACCTCGGGGGAGCTGTACTCGGGGTGGGCGTGGTCGACGTAGAGGCGGGCGCCGTTGGTGAGGATCACGTTGGCGAGGCCGATGTCCTCGTCGGTGAGCTGGCTGGAGTCGGCGACCTCACGGGCGAGGTCGAAGCCTCGGGCGTCTCGCAGCGGGTTCTCCTCCTCGAAGTCCCAGCGGGCCCGGCGGGCCCGGTGCATCGCCGCCGCGTAGGCGTTGACGATCTGGGACGAGGTGAGCATGGCATTGGCGTTCGGGTGACCGGGGACGGAGATCCCGTACTCCGTCTCGATGCCCATTACTCGCCGTACGGTCATGCGGCCCTCCTTGCCCGGCGGCGCCCTCGGTCGTGGGCGCCGCTCAAGTACCGCGGGTGCTCCGGTGCGTGTGCGGTGCCCGTCCCCGCACTGCGCCCGGCGGTACGCAAGAGCCTAGAACGCCTCTGCGCTGGTGGGGAGATCATTTGCGTCATTGCCTGCTCCAGCCGTGGCCCGAAAAACAGTCGGCTGCGGGTACCCCGGAAAGGGCACCCGCAGCCGCCCTGCTTCTACAGGTACTGTCCGGTGTTCGCCACCGTGTCGATGGAGCGTCCGGTGTCGGAGCCCTGCTTTCCGGTGATCAGGGTGCGGATGTAGACGATCCGCTCGCCCTTCTTGCCGGAGATGCGGGCCCAGTCGTCGGGGTTGGTGGTGTTCGGCAGGTCCTCGTTCTCCTTGAACTCGTCCACGCAGGCCTGGAGGAGATGGGAGACGCGGAGGCCTTTCTGGTTCTTCTCGAGGAAGTCCTTGATCGCCATCTTCTTGGCCCGGCCCACGATGTTCTCGATCATGGCGCCGGAGTTGAAGTCCTTGAAGTAGAGGACTTCCTTGTCGCCGTTGGCGTAGGTGACTTCCAGGAAGCGGTTCTCGTCGGATTCGGCGTACATGTGTTCCACTGCCGTCTGGATCATGCTCTGGACGGTGGTGGTGCGGTCGCCGCTGTGTTCGCCGAGGTCGTCGGAGTGGAGCGGCAGCCGTTCGGTGAGGTACTTGCCGAAGATGTCCTTGGCCGCTTCCGCGTCGGGACGCTCGATCTTGATCTTCACGTCGAGCCGGCCGGGGCGCAGGATGGCCGGGTCGATCATGTCCTCACGGTTGGAGGCGCCGATCACGACCACGTTCTGGAGGCCCTCCACGCCGTCGATCTCGGCGAGCAGCTGGGGGACGATGGTGTTCTCCACGTCCGAGCTGACACCGGAGCCGCGGGTGCGGAACAGGGACTCCATCTCGTCGAAGAAGACGATGACGGGGGTGCCCTCGCTGGCCTTCTCCCGAGCGCGCTGGAAGACCAGGCGGATCTGCCGCTCGGTCTCGCCGACGTACTTGTTGAGCAGCTCGGGGCCCTTGATGTTCAGGAAGAAGCTCTTGCCGGTGGCCTGTCCGGTCACCTCGGCGACCTTCTTGGCGAGCGAGTTGGCGACGGCCTTGGCGATCAGTGTCTTGCCGCATCCGGGGGGCCCGTAGAGCAGTACGCCCTTGGGGGGCCGCAGCTCGTGCTCCTTGAAGAGGTCCGGGTAGAGGTACGGCAGCTCGACCGCGTCGCGGATGGCCTCGATCTGGCCGCCGAGACCGCCGATCTGCTCGTAGCCGATGTCGGGGACCTCTTCGAGGACGAGTTCCTCGACCTCGCTCTTGGGCACGACCTCGTAGACGTAGCCGGAGCGGGGTTCGAGGAGCAGGGCGTCGCCGGGCCGGATCACGACGTCCAGCAGCGGCTCGGCGAGCCGTACCACTCGTTCCTCGTCGGTGTGCCCCACCACCAGGGCGCGCTCGCCGTCCTCGAGGATCTCCTTGAGGGTGACGATGTCGCCGACGCTCTCGTACTCCATGGCCTCGACCACGTTGAGTGCTTCGTTGAGCATCAGTTCCTGGCCGCGCCGCAGTTCCTCCAGCTCGACGCCGGGGCTGACGTTCACCCGGAGTTTGCGGCCCCCGGTGAAGATGTCGGCGGTGCCGTCCTCGTTCGCCTGCAGGAAGACACCGAAGCCGGCCGGCGGCTGTGCGAGCCGGTCGACCTCTTCCTTGAGGGCCACGATCTGGTCGCGGGCCTCACGGAGCGTGTTGGCCAGTCGTTCGTTCTGGGCGGACACGCCGGCCAGGTTGGTCTGCAGCTCGACGATCCGCTCTTCGAGAATCCTCGTGTGTCGCGGAGAGTCGGCGAGCTTGCGTCGCAGGACGGCGATCTCCTGCTCAAGGTAGGCAATCTGCCCGGCGGGGTCGTCGGACCCTCGTCCCGGGCGGATGCCGCGGTTCATGTCGTCGTCGTGGGCTGCCACGGTCCTCACCTCCTCCAAGGGGAGCTGGACGCTTCCAGACCCTACCTGGGTGGGTGTCGATTGAAACCCCTAGATCACAAAGACTGTCGGGGTGTGTCCGATCTTCACCCTTGCGCTCTCCCTCACGCCAGGGGAATACCCACGGAACATGATTGGAAAGCTGCCGGAGGTAGGGTCGACGTGTTCAACACCCGTTCGAGCCTGCATCGTTCCCGCGCGGCTCGGCAGAACAAACGGCAGGAGATATGGGCGTACAGCAGGAAGCCGGTGTCGGCGGCGAGGCGCTGGAAGTCTGGATCGATCAGGATCTCTGTACCGGCGACGGCATCTGCGCGCAGTACGCGCCGGAGGTGTTCGAGCTGGACATCGACGGTCTGGCGTACGTCAAGACGCCTGATGAGGAGCTTCTCCAGGACAAGGGCGCCACGACGCCGGTTCCGCTGCCGCTCCTGACGGACGTGGTCGATTCGGCGCGGGAGTGCCCGGGTGACTGCATCCATGTGCGGCGGGTCTCGGACGGGGTCGAGGTCTACGGTCCGGACGCCGAGTGAGGCGGTAGGGACACCGAGTGCCGGCTGTCTGATTTCTCACAGCCTTCCGCGGCCCGGGTTCAGACGCTGTGGGCACCGGCCTGCGCCGAGCGGACGAAGGCCTGGTCCTTCCACTGCCACTCGGCGCTCTCCTTCACGTCGGGGCAGCAACTGGGTACGTCGGCCGAGGAGTAGCCGAGGTAGTCGGCGAGGACCGTGCCGTCGTGGACCGACAGGGCGGTGACGGTACGGCGGTCCTTGGGGTCGACGAGCGTGGCCACGACCCGCGGAGCGGTCGTGCCGGCGGCCCGGGTGAGGACGTAGACGCCGTCGGGCGGGGTACCCATGGGGGCGTCGCAGTGGACGACGGCGACGGTTTCCGGCCTGCCGTCGCCGTCGAGGTCCCCGGAGGCCTTCTTCAGCACGAGGGCCTTCACCGGACCGCACTCGATCGGGAAGTCGACGTCCGTGGTGGCCGGGGCGGCCGCGGTCACCGGCGCGGGCGGTGCGGGGGGCGGGCCGGCCTGGGCGGCGGTCGCGGGGCCGGGCTGGAACACCGAGGAGAGGGCCACGACACACGCCACGGCGGTGGCCGTCGCGATCCAGTGGATCGGCCTGGTGTGGGTGTGTGCCAGTTCCGGGACGGCGGATTGCTGCACGAGGAGCGTCTCCTGTGAGGGCTGTGCCGGTGGGGTGGCTGCATCGTGCCATACGTCACAGTGCGGGGGAACAGCGGGGTCCGGGATGCCGAACAGCGGCCCGGAGCCGCGCCCGCCGTCCGGGACCCGGCATCCGGCCATCGGGCATCCGCCATCCCGTCACCGCCGTCACCGCCGTCCCGCCATCCCGCCATCCCGCCATCCCGCCATCCAACGTGACGACGCCGTGGCCGAGTTCCCCGGGTGTCAGGGGAACTCGGCCACGGCGTCGGTTCGTTCATGCGGCACGGAGCCGCCGGGGTGGGACCCGCGGAGGCTCTAGCGGGTGCCCCCGTCGGCGTTGGGGCCGGTGTAGTCCTCGCCGTAGGCGCCCTTGGCGGGGCGGCGGCGGCGCATGGGCGGCTCGACGCCGTCGGCCAGGCGGCGGGCGGTGAGGAGGAAGCCGGTGTGTCCGATCATCCGGTGGTCGGGGCGGACGGCCAGGCCCTCGACGTGCCAGTTGCGGAGCATCGTCTCCCAGGCGGTCGGCTCGTTGAAGGAGCCGATCTCGCGGATGGACTCGACGGTGCGCGCGAGCTGGGTGGTGGTCGCCACGTAGCAGCAGAGGATGCCGCCGGGGACGAGCGCCTTGGAGACGGCCTCCAGGCACTCCCAGGGGGCGAGCATGTCGAGGATGACGCGGTCCACGTCGGTGTCGCTCAGGTTGTCCTGGAGGTCGCCGACGGTGAGCTGCCACGCGGGGTGCGGGCCGCCGAAGTAGCGCTCCACGTTCTGCTGGGCGATCTCCGCGAAGTCCTCGCGGCGCTCGTAGCTGTGCAGCATGCCCTGGTCGCCGATGGCGCGCAGCAGGAAGCTGCTGAGCGAGCCGGAGCCGACGCCGGCCTCCACGACGCGCGCGCCGGGGAAGATGTCGGCGAAGGCGAGGATCTGCCCCGCGTCCTTGGGGTAGACCACGGCGGCGCCGCGGGGCATGGACAGGACGTAGTCGGGGAGCAGGGGGCGCAGCGCGAGGTAGGCGACGTTCCCGGTGGTGCGGACAACGCTGCCCTCGGGAGCACCGATCAGTTCGTCGTGCGGGAAGGAACCCTTGTGGGTGTGGAAATTCTTCCCGGCCTCGAGCGTGAACGTGTAGTGGCGGCCCTTGGGGTCGGTCAGCTGAACCTGGTCCCCGACCTTGAAGGGCCCGCGCCTGCGGGCGGCACCGGTCGGTTCGGACATGTGACCAGCCTACCGGGGTTTGGGTGGGGCGCCGACCACCGGGGCCGACCGCTAGGAGGGCCTGGCCATGGCCTTCACGAAGGCGCGCTCCACGTCGGCCGCGGAGAGGACGCCGTAGATCTCGCCGGTCTCCTCGACCACCAGGTACTCGGTGGCGGGGGTGGCGCGCAGGGCGTCCAGGAGGTCCTCGCCGGCGAGTTCCGCGGAGACCCGCATGCCGTCGGTGAGGTCCTGGGCGAGGCCGCTGACCGCGACCCAGGGGCGGCGGTGTTCGGGTACGCCGACGATGGCGGCCTCGCGGACCAGGGAGAGGGGTTCGCCGTGGGCGTCCACGACGACCAGCGCGCGGGCGCCCGCGTCGTTGGCGCGGCGGAGCGCTTCGGAGAGCGGGGTGTTCGTCTCGACGGGGACGGCGCGGCGGGTGAGGTTGCGGGCGCGCAGTTCGGGGAGGTGCTCGCGCAGGCGGGCCATGCGCAGGCTGTTGCCGGCACCGGTCCAGATGATCGCGGCGAGGATGGCGGCGAGCAGGGCGTCCAGGACGGTGTCCATGCCGACGCTGTCCTCGGCCTGGGAGCCGAGCGCCCCGGACTGGGTGAGCAGCGGCAGGCCGATGAGGACGGAGACGGCGAGGGCGCGGCCGACCCAGGCGGCGGCGACGGTGCCGGTCATGGGCCTGCCGGTGAGCTTCCAGACGACGGCGCGGAGCATGCGGCCGCCGTCGAGCGGGAGGCCGGGCAGGAGGTTGAAGACCGCGACGATGAGGTTGGAGACCATCAGCCCGGCCAGCAGGACACCGGGGACGGTGCCGGGCTCCACGGGCTGCATGGCGAGGTAGAAGAGTCCGGCCAGGACCAGCGAGAGCAGCGGGCCGACGAAGGCCAGCAGGAACTCGCGGCCGGGGGTCTCGGCCTCTTTCTCGATCTCGGAGACGCCGCCGAAGAACTGGAGCTGGATGCGGCGGACCGGGAGCTTGAAGCGCAGGGCGACGATGGTGTGCGCCAGCTCGTGGACGAGGACGGACGCGTAGAAGGCGACGGCGAAGAAGAGGGCGACGAGGTAGCGGGCGGCGCCCAGCTCGGGCAGCACGCGGTCGAGCTGGCCGCCGAAGACCCAGGTGATCAGCGCGGCGACCAGGAACCAGCTGGGGGCCACGTAGACGGGTACGCCGAAGGGGCGCCCCATCAGCAGGCCGCCGCGGGACTCCGGGGGGCGTGGGGGGCGGCGGCGGCCCTTGGCGGGGGTGGGGGCGTCGCCGAGGGCGGGGGTGGTGTGGGCGTGGGGGCGGTCGGGGTGGAGGTCGGCGGCGTCCGGGGTCCGGTGGCCCGGCGTGTCCGGGGCGCTCCCCGGTTCCGTCCCGGCGGCCCCTTCCGTCCGCTGGCGCTCGGTGTCCTGCCGTTCGTTGCTCTGCGCGGTGTCCTCCGCCGTCTCGCCGTCGGGCCGGCTGACCGGTTCGCCGACCGTGTCGTGCACCGCCTGGTCGGCCGTCGTGTTCGAGGGATCGTCCCGCTGGTGCGCGGAGGTGTCGGGGACCTCGGGCGGGGTCTCCTCGGCGGCGGACGGGGGCGCAGGTGTCGCGTGGTGCTCGACCGACTCTTCGCTGTCCGGCCGCGGCCGCCCGCTCCCGCCGCTTTCCACCACGGTGTCCCCTCGTTCGTTGCAACTCCCGCTCCTGCCGGGCGGGAGGGTCTGCACCGATGGTATGCGTCCGTCGGGACGCGTTCCGCCCCGGCACCCTCTGTGTTTTCACGGTGGTCGGCCCCGTCCCGGGCGGGGCGGGGCCGCTGTCGGTGGCGGGCCGTAAGGTCTGTGGGCATGGAGAGCAGCAGCGAGGGTGTCGCCCGGTCCGGCGCCGAGGACGGCGTGGGGAGCCCGCCACGGGTGGCGGTCGAGAAGACGCTCGTGGTGGCCGGGGAGGCCGCCGGTGAGAAGGCCGTCACCGCGACGGCGCCCGCCTCGCTGTCGCCCTCGCGGGCCGGCGACTTCATGCAGTGTCCGCTGCTGTACCGGTTCCGGGTGATCGACCGGCTGCCGGAGAAGCCCAGCGCGGCGGCCACCAGGGGCACGCTGGTGCACGCGGTGCTGGAGCGTCTCTTCGACGCGCCGGCCGCCGAGCGGACCGCGCCGCGGGCCAGGTCGCTGGTCCCCGGCCAGTGGGACCGGTTGCGCGAGTCCCGGCCGGAGGTGGTGGAGCTGTTCGCCGACGATCCCGAGGGCGAGCGGCTGGCCGGCTGGCTGGCCGAGGCCGAGCAGCTGGTCGAGCGGTGGTTCACGCTGGAGGATCCGACGCGCCTGGAGCCCGCCGAGCGGGAGCTGTTCGTGGAGACGGAGCTGGAGTCGGGGCTGAGGCTGCGCGGGATCATCGACCGGGTCGACGTGGCGCCCACCGGCGAGGTGCGGATCGTCGACTACAAGACGGGCAAGGCGCCCCGGCCCGAGTACGCCGAGGGCGCGCTGTTCCAGATGAAGTTCTACGCGCTCGTCGTCTGGCGGTTGAAGCACGTGATCCCGCGGCGGTTGCAGCTGGTCTACCTGGGCAGCGGTGACGTGCTGACGTACGACCCGGTCCTCGCGGATCTGGAGCGGGTCGAGCGCAAGCTGCTCGCGTTGTGGGAGGCGATCCGGCTGGCGACGGAGACGGGCGACTGGCGTCCGCGTCCGACGAAGCTGTGCGGCTGGTGCGACCATCGGGCGCACTGCCCGGAGTTCGGCGGCACTCCCCCGCCGTATCCGCTGCCGGTGCGGTCCGCCGGGGCGCCTTCGCCGGCGGGTGAGGGGACGGCTCCCGCGTAGGCCCTCGGTGAGGGCGGCCGAGTCCGGCGCGGTCGCGCAGGGCAGAATGGGGCCGGACTACCGAAGGAGACTTACGTGGCCATCCGTGTCCTACTGGTCGACGACCAGCCGCTGCTGCGTACCGGCTTCCGGATGATTCTGGAGGCGGAGCAGGACATCGCGGTGGTCGGTGAGGCCGGCGACGGCCTGCAGGCCCTGGACCAGGTGCGGGCCCTTCAGCCCGATGTGGTGCTGATGGACATCCGTATGCCCCGCATGGACGGGGTGGAGGCGACGCGGCAGATCACCGGGCCGGGCCGGGACGGTCCGGCGAAGGTGCTGGTACTGACGACGTTCGACCTCGACGAGTACGTGGTGGAGGCGTTGCGCGCCGGGGCCAGCGGGTTCCTACTCAAGGACGCGCCCGCCGACGAGCTGTTGCAGGCGATCCGGGTGGTGGCCGCCGGTGAGGCGATGCTCGCGCCGAGCATCACCCGGCGGCTGCTCGACAAGTACGCCACGCATCTGCCCTCGGGTGACGAGCCGGTGCCGGACACCCTGCACACGCTCACCGACCGTGAGGTGGAGGTGCTGAAGCTGGTGGCGCGGGGCCTGTCGAACGCGGAGATCGCCGCCGACCTGTTCGTCAGCGAGACGACGGTGAAGACCCATGTCGGGCATGTGCTGACCAAGCTGGGCCTGCGCGACCGGGTGCAGGCCGCGGTGTACGCCTACGAGAGTGGTCTGGTGCGTCCCGGAGCGCAGTAGCCGCACCGCCGGACGCGGCCGGTACGGAACGGAGGGCGCCCCTTCCTGACAGGGGGCGCCCTCCGCGTTCGTGCGGGCCCGTCAGCCCTTGCCCAGCTCCCGGAAGCGGAAGACGGCGGAGGCGTCGTCCCGGCCGGTGCCGCCGGCCACGACACCGCCTTCTTCGACCGCTACGGCGCCTGCCCCTCCCGGACCGAGGCCGCCGCCGCGCTTGTGGAGGAGGGCGTCACCGGCAGGGTGGCGCGCACCCTCTGGTCGCCCCCCTCGCGCTACGGCCGCGCCACCGGACAGGCCGGAGGCCGGCCCCGCCACGACGGGCGGGACCGGCCACTGGTTGCGCGTCCTCGCGTGCGGGTGCCTCGTCGTCGTTCCCGTGCTCCGGGGCCGTCGTCCACGGCCCCGGGAGGCGGGGTGCGTCAGCCGCTGACGCCGCGGGACAGCTCCCACAGCTGGAGGGTGGCGGAGGAGTTCAGCACGTAGGCCGTGCCCGTGACGTCGTCACGGGAGGCGACGTACTGCTTGCCCTGCCACAGCGGCAGCACCGGGACGTCCTCGGCGACGATGTCCTGAATCTCCGTCAGCGTCTTGCCCGCGGACAGGCGGTCGGCCTCGCGGCGGGACTCGGGGATCAGCTTGTCGATGATCTCGCGGTTCTGGTACGGCGACTTGAGGAAGTTGTCCTTGTCGAGGAACGGCGCGATGTAGCTGTCGCCGTCGGCGAAGTCGGGGAACCAGCCCATGCCCCAGACGTCGTACTGGCCCTTGCGCTCGGCCGGGACGAAGGCGTCCCAGGCGGTGCCCTCGATGGAGACGTCGAACAGGCCGCTGTTGTTGAGCTGCTTCTGGAGCAGCTCGAACTCCTTCTTCGTGGCCGGGCCGTAGTGGTCGGTCGTGTAGTGCAGCGTCAGCTTCACCGGGGTGGTGATGTCGGCCTTGGACAGCAGGTTCTTGGCCTTGCCGACGTTGGCGTCGCCGTACTTGTTGAAGAAGGAGTTGGAGTGGCCGGTGACGGAGGCCGGGACGAGCGAGTAGAGCGGCTCGGCCTGGGAGCCGTACACGTCGGTGACGAGTTCGCCGCGGTTGACGATCTGGGCCATCGCCTGACGGACCGCCTTGTCCTTCACCGACGAGGCGGTGGTGTTGAAGGCGAGGTAGCGGATCTCGAGGCCGGCCAGCTCGACGATGTCGACGCCGTCGTCGGTGGAGCCCTCGGAGAGCTTCTGGATCTGCTCGGGCGACATGGTGCGGGTCATCACGTCGATGTCGCCCTTGTCGATGGCGGTGCCCATCTCGTCGGCGTCCGCGTAGGAGACCATCTCGACCTTGTCGTTCTTCACCTCGAGGGCCCCCTTGTAGTCGGGGTTCTTGGTGAAGACGGCCCGGGTCATCTCGTCGCCGTCGGTCTTGGCCTCGAAGGTGTACGGGCCGGAGCCGTCGACCGCGAAGCCGTCGCGCAGCTTGCCCTTCTCGTAGTCGTCGGGGTTGACGATGCCGGCGACCGGGGTCGACAGCTTGAAGGGGAAGGTGGCGTCGGCGGTGTTGAGGTGGAAGACGACTTCGTCGTCGCCCTTCGCCTCGACCGTGTCGATCGTCGACAGCAGGGCGAAGACGCCGGAGTCGGCCTTGATGGCGCGGGCCCGGTCGATGGAGAACTTGACGTCCTCGGCGGTGATGGCGTCGCCGTTGGCGAACTGAAGGCCCTTGCGGAGCTTGCAGGCGTAGCGCTCGTTGCCGGTGTCGGTGAAGCCGCAGCTCTCGGCCGCCTCCGGGACGGGGTCGCCCTCCCCCTTGGGCTGGATCATCAGGGTCTGCACGGTCTGGCGCAGGATGTTCCAGCTGCCGACGTCGTAGGCGTACGCCGGGTCGAGGGGCGCCGGGGCGTCCTTGGTGGCGGTGAACCGGTCGGTGGTGCCCACGACGATGGCGTCGCCGCTGCCGCTGCCGCTGTCGGACCCGCCACAGGCGGCGAGCACGGGCGCGAGCAGACCTGCCACGGCCGGCAGCACCAAAGTCTTGCGGTTCATGCTCGAGTTTCTCCAGAGCTGTCAGGTCCGTGTACCCGGCATGCAGGGGTGTCGCGGCCGATCACGGGGGTAAGTTCGATGTTCTCGCGATGAGATTAGTCCGCGCTTGCACGAGGGTTCGCAGCCACCGGAGTTGAAAGCCCATCACGCAGCGAAACCGGGCGCGGACGCACCGAAAACCCGATGGCGGAATGATTCGTCGCAGCGTCCCATGAATCGGGACACAAGGACGCGCCCACACCCCCCGAACGGGGGGGAACTGCACAGGGCGCGGCACCTGTCGAGCCCCTTCGGCGTGGCGAAGGTCACAGATTCGACCAGGGGCGCGCGGAGCGGAATTCGGCCGTCTGCGACGGCGTGAATTCACCCTGCGCGCACGCGTCGAATTCTCTTGCTATCGGCGGTGCACGCTGGGTGAACGGCTACCGCATTTCCGTCATCGGACCGTCACGCCTGATCTCCGTGGCGATCATTCGAGCGGCATCAGACCGCGCAGGAATGTCAGGTCGACCTCTTCCAGCGAGGACACGACGGTCCTCCGAGGGGCCGGGGCGATGGGGGCCACGGAGGGCACGGCGACGACATGGCAGCCCGCCGCCTCGGCCGCGGCGACTCCGGTCGCGGTGTCCTCGACGACGGCGCACCTGGCCGGATCCACGCCCAGGCCGGCGGCGGCGAACAGGTAGGGGTCGGGGTGCGGCTTGGTGCGCGACACCTCGTCGCCGGCCACCGTCAGCGCGAAGTGGCGGCGGCCCAGCGAGGTCAGGACGCGGTCGATGATGCGGCGGTGCGAGGCGGAGACCAGGGCCGTCGGGATCCGGTGCGCCGACAGCTCCGTCAGCAGCCGGGCGGCTCCCGGCATCAGGGGCAGGCCGCGGCCGATGCGCTCCTCGAACCCCTCGTTGAGCAGGACGCTGAGTTCGTCCAGGGTGATGTCGGCGCCGGTCGCCTCGATCAGGAACCCGGCGCTGCGGCTCATGGGGCCGCCGACCACGACATGGCGCCAGGAGTCGTCGAGGGTGTGGCCGAGCCGGGCGAAGACCTCGGCCTCGACGTCCCACCAGAAGCCCTCGGTGTCCACGAGGGTGCCGTCCATGTCGAGGAGCACCGCCTGAAGGGCCGAGCCTTCGGCCGTGCGGGTTCCTGGCGCGGGGACCGTACTGGTCATCCACGTACCTCCTTGGGGGAAGAGCAGGCCGGTTCCCGAGGGGGAACCGGCCTGCAGTGGACCGACCAGTGTACGACGTGTCCGATCAATGTGCCCGATGAGGCGCCCCGCACCGCGGGCGGGGCCTCACCGCGCGTTGAAGTACTTCGCCTCCGGGTGGTGGATCAGGATGGCGTCCGTGGACTGCTCGGGGTGCAGCTGGAACTCCTCGGAGAGGTGGACGCCGATCCGCTCGGGCCGCAGCAGGTCGGCGATCTTGGCGCGGTCCTCCAGGTCGGGGCAGGCGCCGTAGCCGAGGGAGAAGCGGGCGCCGCGGTACTTCAGGGCGAACATCTCCTCGACGTCGGCCGGGTCCTCGCCGGCGAATCCCAGTTCCGAGCGCACGCGCGCGTGCCAGTACTCGGCGAGGGCCTCGGCCAACTGGACGGACAGGCCGTGCAGTTCGAGGTAGTCGCGGTAGGCGTTGGCCTCGAAGAGCTTGGCGGTCTCCTCGCCGACGCGCGAGCCGACGGTGACGACCTGGAGGCCGACCACGTCGGTCTCCCCCGACTCCTCCGGGCGGAAGAAGTCGGCCAGGCAGAGCCGGCGGCCGCGTCGCTGGCGGGGGAAGGTGAAGCGGGTCCGCTCGTTGCCCTGCTCGTCCAGGATGATCAGGTCGTCGTCCTTGGACACACAGGGGAAGTAGCCGTAGACGACGGCGGCTTCGAGCAGGTTGTCGGTCTGGAGCCGGTCCAGCAGCCCGCGCAGCCGGGGCCGGCCCTCGGTCTCCACCAGCTCCTCGTACGTCGGGCCGTCGCCGGTGCGGGCCTGCTTGAGGCCCCACTGGCCCTTGAAGAGGGCGCCCTCGTCCAGCCAGGAGGCGTACTCCTTCAGCTGGATGCCCTTGATGACGCGGGTGTCCCAGAACGGCGGCGTCGGCACGGGGTTGTCGGTGGCGACGTCGGAGCGCACGTGCCCCTCCTCGGGGCGCTCCTCGACCTCGACGGCGGTCGCGCTCGGGCGGACCCGGCGCTGCCTCAGCTCGGGCAGTGCCGCGCCGGGCACGCCCCGCTTGACGCCGATGAGGGCGTCCATCAGGCGCAGGCCCTCGAAGGCGTCACGGGCGTAGCGGACCTCGCCCTCGTACACCTCGTGCAGGTCCTGCTCGACGTAGGCGCGGGTGAGGGCGGCGCCGCCGAGGATGACCGGGTAGTCCGCCGCCAGGCCGCGCTGGTTCAGCTCCTGGAGGTTCTCCTTCATGATCACCGTGGACTTGACCAGGAGACCGGACATGCCGATGACGTCGGCGCGGTGCTCCTCGGCGGCCTCGAGGATCGCGGAGACCGGCTGCTTGATGCCGAGGTTGACGACGTTGTAGCCGTTGTTGGTCAGGATGATGTCGACGAGGTTCTTGCCGATGTCGTGGACGTCGCCGCGGACGGTGGCCAGCACGATGGTGCCTTTGCCCTCCTCGCCCTCGACCTTCTCCATGTGGGGTTCGAGGTAGGCGACCGCGGTCTTCATGACCTCGGCGGACTGCAGGACGAACGGGAGCTGCATCTGGCCGGAGCCGAACAGTTCGCCGACGACCTTCATGCCGTCCAGGAGCGTCTCGTTGACGATCGCCAGGGCGGGGCGGGCCTGGAGGGCCGCGTCCAGGTCGGCCTCCAGGCCGTTCTTCTCGCCGTCGATGATCCGGCGCTTGAGGCGCTCGTCCAGGGGCAGGGCGGCCAGTTCCTCGGCGCGGCCGGCCTTGAGGGACTTGGTGGTGGCGCCCTCGAACAGGGCCATGAGCTTCTGGAGGGGGTCGTAGCCCTCGCTGCGGCGGTCGTAGACGAGGTCGAGGGCCGTGCCGACCTCCTCCTCGGTGAAGCGGGCGATGGGGAGGATCTTCGACGCGTGGACGATGGCCGAGTCCAGGCCCGCCTTGACGCACTCGTCGAGGAAGACCGAGTTGAGCAGGACGCGCGCGGCCGGGTTGAGGCCGAAGGAGATGTTCGACAGGCCCAGCGTGGTCTGGACGTCCGGGTGACGGCGCTTCAGCTCGCGGATCGCCTCGATGGTGGCGATGCCGTCCTTGCGGGACTCCTCCTGACCGGTGCAGATGGTGAAGGTCAGGGTGTCGATGAGGATGTCCTCCTCGCGGATGCCCCAGTTCCCGGTGAGGTCGGCGATCAGCCGCTCGGCGATCGCGACCTTGTGCTCCGGGGTGCGGGCCTGGCCCTCCTCGTCGATGGTGAGGGCGATCAGCGCGGCACCGTGCTCCTGGGCCAGCCGGGTGACCTTGGCGAAGCGGGACTCGGGGCCGTCGCCGTCCTCGTAGTTGACGGAGTTGATGACGGCGCGGCCGCCGAGCTTCTCCAGCCCGGCCCGCAGGACCTCGACCTCGGTGGAGTCCAGGACGATCGGCAGGGTGGAGGCGGTGGCGAAGCGGCCGGCGAGTTCCTCCATGTCGGCGACACCGTCGCGGCCGACGTAGTCCACGCACAGGTCGAGCATGTGGGCGCCTTCGCGGATCTGCTCGCGGGCGATCTCCACACAGTCGTCCCAGCGGCCCTCGAGCATGGCCTCGCGGAACTTCTTGGAGCCGTTGGCGTTGGTCCGCTCACCGATCGCCATGTACGCGGTGTCCTGGCGGAACGGCACGTTCTGGTAGAGCGAGGCGGCGCCCGCCTCGGGGCGCGGGTCACGGGCGGTCGGGGAGAGGCCGCGGACGCGCTCGACGACCTGGCGCAGGTGTTCGGGGGTGGTGCCGCAGCAGCCGCCGATCAGGGAGAGGCCGTAGTCGCGGACGAAGTTCTCCTGGGCGTCCGCCAGTTCGGGGGCGGTCAGCGGGTAGCTGGCGCCGTCCTTGCCGAGCACCGGCAGGCCCGCGTTCGGCATGCACGCCAGCGGGATGCGGGCGTTGCGGGCCAGGTAGCGCAGGTGCTCGCTCATCTCAGCGGGGCCGGTGGCGCAGTTCATGCCGATCATGTCGATGCCGAGCGGCTCCAGGGCCGTCAGGGCGGCGCCGATCTCGGAGCCGAGGAGCATGGTGCCGGTGGTCTCGACGGTGACGGAGACGATCAGCGGCACGTCCAGGCCGGCGTTGCGGCGGGCGCGCTGGGCGCCGAGCACGGCGGCCTTGGTCTGGAGCAGGTCCTGGGTGGTCTCGACGATCAGCGCGTCGGCGCCGCCGGCGAGGAGGCCCTCGGCGTTCTGCTGGTAGGCGTCGCGCAGGGTGCCGTAGGCGACGTGTCCGAGGGTGGGCAGCTTGGTGCCGGGGCCCATCGAGCCGAGCACCCAGCGGGTGCGGCCGTCGCGGGCCGCGAAGGAGTCCGCCGTCTCGCGGGCGATGCGGGCGCCCGCCTCGGACAGTTCGTGGACCCGTTCCGGGATGTCGTACTCGGCCATGGCGGCGAAGTTCGCGCCGAAGGTGTTCGTCTCGACGCAGTCCACTCCGGCGGCGAAGTACTCCTCGTGCACCGAACGCACGATGTCGGGCCGGGTGACGTTGAGGATCTCGTTGCAGCCCTCGAGGTCCTGGAAGTCCTCCAGGGTGGGGTCCTGGGCCTGGAGCATCGTGCCCATCGCTCCGTCGGCCACCACCACTCGGGTGGTGAGGGCGTCGCGTAGCTCGGACACACGGGTCCGGCTGTCGGCGGAAGGGGTCGGCGGCACAGAGGCCATGTATGGGCTCCCTCGGGTGCGACGGCTGTCGGCTTCACGGCGCCCGCGGTCGCTCCCGGACCGTCCCGCGGGACCGGCCGTGGAGCTTCCCGTGGAGGGCGCTCGCCGCCAGGGTAGCGGGGACCGGGGGCTTATGGTCAGGGCGTCCACGGGACGGACCTCGATGTCCCCCTGTCGGCCGCGGGGGAAGCGGGGCGTAACAGGAATCGCCCGACCGTTAGCGGGACGTCGGCATGGACCGGTAGTGTTCGACAATGCCGAACGACGGCAGCAGGGGCTGCGCGTCGACGGTCCAAGGGGACGGAGGCGGAACGGCGATGGCACGGAACATCCAGTCGCTCGAACGGGCGGCCGCGATGCTGCGGCTGCTCGGGGGCGGCGAGCGGCGGCTGGGCCTGTCGGACATCGCCTCGGCCCTGGGCCTGGCCAAGGGCACCGCCCACGGCATCCTGCGCACCCTCCAGCAGGAGGGGTTCGTCGAACAGGACGACGCCTCCGGCCGCTACCAGCTGGGCGCCGAGCTGCTGCGCCTGGGCACCACCTATCTGGACGTGCACGAGCTGCGCGCGCGTGCCCTGGTGTGGACGGACGACCTGGCCCGCTCCAGCGGCGAGAGCGTCCACCTGGGCGTGCTGCACCAGCAGGGCGTGCTGATCGTGCACCACGTCTTCCGGCCCGACGACAGCCGGCAGGTCCTGGAGATCGGGGCCATGCAGCCGCTGCACTCCACCGCCTTGGGCAAGGTGCTGTCGGCGTACGACCCGGTCGCGCACAGCGAGGCCATGGAGGCCGACCGCAAGCCGTTCACGGAACGCACGGTGTGCGAGCTGGAGGAGTTCGAGCACCTCCTCGACCTCACGCGCGCGCGTGGCTACGCGGCGGACGTCGAGGAGACCTGGGAGGGCGTGGCCTCCATCGCGGCGCCCATCCACGACCGTCGGCGCATGCCGGTGGGGGCCGTCGACATCACCGGCGCGGTGGAGCGCGTGTGCCGGGACGGCGAGGTGCGGCCGGAGCTGATCGCGGCCGTGCGCGACTGCGCCCGCGCGGTCTCGCGGGACCTGGGCGCCGGGCGGTTCTGAGAGCCGCGCGCGAGCGCGCCGGGACGTCGGGACGGCGTTCCGGCCTCCGGCGTTCCCACGGCCGCCCGCGGTGGGCGCCGGACGAGGCCGACGAGACCGGGACCGGCGCGGCCGACGAGGCCGACGAGGCCGACGAGAGGGATCGACGGAGCGAGCGTGGTCGTCTCCGGCCACGCCGGCGAGGGCCCGGCCGTGCACGCTCTCGCGGCTGCCGTCGCACGCGTACGCCCCCGCGGTCGTCCCCTCGGGTGGCATGCACATTCAGGTGCTGGACGACCGCTTCCGCACGCGGGACCCGGCCGCGCCGTTCGATAGGTGACGGCGATCAATAACGATCGTGCTTTCGATAACAGAACTCTTGACGCACCCGTAACGCCGGGGCGAGACTCCCGTCCATCGGTCGGCATTGTCGAACACCTACCGGCAATACGCGTTAGAGTGTGACAACGCCAAGGGCCGGCATCGCTCTCACCCCGAGGGCAGCTCGAACTCCCGGAGGGACCCGGGGTTCGGTCCCCTGGACGAAGGACAAAGGAGTCGCGGGTGTCCAGCTCCGACATCTTCATCGGCGAGACCATCGGTACCGCCATACTCATCCTGCTCGGCGGCGGCGTCTGCGCCGCCGTCACGCTGAAGGCCTCCAAGGCCCGAAACGCCGGCTGGCTCGCCATCACCTTCGGGTGGGGTTTCGCCGTTCTCACCGCGGTCTACACCTCGGCGCCGCTGTCGGGTGCACACCTGAACCCGGCCGTGACCCTCGCGCTCGCCATCAAGGACGGCGACTGGAAGAACGTCCCGGTCTACTGGGCCGGCCAGCTGGTCGGCGCCGCCGTCGGCGCGGCCCTGGTGTGGGTCGCCTACTACGGCCAGTTCCACGCGCACCTCACCGACCGGGAGATCGTCGGCGGTCCGGGCGCGCAGGCCACGGCGGCCAAGGCCGTGGAGGCCCAGGAGAAGGGCGCCGGCCCGGTGCTCGGCGTCTTCTCCACCGGCCCGGAGATCCGCAACGCGGTGCAGAACCTCGCCACGGAGATCATCGGCACCGTCGTGCTGGTGCTCGCCGTCCTCACGCAGGGCCTGAACGACAAGGGCAACGGTCTCGGCAACCTGGGCGCGCTCATCACCGCGCTGGTGGTCGTCTCGATCGGCCTCTCCCTCGGCGGCCCGACCGGCTACGCGATCAACCCGGCCCGTGACCTGGGCCCGCGCATCGTGCACGCCCTCCTGCCCCTGCCCAACAAGGGCGGCTCCGACTGGGGCTACGCCTGGATACCGGTGGTCGGTCCGCTGATCGGCGGAGCGATCGCGGCAGGCATATACAACGTCGCATTCGCTTAGGACACAGCTCGTGAACATGAGTTTCACCCTGCACACCGAGCACGCGCCGTACGTACAGCCCCTCAACCACGGAACCTCCGGGAGCACACTGTGACCGACGCCCACACCGCCGGCCCGTTCATCGCCGCGATCGACCAGGGCACCACCTCCTCGCGCTGCATCGTCTTCGACCGCGACGGCCGGATCGTCTCCGTCGACCAGAAGGAGCACGAGCAGATCTTCCCCAAGCCGGGCTGGGTCGAGCACGACGCGACCGAGATCTGGACCAACGTCGAGGAGGTCGTCGCCTCCGCCATCGCGAAGGCCGGCATCACCCGCGACGACATCAAGGCCATCGGCATCACCAACCAGCGCGAGACCACTCTCCTCTGGGACAGGAACACCGGTGAGCCCGTCCACAACGCCATCGTCTGGCAGGACACCCGCACCGACGCCCTCTGCCGCGAGCTGGGCCGCAACGTCGGCCAGGACCGCTTCCGCCGCGAGACGGGCCTGCCGCTGGCCTCGTACTTCGCCGGCCCGAAGGCCCGCTGGCTGCTCGACAACGTCGAGGGCCTGCGCGAGCGCGCCGAGGCCGGGGACATCCTGTTCGGCACCATGGACAGCTGGGTCATCTGGAACCTGACCGGCGGCGTCAACGGCGGGCGGCACGTCACCGACGTCACCAACGCCTCGCGCACCATGCTGATGAACCTGCACACCCTGGAGTGGGACCCGAAGATCGCCGAGTCCATCGGCGTGCCGCTGGCGATGCTCCCGGAGATCCGCTCCTCGGCCGAGGTCTACGGCGAGATCACCGGCGGCAAGCTGGGCGACCTGCTCGGCGGCATTCCGGTCGCCTCCGCGCTCGGCGACCAGCAGGCGGCCCTGTTCGGCCAGACCTGTTTCGCGGAGGGCGAGGCCAAGTCGACGTACGGCACCGGCACCTTCATGCTGATGAACACCGGTGACAAGATCATCAACTCGTACTCGGGCCTGCTGACGACCGTGGGTTACCGCATCGGCGAGAACAAGCCGGTGTACGCCCTGGAAGGCTCCATCGCCGTCACCGGCTCGCTGGTGCAGTGGATGCGCGACCAGATGGGCCTGATCTCCACCGCCGCCGAGATCGAGACGCTCGCGCTGTCGGTCGAGGACAACGGCGGCGCGTACTTCGTGCCGGCCTTCTCCGGACTGTTCGCCCCCTACTGGCGCCCGGACGCCCGCGGTGTCATCGCCGGCCTCACCCGGTACGTCACCAAGGCGCACCTCGCGCGCGCCGTCCTGGAGGCGACCGCCTGGCAGACCCGCGAGATCAGCGACGCCATGACCAAGGACTCCGGCGTCGAGCTGGCGGCCCTCAAGGTCGACGGCGGCATGACCTCCAACAACCTGCTGATGCAGACCCTTTCGGACTTCCTGGACGCGCCGGTGGTGCGTCCGATGGTCGCCGAGACGACCTGCCTCGGCGCCGCCTACGCCGCCGGCCTCGCCGTCGGCTTCTGGACGAGCACCGACGACCTGCGCGCCAACTGGCGGCGGGCCGCCGAGTGGACCCCCCGCATGGACGCGGAGACCCGCGACCGTGAGTACAAGAGCTGGCTCAAGGCCGTCGAGCGGACCATGGGCTGGATCGCCGACGAAGACTGACGAGGAGTAAGAACCGCAATGACCACTGAGTCCACCCTGAAGTCCGTGCCTGCCCTGGGTACGCGCCCGGCCTTCGGCTCGAACCCGAGCCGTGCCGAGACCCGGGAGCAGCTCGCCAAGGCGTCGTACGACCTCCTCGTGATCGGCGGCGGCATCCTGGGCATCTCCACCGCCTGGCACGCCGCGCAGTCCGGTCTCAGGGTGGCAGTGGTCGACGCCGGCGACTTCGCCGGCGCCACCTCCTCCGCCTCCTCCAAGCTGCTCCACGGCGGTCTGCGCTACCTGCAGACCGGCGCGGTGAAGCTGGTGGCGGAGAACCACTTCGAGCGCCGTGCGGTCTCCCGCCAGGTGGCCCCCCACCTGGCGAACCCGCTGACCTTCTACCTCCCCGTGTACAAGGGCGGGCCGCACGGCGCGGCGAAGCTCGGGGCGGGCGTCTTCGCCTACTCCGCGCTGTCCGCGTTCGGCGACGGCGTGGGCCACCTGCTGTCGCCGGGCAAGGCCCAGCGGGACGTGCCCGAGCTGCGCACCGAGAACCTCAAGGCCGTGGCCGTGTACGGCGACGACCAGATGAACGACGCCCGGATGGCGCTGATGACGGTCCGCGCGGCCGTCGAGGCGGGCGCGGTGGTGCTCAACCACGCCGAGGTGACCGGACTGCGCTTCACCAAGGGCCGGGTGACGGGCGCCGAGCTGCGCGACCGTCTCTCCGGCGACGAGTTCGGCGTCAACGCCCGGCTCGTGCTCAACGCGACCGGACCGTGGGTGGACCACCTGCGCCGGATGGAGGACCCCCAGGCCGCGCCGTCGATCCGGTTGTCGAAGGGCGCGCATCTGGTCCTGAAGCGGACGTCCCCGTGGAAGGCCGCGCTGGCGACCCCGATCGACAAGTACCGGATCACCTTCGCCCTCCCCTGGGAGGACATGCTGCTGCTCGGCACCACCGACGAGGTCTACGAGGGCGATCCGGCCGATGTCGCGGTCACCGAGAAGGACACCGCCCAGATACTCGACGAGGCCGCGTTCTCCATCCGCGACCAGCAGCTCGACCGTGACCTGATCACGTACGCGTTCGCCGGTCTGCGGGTGCTGCCGGGTGGTCCCGGCGACACGGCGAAGGCCAAGCGGGAGACGGTGGTGACCGAGGGCAAGGGCGGGATGCTGTCGGTCGCGGGCGGCAAGTGGACGACGTTCCGGCACATCGGGCGGACCGTCATGCAGAAGCTGGAGGCGCTGCCGGGCCACCCGCTCGGCGACGACTTCGAGCCGATCTCCTCGCTGCCGAAGAAGCTGCCGCTGCCGGGTGTCGCCAACCCGCGCGCGGTCGCCCACCGGCTGCTCGTCGACCACCCGGCGCCGGGTCCGCGGATGGCGGCCGACACCGCCAGGCACCTGGCGACGCACTACGGTTCGCTGGCCTTCGACATCGCCCGCCTGGCCAACGAGAACCCGGAGCTGGGCGAGCGGGTCCACCCCGACGCCCCGGAGATCTGGGCGCAGGTGGTGTACGCCCGCGACAACGAGTGGGCCCAGACGCAGGACGACGTGCTGCGCCGCCGCACGACCCTGACGATCCGCGGCCTGGCCACGGACGAGGTCCGCGCCAAGGTGCAGGACCTGCTCGACAAGAAGTAGGCGGTACGACGCCGGAGGGACGGCTCCTCGGGGAGGGGCCGTCCCTCCGGCGTGCCCGGCTCGCGGGCTCACACCTCGCGGACCCGCCGCCGGCACCGGTGCCGGACCGTTGTCCGGACCGCTGCCGGTGCCGGTGCCGGTCCGTTGTCGGTGCCGGGTGCTTTCCTGGGCGTATGGACATCGAGCAGGCGGACCCCGCCGAGTTGGCGGCCCTGCGGGAGGCCTTCGCCGTGGACGGCGGCGGTGACGCGGCTCTCGGCTGGGAGGCGGTACGCGCCTTCGAGGCGGAGCACGCGGTGGTGCTGCCGGAGCCGTACCGGACGTTCGTGGCGGAGATGTCGGACGGCTCGCTCCACGGACCGCCGCTCCACGGGCTGGTGAGGCTGGCCGAAGCGGCCAGGAACCAGCGGCCGGCCCTGCCCTTCCCGCTCACCCGGGCATGGCTGTGGGAGGAGGACGAGGGAGCGTACGACGACCCGGAGGCCGTCATCGGGCAGGTCGCCCACCACGGTTCCCTGGTGCTGGGCACCGACGGCTGCGGCATGGACTGGCATCTGGTCGTCACGGGTCCGTGCCGGGGTCGCCTCTGGCTCGTCACCGGCGAGGGCGCCCTTCCGTACGGCGCCGCGTACGGCTCCACGACCGCCGGCTCCGGATTCGCCGGCTGGGTGCGGCACTGGTCGCGGGGCGACGAGTGGTTCGACACCGAGTGAGCGGGCGCCCTGCGGGTCAGCCGGCCTGCTCGACGACCGCCCGTACCGCCTCGACGTCCGTCAGCTCCTCCCGCCGCAGGATCAGTTCGCGGCCCAGGAGCAGGGCTCGCCGGGAGGCCGGTACCGGGTCCGGGAGGGTGGTCAGATCGGTCAGGTGGGCGAAGCCGATGACGCGGCGGACGATCTCCGTGCCGGCGTAGCCCACCGCGTCCGTCCAGACGCGGCGCAGGAAGCGGTCGAGGTAGGCGTCGTCGAAGAAGGTGTCGACGCGGGTCGGCCACAGGGCGCGGAACCCGGTCGCGAAACCGTCCCAGGACAGGCCGAGTTGGTCCCCGTGGTCGGAGAGGGTGCCCAGCGCTCGGGCGCGTTCCTCCGACACCAGCGCGTTGGCCCAGTACAGGCCGAGGTCGTAGCCGATCGGGCCGACGAAGGAGAACTCCGGGTCGAAGACCCGGACCACCGGGGCGCCTTCGCGGGTGCCGACCATGACGCTGCCGGTGTGCAGGTCGCCGTGGAGCAGGGCCTGGGCACTCGTCATGAAGGTGTGCCGCAGGTCGGCGACCTCGGTGCGCAGCGCCGGGTCCGCGCGGAACTCCCCCGCCAGGTCGTCGAGGTGCGGGTGCCAGTGGTTGTGCTCGTGCGTGACGTACGGCTCGGAGAGGACCACGTCCTCGGTGATCTTGCACAGCTCCGGGCTGACGGAGGCGGCGATCAGCGCCTTGCGGTCGGCGGAGGGCATGCCGAAGTCGCTGGTGGCGAAGGACAGCTGGGCGACCAGTTCGCCGATCCGGGCCGAGGTGTGCGGGCCGTAGGACGCGCCCTCGTTGAGGAGGGTGCGCAGGACCTCCAGGTCGGACATGTCCTCCATGACGAGGGCGTGGTTCTCGGGGTCGTAGCCGAGGATCGCCGGGATCTTGTCGGGGGCGACCCTGGCGACCTGCTCGTAGGCGCGGGCCTCGGCGTCCGCGCGGTCGGGGCTCATCGGCCAGGACGGGCCGGCGACGCGGACCCAGGGCAGGGCCTGCTTGACGGCGAGACGACGGGTGCCGTCGGTGCTGCGGGCGAGGAAGACGCGGTTCATGTTGCCGTCCGACACCTCGCGCACGTGGATGTCGTCCACGCCGTCCCAGTGGCCCCGCTCGCGCAGGTAGCCGGGGATGTCGTCGGTCTCCAGGATGCAGTAGCCCATCGTCGGTCTCCTCAGGACGTGCGGCGCTTGGACAGGGTGAAGCTGAAGACGAGTGCGAGGATCAGCACCGCGCCCTCGACGACGTCCTGCGTGTAGTAGGGCAGGCCCTTGATGGTCAGGCCGGTGGTGATGATGCCGATGAGCACCGCGCCCAGGGCCGTGCCCCAGACGTTGGGGCGGCCCCTGCCGAGGACGGAGGTGCCGACCAGGGCCACCGCCACCGCCTCCAGCAGCTGCGAGGTCCCGGCCGACACGTCGCCCTGGCCGATGCGGGACGCCAGGATGAGGCCGCCGACGGAGGCGAGGACGCCGGAGATGACGTACGCCAGCGCCCGGTACGCGCCGACGCGGATGCCTGCCAGGCGGGAGGCCTCCGGGTTGGCGCCGATGGCGTAGAGGATCCGGCCCCAGCGGGTGCGGGCGAGGAAGACCCAGGCGAGGACCGTCAGCCCGCCGAAGATCAGCACGGAGACGGGGACGCCGAGGACCGTGCCCCGGTCGATGCGCAGGAAGCCGTCGGTGAACCGGCCGGGCGCGGTGGACCCGTCGGACATCGTCATGCCGGGGGTGATCGACTGGCCGTCGACCAGGATGAGCTTGCCGCCCTGGATGACGAACATGGTGCCGAGGGTGGCCAGCATGTCGGGGATCTTCAGTACGACGATCAGCAGCGCGTTGAGCAGACCCGCCAGGGCGCCCGCCGCGAGGACCGCGAGGATCGCGACCGTGCCGACCTGGTTGTGGACCACCATCGTCTGGGCGGCGACCGAGACACCGAGGCCGGCCACCGCGCCGACCGACATGTCCATCCCGCCGACGGCCATGGTGAGGGTGACGCCGAGGCCGAGGATCGCGGCGACGGAGACGTAGCGCAGGGTGTCGAGGAGGGTCGCCGACTCGCGGAAGGAGCCTTCGCTCAGCGCGAAGTACAGGAAGAGGACGACCGTGACGAGGATGAAGCCGTATTTGATGACGGCGTTCTGGACGCGCACGGCGGTGGAGGTCGCGGGCGGGAGCGCCGCCTTGGTGGGGACCTCGGTGCTGTGTGTGGTGGTCATGTGGTGCTGCTTCCTTCGGCGGCCGGTGTCGCGGGGGGGCTCAGACGGAGACGGCGATGGTCCGGATGACACGGTCGCGTTCCGCGTCCTCGCCGTACGCGTCGAGGTGGACCTCACCGGCCGCGAGCACGACGACCCGGTCGGCGATCTCCAGGACCTCGTCGACGTCGGCGGACAGGACGAGCACGGCCGAGCCCTCGGCGGCCAGGGCGCGGGCGCGGCGGCCGATGTCGCGGCGGGCGCCGATGTCCACGCCTCGGAACGGTTCGTCCAGGATGAGGACGCGCGGGGTTTCGGCGAGCCAGCGGCCGACGACGACCTTCTGCTGGTTGCCGCCCGAGAGCTGCTCCACCGTGCTGTGCTCGTCGCGGGTGACGACGCCGAGGGCGTCGATGGTGTCGCGGCCCAGGGCGTCCTCGCGCGAGCGGTTCAGCAGGCCGCCCCTGGACAGCGACCTCAGGAACGGCAGCGAGATGTTCTGCGCGACCGACCAGCCGGGCACGAGGGCGTCGGCGTGCCGGTCCTCGGGGACCAGGTGGACGCGGGCCCGGATGGCGTCGGAGGGGCGGCGCGGCGCGTAGGGCCTGCCGTCCAGTTCGACCGCCCCGGTGGTGAAGGGCTCGGCGCCGAACAGGCCTCGGGCCAGCTCGGTCTTGCCCGCGCCCAACAGGCCGACGACGCCGGTGACCTCGCCGGCGCGCACGTCGAGGTCGAGCGGCTTGCGGCCCGCGAAGAGGCGCACCCCGCGCAGGGAGAGGGCGATGTCTCCCTCGGCGCCTTCCCGGACGGGCCGGGCGGTCGTCGTCTCGTGGGTCTGGGCCAGCATCGCCCGCAGGGCCGTGTCCCAGTCGAAGGGCCGGGCCTGGTCCTCGGTGAGCCGTCCGTCCCGCAGGACGACGAGCCGGTCGGCGAGCGCGTCGATCTCGCCGAGCCGGTGGGAGACGTACAGCACGGCGATGCCGTCCTCGCGCATCCTTCCCACCAGCGCGAACAGCCGCTCCGCCTCGGCGGCGGACAGGGCGGAGGTCGGTTCGTCGAGGATCAGCAGCCGGGGGCGGGTCGCGAGGGCGCGGGCCAGGATGAGCAACTGCCGGTCGGAGATGCCGAGTTCGGTGACGTCCTGCTTCAGGACGGCGTCGCTCCAGTCCAGTCCGAGGGCGGCCTGGATCTCACGGGCGCGGGCGAGCGTGGCGCGTCCGTCGAGGAACGGGTTACCGCGTTTCAGCGCCAGTTCCTCGAAGACGAGGTTCTCGGCGACGGTGAGTCCGGGCACGATGCCCTCGCCGATGCGCTGGTGCACCGTCTGGATGCCCAACTGGCGGGCGGCCAGTGGCGAGTTGAGGGAGACCGGCCGGCCGGCCACCCGCACTTGTCCGCCGTGGTCCTTGTGGACACCCGAGAGGATCTTGATCAGCGTGGACTTGCCCGCGCCGTTCGCGCCGAGCAGCGCGACCACGCTGCCCGGGGCGATGTCGAGGGAGACGGAGGCGAGCACCGTCCGGCCGCCGAAGGCCATGCCGACGTCCCGCAGGCCGACAGCCGCCTCCTCACGGCCGACGTCAGTGGGCGACATTCGAGATCCAGTCCGCGGTGGAGACCTGGGACAGGTTCAGCGCGGGCAGCGCCTCGCGCAGCTGGTCCATGTTCGCGATCTTCTTCTCGCGCAGGAAGTCCTGGGTGATGGCGACGGCCGGGAACTCCACGGAGGTCTTGCCGAGTTCGCCGGCCAGCTCCAGCGCGGTGGTGCGGACCACGGCGGCGCCGACCGCGGACGGGTCGGTGCCCGCCGTGGCGACCCACGGGCTGCCCGCGGCGGTCATCTGCTGGATGTCGGCGTTGGAGACGTCCGCGCCGAAGACCTTCACCTTGTCCTGGAGCTTCTTGTTCTGCACGGCGAGGACGGTGCCCTTGGCGAGTTCGTCGTAGGGCGCGAAGACGCCGGCCACGTCCGAGTGCTGGGTGAGGGCGGCGGAGACCAGGGGGACGTTGTCGGTGGCCGTGGAGTCGGTGACCTTGCCGACCTTGAACTCCTGCTTCCAGGCGTTGGCGCCGACCGCCGTCCTCCACACCGAGTCCCGCTTGTCGAGGGCGGCGTATCCGGCGACGTTGACGTAACCGACCTTGGCGTCCTTGCCGAGGTTCTCGGCCATCACGTCGAGGACGGCCTTGGCCATGCTCGCGTCGTCCTGCTTGGTGGAGACGACGCCCTCGGTGGCCGTCTCGACGTCGTAGACGACGACCTTGACGCCCTTCTTGACGGCCTTGTCGATCTCCGGCTGGATGGTCGCCGGGAAGCCGTGGTCGATGATGATCGCCTTCGCGCCGGAGTTGATGGCGGAGGACAGGTCGGTGGCCTGCTTGGCGTTGTCGGCCTGGGCGTCGTACACCGTCAGGTCGATGCCGAGGGCCTTGGCCTGGGCCTTGGCGCCGTTGCCCCACTGCTCGAAGTAGTCGCCGGCGCCGCTCTGCCGGACCAGGGCCACCTTGACCGCGCCCGCGCCGAAGGGGGCGGGCTTCTTCCCGGTGGCCGCCGCGGCCGGGGCGGCGGCCGTGCCGGTGTCCTTCGAGGCGTCCGTGGACTGCGAGCAGCCGGACAGCACCAGGGCGGAGAGGGAGGCCAGCGAGAGCGCGGCGAGAGGCAGACGGGCACGGGACATGAGGGGCTCCAGGTACGGGGTGACGCGGAGGACGGGAGGACGGCGGGGTCGCGCGGGCCCGGAGCCGAAAAACGGAAGAGGGGCCACCGCGCGGGCGGCGGGAACGCCCCCTGAGGGCACGGGGGCGTCAAAGCTCCGGGAGCGTCAGCGACAGCTGGCCGTGGTCGACCGGAGCAGGTCCACGTACAGCCGCCGCACGAGCAGCAGCGTCTTCATACGCAGATCATGTGAACGTTTTCAGCCACTCGTCAAAGGAATGGACATCAAATCTCGCCATACGAGACAACGACAATGTCACAGTCGGTGCGGGCGGCATCGGGAGCTACCATCACGGAACCGACACCTGCCCCGGCGTGTCGCGGTCGAGTGACGTTCCTCCACCGCCGCCCTCCCCCACTCCGCTTCCAGACTCCTGGAGTTGACCCATGACGCTGTTGACGACCTGGTCCGAGTCCGGCCCGGAGACCCTGGTCCGCCGCACTTCCGACCCCGCCGAGATCGCCGCGGCGCTCAAGCCGCTGGGCGTGCGCTACGAACAGTGGCCGGTCCGCGAGGACGTCCCGTCCGACGCCGACGGCGAGACGGTGTTCGCCGCGTACGGCCCGGAGATCGACAGGCTCAACGCCGAGGAGGGCTTCACCACCGTCGACGTACTGGGCCTGCACCCCAGCGACGACCCGGAGTTCCCCGCCAAGGCGAAGGCCGCCCGCGAGAAGTTCCTCCAGGAGCACACGCACGACGACGACGACGAGGTCCGCTTCTTCGTCTCCGGCTCGGGCATCTTCTATCTCCATGTGCACGGCGAGGTGCACGCGGTCCTCTGCGAGAAGGGCGATCTGCTGGGCGTGCCGCGCGGCACCACCCACTGGTTCGACATGGGCACCAACCCGTCGTTCACCGCGATCCGCTTCTTCCACGAGGAGGACGGCTGGATCGGCAGCTTCACCGGCTCCACCATCGCCTCCCGCTTCCCCGACTACGACACGATCGCGGCCGGCCACGCGGCGGACGGGGCAGCCGCGTGACCGTGCGGGACGCGCTGCGTTTCGACGTGGACGCCGTGGTGCTCGACATCGAGGGCACCACGAGCGCCACGGGCTTCGTCGTGGACGTGCTCTACCCGTACTCGCGGGCCCGGTTCGCCGAACTGCTCACCGGGCGCGCCGACGAGCCGGCGGTGGCGCGCGCGATCGCCCAGGTCCGCCAGGCGTCGGGCGAGCCGGACGCCGACGCGGCGGCGATCGAGCGGACGCTGAACACCTGGCTCGACGAGGACCGCAAGGCGACCCCGTTGAAGACGCTCCAGGGCATCCTCTGGTCCGAGGGCTTCGCGCGCGGCGACCTCGTCTCGCACTTCTACGACGACGTCGTACCGGCGCTGCGGGCGTGGCACGCGGCGGGCAGCGCGCTGTACGTCTACTCGTCCGGATCGGTGTCGGCGCAGCGGGCCTGGTTCACGCACAGCCCGCGGGGCGATCTGATGCCGCTCGTGTCGGGTCTGTTCGACACCGAGAACGCGGGCCCCAAGCAGGAACCGGCGTCCTACCGCCGGATCGCGGAGGCGGCCGGGGCAGCCCCGGACCGGCTCCTGTTCCTCTCCGACCGGCCGGGCGAGCTGGACGCGGCCCGTGCCGCGGGCTGGCACGCGGTCGGGATCCGGCGGCCCGGGGAGCCGTACTTCGCGCAGGGCGTCGGCGACCACGCGCAGGCGGGGACGTTCGACGAGATCACCGTCAGCACCACCGGGAGCACCGTATGACCGCCGAGATCACCGCACCGGACCTGGAGGAGGCCGGGGCCGTCCTCGCCGCCGAGTCCGCCCGCTTCGCCTCCTTCGGCTGGATGCGCGGCACGTCCGGCAATCTGTCGGTGGTGCTCACCCGCGATCCGCTGCGCCTCGCGGTGACCGCCAGCGGCCACGACAAGGGCGAACTGACGCCCGCCGACGTGGTGCTGGTGGACGGTCGGGGCGCGGCCGTGCACGGCGGCAGGCCGTCGGCGGAGGCCGAGCTGCACGCGCGCGTGGCCGCGCTGACCGGCGCGGGCGCCGTGGTGCACGTGCACACGGTGGCGTCCGTGGCGATGGGCCACCGGCATCCGGGCGGGATCGCCTTCAGGGACGTCGAGATGCTCAAGGGTGTCGGCCAGCCCGCCCACGACGTCGAGGTGACGCTGCCGGTCATCGCCAACAGCCAGGACATGAAGGTCCTGGGCGACCGGCTGGAGGCGGCCCGCGACCCCCGGATGCCCGCGGTGGTCGTGGCCGGCCACGGCCTCTACGTGTGGGGCGACACCCCGCGGCAGGCCCGTCACCACACCGAAGTGGTGGAGTGGCTCCTGGAACTGGAACTGACGCGCCGCTGAACCGACGCGCGCGAGAACCCGGAGGGGGCCGCCGCCCGGCCGCCGGCTCCCTCCGACTGGGCGCGCCGGCGCAGGTGCTCCCCGCGGGGCTGGGCGCGCGCGTGCGCTAGCGCAGGTGCTCCCCCGGCAGTTGCCCGGCCGAGACCTCCAGTACGCCGCGCTCGGTGACCAGACCCGTCACCAGCCGGCCCGGAGTGACGTCGAACGCCGGGTTGTGCCCGCGCGAGGCGGCCGGGGCCGTGCGGATGCCGGACCACTCCAGCACCTCGGCCTCGTCGCGCAGTTCGATGTGGATGCCGTCGCCCGTCGGTGTGGCGAGGTCGACCGTGGTGGTGGGCGCCGCCACCAGGAACGGGATCCCCGCGTCCGCGCAGGCGAGGGCCACGCCGACGGTGCCGACCTTGTTGGCGGTGTCGCCGTTGGCGGCGATGCGGTCGGCGCCGACGACCGCCGCGTCGACCTGTCCGCGCAGGATGGTGCCCGCGGCCGCCCCGTCCGCCTGGACGTAGTGCGCGATGCCCTCCTGGACCAGCTCCCAGGCGGTCAGCCGGGCTCCCTGGAGCAGCGGGCGGGTCTCGTCGACGTGGACGACCTCCAGCCGGTCCCGGGCGTGGAGTTCGCGGATGACGCCGAGGGCGGTGCCCCAGCCGGCCGTCGCCAGGGCTCCGGTGTTGCAGTGCGTGAGGATCCTCAACGACCGGTCCCCGCCGACCCGTTCGAGCAGCCAGTCCGCGCCGAAGGCGCCCATCGCCCGGTTGGCCTCGACGTCCTCGCGCTGGACGGCGGCGGCCTCCGCCAGCACCGCGTCGAGGCCCTCGTCGAAGCGGGTCATGACCCGGTCCACGCCCACCATGAGGTTGACGGCGGTCGGTCGGGCCGCGCGGACGCGGGCGACGGCCGCGCGCACCTCTTCCGGCGTCCAGCCCTCCCGTTCGCCCTGGAGCAGCGCGATCGCGACGCCGTAGGCCCCGGCCGCCCCGATGGCCGGGGCACCGCGTACGACCAGTCGCCGGATCGCGTCCACGAGAGTGTCCACATCGCGGACGTCCACCGTCTCGGCGCGGTGCGGGAGAACGGTCTGGTCGATCAGCGCGAGACCGGTTCCGGTCCACTCGACGGCGCGCAGTTCCTGGGACATAGCGGGCACTCCTGGTGTTCCTCTGGTGTTCGACACCGTACATGAGCTGGAAGAACGGCTCGGTGGCGAGGCCGCCGCGGGCGGCGCCTCGGGACCCGCGGCGGCTCCAGCCGCCACCGAGCCGGCCTGTCCCCTGACCTCTGTGCCATGGGGCGCGCCCTCCGTCGGTCCTTCCACATGCTGGACATGCGTGGACGGCACCTGAGCGACCAATCGCGATCCCAACCTCCCCCTGAGTCACCGGCGTTGCTTCCGCGTCGGCCCCACCGCGCCGACCGGTCCCGGAGTTCGCTGTCGTGCGCCGCGATCCCGGATGCCGCCGCGGCGGAGGCGGCGGCCCGGCCCACCGGTCGGCGGGTGGCAACCGGGCCCACTCGACGCCCAGTCGGGCAATCCTTTCGGCGCCGCGCCACCGGGACGCGGAGACGGAGGCGAAGGCGGAAGCGGAGGCCGAGACGGCGGGGCCGTGGGTGACGGTTGGCGTCATGAGCGCGGACCGCCGGCCGCGGCCGAGCCGTTGGGCGGCTTGTGGCGAAGGGTGTCCGGGGGTGGTGAACGGGGCAGTGATCCGTTCGGCGGCCCGCGCAAGGGGGCTGCGGGCGCCCCCGCCCGACGCCGTAAGGTTGGGTGGTCAGGCGAGGGCACGTCGGAAGGAGGCGCTGGGTGATCGAGCTCGAGGGAGTTCCCGAGCTGATCGACCCGGTCATGGTGGCCGCGTTCGAGGGCTGGAACGATGCCGGCGACGCCGCCTCCACCGCGGTCGCGCATCTGGAGCGGGAGTGGAAGGGCGAGGTGTTCGCGGCGCTGGACGCCGAGGACTACTACGACTTCCAGGTGAACCGGCCCACGGTGTGGCTGGACGCCGGAGTGCGCAAGATCACGTGGCCGACCACGAGGTTGTCGGTGGTCCGCGTCGGCGGCGAGAAGCCGCGCGACCTCGTGCTCGTGCGCGGCATCGAACCGTCCATGCGCTGGCGCTCGTTCTGCAACGAGCTGCTCGGCTTCGCGCACGAGCTGGGCGTCGAGCTGGTGGTCGTCCTGGGCGCCCTGCTGGGCGACACGCCGCACACCCGTCCGGTGCCGATCAGCGGGACCACGTCCGACGCCGACCTGGCCCGGCGCATGGACCTGGAGGAGACCAAGTACGAGGGCCCCACAGGCATCGTCGGCGTCCTCCAGGAGGCGTGCACGCACGCGGGCGTGCCGGCGGTCAGCCTCTGGGCGGCCGTACCGCACTACGTGTCGCAGCCGCCGAACCCCAAGGCGACGCTGGCCCTCCTCAACCGGCTGGAGGACCTGATCGACGTGCGCATCCCGCTGGGCGAGCTGGTCGAGGACGCGCGCGCCTGGCAGGTGGGCGTGGACCAGCTGGCCGCCGAGGACAGCGAGGTCGCGGAGTACGTCCAGACGCTGGAGGAGGCCCGCGACACCGCCGAGCTGCCGGAGGCCTCGGGCGAGGCGATCGCCCGCGAGTTCGAGCGGTATCTGCGGCGCCGGGACGGCGGCGGACCGCCCGGTCCCGGCGAGCGGACGCGGCCCCCGAAACCGCCCAAGCCGAGCGGGGAGAGCGCCGACGACGACGATCCGTCGGCGGACTGAGCGAGGAATCCCGCAGCGGGAACCGGTCCGGCCAGGTCGTCCCGCGGGTGCCGGCGGCCCGCCGCGCCGCCGGTACCGCTCAGCGCGGCGCCGGAGAGCGCGGCGGTCGCGGTGCGGAGTCCGCGACGGGCGAGGGAACGGTCCGCCGGTGTCCCGTGCGCGTCCTGTTGTGGGGTGGACCGGCGCGACGGTGACGAACGCCCACACCTCATGCGCGCGACGGAGGCTTCCCGGAGCCGCACAGACGATCGGGGCGCCCCCCGTGAGGAGGGGCGCCCCGGTCGTACGGCTCCGGCCTGCTACAGCGCCACGCCCAGCAGCGCGTCCACCGCCCGCGACACCACACCGGGCGCCCCGATGTCCGTGCCGCCCCGCTCCTGCTGGAGCGCGGCCCAGCGGTCGACGGCGGCCAGCGCGGCCGGGGAGTCCAGGTCGTTCGTCAGGGCCGCGCGGATCTCCTCCACGAGGGCCTCGGCCGGCGGCCCGTCGGGCCGGGAGACGGCCGCGCGCCAGCGTCCGAGCCGGTCCAGGGCGTCCTGGAGCACCTGGTCGGTCCACTCCCAGTCGGCCCGGTAGTGGTGGGCGAGGAGGCTGAGCCGGATCGCCGCGGGGTCGACGCCGTCGCGACGCAGCTGAGAGACGAAGACGAGGTTGCCCTTGGACTTGGACATCTTCTCGCCGTCCAGTCCCACCATGCCGGCGTGGACGTACGCCTTCGCCATGGGGAACTCGCCGGTGAGCACCTGGGCGTGCGAGGCGCCCATCTCGTGGTGCGGGAAGGCGAGGTCGGAGCCGCCGCCCTGCACGTCGAAGCCCATGCCGAGGTGGTCCAGGGCGATGGCGACGCACTCGATGTGCCAGCCCGGCCGGCCCCGGCCCAGCGAGCCGCCGTCCCAGCTGGGCTCGCCCTCGCGGGCCGCCATCCACAGCATCGGGTCGAGCGGGTTCTTCTTGCCCGGCCGGTCGGGGTCCCCGCCGCGCTCCGCGGAGAGCAGCCGCATGGCGGCGGCGTCCAAGCCGGCGACCTTGCCGAAGTCCGGGTCCGATCCGACGGAGAAGTAGACGTCCCCCTCCAGTTCGTAGGCGGCGCCGAGGTCCCGCAGCCGCTCGACGAGCGGGACGATGCCGGGTATGGCCTCGACCGCGCCTATGTAGTGCCGCGGCGGCAGCATGCGCAGGGCCGTCATGTCCTCGCGGAAGAGGGCCGTCTCCTTCTCGGCCAGGGCGACCCAGTCGAGGCCGTCCCGCTGCGCGCGCTCCAGGAGCGGGTCGTCGACGTCGGTGACGTTCTGGACGTAGTGCACCTGCCGCTTGGTGTCGAGCCACACGCGCTGAACCAGGTCGAACGCGTTGTAGGTCGCCGCGTGACCCATGTGGGTCGCGTCGTACGGCGTGATGCCGCAGACGTAGATACGGGCGACGGGACCGGGGTCGAGGGTGACGAGGCCGCCGGTCGCGGTGTCGTGAATCCTCAGGTCGCGGCCCTGACCAGGCAGGGCGGGGACCTCGGAAGCGGGCCAGGCATGCATGTCATGAGCCTAACCGGAGGCATCTCCCGTATACGAACCGGAGCGGGCCGGATGACCGGGAAGGCACTCTTGCGCGGCCCCGGCCGATGTGCTGGGAGGCGGCCCGACGGGTGCGACCGGACCGACCGGTGTGACGGCTGTGACTGGAACGACCGGTGGGACGGGATTGACCGGTGTGACGGAACCGACCGGTGTGACGGGACGACGTGGTGACTGAACCGACCTGTGGGACGGGACCGACCGGTGGGGCCGGACCGACCGGTGGGACGGGACCGACCGGTGGGGCCGGACCGACCGGTGGGACCGGACCGACCGGTGGGACGGAACCGGCGGGGACACGGCCAGGCCCTGCCGTCACGTTCCCGCCTGCCGGGCCCGCTCTCCGGGCGGCGACGGGAAGGTGACGGCAGAACCCGGTCCTAGACCGGCGGCCAGGGAATGGCCGGCCAGTCGCCGCCCGGCTCCGGGTGTCTGCCGGACTCCAGGAGCGCGCCGACACGCGCGCGGGTGGCGTCGACCTCGGCGGGAGTGATGAGCGCGGCCAGCGTGGCGGCGAGCGCCCCGCCGGCCTCCAGGGCCTCCCGCAGGCCCCCCAGCACCTCGACGGCCTCCCCCGTCAGGGGCTCGCCCGCCCAGCCCCACAGGAGGGTGCGCAGCTTGTCCTCGGCGTTGAAGGTGACGCCGTGGTCGATGCCGTAGAGCCGCCCCTCGGCGGTGGGCAGCAGATGGCCGCCCTTGCGGTCCGCGTTGTTGATGACCGCGTCGAGGACGGCGAGCCGGCGCAGCCGCTCGTCGTCGGCGTGGACCAGCAGCGCGGACCGGCCCTCGCCGACCTCGGCGAATCCGATCGCCCGCCAGCCCGGCTCCGGCTCCTCGGCGTCGACCAGGGCGAGCAGCTCGGCCTCCGGGGACACCTCGATCCACAGCTGGCACATGCCCTCGCCGTACGGCCCGTCGCGCAGGACGGTCGGGGGGACGAGCCCCCAGCCGGTCGCCTCGGAGACCTCGTACGCGGCGACCTCGCGCTGGGCGAGGGTGCCATCGGGGAAGTCCCACAGGGGCCTCTCCCCGGCCACCGGTTTGTAGACGCAGGCGGCCTCGCGGCCCTCGTGCGCGACGGTGCAGTACAGGGCCGCGTTGGACGCCTCGCGGATGCGGCCGCGCACGGTCAGCTCGCCCTGCGCGAGCAGGGCGGCGTCGGCCTTGCCGGTGGTCGTCACGCCCCGCGGCGGTATCCGTTCTGGCGCGGACATACGTGTCCTTCCGGGTCGAGCGGCAGACTGCACAGCGGGCACGGCGGCCGGCCGGCGTTGACGACGTCGAGGGCGCGCTTGGCGAAGGCCCTGGCCTGCGCGCCGGTGAGCCGGACCCGCAGCATCGGGGGCCCGTTCTCCTCGTCCTGGAGCAGCCGCTCCTCGGCCTCGGCGAGGTCCTCGTCGGTCTCGGCGTCGAGTTCCACGAGGGCCTGCGCCTCGACGATCATGCGCTGCTCCTCGCCGTCCCAGGCGAGGGCCATCGTGCCGACCCGGAACTCCTCCTCGACGGGGGTGTCGAGGGGGTCGGAGTCGGCGACTTCGGTGGGGGTGACGGCGGGCACCGCGGCACTTCCGCCGCTGCGGCGTACGACCTCGTCCAGCAGCTCGTCCATGCGCTCGGCGAGCGCGGCGACCTGGGTCTTCTCCAGGGCCACACTGGTCACCCGGGAGCCGGCCGTGGCCTGGAGGAAGAAGGTACGGCGCCCGGGCAGTCCGACCGTACCGGCCACGAAACGGTCCGGGGGGTCGTAGAGGAACACCTGACGGGACACGTCCTGTCTCCATGGGAATCGTGGGTAGGGAACGTCCATGCGTGAACGCGCGTATGTGGACCGCTTCACCCTACTGCGGCCGACGATCACGGTGCGCCCGCATCGCCCCCTACGGTGGCGTCCTGCCGCGGGGGCTCCTGGCTCGGCAGGAGGGAGGCGAAGTCCCCGGTGTCGCCGAGGCGCACGAGGTAGGGCCGCAGGCGGGTGTAGCGGATCACCGTCACCGAGCACGGTTCGACGGAGATGCGCTGGAAGAGGTCGAGATGGAGTCCCAGCGCGTCCGCCACGAGCGACTTGATGATGTCGCCGTGCGAGCACATGAGGTAGACGGCGTCG
This sequence comes from Streptomyces sp. NPDC006259, assembly GCF_042870975.1. Taxonomy (NCBI): domain Bacteria; kingdom Bacillati; phylum Actinomycetota; class Actinomycetes; order Kitasatosporales; family Streptomycetaceae; genus Streptomyces; species Streptomyces sp. NPDC006259. Next base: position 150,760 of record NZ_JBIAHY010000007.1, on the reverse strand, counting down.
GGACCGTGGTCGCGCTCCACGCGCGCGTTCCACTCGCGCACCGCCTCGGCGGCGCGGGTCTGCATGGCCCGCATGGACTCGCCGCCGGGGAAGGCGGCCGCGGAGGGGTGCGCCTGGACGACCTCCATGAGCGGGTCGTCCTTCAGCTCGGCGAGCTTGCGTCCGGACCAGTCGCCGTAGTGGGCCTCCCCGATCCGCTCGTCGGAGTGGACGGGCAGGTCCGGGTGGGCGTCCAGCAGGGGCCGGATCGTCTCCTGGCAGCGTTGCAGGGGGCTGGCGACGACCTCGGTGATCGGCAGTCCCCGCAGGCGTTCCGGCAGCGCGGCGGCCTGCGCGGTGCCGCGCTCGTCGAGGGCGACGCCGGGCGTCCAGCCGGCGAGCACTGCGGAGGTGTTGGCGGTGGACCGACCGTGCCGGACCAGGATCAGGGTGGGCATGCGGCCCAGGGTAGGGGTAGTCCTCGCGACACGGGGAAACGGAGAACGGGAACGGCTGAAGGGAGAACGCGCCACGTGATCGTCGACTGCGCCATCTATCGCGACGGGCGCCGGACGGAGGGTCCGCAGGACTTCTCCGAGGCGCTGGACGACGCGCGTGCCGCGGGCGGCTTCGTCTGGATCGGGCTGCACGAGCCCTCCGAGAAGGAGTTCGCCCATGTCACCCAGGAGTTCGCGCTGCACCCGCTGGCCGTGGAGGACGCCCTCAAGGCACACCAGCGGCCCAAGCTGGAGGTGTACGACGACTCGCTGTTCCTGGTGCTGAAACCGGTGGTGTACGAGCCAGAGAGCGACACGGTGTCCTCGGGCGAGGTCATGGTCTTCCTCGGCGACTCCTTCGTGCTGACCGTCCGGCACGGCGAGGGCGCGCCCCTGGCGGCGGTACGGCAGCGACTGGAGCATGAACCGCAGCTGCTGGTGAAGGGACCGACCGCGGTGGTCTACGCGATCGCCGACGCCACCGTCGACCACTACCTGGACGTGGCGACCGAGTTGCAGACCGACCTGGAGGAGCTGGAAACGGAGGTGTTCTCGCCGGACGGCGGTGGCTCGCGGAACACGGCGTCCCGGATCTACACCTTCAAGCGGCAGATCCTGGAGTTCCGCCGGGCGACCGTCCCGCTCACGCTCCCGGTGTCGCGGCTGGCCGCCACCGGCGGCTTCGGGGCGGACCTGCCGTTCGTCAACGACAAGGCGCGGCCCTTCTTCCGTGACGTGAGCGACCACCTCGCACGCGTGAACGAGTCCGTGGAGGGCCTGGACCGGCTCGTGTCGGACATCCTCTCGGCGCACCTGGCGCAGATGAGCGTCCGGCAGAACGACGACATGCGGAAGATCTCCGCGTGGGCGGCCATGGCGGCTATCCCCACCATGATCGCGGGGATCTACGGCATGAACTTCGAGCACATGCCGGAACTGCACTGGACGTGGTCGTATCCCGCGGTGATCGTGATCATGGCCGCCCTGGAGGTGGGGCTGTACCGGACGTTCAAGCGGCGCGGGTGGCTGTAACGGCGCGGGCACCTACGCGTGCGGGGTGCAGGGGTGGCTGTAACGGCGCGGGCTCACGCGTGCGGGGTGCGGACGGTGCGGTGCGGCGGACCGGGGCCCGTGCGGGTACGGGTGCTGTGTAGTGCGGTGCGGTGACCGAGGGTCCGCGCGGGTAGCGCTGCGTGGTGCGGTGACCGAGGGTCCGCGCGGGTAGGGGTGCGGGTGCTGTGTGGTGCGGTGACCGGGGCGCGGGGTCCCGCGGACTCGGGGCTCACCTGCGGGAGCGGCGCGCACACGGTGACGCGCGGGAGCGGCAGGCGGGGGCCTCACGCCCACATGCGGCCCACACCACCTCCAAGCACACCCGGCCGACACCGCCCACGCGCACACGCCGCCCACACCACCTCCAGGCACACCCGACCGACCCACAGTCCGGGCGCGAGTGCGGCGCACGCCGGTTCCGCGCACGCCCGACCGGGGCGGAGTCCGTGCGGACACGCGGCGCGCTCGGCCACAGCCGCCGGCGTCGACTCAAGGTCCCCGCGTGTGTCGGCCACCGTCGCCCGAACAGGCCCTCGCGCGCGTGGTGGGCCGTCGCTCAGGCGTACTCGGGGGCCGTGGTGGCCGGGTCGCCGCCCAGGGCGTCGCGGCGGTCGGGCATCCTCAGGGTGACCATGCGGCGCCAGCCCGCCAGCCGCTCCCACGCGTACACGGCGTGGATGCCGGCGCCGAGGAGCACCGCCCTGGGCCGGGACCAGCCGAGGATGCGGCCCATGTGGGACATCACGGCGAGGCTGACGTCGCGGTAGACACGGATCTCCGCGAGCGCGGCCTCGCGCAGCGTCCGCTGGATGGCGCGGCCGTGCCCGGCGCGCGCGAAGCGCAGCAACTCCTCGTGGCAGTAGGCGAGGTGGTTGTCCTCGTCGTGGGAGATCATCCGCACCGCGCGGCCGAGATCGGGATGGTCGGCGAAGTGCTTGCGCAGCAGCTCCATCTGCTCGGAGGCGCGCTGCTCGGTCACCCGGCTGTGCGCGAGATACGTGACGACGTCCCGCACGGTCAGCCGCCGGTCGGCCTTGAGCCTGTCGTGCGCCAGGCCGATGCCGCCCCGCTCCAGCAGCATCGTGTAGTCGGTCTCGGGCGGGACGGGGACGGGCCGGAGACCGCGCTTCTTCAGCAGGGCGTTGAAGATCCGCCCGTGCTTGTCCTCGTCGGCGCCGTGCCGGGTGATCTTGGGGACGAGGTCGCGCTGGTCCGGCGGGACGAGCGCGGCGATCCGGGCGTTCTCCCAGCCGCCCTGCGACTCCCCGCTCGCGGCGATGGAACAGAACAGCCGGAAGGACTCGTCGTTGTCCAGGATCTCCTGGAAGAGACTCTTGGCCGAAAGCATCGTGAGGCACCTCTCCGCGTCCCGGGGATTCCGCAGGTCCCGCAGAGGACGAGTCAAGTGCGGGACGGGAGGCACTGCAACAGGGGTGCCGGACGACACCGCCGAACGGATGAGCCGAGAAGCTCGCGCTGGAGGCGTAACCGCGCGCCTCCCGGCGCGTTGTTCCCCGTGACGGCCGTGGCGGGGAAGACCCCCGAGCCCCCACCACGGCCGCTGAAAACCTCCCCCCTCCGCCGCGAGCGGCGCTACGCCAGTCCGGCCAGCTCCAGCGCCTCGGCGCCCGCCCGCAGCGAGGCGAGCCGCTCGTCGAGCGTGAAGCCCGCGGGCGCGAGCGTCAGGGTGGTGACACCGGCCGCCGCGTAGGCCTTCATCCGGTCGGCGATCCGCTCCTTGGACCCCAGCAGCGTGGTGCGGTCGATCAGCTCGTGCGGTACGGCGGCCGCGGCGCCCTGCTTGTCGCCGGAGAGGTACTTGTCCTGGATGTCGTCGGCGGCCTGCTCGTAGCCCATGCGCCGCGCGAGCTGGTTGTAGAAGTTCTGCTTGCGGCTGCCCATCCCGCCGACGTACAGCGCGGTGTAGGGGCGGAAGGTGTCCGCGAGCTGCTCGACGTCCTTGTCGGCGCCGACGGCCAGCGGCAGCGTCGGGCAGATGTCGAAGCCGTCGAGCGTCTTGCCGGCCTTCTCGCGGCCCGCGCGCAGGTGCTTGATCGCGGTGTCCTCGATGTGGTCGGCGGAGGGGAAGATCAGCAGGGCGCCGTCGGCGATCTCGCCGGTCTGCTCCAGGTTCTTCGGGCCGATGGCGGCGATGTACAGCGGGATGTGCTCGCGCTCCGGGTGCACGGTCAGCTTGATCGGCTTGCCCGGACCGCCCGGCAGCGGCAGCGTCCAGTGCTCGCCCTCGTACGACAGCCGCTCGCGGGTCATCGCCTTGCGGACGATCTCGACGTACTCGCGCGTACGGGACAGCGGCTTGTCGAACTTGACGCCGTACCAGCCCTCGGAGACCTGCGGGCCGGAGACGCCGAGGCCGAGGCGGAAGCGGCCGCCCGACAGCGAGTCGAGGGTGGCGGCGGTCATCGCGGTCATCGCCGGCTGGCGGGCCGGGATCTGGAAGATGGCCGAGCCGACGTCGATCCGCTCGGTCTGGGCGGCGACCCAGGTGAGCACGGTCGCGGCGTCCGAGCCGTAGGCCTCCGCGGCCCAGCAGACGGCGTACCCGAGCCGGTCGGCCTCCTGCGCCACGGCCAGGTTGTCCCCGTCCATTCCGGCACCCCAGTAGCCGAGGTTGATCCCGAGCTGCATGGCCGATTCCCCTTACTGATCAGTAACGACGCTGTTCCGGAGACAGTAGCGCGGGGGCGGCCCCCGGGGGAGGGCGCTGTGGCGAGGGTCGCGTCGGTCCGCGGGGCCCCCGGCCTGCCCGAACCGGTCCCGGACGGCCGTGATTCGGTTGTCCACAGGCAACCCACGGCCCAGTTCTGGCCAGTAATCTCGGCGACCATGGAGCAGAGGCATCTCGGCCGCACCGGCCTGCGCGTGTCCCGCATCGGGCTCGGCACCCTGAGCTGGGGCCGTGACACCGACGAGCACGACGCCGCGGACCTCTTGAAGACGTTCTGGGAGGCGGGCGGCACCCTCGTCGACACGGCGGACGTGTACGGCGACGGAGAGGCCGAGTATCTGCTGGGGCGGCTCATGGAAGGCCTGGTTCCGCGCCGGGACCTGATCATCTCGACGAAGGCCGGCAGCGTGCCCGACCCGGACCGGCGCTTCGACGGCTCCCGGGGCCATCTCCTCGCGGCCCTGGATGCCTCGCTCGGCCGGCTCGGCACGGACCACGTCGACGTGTGGCACGTGCACGCCTTCGACCCGGACACCCCGCTGGAGGAGACCCTCCAGGCCCTCGACATAGCGGTGGCCAGCGGCCGCGCCCGCTATGCCGGCGTCTCCAACTTCTGCGGCTGGCAGCTCGCCAAGGCCGCCACCTGGCAGCTCGCGGCGCCGGGCACGCGTACTCGGCTGGCCAGTACGCAGATGGAGTACTCCCTGCTCCAGCGGGGAGTGGAGCGGGAGGTGCTGCCGGCCGCGCTGGACCTGGGCATCGGTCTGCTGCCCTCCTCCCCCCTCGGCCGGGGCGTCCTCACCGGCAAGTACCGGGGCGACGCCCTGCCGCCGGACTCACGCGCCGCCTCGGACCACTTCGCGCCCTTCGTCGAGCCCTACCTCGACGACACCGCGAGCCGCGTGGTGGACGCCGTGGCGACCGCCGCGGACGGGCTCGCGGTGACCCCCCTCCAGGTCGCCCTCGCCTGGGTCCGCGACCGGCCCGCAGTGGCCGCCCCGATCGTCGGCGCGCGCAACGCGCAGCAGCTCACGGCCGCGTTGTCAGTGGAGGCCCTTAGTCTTCCTGACGAGATCTGCCGGGCGCTCGACGACGTGTCGGCGCCCGTGCACCGCTATCCCGATCACGACTGGAGCACGCTGTGAGCACGGAGCCGGAGCCCCCCAGCACCACGGAGAACACCGGGCCGGGCACCCCGGACGACGCCCCGCCGACCGAGGGCTCACCGGAGACCGACTCCGTGGCGGCCGCGGCCGACGGGACGACGCCCGGGTCCGCCGCCGGTGAGTCCGCGTCGGCCGACGCGGCCGTGCCGGAGTCCGCGGCCGACGAGAGCGCCCGGAAGCTGTCCGAGGCCGAGGCGGAACTCGCCGCTCAGAAGCTGGAGCGGGAGCGGATCGAGCGGCGCAAGGCCGAGAAGCAGGGCCCCATCCCCGCCGGTGCCAAGCTCAGCGGCAGGGCCGCCGACCTCCTCGCGGCCGTCCGGGCCGTGGAGAGCGGGGAGAAGCCCACCGCCGCCGTCTTCGCCGATCCCGAGCCCGCCCCGCGCCGTGCCGCCCCGGAGCCCGCGCGGCGCCCCCAGCCGGTGGCCGCGGAACCCGTCACCACGGCCCCGGCACCGGACACCGTCGAGGCCGTACGGCGGGTGCTGGCCGGTGGCGGTGCTCCCGAGACGCTGGCTCCGCAGGTCGCCGCGGCTCTCGGCGAGGTGGCCGCGGAGGCGCTGGGCGAGGATCCCTGGCAGTTGCTGCGCGTTCCCGGCGTGCGGCCCGAGCAGGCCGACGGCTTCGCGCGGGCGCTGCTCGGCGCGGAGTGCGCCCCGGACGACGAACGGCGGGGCCGGGCGGTCACCGTCTGGCTGCTGGAGCAGGCGGCGCTGGCCGGGCACACCGCCCTGGAACTGCCGGCGCTGACGGCCGCGCTCGCCCAGCGGGGTGTCCCGGACGCGGACGCGGCCGTGCAGAGCACCCTCGCCGAGGGCGAGGCCCTCGCCTTCCAGGACGCCCTGGAGGAATCCGGAACCGCCCCGGTCAGGGCCGCCGCGAGCGAGGGGGCCGAGGGGTCCGAGGAGTCCGAGGAGGAGACCGGCCCGGTCCGGGTCCTCGTCGGTCTGGAGCGGTACGCGCTCGCGGAGGAGAGCCTCGCCGACGGTCTCGCCCGCGTGGCCAACTCCCTGGCCAAGGAGAGCGCGGCGCCGTGGGAGTCCGTCGCCGCCTCGGCGTCCGGCAGCACGGCCGAGCTGATCCGCGCGGTCGCCGGGCACGGCCTGGTCCTGCACACCGGTGGCGAGGCCGCCCGCGCCGAACCGGCCGCCCTGCTCGCCGCCGCCCACTCCCTGGGTCTGCGCGCTGTCGCCGCCTGCCACACACCGGACGGGCGCCGCCGGCTCGCGGCGGACCGGGAGGCGACGGACGAGGCGGACGGCTCCGTCGTCACCCTGCCCGGCCTGCTGGCCGGCGCGGAGGGACCCGGCCGGGACGCCGAGGGCGCCTTCGCCCTCGACCTGCTGATCCTGCTGGACGCGCCGCAACTGGACGTCGAGACGGCGGCCATGGTCGTGGAGTCCCTCGCGGACGGTGCCCGGCTGGTGCTCAGCGGCGACCCGGCGCTCCTCTGGTCGGCCGGCCCCGGCCGGGTCTTCGCCGACCTGCTCGCCGCCCGCGTCTGCCCCCAGATCGCCTCCCGCACGCCCGATCCGGGACCGCTCGGCGAGCTGGTGTCCGGGGTCGGCGTCGGCGAGCTGAACCAGGTCGAGGCGCCGGGCAAGGAGATCGTGATCGTGCCCGTGCGGGACGCCGGCGAGGCCGTGCACCGGACGGTGCAGCTGGTCGCGGACTCGGTACCGCGGGCCTTCGGCATCGCCGCCGAGCAGACGGTGGTCGCCACCCCCGGGCACGGCGGCGCGGCCGGCACCCGCGCGCTGAACGCCGCGCTCAAGGAGCGCCTCAACCCCGGCCCCGGTCGTTTCGGCGGCTTCGACCCCGGCGACCTGATCGCCTACTCCCCCGCCCCGGGCCGTACGGTGCCGGGCCGGGTGGTGACGGCCGACGCGGAGGGGCTGCATCTGTCCTGCGACGGTGCCGCCGTGGTCGTACCGAGGGAGCGGGTGGAGCAGTCCGTCCGGCACGGGTGGGCGCTCACGGCGCACCAGGCGGTGGGGAGCCGGTGGCCGGCGGCGGTCGTCGTGCTGCCCGGGGATGCCGCGCCGGTCCTCTCCCGTCCCTGGGTCTACACGGCCTTCAGCCGGGCGGAGCGCCACCTGTCCGTGGTCCACGGGGTCGAACAGGCGCTGCCCGCAGCGGTGGCCGAGGTCACGGCGAAGCCCCGCACGACCCGGTTGCCGGCCCTGCTGCGCACGCAGGTGCCGGCGGCCGACTGAAGGGCGGGGCGGGGCGAACGCACGGTGGTCACGGCGGGGAGCGATCCCCTGCCGTGACCACGGCCGGTAGCCGATACCGACTGGCGACTACCGGCTACCGGCTACCGGCTACCGGCTACCGGCTACCGGCTACCGGCTACCCGCTAGCGACTTCCGCCGTCCACCGTCGGCTCCGGGGCGTCCAGAAGCTCCAGATCCTCTTCCTCGTCGTCCTCGTCCTCCACCAGGTCGTCCTCGATGTCGTCGTCGAAGACCGAGCTGACGTCGAAGCGGCACACCACCTGCTGCGGGTCCGGCTGCTCGAAGGGCGTCTCCAGCCATTCGCCCGGCTCGGCGGGTTCGTCGGCCGCCAGCACCCACAGGGTGGAGTCGCCCTCCTCCAGACCGAACTCCTTGTGCCGCGAGGCGATCTCGTCGGGCTCGAACTCGCCGAAGAGCAGGCCCAGCGCGCCGTGGACGGTCCCGGAGGCCTCCCCGTCCGCGCCCTCCTCGAACTCCGCCGCCTCGACCCGCTGGGCCTGCGCCAGCAGCCGCTGCGGTTCGACCACGGCGTAGTCGCGGCGGATCAGCACGCTCAGGGCGTTGGGCTCCTCGGGGCCCGCGTAGGGCGGCAGCGAGTCGTCGGCGCCGGGGATCTCGAAGGGGGTGACCTCGTCATAGCGGTCGTAGAGCAGCTCGTCGTACGCCTCCGCGGCCGCGGCCAGCTCGTTGAACGCCTCGTAGACGGCCGGGTCGTCGTCACCCGTCCTGCGTTCGACCGCCGCCAGGTGGCGGTCGAGCGCGGTCTTGACCGCCTCGACGGCGGCGCGTACCTCGGCAGCGGTGGGCTGCGCAGCATCAGACATAGGGCAGACGCTATCCGTACCGGGCCCCAGACCGCACAATAGATGCGATGCCGGAATACGAATTTGTCGACGTGTACGTACCGCGCGGTGTCTCCCGCAAGGACGCGACACGTCTGCTGACCGACCATGCGGAGTACGGACACTGGGAGTTGGACCGTCTGAGCCTGCTGCGGGACGGCAGCCGCCGAGTGCGGCTGCGTCGGCGGATCATCCGTCAGGTACGCGCCACGTGGTGAGCTGAACATGACGGAAACGGAGCGGGCCCCGCCGAGGCGGGGCCCGCTCCGTTCGCGGTGCCAGGGGCGCTCACGCCGAGGCGCGCGCCTTGCGGTAGAGGACCGCGCCCGCGAGGAGCGCTCCCGCGCCGGCCGGAAGGGTGAGGCCCAGCGGCAGGTCGCTGCCGGTCCGCGCGAGCTGCGGGGCGTGGACGGAGGCGGCGCCGGCCGGGGTCACGTGACCCGGCTTGGCCGGGGCGCCCTCGGCCTCGGAGTGGCTGGAGCTCCCGGGGCCGGCCGGCTTGCCGGGCCCCTCGTTGCCCGGCGTCCTGTCCTCGTCGCCGGGAGGCGTGCCGTAGTCACGGCCGGGACCGCTGTCGTTGGCGCACTGGTTGCCCATGGCCGGGTTGAGGATCCCGATCACGTCGATGCTGTCGCCGCACGCGTTGACCGGCACGTGGACCGGTGCCTGGACGTTGTTGCCGGAACCGACGCCGGGCGAACCGGCGGTGTGGCCGTCCGCCTGCGCGCCGCCGGAGCCGCCGTGCGAGCCGGAGCCGCCCTGGCTGCCGCCGTGCCCGGTGCCGTGTTCGCCATGGCCGGCGCCGCGCCCGCCGTGGGCGGCGCCGCCGCTCTTGCCGCCGCTGTGGCCCGCGCTCCGGTTGGCACAGGAGTTGCCCACCGACGGGTTGAGGACGCCGACGACGTCGACGGTGTTGCCGCAGACGTTGACCGGCACGTTCACCGGTGCCTGGACGTTGTTGCCGGACAGGACGCCGGGCGAGTTGGACGCGGAGCCGCTCGCACCGGAGTCGGCGTGCGCGTAACCTCCGGCGGCGGCGATCACCCCCGTCGCCGCCGCCACGGTCATGAGGCCTTTGCGGGTGACCTGTCGCATTACTGAATCCCTGCTTTCGTTCTGGTCCCGAATCGCTCGCATCCTTCCAGCTGCGCGAGGCCTCCGGGTTCTACGACTTCTTCGGCTTTCCTTTCTCATCTCATTCGGCTTTCGCACGAATGGGATGAGAAAAGACCGGTCGGCCCCGGAGCGCATGGCGCGCGCTCCGGGGCCGACGGTGTGGACGACCCCTCAGCGGGTCGACGTCACTTGTTGATGCAGACGTTGCCGAAGGCGGGGTTCAGCAGCCCGATCACCGAGATCGTGTTGCCGCAGACGTTCACGGGAATGTGGACGGGCACCTGGATCACGTTGCCGGAGACGACACCCGGGGAGTTCACGGCGGCACCCTGGGCACCCGAATCGGCGACGGCCAGGCCCGCACCCGCGAGAACCAGACCACCGGTGGCGGCCGCAGCGGCGACGATCTTCTTGATCATTATTCCTCCTCGTTGGCAATGCGATCCCAAGCAACGGATCGCATCAGCAGTAACGACGAGGAAGTAATGGGGCTACGTGCTTATCGTCGCATTCACTCTTCTCAGTACCTCCCGCACAGACTGCCGAATAGAAGGCGCGCCGCTCAGGAGGCGTCGATGAAGCGGTCGAGCACGCGGACGCCGAACCGGAGGCCGTCCACGGGCACCCGCTCGTCGACGCCGTGGAACATGCCGGCGAAGTCCAGCTCCGGCGGCAGCTTCAGCGGGGCGAAGCCGAAGCCGCGGATGCCGAGGTCGTCGAAGGACTTGGCGTCGGTACCGCCGGAGAGCATGTACGGGATCGCCTTGGCGGTGGGGTCCTCGGCGAGCAGCGCGGACTGCATGGCCTCCACCAGCGGTCCGTCGAAGGACGTCTCCAGCGCCTTGTCGGAGTGCACGTCCTCGCGGCGCACCTTCGGGCCGAGGATCCGGTCCAGGTCGGTGAGGAACTCCTCCTCGTGGCCCGGCAGGAAGCGCCCGTCGACGTGGGCGGTGGCCTCGCCGGGAATGACGTTGACCTTGTAACCGGCGTTGAGCTGGGTGGGGTTGGCCGTGTTGCTCAGGGTCGCGCCGATCAGCTTGGCGATGCCGCCGAGCCGGGCGAGGGTGGACTCCATGTCCTCCGGGTCCAGCTGGGTGCCGAGCGCGTCGCCCAGTTCGTCGAGGAAGGCCCGGGTGGTCTTGGTGACCCGTACCGGGAACTTGTGGCGGCCGAGCCGGGCCACCGCCTCCGACAGCTCCGTGATCGCGTTGTCCCGGTGGATCATCGAGCCGTGCCCGGCGGTGCCGGCCACGGTCAGCTTCATCCAGTGCATGCCCTTCTCGGCCGTCTGGATCAGATAGAGGCGCCGCTCCTCGCTCACCGTGAAGGAGAACCCGCCCACCTCGCTGATCGCCTCGGTGACGCCGTCGAAGAGGTCGGGGTGCCGGTCGACCAGGTGCTTGGCGCCGTAGGTGCCGCCCGCCTCCTCGTCGGCCAGGAAGGCGAGGACGATGTCGCGCGGCGGCCTGCGGCCGGAGCGCAGCCGGTCGCGGACGACCGCCAGGGTCATCGCGTCCATGTCCTTCATGTCGACCGCGCCCCGGCCCCACACGCACCCGTCGGCGACCTCGCCGGAGAAGGGGTCGTGGGTCCAGTCGGCGGCGTTGGCGGGGACCACGTCGAGGTGGCCGTGGATGAGCAGCGCGGGCCGGGACGGGTCCGTGCCCTCGATGCGGGCGACGGTGGAGGCACGCCCCGGGTGGGACTCGTAGATCTTCGGCTCGAGTCCGACCTCGGCGAGCTTCTCGGCGACGTACTCGGCCGCCTTGCGCTCGCCCGGACCCGAGTGGTCGCCGTAGTTGCTGGTGTCGAACCGGATCAGCTCGCGGCAGAGGTCCACGACCTCGTCCTCGCCGGTGACGCCCCTGGCCGTGTCGTCCGTCGCGCTCACGCTGGTTCCTCCCGCTGTCACTGCTGGTGGTCCCCCTCATCCTCCCCCTCCCGCCGCCCGCGCCCAAGACCGGTCCCGGCCCGTCACACGCCGTTCACGCCCCTGGTGGCGGACGCGGGCGCACCGCGGGAGGACGGCGGGCCCACCGCGGGAGGCCGGCGGTCGGGCCGTGATCGGGCACCTCGGAAAGCCTGGTAATGTTTACGTCGTCGCCGCAGGGGAAACCCGCGCGACAGACACCTTGTCCGGGTGGCGGAATGGCAGACGCGCTAGCTTGAGGTGCTAGTGCCCTTTATCGGGCGTGGGGGTTCAAGTCCCCCCTCGGACACGTGAGATGAGCGAGGGCCCCGACCGTCAGGTCGGGGCCCTCGCTCGTTGGTGTGGGGCATCTCTCCCCGGTTCGAAGATCACCAGGTCACGGTGGGTCCGCGAGCCCGCGGCCGCCCCGGACGGCCCTCCCGGGCCGGCCGCCGGAAGGGGGTGAGCCTGGCGTCGTACTAAAATATCCGGCTTGTTACGGGCTGGAGCCGGACAACCCCAGGCAGACCTGCGGACCCGCCAGCGCCCCGGAGTTCTCCGGGCACGAGAGGCGAGGACCCGATGGCAGCCACGGACGAGAGCCGCGCTCTCGGTCTGCTCGACGAAGAGATCCGCGCACAGCTCGGCGACACGGCACGTTTCTCCGGCGGCCCGGCCCCCTCCCCGCGCACCCTCGTCGACGTCCTCGACGCGTCCGTGCGCTCGTACCCGGACGAGCCGGCCCTGGACGACGGCGCCGCCGCGCTGACCTACCGGGAGCTGGCCGTCGAGGTCGAGCGGCTGCGCCGCCGGCTGGCCGCCGCCGGGGTCGGCCTCGGCGACCGCGTGGGGGTCCGGGTGCCGTCCGGGACCAACGACCTGTACGTGGCGGTCCTCGCCGTCCTGGCCGCCGGAGCGGCCTATGTGCCGGTCGACGCGGAGGACCCCGACGAGCGGGCGGCGCTGGTGTTCGGGGAGGCCGGGGTCCGGGCCGTCGTCGGTGCCGGGCACGAGCTGACCGTCCACGGCCGCTCCGACGTGCCGGCCGCGCGGCCGGGGGCCGGGCACGACGCGTGGATCATCTTCACCTCCGGTTCCACCGGAAAGCCCAAGGGCGTCGCCGTCAGCCATCGCAGTGCCGCCGCCTTCGTGGACGCCGAGGCCGCGCTGTTCCTCACCGAGGAGCCGATCGGGCCCGGCGACCGGGTGATGGCGGGACTGTCCGTCGCCTTCGACGCCTCCTGCGAGGAGATGTGGCTGGCCTGGCGGTACGGCGCCTGCCTGGTGCCGGTGCCGCGGGCGCAGGTCAGGAGCGGTGCCGACCTCGGGCCCTGGCTGGCGGAGCAGGAGATCACCGTCGTGTCGACCGTGCCCACGCTCGCCGCGCTGTGGGAGCCGGAGACCCTCGACGACGTCCGTCTGCTGATCTTCGGCGGGGAGGCCTGCCCGCCCGAGCTGGCGCAGCGGCTGGTGACCGAGGGGCGCGAGGTGTGGAACACGTACGGGCCGACCGAGGCGACCGTCGTGGCCTGTGCCTCCCTGATGAGCGGGGCGGAGCCGATCCGGATCGGGCTGCCGCTGCGGGGGTGGGAGCTGGCCGTCGTGGACGAGGCCGGCCGACCCGTGCCGATGGGCGGCAGCGGGCAGCTGGTGATCGGCGGCGTGGGGCTCGCCCGGTACCTGGACGCCGAGAAGGACGCGGAGAAGTACGCGCCGCTGGAGTCGCTGGGCTGGGAACGGGCGTACCGCAGCGGTGACCTGGTGAGGGCGGAGCCCGAGGGGCTGGTCTTCCTCGGGCGGGCCGACGAGCAGATCAAGCTCGGCGGGCGGCGGATCGAGCTGGGCGAGGTCGACTCGGCGCTCCAGGCGCTGCCCGGGGTCGCCGGCGCGGCGGCCGCCGTGCGCACCGCGCGCGGCGGCAACCAGCTCCTCGTCGGGTACGTCGTCGTCCAGGACGGCTGGGACCGCGGCGCGGCCGTGGAGAGGCTCCGCGCCGGGCTGCCCGCCGCCCTCGTGCCGCTGCTGGCGCCGGTGGCCGACCTGCCGACCCGGACGTCGGGCAAGGTCGACCGGGCCGCGCTGCCGTGGCCGCTGGAGGGGCTGGAGACCGGCGGGCCGGCCGAGCGGCTGTACGGCACCGAGGCATGGCTCGCCGAGCAGTGGACGGAGGTCCTCGGCATCCCGGTCGGCGGCCCCCGCGACGACTTCTTCGCGATCGGCGGCGGCAGCCTGGCCGCCGCGCAGCTGACGACGCGGCTGCGCGCCCGGTATCCCAGCACCGCCGTCGTCGACGTCTACCAGCGGCCGACGCTGCGCAAGCTGGCCCGGCACCTGGAGGAGTCCGCGCAGGACGACGGCTCCCGGCGGACCGTCGTGCCGGTCCCGCGCCGGGCACAACTGGTGCAGGTCCTGCTGCTCCTGCCCCTCTTCACCCTGCTCGGACTGCGCTGGACGCTGGTCCTGGCCGCGGCCGGCAACGTCCTGCCCGCCCATGGCTGGCTGCCGACCGCGCCCTGGTGGCTGCTGGTCGCGGGGGGCCTGCTGTTCTTCAGCCCGCCCGGCCGGCTCGCGCTCGGGGCGGGCGGGGCGCGGCTGCTGCTGCGGGGTGTGACGCCGGGCCGCCATCCGCGCGGCGGCGGGGTGCACCTGCGGCTGTGGGCCGCCGAGCGGCTCGTCGAGTTCACCGGGGCGACCTCGCTGACCGGCGCCTGGCTGGAGCGGTACGCCCGCGCCCTGGGCGCCACGATCGGTCCGGACGTGGATCTGCACGCGCTGCCGCCGGTCACCGGCATGCTGAGGCTGGGCCGGGGCGCGGCCGTGGAGTCCGAGGTGGACCTCTCCGGCTGGTGGCTGGACGGCGACCGGCTGGAGATCGGCCCGGTCAGGATCGGCGCGCATGCCGTCGTCGGCACGCGCAGCATCCTCTTCCCGGGCGCCCGCGTCGGCAAGCGGGCCGAGGTGGCGCCGGGTTCGGCCGTCACCGGCCGGATCCCGACCGGGCAGCGCTGGGCGGGCGCGCCGGCGGGCAAGCTCGGCAAGGCCAAGCGGAACCGGCCCGAGGAGCGGCCGGTCCGGGGCAGGTGGTGGCGGGTGCTGTACGGGGCCGCGGGCGCCGGGCTGACGCTGCTGCCGGTGGTGTCGGCCGGGCCCGCGCTGCTCGTGGCGTACGCCCTCGTCCCGCCGGACGCCCCGCTGCGGGGTGCGGCCCTGGCCCTGGTCCCGGTCACGCTCGCCTACGGGCTGACGTACGCGCTGCTGCTCCTGGCCGCGGTGCGGCTGCTGAGTCTGGGTCTGCGGGAGGGCACGCATCCGACGCACAGCCGGATCGGCTGGCAGGCCTGGACGGTCACGCAGCTGATGGACCGCTCGCGCGAGACGCTCTTCCCCCTGTACGCCGGGCTGGTCACGCCGGTGTGGCTGCGGTTGCTGGGGATGCGGATCGGGAAGGGCGCCGAGGTGTCGACCGTCCTCGCGCTGCCCAGCCTGACCACGGTCGGCGAGGGCGCCTTCCTGGCCGACGACACGCTGACCGCGCCGTACGAGCTGGGGGGCGGCTGGATGCGGATCGGGCGGGCCGAGATCGGGCGGCGGGCGTTCCTCGGGAACTCGGGGATGACCGCGCCGGGGCGGAGCGTGCCGGACGGCGGGCTGGTCGGGGTGTTGTCGGCGACGCCGAAGAAGGCCAAGAAGGGCAGCTCCTATCTGGGCCTGCCGCCGGTGAGGCTGCCGCGGGCGGCGGCCGGCGGCGACCGGAGCCGGACGTACGAGCCGCCGGCGCGGCTGCTGTGGGCGCGGGCCCTGGTGGAGCTGTGCCGGATCGTGCCGGTGTTCTGCTCGGCCGGTCTCGCGGTGCTGACGGTGGCCGCGCTGTGCGCGCTGGGCCCGTGGGCTCCCCTGCTGTCCGGGCCGGTGCTGCTCGGGGCGGGCGGGGCGGCGGCCCTGGTGTCGATCGCCGCGAAGTGGCTGCTCGTGGGGCGGCACCGCAGGGGCGAGCACCCGCTGTGGAGCGGCTTCGTGTGGCGCAACGAGCTGGCGGACACCTTCGTCGAGGTGGTGGCGGTGCCGTGGCTGGCCGCCTACGTGCCGGGTACGCCGGTGCTGTCGGCGTGGCTGCGCGGGCTCGGCGCGCACATCGGCCGGGGGGTGTGGGCGGAGAGCTACTGGCTGCCGGAGCCGGACCTGGTGACGCTGGGGGACGCGGCCACGGTCAACCGGGGCTGCGTGCTCCAGACTCACCTCTTCCACGACCGGATCTTGCGGACGGATACTGTGGTCCTCCGTGAGGGCGCCACGCTGGGCCCTGGCGGGATCGTGCTGCCCGGCAGCACGGTCGGGGCCCGGACGACCCTGGGTCCCGCGTCGCTCGTGATGGCCGCGGAGTCCGTCCCGGACGACACCCGCTGGCTCGGCAACCCGATCGAGGCATGGCGTCCCTGAACGCCTGCTCCTCGGACCCGGACGACGGCACACCGGCGGGGAGCGGCGGCACGGCGCAGGGAGCGGACGAGGACGTGGCAGTTCAGCAGGCAGGTGGGCCGGACCCGTACTTCCCGGCCAACGGTGATCCCCGGTACCGGGTGCATCGCTACGAGCTGACGCTGGACTACCGGCCCGAGCCGAACCGGCTGTCGGGCGCGGCCCGGATCAACGCCATAGCCGGGCGCTCGCCGCTCGCCGAGTTCCAGCTCAATCTGGCCGGCTTCAAGATCGGCCGGGTCCGGGTCGACGGCCGGCAGGCGCACTACACGCACCGCGGCGGCAGGCTGCGCGTGCGTCCCGCCAAGCCGCTGCGGGCCGGGGCCGCCTTCACCGTCGAGGTGCACTGGGCGGGCAACCCCAAGCCGGTCGACAGCCCCTGGGGCGGGATCGGCTGGGAGGAGCTGGGCGACGGGGCGCTGGTGGCGAGCCAGCCCGTCGGGGCGCCCTCCTGGTATCCGTGCAACGACCGGCCCGCCGACAAGGCGTCGTACCAGATCTCGGTCACGACGCCGTCCGCGTACTCGGTGGTGGCGGGTGGCCGGCTGCTGACGCGGACCACGAAGGCGTCCACGACGACCTGGGTGTACGAGCAGTCCGCGCCGACGTCGAGCTATCTGGTCGGGCTGTCGATCGGCAAGTACCAGACGGTGCTGCTGGGTGATCCGGGGCTCGGCGGTGTGCCGCAGCACGGGCACATCCCGGCCGACCTGCTGCCGGAGTTCTCGCGGGACTTCGCGCGTCAGCCGGGCATGATGCGCCTCTTCCAGGAGCTTTTCGGGCCCTACCCGTTCGACGAGTACGCGGTCGTGGTGACCGAGGAGGAACTCGATGTGCCCGTCGAGGCACAGGGGTTGTCACTGTTCGGCGCCAACCATGTGGACGGTGCGCGGAGTTCGGAGCGGCTGGTGGCGCACGAGCTGGCGCACCAGTGGTTCGGCAACAGCGTGTCCCTCGCCGACTGGCGGCACATCTGGCTGAACGAGGGCTTCGCCAAGTACGCGGAGTGGCTGTGGTCGGAGCGGTCCGGCGGCCGTACGGCGCAGCAACTGGCCGCTGTCGCGCACCGGTCGCTGTCCACGCTGCCGCAGGACCTGAAGCTGGCGGATCCCGGCCGCAAGTCGATGTTCGACGACCGGGTCTACGAGCGGGGCGGGCTCACCGTGCACGCGGTGCGCCGCGCGCTGGGCGACGAGGCGTTCTTCCGGATGCTGCGTGCCTGGCTCGGTCTGCACCGCGGCGGGGCGGTCACGACGTCCGCCTTCACGGCGCACGCGGCACGGTTCGCGGACGAGCCGCTGGACGACCTCTTCGACGCGTGGCTGTACGGGACGGCACTGCCGCCGCTGCCGTCGGACGCCGTCTAGCACAATGACGGCCATGACCACGCGTTCCTGCCCCTGTGGGCTGCCCGAGCCGTACGAGGAGTGCTGCGGCCGTTTCCACTCCGGCGCCGCCGCGCCGACCGCCGAGGCGTTGATGCGGTCGCGGTACTGCGCCTTCGTGAAGGGGGACGCGGGGTATCTGCTGCGGACCTGGCATCCGCGGACCCGGCCGGGGCGGCTGGACCTCGATCCGGGGATGCGGTGGACGGGGCTGGAGATCCTCGACACGGTCGGCGGGTCCGCGTTCCACGCCACCGGGATCGTGGAGTTCCGGGCGTCCTACCGGGGCGGCGCGCTGCGGGAGCGGAGCCGCTTCGAGCGGGTGGAGGGGGCGTGGGTGTACGTGGACGGGGAGTTTCCGGAGCGGTAGGGCGCGGGCTACGGCGCCAGGATGTCCAGTTCCTCGAGGGCGCCCACGGTGATCTCGCGGGTCAGCTTCTCCGCGCGGTCCGCGTCGCCCTCGCGGACGGCTTCGGCGACCCCCACGTGCAGGGTGACGGCGGTCGGGTCGGGGTCCTCGAACATGACCTCGTGGTGGGTGCGGCCCGCCAGGACCTCCGCGACGACGTCGCCGAGGCGGGCGAACATCTCGTTGCCGGAGGCCGCGAGGATCACGCGGTGGAAGGCCACGTCGTGGAGGAGGTAGCCCTCCAGCTGGTGGCCGCGTGAGGTGGCCACCATGCCGAGCGCGCACTCGGTCAGTCGGGCGCACTGCTCCGCCGTGGCGTTGCGCGCCGCCAGGCCCGCCGCGACCGGCTCGATCGCCGAGCGCAGGACGGTGAGCGAGCGCAGCTGGTGGGGGCGGTCGGCGCCGGCCAGTCGCCAGCGGATGACCTGCGGGTCGTAGACGTTCCACTCGGCCCTCGGGCGCACGGTGACGCCCACCCGGCGGCGGGACTCCACCAGGTGCATGGACTCCAGGACGCGGACCGCCTCGCGCATCACCGAGCGGGAGACGTCGAAGCGCTGGGCGAGTTCGTCGGTGCGCAGGACGCTGCCCGGAGGGTACTCGCCCGCGGTGATCGCGGGGCCGAGGGTGTCGAGTACATGGCCGTGCAGACCCCGGCCCGGAGTGGTCATGCACTCAGCGTACGGGGCACGTCACGGAATCAAAAAGTCAGACTTATTCATCACAGACTCTTGTATTCGTCGTACCTAATGCGTTTCAGTGTCGTCGACATCAGGTGTCGAGGAAGACAGCGAGGCAGAGATGCGTACCCCCCACGTCGTCGTGGTGATGGGCGTCGCCGGCACGGGCAAGACCACGATCGGTCCTCTGCTCGCCGCCCGGCTGGGCGTTCCCTACGCCGAGGGCGACGACTTCCACCCGCAGGCCAACATCGCCAAGATGTCGGCCGGCACCCCGCTCGACGACGACGACAGGTGGCCGTGGCTCGACGCCATCGGTGACTGGGCGCACGGGCGGGCCGGGCTGGGCGGGGTGGTCAGCTGCTCGGCGCTGAAGCGGTCGTACCGCGACCGGCTCAGGGCCGCCGCCCCTCGGATCGCGTTCCTGCACCTCGCCGGTGACCGGACGCTGATCGAGGACCGGATGGCGCACCGGCACGGTCACTTCATGCCGACCGCGCTGCTGGACTCCCAGTTCGCCACGCTCCAGCCGCTGGAAGCGGACGAGACGGGGGTCGCCGTCGACGTGACCGGGACGCCCGAGGAGATCACCGAACGGGCCGCGAAGGCGCTCGACGGGTGTCCCGGCACCCAGCGGTGACCGCCCCGTTCCGACGGGCGGTCGGCCGGCGGTACCCGTACCACCGGTGCGTTGCGGCCCCGTTCCGACGGCCGGCCCGGCGGCATCGCCCCGGTACGGCACGGCAGTGCCCCTCGCAGTACCCGTAACACCCGCATCGCCGTACCCGCAGTGCGCGCAGTACCTCGCGGTGCGCGCAGTACCTCGCAGTGCCCCTCTCCCCCATCCCCCGTACGTGTAAGGGACCCCCGTGACCAGACTCAGCGTCGAGATGCTGGCGGCGGACAGTGTCGAGCCGATCACCTCGGCCGGCCATGCCCAGTTGGGCATCGCCGCGCTGGCGGGTATCGCCGTCATCGTCCTGCTCATCACCAAGTTCAAGCTGCACGCCTTCCTGGCGCTGACCATCGGCTCGCTCGCGCTGGGCGCGTTCGCCGGGGCGCCCCTGGACAAGGCGATCACCAGTTTCACCACCGGCCTGGGCTCCACGGTCGCCGGTGTCGGCGTACTCATCGCGCTCGGGGCGATCCTCGGCAGGCTGCTGGCCGACTCCGGCGGTGCCGACCAGATCGTCGACACGATCCTCGCCAGGGCGGGCGGCCGCGCGATGCCGTGGGCGATGGTGCTGATCGCCTCGGTGATCGGTCTGCCCCTGTTCTTCGAGGTCGGCGTCGTGCTGCTGATCCCGGTCGTGCTGATGGTCGCCAAGCGCGGCAACTACTCGCTGATGCGCATCGGCATCCCGGCGCTGGCCGGTCTGTCCGTGATGCACGGCCTGGTCCCGCCGCACCCCGGCCCGCTGGTCGCGATCGACGCCGTGGACGCCAACCTCGGCGTGACGCTCGCGCTGGGCGTGCTCGTCGCCATCCCGACGGTGATCATCGCCGGTCCGGTGTTCTCCCGGTTCGCCGCCCGCTGGGTGGACGTCCCGGCCCCGGACCGGATGATCCCGCAGCGGCCCTCGGAGGAGCTGGAACGACGTCCGGGCTTCGGCGTCACCCTGGTGACGATCCTGCTGCCCGTGGTGATGATGCTGGCGAAGGCGCTCGTCGACATCGTCGTGGACGACCCCGAGGACACCGTGCAACGCGTGTTCGACGTGGTCGGATCGCCGCTGATCGCCCTGCTCACCGCCGTCGTCGTCGGCATGTTCACCCTCGGCCGGGCGGCCGGCTTCACCAAGGAGCGGATCTCCTCCACGGTCGAGAACTCCCTGGCCCCCATCGCCGGGATCCTGCTGATCGTCGGCGCGGGCGGCGGCTTCAAGCAGACGCTCATCGACTCCGGTGTGGGCCGGATGGTCCTGGAGATCTCCGAGGACTGGTCGATCCCGGCCCTGCTGCTGGCCTGGCTGATCGCGGTGGCGATCCGGCTGGCGACCGGTTCGGCGACCGTGGCGACGATCTCGGCGGCCGGCCTGGTCGCGCCGCTCGCCGCCGACATGTCGACCGCCCACACCGCCCTGCTGGTCCTGGCGATCGGCGCCGGCTCGCTGTTCTTCAGCCATGTCAACGACGCCGGGTTCTGGCTGGTGAAGGAGTACTTCGGCCTCAGCGTCGGTCAGAACATCAAGACCTGGTCGGTCATGGAGACCCTCATCTCCGTGATCGCCGGCGGTCTGGTCATGCTGCTCTCCCTCGTCATATAGGGGTACGGGGACGGCTCACCCGCTGTGCGACGTCGGCGGCCGTACGGCTGGTGCCACGGTCAGCGACGCCACAGCGGGTGTTCCCGGTCCGCCCAGTCCGTGCTCACCGATCCGGTGCGCATGCCGCGGCGGGCCTCCGGGTCGCCCAGGGCCATGCCGACGTGACCGGCCAGGACGATGCCGACGGTCAGGGCCAGCCAGTCGTGGACGAAGGTCGCACTGGTCCGCCACACGAGGGGGGTCAGGTGGGTGAACCACATGAGCAGTCCGGTGCCGAGCATCACCAGGGTGGCCCCGGCGATCCACGCCGCGTAGACCTTCTGGCCCGCGTTGAACTTGCCGGCCGGCCTGGACTCCCTTCGCCTGTCCCGGCGCAGGGCGGCGCGCAGCCAGCGGCGGTCGTGCGGACCGAAGCGGTTGAGGTGAGCGAGGTCGGCGCGGAACGCGCGGGAGGCGAGTCCCGCCAGGACGGGGACGGGCAGGACGAGGCCGGCCCACTCGTGGACCCGGACGACCAGGTCGCGGCGGCCGACGAGCTGCGCGAGCTGGGGGACGTACAGGAAGGCGGCCGTCAGCACGCAGGCGCCCATGAGCAGCGCGGTCGTGCGGTGCACCCACCGTTCGGCCCGGGTGAAGCGGCGGATCCGGGCGGGGATGGGCGGGGCGTCAGCTCGTAGGCTCATCGTCCCGCCCGTTCGAACGGCCCACCCAGGCGTCGACGTCGTAGCCGCGCCGCTCCCAGTAGCCGGGCTCCACCTTCTCGGTGACGGTGATACCCGACAGCCACTTGGCGGACTTGTAGAAGTACATGGGCGCCACGTAGAGGCGGACCGGGCCGCCGTGGTCGTGGCCGAGGTCCTCGTCCCGCATGCGCAGCGCGACCAGGACGTCGGAGCGGCGGGCCTGGGCGAGGGTGAGGCTCTCGGTGTAGGTGCCGTCGAAGCAGGTGAAGCGGACGGCACCGGCCCCTGCGCGCACTCCGGCCGCGTCGAGCAGGGCGGACAGCCGCACGCCTTCGAAGGGCGTCTCGGGCACCCGCCAGCCGGTGACGCACTGGACGTCCTGGACGATCCGGGTCTGGGGCAGTGCCCGCAGGTCGGCCAGGGTGTGGGCGCCCGGGTGGTCGACCAGGCCGTCGACGGTCAGGCGGTAGGTCCCGGCGTCCTTGTGCGGTACGGAGGAGGCCACCGAGTAGTAGCGGAAGCCGCCCCCGTTGGGGAGCAGGCCGGTGAGGCCGGTGGGGTCCTTGTCGGCGGCGCTGCCCAGGAAGCCCTCCAGGCCGCGCTGGAGCACGGGGGCGGCGACGACGCCGAGGGCGCCCAGGCCGAGCGTGCCGAGGAAGACGCGGCGGCCGACGGGGGTGCCGCGTTCCTCGGGCGATGGCGATGTCACGGACCCATTCGAGCACTCGAGGTGGGGGCGGGGCCAGGGGTCCGGGGTCCCCTTCGGAAACGGCGGCATCACGTCGCGGACCGCTCGCGACCGAGCGCCGACGTCCGGGCCGCGTGGAAGGCGGCGTACGGGTCCCGGTCCGGATACGACCAGGGCGCGGGGGTCATGTGGTCGCCGATGCGGTGGAAGAGGGCCGCGGCCTCGGCGGGCCGGCCCTGGCAGTAGGTGGCGTGGGCGAGGAAGTTCAGGTCGACCAGACGGCGGGGGTGGCCGTCGTGCTCCCACTCCAGCCACCAGTCGAAGGCCGCCTTCATGACGTCGGCCGCCCGCTGGTCGCGCCAGTGCGGGGCGGTCCTCGGGTCGGCGGGGGCGTGGCCGCGGACGGCCAGGACGCGGTAGCGCTCGGCGTGCGCCACGACCGGGAGGATGGCCAGCGGGGAGTCGGCGGGCGCCTGACCGGCCGCCCAGGCGGCGAAGTCGTAGACCTCGTGCAGCGGGTCCGGGCCGGCGTCGGCGCGGCGCTCGGCGAGCAGGGCCACCATCAGATGGTGGGCGTGGTGGTGGTCGCGGTGGCGGACCCGGATCTCCTCGAAGATCCGGACGGCGTCGGCGGTGCCCTCGCCTTCCAGCATCAGCAGACCGAGCCAGGGGGTCGGGTCGGCGGGTGCCGCGGCGGCCGCGTCCCGGCAGGCCGCTCGGGCGGTGGCCGGGGTCTCCTCGCCGCGCAGGGCGCGCCGGACCCGGGCCAGGGCGAACAGGACGGCGGCGTCGGCGGAGCCGGGATCGGCGACCAGCCAGGCGTGGGCCCACGCGGCGGTGTCCGGTTCGCGGGCCAGGACGGTGATCCGGTGTCCGCGCCGGTCCCAGTCGTCGCCGGTGCGGGCGAGCAGCGCGCGGGCGGCCTGCGGGCGGCTCCGGGCCGGCGCGGCGCGGGCGCGGGCCAGCTCGGTGTCGTCGAGGGCGGCGTCGTCGACGGGCGAGGCATCGACGGGCGAGGCTTCGACGGGCAGGGGTGCGACGGGCAGGGGTGCGACGGACGGGGCGTCGACGGTTGCGGCCGGACGCTCCAGGCTCCGGGACGCGGACAGCGGGGGTGGGGGCACCGCGGGACTTCCTCATCCTCCTCGGTGACGGGCCGGGCAGGGAGCCGCGTACGTGCCGGGCGGCGGGCCCGTCATCGGCGCGCAATCGGCCGATCACCCACAGCAAACCCTCGGCCGACGCCCACCGTCAAGCGCCCGATTCCCGGGGCAGCTGACAACTTCCGCCCGGTGAACGGCACTTGACTGGTCACGGGGCTGGTGGGGGCGGGTCCGCGGCGGTGAATGTGGCGTACGCCATGGCGCAGCCGCGTGCCGTCCCGCAGCATGGCCGTACGGTCGCACCGCGCCGCTCCCGGTGCGTGACCGCGTCAGGAGCCCGGAACCGGGTACTCCACGAGGCAGGATTCTCCGGGCACTCCCGGGGCGCCGAGCGCGCCGGGAGGCTACAGTCGGTCACTACCCACCCCGTGGCCCGACCCGATCATCGAGGTAGGCAGCGTGTCGGTTCTGGTTCTGGTTCTCGCCGTGAGCGCCGCCTGTTGCCTGGGCTTCGGATTCGTCCTCCAGCAGAACGTGGCGCAGAAGGCGCCCCTGGGCGACTTCCTCTCCCCCCGACTGCTGCTGGACCTGGTGCGCGTGCCGCGCTGGCTCGGCGGCATCGGGCTGATGGTGGCCGGCATGGTGCTCGGCGCGATCGCCCTCGGCCGGGGAGAGGTGTCCCTCGTCGAGCCGCTGCTCGCCACCAACCTGCTGTTCGCCCTCGCGCTCTCCCGCCGCCAGACCAGACAGCCGCTGGGCCGGCAGGGCTGGGCGGGGCTGCTGCTCCTCGCGGGTGGCGTGAGCGCGTTCATCGTGGCGGGCGAGCCGCGCGGCGGCACGGCGGTCTCCGATCCGCTGCGGCACTGGCTGATCATCGGCGTCATGGTCGGACTGGCCCTGCTGCTCACCGCGTACGCCAAACGTTCCCGGCTGTCCGCGGGCCCGGTGCTGCTCGCCCTCGCGGCCGGGCTGCTGTACGGCGTCCAGGACGCCCTGACCCGGGTCAGCGGGGAACGCTTCTCCGACGGCGGCCTCGTCGAGCTGCTCACCGGCTGGCAGCCGTACGCGGTGCTGGCGCTCGGGGTGACCGGTCTGGTGCTGGTGCAGAGCGCCTTCGAGACGGCTCCGCTGCGGATGTCGCTGCCCGCGCTGACCGCCGCCCAGCCGCTGGCCGGGATCATCTGCGGAGTGGGCTTCCTGGGTGACCGGCTGCGCACCGACGCGGGCGCGCTGGCCTGGGAGGCGGCGGGGCTCGCGGCGGTCGTCGTGGGCATCATGCTGCTCGGTCTGCATCCGGCGATGCCGCAGGGCGCGGCGCCGCGCGAGCGGGTGCCCGACCTCCAGCCGCTCTGACCGCCACCGGCTCCTGCGACCTCCGGACGCGCACTTCCGTACTCACCGGCCTCCGGACGCGCCGGCCTCCGGACGTTCCGATCTACGGACGTTCCGATCTGCGGACGTTCCGACTGCGGACGTTCCGATCCGCGCACGCGCCGGCCGGCCTGCGGACGTCCGGACCCCGCGGCACCTCCGGCCGGCCGCACGCCCTGGTTGGATGGGCGGATGAGCGCTGCTGACGAGATCCTCGACGTCGTCGACGCACACGACCGGGTGGTGGCACGGCTCCCGCGCGGGCGGGTGTACGCCGAGGGCCTGCGCCACCGCTGCGTCTTCGTCCTGGCCAGGAACGCCGAGGGCCGCCTCTTCGTCCACCGTCGAACCCCCACCAAACTGGTCTTCCCCTCGCTCCACGACATGTTCGTCGGCGGGGTGGTCGGCGCCGGCGAGAGCTACGACGACGCCGCCCTGCGCGAGGCCGAGGAGGAACTCGGCGTGAGCGGGCTGCCCCGTCCGACGTTCCTCTTCCGGTTCCTCTACGACGGCGGCGCCCGCGGAAGCTGGTGGTCCGCCGTGTACGAGGTGCGCTGCGAACTGCCGGTGAACCCTCAGGTGGAGGAGGTCGCCTGGCACGCCTTCCTCACGGAGGAGGAGGTCGAGCGCCGCCTGGGCGACTGGGAGTGGGTGCCGGACGGCCTCGCGGCGTACGAACGGCTCCGGGCGCTGCGGGCGGCGGACTGAGCGCGTCGATCATGTGGACGGACGCCGGGTAGGGTCCAGAACGTGAGTGAGTTCGTGCGGAACGTCCGGTTGTGGTTCGCGCCCGAGGGGGTCCGGCAGGAAGGGGTGACGCCCGACTACCGGTTCTCGCTGGCCAACGAGCGCACCTTCCTGGCCTGGCTGCGGACGGCGCTCGCGCTGATCGGCGGCGGCTTCGCGGTGGACCAGTTCCTGCCGGACCTGCGCTGGGGCTGGCGGGTCGGGCTGGCGCTCGCGCTGCTGGCGGCGGGGGTGCTGTGCTCCCTGCGGGCGGTCAACCACTGGGTGCGCTGCGAGCGGGCCATGCGGCGGGGCGAGGACCTGCCGGTCTCACACTTCCCCGCGCTGCTCGGGGTCGTCGTCGCCGTGGTGGCCGTCGCGATGGTCGCCGTGGTGCTGCTGGGCTGGGAGGGGTGAGCGGCGACCGCGATCCGGGGCTCCAGCCGGAGCGGACCCGGCTCGCCTGGCGGCGTACGACGCTGTCGAGCACCGTCGCCACCGTGCTCGGCGTGAAGGCGGCGTTGCACGGTGGCGCGTCGGCCCCCGCCGTCGTGGCGTGCGCGGCGTGCTGCGGGCTCTGGCTGGGCTTCCTGGCCCTCGCCCACCACCGGATCCGCGCCCTCTCCTCGGCGTCGGTGCCCCTGGCCCTGCACCCCTGGCGCGCTGCCGCGGCGGCGCTGTGCACGGTGGCGCTGGCGGTGTGCGCGGCCACACTGGTGCTCTAGTCTCCAGAGCCTCGCGCCGCGATCACGCCGACCTCGCGGGGCCCCGGGACCGCGCCTCGCCGACGTCCGCGCACCGCGTGGCCGCACCACCGCGCCTGGAGGCCGTCGCCACAGCACCGCGCCTGCGCACCACTTCGCCGGACCACCGCGTCGCCGCATCACCACGCCTGCGCACCGCGTCGCCGGACCACCGCGCCTGCGCACCACTTCGCCGGACCACCGCGCCTGCGCACCGCGCCTGGACAGCGTCTGCGCACCACGTCGCCGCACCGCCGCGGGTTCACTCCGTCGTCTCGTCCGGCCAGTCCACCGTCACCGCGATCTTTCCGCGGGTGCGGCCCTCCTCGCTCCGCCGGTGGGCGTCCGCCGCCCGTTCCAGGGGGAACGTCTCCGACACGTGGACCGACACCACTCCCTGTTCGGCCAGTTCCGCCAGGTGGGTGAGGTCCCCGGCGTCGGGGCGGACGAAGTAGTAGTGGCCGCCGTAGTCGACGACGTCGCCGTCGGCGATCGACACCAGCCGCCCCTCGGGGGCCAGCAGGTTGGCGGAGGTCTTCAGGGTGTCGCCGCCGATCGTGTCGAAGACCGCGTCCACACCCTCGGGGGCGAGCCCCCGCACCCGTTCCGCCAGACCGTCGCCGTAGGTCACGGGCTCGCCGCCCAGGGACCGTACGAAGTCGTGGTTGGCCTCGCTCGCCGTGCCGATCGCGCGGGCGCCCAGGTGGGCGGCGAGCTGCACGGCGATGGAGCCGACGCCGCCGGCGGCCGCGTGGATCAGGACCGTGTCACCGCGCTTGACCTGGAGCGCCTTGTGGAGGACCTGGTGGGCGGTGAGGCCGACCAGCGGCAGGCCCGCGGCCTCCTCCCAGGTGAGGTTGCGCGGCTTGCGGGCGAGGGTGCGCACCGGGGCCGCGACGTACTCGGCGAAGGTGCCGCGGGAGAGGAAGTCCTCGCGGACGTAGCCGATCACCTCGTCGCCGACCGAGAACTCGGTGACGGACGCGCCCGGCTGCACGACGACTCCGGAGACGTCCCAGCCGGGGACCACCGGGAAGACGGCGTCGAGTGCGCCGTCGAGATAGCCCGCGCGGCACTTCCAGTCGACGGGGTTGACGGCCGCCGCCCGCACCTTGACCAGCACGGAGTCGGGGCCGACCTTGGGGTCGCGGACCTCGCCGTACTCGAGGACCTCGGGACCTCCGTACCGGCTGTAGCTGATGCCCTTCATGCCACCGACCCTCCGGGGTACTCGCGCGCCACGCAACCCGGATGCCCGGATATGCCCCGTTCGCGTGGCAGCCTGTCCGACGTCATCCCCGTACCCCCGAAGGTGAGCACCATGACCACCCTTCACCAGGAGCACACAGCCCACTCCCACGCGCACGGCGCGGACTGCGGGCACACCCCGGTCCCGCACGGCGACCACGTGGACTACGCGCACGACGGGCACCTGCACCGCGAGCACGGCGGTCACTGGGACGAGTGCGAGCCGGGCGGCCATCTGCCCCACGAGGTGCACGAGCACCGGCACGGCGACGGCTGCGGGCATCCGGGCGTCGTCCACGGTGACCACGTCGACTACCTGCACGACGGGCACCGGCACGCCGAGCACGAGGGCCACTGGGACGACCACTGAGCCCGCCCCGCGCACGAGCGGAAGGCGTTTCCCGCCCTTCTTCGACCGACCTTCGACGGCTCCCCGGGTTCTGCCCGGGGAGCCGTCGTCCTAGGGTGGCCCCGATCACTTTGGGTGCCCCCTCTGGACGTACATACCGACCGGTCGGCATCATGGGCGGGTTCCCGTTCGCCTGTCCGTAGGAGCGATGTATGACCCCCGACCACCCGCCCGGACTCGACCTCGACCGGCTGCGCGCCCTGCTGGACCGTGAGCGCCCCGGTCTGGTCGACGGCCCCCTCACCGGCCGGCTGATCGAGGGCGGACGGTCGAACCTGACCTACGCGGTCACCGACGGCGCCTCCCGGTGGGTCGTCCGGCGGCCCCCGCTCGGCCACGTCCTGGCCACCGCCCACGACATGCGGCGCGAGCACCGGGTGATCGACGCCCTCCACCCGACCAGTGTGCCGGTGCCGCGTCCGGTGCTGCTGTGCGAGGACGAGGAGGTGCTGGGGGCGCCCTTCTACGTCATGGAGTTCGTCGAGGGCACGCCCTACCGCACGGCCGACCAGCTGCTGCCGCTCGGCCCGGAGCGCACCCGCGGCGCGGTGCTGTCGCTCGTGGACACCTTGGTGGAGCTGCACGCGGTGGACCCGGCCGAGGTGGGCCTCGCCGGCTTCGGACGCCCCGAGGGCTTCCTCGACCGGCAGCTGCGCCGCTGGGGCAAGCAACTCGACGCCTCCCGCAGCCGCGACCTGACCGGCATCGACGAGCTGCACGCCGCGCTCGGCCGGTCGCTGCCCTCTTCCCCCGCGCCGACGGTCGTGCACGGCGACTACCGGCTCGACAACGTCCTGATCGGCGACGACGACACGATCAGGGCCGTCCTCGACTGGGAGATGTCGACGCTCGGCGATCCGCTGACCGACCTGGGCCTGCTGGTGATGTACAGCGTGCCGCTGGAGATGCCGGACTCCCCCGTCTCCACCACCGCCTCCGCCCCCGGACACCCGACGCCGGCCGAGCTGATCGAGCGGTACGCCGCACGCTCGGGGCGCGACGTGTCGGCCGTCTCCTGGTACACGGCGTTCGCCTGGTTCAAGCTCGCCGTGATCCTGGAGGGCATCCACTACCGCTACACGCTGGGCCAGACGGTGGGCCGCGGCTTCGACCGCATCGGCGAACTCGTCCCCGTCTTCATCGACCACGGCACGACCACTCTCCAGGAAGGCTGACGCCATGGACTTCGCGTTCGACGCGCGCACCGAGGAACTGCGCGCCAAGCTGCTCGCCTTCATGGACGAGTACGTGTACCCGGCCGAGCCGGTCGCCGAGGAGCAGCGCGGCCGGCTGGCCTCGCCGTGGGAGACCCCAGCGGTCGTCGAGGAGCTGAAGGCGGAGGCCCGCCGCCAGGGCCTGTGGAACCTCTTCCTGCCCGACTCCGAGTACGGCGCCGGTCTCACGAACCTCCAGTACGCGCCGCTGGCCGAGATCACCGGCCGCTCCCCGCAGCTGGCGCCGACCGCGCTGAACTGCGCCGCGCCGGACACCGGCAACATGGAGGTGCTCTCGCAGTTCGGCAGCGGGCAGCAGCGGAAGCAGTGGCTGGAGCCGCTGCTGGCGGGCGAGATCCGCTCGGCGTTCGCGATGACCGAGCCGGAGGTGGCCTCGTCCGACGCCACGAACATCACCACGCTCATCGAGCGGGACGGCGACGACTACCTCGTCACGGGCCGCAAGTGGTACATCTCCGGGGCGATGAACCCGGACTGCGCGATCTTCATCGTGATGGGCAAGACGGACCCCGACGGCTCCGACATCCGCCGTCAGCAGTCGATGGTGCTGGTGCCCCGTGACACCCCCGGGGTGACCGTGAAGCGGGCGATGAGGGTCTTCGGGTACGAGGACCACTCGCACGGCGGCCACGCCGAGGTGGTCTTCGACCGCGCGCGCGTGCCGGTGACCAACCTGATCGGCGAGGAGGGCGGCGGTTTCGCCATCGCCCAGGCCCGGCTCGGCCCCGGCCGGATCCACCACTGCATGCGGCTGATCGGCATGGCCGAGCGGGCGATCGAGCTGATGTGCCGCAGGGCCGTCTCGCGGGACGCCTTCGGCAAGGCACTGGCGCGCCAGGGTGTGGTGCACAACTGGATCGCGGACGCGCGGGTGGCCGTGGAGCAGCTGCGCCTGCTGGTCCTCAAGACGGCCTGGATGATGGACACCGTGGGCAACCGGGGTGCCCACTCGGAGATCCAGGCCATCAAGATCGCCACTCCGCGGACGGTCGTCGGCATCATCGACCGGGCCATCCAGCTGCACGGAGCGGGCGGTGTGAGCCAGGACTTCCCGCTGGCCGAGCTGTACGCGAGCGCCCGCACGTTGATGATCGCGGACGGGCCCGACGAGGTCCATCAGCGGTCGCTGGCGCGGCGGGAGCTGAAGAAGTACGTGTGAGACGCGGGTGCGGGGCGACCGCCTGTGCGGCCGCCCCTCACCCGTGCGCGTACGGCACCTGCGGCGGCTACGGCCGCAGCGCCCGCAGCAGCAGGTCGGCCAGGTGGTCGGCGACCTCCTGGGGGCTCATCGGACCGTCCGGCCGGTACCAGGTCGACAGGTGGTGCACGGACCCGAAGTGGTAGTCCACGATCAGGTCGGCCGGGGTCGCCTTCGAGAAGACGCCGGCCTGCTGGCCCTCCTCGACGAGGGCGCGGAAGCGTTCGTGGTAGCGGCGGCGCTCGGCACGCACCTGCTTGTTCTTCTCGGGGCCGAGGTGGTGCATCGAGCGGAAGAAGATCGAGGCGTCGTCGAGGTTCTCGATCGTCGTGACGACGACGTCGGCCGCGGCGCCTCTGAGCCTCTTCTCGATCGGCTCGTCGGCGTTCGCGAAGGCGTCCAGGCGTTCCTGCTGGACGCGCAGCACGCGCGCGTACACCTCGTGCAGGAGGTCGTCCTTGGAGCCGAAGTAGTGGTACAGGGCCCCCTTGGTGACGCCTGCCGCCTCCACGATCTCCTGGACCGAGGTGCGGTCGTAGCCCTGCTCCGCGAAGAGCCGGGTGGCGGCGGCCAGCAGCCGCTGCGGCACGGGGGTCCCGTCGCCGTCCGTCGTCCTGGGCACTGCCGCCACCTGCCTTCCGTTCACTTACCGACCGTCGTGCGTGCGGGAACGCAGTTCCCGCCGGAGGATCTTCCCACTCGCCGTCTTGGGCAGGTCGGGCAGGATCTCCACCTGCCGCGGGTACTTGTAGGCGGCCAGTCTCTCCTTGCAGTACACCGCGAGCTCGTCCGGGTCCGGATCGGCGCCCGGACGCAGGCTGATGTACGCCTTCACGGTCTCCCCGCGGTACCCGTCGGGCACTCCGACGACGGCCGCCTCACGCACCGCCGGGTGGGTGTACAGCACGTCCTCGACCTCGCGCGGCCAGACCTTGAAGCCGGACGCGTTGATCATGTCCTTCTTGCGGTCGACGACGTACAGCCAGCCCTGTTCGTCCATGAAGCCGATGTCGCCGGTGCGCAGCTCGCCTCCGGGGAAGGTCTCGGCGGTGGCGTCGGGGCGGCGCCAGTAGCCGGGGACCACCTGGGGCCCCCGTACGACGATCTCGCCCTGCTCGCCGAAGGGCACCTCCGCACCCCGGTCGTCGACGATCCGTACGACGGTGTCGGGGCCGGGCACGCCGACGGCGAGGGTCCCGGAGGCCGGGTCGACAGGCGCCTCCCGGTGGGGCGGGACGGAGGCGCAGGGGGCGGTGCACTCGGTGAGGCCATAGCCGTTGCGCAGGTACGGCCCGAAGCCGGCCCGGAACTTCTCCACCAGGGCCGGCGGCAGCGGGGCACCGCCGGAGGAGATGTTCACGAAGGAGGAGAAGTGGTCGCGGGTGGCGGCCGGGTGGGCGGCCAGTGCCATGAACGCGGTGGACGGGCCCACCGTGTAGTGCGGGCGGTGCTCGGCGAACGCCTCCAGGACGACGCCCGCCTCGAACCGGTACGTCAGGACGAGCGTGCCCGCGCTGTTCAGGCAGGCGCCCAGCTGGCAGACCATGCCGGTGATGTGGAACAGCGGCGCGAGCGCGTAGTACACGGGCGCCTCGGGCAGGTGCAACCCGACGCGCTGCCGTTCGGCGTTGTGCATGATGTTGGCGTGCGTGTTGGTGGCGCCCTTGGGTGCGCCGCTGGTGCCCGACGTGTAGCTGATCAGGGCGGTGCCGGCGGCGGCCGGGTCACGGTCGGCGGGTGCCGGATGCCCGGCGCGGGCGACCGCGGTGAGGTCGTCGGCGTCAAAGGCCGGCGGCAGCCGTTCGAACGTGAGCACGCGGGCGTCGCCGCGCGTCTGGAAGTCCAGCTCGCACGCCGTCAGCACGATCCGCACGGGTGAGTCCGCGGCGGTCTCCCGCAGGTACGACTCCCAGGCGCGGTCGGCGCAGACCAGCGCCGCCACCTCGCCGTCCCGCAGGACGTGGGCGACCTCGCCGGACTTGTACATCGGGTTGACGGGGACGACGGTGGCGCCCGCCTTCCACGCGCCCAGCAGGGCGAGCACGAACTGCGGCGAGTTCTGGAGCAGGACGGCGACCCGGTCGCCCCGCTCCAGGCCGCGGTCCACCAGATGGCCGGCGACCGAGTCGCTCAGCTCGTCCACCTCGCGGTAGGTGAGACGGCCGTCGAAGTAGGCGAGGAACGTGCGCTCCGGGGCCTCGGCGGCGGACCGGCGCAGGGCGTGCACCAGCGAGTCGGCCGGTGCGACGGGGCCGCGCTGGGCCTCGTCGAGAAGCTCCAGCCAGGGCTTGGCGGCGTAGCGGGAGGCGGTCACTCGGCGGCCTCCCACTTCTGCTGGATGTGGTTCATGGTGGCCAGCCAGCGGTCGGGGTCACCGGCCCGCGCCTGGTAGTACCCGGCGACCTCGGGGTGCGGCAGGATCAGGAACCGGTCCTGGGCGATCCCCTCGAACAGGGCGTCCGCCACGTCGCGGGGTTCTATCGCGGTGGGCTTGAGCACGAGGTCGCCCGCGGTGCCGGTGGCGTCGAGCATGTCGGTGCGCACGCCCTGGGGGCAGATGGCGTGGACCTTGATCCCGCGGTGGCGGTAGGTCAGGGACAGCCACTCGGCGAAGGCGTACGCCCCGTGCTTGGTCACACTGTAGGGAGCGGCGCCGATCATGGTGAGCAGTCCGGCGGCGGAGACGGTGGAGACGAACCGGCCCGAGCCGCGCTCCAGCCAGCCGGGGATCAGGGCGTGCGCCGCCCGGACGTGGGCCATCACGTTGACGTCCCAGGCGAGCGCCCACACGGACTCGTCGGCCGCCTCGGACCCGCCCGAGCCGACACCGGCGTTGGCACAGTAGACGTCGACGGTGCCGCCGAGCGCCTCGCGGGCGTCGTCGACGATCGCGGAGGCGTCGCCGGGCACGGCGGTCCCGCCGATCTCCTCGGCGACGGCCTTCGCCCGGTCCGCGTCCAGATCGTTGACGACGACGCGTGCCCCCTCGGCGGCGAAACGCCGGGCGAGCGCGGCCCCGATCCCGCCCCCTGCCCCCGTGACGACGACTCCAGCACCTCGAACGGCTTCCACCATCGATCTCCTTCGACCCGGCTCAGGCGCGCAGCCCTGCTTTCCGCCCGTCAGACTAACCGGTCGGTATGTTGGTGGGAAGGGTCGTGGCGGCCGGCCGAGAGGGGCGCGGGCCGGACCCGAGCCAGACCGCCCGCGGCTTCCACCGGACCGACGCGAGGGTCTAGCGTGCCTGCCGACCACCCGCCTCAAGGAGGTCCCGTGCATCTGCCCAGACGAACCCTGCTCGCGGCGGCGACGGCGGCCGCCGCCCTCCCGGCGACGGCCACCCCGGCGGCCGCGGCCCGCCGCACACGGACCGGCTTCGAGCGCCTGCGGGCGACGGGTTACGCCCAGCTCGACGGCCGGCGGACCGGCATCGTCACCAACCCCACCGGCGTCACCCGCGACGTACGCCACGTCGTCGACGTCATGCACGCCGACGACCGGGTGGACCTGGTCGCCGTGTTCGGCCCCGAGCACGGTTTCCGGGGCACCGCCCAGGCGGGCGGCTCCGAGGGCCGCTACGACGATCCGGCCACCGGCCTGCCCGTCTACGACACCTACCTCAGGACCGGACAGCGGCTGGCGGACGTCTTCACCGCCTCGGGTGTCGACACGGTCGTCTTCGACGTCCAGGACGTCGGCGCCCGTTTCTACACGTACATCTGGACGCTGTACGACTGCATGGAGGCGGCGCGGCTGGCGGGGAAGCGGTTCGTGGTGCTGGACCGGCCGAACCCGGTGACCGGGCGGGCGGCCCTGGGGCCGGTGCTGCACCGGGAGTTCGCGACCTTCGTGGGGCGCGAGCCGATCGCCCAGGCGCACGGGATGACGGTGGCGGAGCTGGCCCGGCTGTTCAACGGGGAGTTCCTGGCCGCGCCGGTGGAGCTGGAGACCGTGCTCATGAGCGGATGGCGGCGGACCGACTGGTACGACGCCTCGGGCCTGCCGTGGGTGCCGGCCAGTCCGAACATGCCGACGCCGGACACGGCCCTGGTGTACGCGGGGACGTGTCTGCTGGAGGGGACGAACCTGTCGGAGGGGCGGGGCACGACCCGCCCGTTCGAACTCCTGGGCGCGGAGGGGATCGACGGGCGGTGGGCGACGGCCGTGAACGGACTCGGGCTGCCCGGCGTGCACTTCAGGGAGGCGTACTTCGCGCCGACCTTCTCCAAGTTCCAGGGCCGGACGGTCGGCGGGGTGCAGATCCATGTGCACGACCGGGACGCCTTCGACCCCGTCCGCACCGGCATCGCCCTCCTGGTGACCGCCAAGCGGGTCTGGAGCGGCTTCGCCTGGCGTGCCGACCAGTGGATCGACAGGCTCACGGGATCGACGTGGGTGCGCACGGCGATCGACAAGGGGGCGGATGTCGACGAGGTGGTGGCGGGCTGGCAGGAGGAGCTGGCCGCGTTCCGGCGGGTGCGGCGGGAGTACCTGCTGTACCGGTGAGGCGTGGTGTGCGGCCCGCCGCCGTCGGCGCCACGCCATGCCCACCCGGTGCGGGGCGGCGGGTGAGGGAGCGGGTCCTGGCGGGTCGGCGATGCGGGTGACTCCGAACCGGGGGGACCCCGCCGTGCGGGGCTCGCGCGGCGACGTGCGGCGGTCCGGACCGGTGCGGCACAAACCGGCGCGGCGGGCCGCATCCGCGAGGTCGCGTCCCGCCGCACCGGTGGCCGACGGACGTCACCGGGCAGTCGCCGGTGGCCGCCGGACGTCACCGGGCAATCACCGGTGACCGCCGGACGTCAGCTGGCGGTCACCGGTGGCCGCCGTGGGTCACCGGTGGGAGGTGAACTCCACCACCTGCTGGTAGGTGGGCCGGTTCTGCCAGCTGATGTTGCCGTGCTTGATGCCGCCGAGGGTGCGCTGGACGATGGAGTCGGCACACCACTGGTTGCCCGCCGCGCACAGCGTGTCGCCGGGGTAGACCTGGGCCGCGGTCCGCCCGGCCGCCTCCTTCAGGGTCGTGAGGAGGATGTCGCGGCAGGCGCCGAGCGCGCCGCCGCCGCAGTACGCGCGGCCCAGCGGGCCCCGCACCGGCTCACCGAGCACCGCCCGGATGTCCTTGTCGACATAGCTCCACCAGCCGTACTGGAAGGAGCTTCCGGCGTGCGCGCCCGTGGGTCCGTGCGCGGCCGACGGGCTCTCGTCGATGGGCAGGTTGTGCGTCATGGCGGTGTACAGCTCGGTGCCGAGGCCGGGTTCGAACTCCGCCTTCACCAACAGCGGCCACCAGGCGTCGAGGATGCGGATGGCGTCCGCGTCGGCGTAGGTCTTCGAACCGGCCGTGGTCTCCGTGCGTCTGCCGCCCGCCGCCAGCCAGGTCCGGAGCTTGGTGACCGCGGCCGAGGCCGTGGTGTCGGTCACCGGGGACGTGTCGATCACCTTGAGCAGGTCCGGCAGGACGTCCTCGGCCCGCAGGTCGGCGAGGGCCGCCTCCGCCATCGCCTTCGTCAGCGACGCCCGCGTGACGCCACCGGCCTGGACCAGCTTCTTCACCCGGTCCTCCAGCAGGTTGCCGCGGTGCACGGAGCCGTTGCCCCACGGCGCGGTCGCGTAGTCCCTGGCCTGCTTGTTGTTCCAGGAGATGTAGTAGTCCTGGTCGACGGAGTTGGGGTGCGCCGAAGCCGGGGTGTAGGCGGCCGTGTTGGTCGTCGGCTCCCAGTTCCGCCACTCGTACGCCGGCCGGGCCCAGACCGGGAACTCGGCGTCGACGCCGCTCGCCCGCACCGGGTTGTCGCCGCTGTTGTAGTAGGCGGTGTGCTCGGAGTCGGCGTAGAACCAGTTGAAGGTGTAGTTGATGTGCTGCACCGCGCTCTGGAAGGACTGCGGTCCGGTGACGTAGTCCGGGTCGTTCAGCATCTGGAAGCCGATGATGGAGTCGGCCTCGTGGAGGAAGGACGAGCGCAGGGTGGTGTAGGCGACCTTCTTGCCGCCGACCGTCGCCCGGTACTCGACGGGGCCGTACTTGGTCCGCCAGGCGCGCATCGTGTAGGAACCGGCCGCGGTGCCGTCGGCCGTGGTCGGCTTCCAGGCGTTCTTCTGCTCGATCTTCTCCATCGGCGTGCAGGTGCCGCGGTAGAGGTAGTGGAAGTCGTCCTGGCACAGCTCGACGGCGTAGGTGTCGATGATGTCCTGGCCGGAGGTGGTGGCGCTCCACGCGTAGTCCTGGCCGCGGCCCAGCTCCACGTACATGCTGAGGCCCGCGAAGGAGGCGCCGCGGGCGCTGATGCCGGGGCCCTGGAGTTCCTGGAGCAGCAGCAGCTGTGGGGCGAAGTAGCCGGTCTGCGGGCCGAACACGGCGACGGGGTGGCCGCTCGCCGTGTGATCGCCGCTCACCACGAGGGCGTTGGACATGCCTCGCCTGGCCGAGGCCATGGCGGTGCCGGTGGCGGCGGTGGAGGCACCGGTGGCGTTCGTGCCGACGGCGCTGCCGGTGCGGTCGTAGACCAGCGGTTCGGCGACGACCGAGCCCGGGTCGGGCAGGGCCTCGCCCTGCGGGTCCTCGGGCTTGACGGCGTAGGGGAAACTCCTGCCGTCGTGGAGGGTCATGACGGCCTCGGGGTCGTTGCGCTCGCGGAAGGACTCCCAGACCGCGGTGCCCTGTTCGACGCCGTACTTCTCCTGTGCGGCGAGCAGCGATATCGCGTTGTCGACCTCCCCGCCGCCGCCCGATCCGAAGAGGGCGCCGATGACGGAGGCGAGCGCCACCAGATCGGTGATCTTGAAATGGGCGATGCTTCCCGCGTTGGTGATTGAGTCCTTGTGGCCCGTCAGCACGTATTCACCGGGGAAGTAGCGGCCGCTGTCGGAGGCGTCGATATAGGCGTTGACACCGGCGAGATAGGCGTTGGCGTCGGCCAGGGCCTGCTGGCCGCGAGCGCCGTTGGTGGCGATCGCGTTGTCGATCTGGGCCTGGAGGTCGGCCTCCGCATAGGGGGCGTGGCGCCAGAACTGCTGTTCCAGGCCCTGGTTGGAGGGGTCGCCGCCCGCGAAGGAGGTGAGCTGGCCCCGGCCGACGTGCCGGAAGACGTCCATGAGCCACAGCCGGTCCTCGGCGGCCGCGTAGCCGGCGCCGAACTCGGTGCCGTACCTGGTCGTACCGGTGATGTGCGGTACGCCCGTCTTCTTGTCGCGGACGATCGTGACGTCGGCGCGGCCCGCGGGCTTGACGGTGGAGGCGACTTGATCGGCGGGGACCCCGAAGGACGCGTCGTTGAAGAACGTGTTGATCGTGGCGTTGGTGAGCGTCGAGTAGCCCTTGGCCAGGTTGGCGTAGGGGCCGAGCTGGTCCTCGGCGTGCGCGGGCTGGGTGCCGAAGGCCTGGTTGAGCAGGATCTGGGCCAGCGTGGCGTTGCCGTTCTGGCCGGGCGGCAGGATGTCGGAACACTGGTTGCCGCAGTGGTCGTTCACGGCCGTGACCTCGGCGGCTGCCGCCGTCTGGGAAAGCGGTGACAAAAGTCCGACAATCAAGGCGCATACGGATGCGGACTTCAGGAACCCGGGGATTCTGCCGGGAGTTCTCAGTCTGTCGAGTGCGGTGCGGGAGGTTCGCCGGGACATCGGCAACTCCTTGCGACGGGGGTGGCGGAGAAGTTACCGCCGGTATCCCCGAAGTGGAAGATGAACATGCGTCACTTTTCGGAGTCGCTCATCCGGATTAGGGGCGGCATCGGAAAACAGATGGACCGGGAGGGAGCCGAATCGCGTGTCGATACGTCTATTCGGCGACGTCCGTACGACGACGCCGAAGTGACCGAAGTGCAGGTGCAGATGTGACGGAGGTGCAAGGCGATGGCCGGTTTCCGGAGTCTGGCGAGACAGGTGCGCGACCCGCGGTGCGATCTGGCACTGCGGCGCTACTCGCTCCGCAAGTGCCTTGAGAGGTTCGCCCCCTACGGGCACAGGGCGACCTGGGACCATCTCTGCTCGCGTGCCGGGTTCGGTCCCGAGGACCGCTCCCCCGATCCGGCGCGGCTCGTGGCCGCACTGGACGAGCTGGAGGAGGCGCGCGTGGTGTGGCTGGCCTACGAGGTCGAGTTCGCCGACCGCCGCAGGAAGGAGAAGCACGACGGGCTGCGCCGGCCGGGCAGCGTGGACGACTGGCACCGGATGACCTGGGGCGGCTTCGGCGTGGCCTGGTGCGACGACCCGCGGGTCCACCCCCGTGAACCGCTGGCCGAGGTGCTGCGCCGGCTGATCGCCGCGCTGGAGCGTGAACCGGGCTCCACCTGCCCGGTGTGCGACGGCGAACGGCTCCTGTGGAGGTACGACCTGGACCACGAACCGTCGGCGGGACCGGTCTGCACGGACTGCGGAATACTCGTCCCGCGCCCCGTGCTCACACCCGAGGCCCTGGCGGACGCCAGGCGCGTACGCCTGCTCATGTCGGCCTGATCCCGGTCCGGGATCCGCGTGGACGGCGGGGGTGCGCCGGGGATGCCGCACTCCTGTTCGCTGCCCGCCTCGGGCGCCCCGGTCCGATGTCGGGGGCGGGTGGCACCATCGAGACATGGTGCAGGTCTGTCTGAACGGAGCGCGGGGAGCCGCCGACGGCGCGGTGGTGCCGCTGTCGCCGGAGGCGCTGGCCGAGTCCGCGGCGCGGGCCGTCGCGGCCGGGGCCACGGAGGTCCATGTCCATCCCAAGACACCGTGCGGGCGGGACAGTCTGTCCCCGCGCGTGGTCGCGGCCACCGTCGACGCGATACGCCGGCGGGTGCCGGTGCCGGTCGGGGTGACCACCGGCGCCTGGGCGGAGCGCGACCCGGCGGCGAGACGCGCCCGCGTGCGCGGCTGGACGGTGCTGCCGGACTTCGCCTCGGTCAACTGGCACGAGCCGGGGGCGGAGGAGGTCGCCGGTGAGCTGATCGCCCTGGGCGTCGCGGTGGAGGCCGGTATCTGGTCCGGGACCGACGGGGCGGCGCGGTTCGCCGTCTCACCGCTCGGGCCGAAGGTGCTGCGGGTGCTGGCGGAGGTGACGGACACCTGCCCGGACACCGCCGAAGGGGACGCGCGCGCACTGCTGTCCGACCTCGGCCGCGCGCACGGCCGCCCCGTGCTGCTGCACGGCGAGGACGGCGGGGCGTGGACCGTGCTGCGGCTGGCGGGGCGGCTGGGGCTGGCGACGCGCATCGGGCTGGAGGACACGCTGGTCCTGCCGGACGGGCAGCCCGCCCCGTCCAACGCTCGGTTGGTGGCCGAGGGGTTGCGCCAGTACGGGTGCGCCCGGCACTCCGCGGCGGGAAGGGCCGGCAGTCCGGCGCGGGTCGCGAGGTCGGGCTCGGCCGAGGAGCGCGGTCGGACGGCCCCGGATCCGCCCAGCCAGGTCCGC
This sequence comes from Streptomyces sp. NPDC006259, assembly GCF_042870975.1. Taxonomy (NCBI): domain Bacteria; kingdom Bacillati; phylum Actinomycetota; class Actinomycetes; order Kitasatosporales; family Streptomycetaceae; genus Streptomyces; species Streptomyces sp. NPDC006259. The sequence continues at coordinate 111,266 of NZ_JBIAHY010000007.1, read as the reverse complement.
GGTTCGGCGACGGCGGCCGGCTCCTCACCGTCGTACGGCCACCAGGCGGACGGGGGGACGTCGGACGCGAGATCGTAGAGCCGGCCGTCGGCACGGTGGACGAGGTGCGCGTCGGCGACCCGGCCCGGGATCCGTCCGTCCAGGAGGGGGCGCGGGGGCGCGGTCCGGGCGATCGTGGCGCAGGTCTCGACGACACGGTCGATGCCGTACGGCGGATCGGGCGTCGCCAGGGCGTCGCCGGGGCGTCGCCGGGGCGTCGCCGGGGCGTCCTGCCACCCGACGATCAGGAAGGCGTGGATCGCGGCGGCCCGCGCAGCCGGCAGGCGGCGCCGGTCGAACCCGGCTCCACCCGTGGGGCAGACGACCGATGGCTCCGGGGGTGCCGTCGGCCGTCGCCCGCGCGGCCTGCGGCGGCGGGCGCCGCACCGGGGCCGCGTGGTCGGTGAAGTGGTCGTCCACTCCCAGGAGGTGGTACCTCCATCGCGTCCACGGGCACCCGTCCGTCCGGCGTGCGCGGACACGCGCTCTCCTCGGGGGCGTGGCGGAAGCCTCAGCCGGTCCCGTCCGGGCCGGCGAAACCACTGAAGACCGTGTCGATGTCCGCGAGGGCCGCGGCGAGGGCGGGGCTGTGGAAGGCAGTGCGTCGTCCTCAGGGCTCGGCGCGCGGCGACTCCGCCGGCCGAAGAGGGTGACGTTACCAGCGGCAATTCGGTCGCTCCAGCGCTTTCCCGTACGGACAGTTGGGGGTGATGAGACATCCCTGACCCCTGCTGGAGGACCCCCATGTCGACGCTGCGCGTCACCGCCGAAGTGCTGACCGTCCACACGCATCCCGACGCCGACGCCCTGGAACTGGCCCAGGTCGGCCTCTACCGGGCCGTCGTCGCCAAGGGCGCCTACCGCACGGGGGAGGCGGCCGTGTACATCCCCGAGCAGTCCGTGCTGCCGGCCGAGCTGATCGAGGAGCTGGGGCTCACCGGGCGGCTGGCGGGCGGCAACGCCGACCGGGTCAAGGCGGTGCGGCTGCGGGGCGAGCTGTCGCAGGGGATCGTGTGCCGGCCGAAGGCACTGGCGGACGTCGACCTCGCACGGGCGGCGCGGGAGGGGACCGACTTCGCGGAGCGGCTCGGCATCGTCAAATGGGTGCCGCCGATCCCTCCCACGATGAACGGGGAGGTCGAGCCGGCACCGGACCTGCTGCCCTGGGTCGACATCGAGAACATCCAGCGGAATCCGGACGTCTTCACGGCCGGCGAGCCGGTGATCCTCACCGAGAAGCTGCACGGGTCGGCGTGCCTGGTGACGTACGTCGCCGACGAGGGACGGGTGTACGTCTCCTCGAAGGGGTTCGGCGCGAAGTCGCTGGCGCTGAAGGAGGACCCGCTGAACCTGTACTGGCGAGCCGTCCGCGGCCACGGCGTCGCCGAGGCGGCGGCCCGTCTCGCCGAGCGGCTGGGCGCGCGCCGCGTCGGCATCTTCGGCGAGGTGTACGGCGCGGGGGTGCAGGACCTGACGTACGGCGCCGACGGGCGGCGGGACACCCTCGGGTACGCGGTGTTCGACGTGTCCGCCGAGATCGGGGGTGCGGTGCGGTGGCTGGACGCGGAGTCCGCGCTGGGGGGTGAACTGCCGCTGGTGCCACGGCTGTTCGAGGGGCCGTACGACAGTGCGCGGGTGCTGGAACTGGCCGGCGGGCGCGAGACGGTGTCGGGACGGGGGCTGCATCTGCGCGAGGGAGTGGTGATCCGGCCGGCCGTGGAGCGCCACAGCCCCGTGACCGGGGGGCGGGCCATCGCCAAGGCGGTGAGTGCGGCGTACCTGACACGGAAGGGAGGGACGGAGTACGAGTGAGGCACACGGGGGGGGGCGACTCCGCCGGGCTCGGTGGCCGGGGTGGCGCCACAGCCCGGCGCTGGCGTCGCCCCTCCCGCGCCGGGCTCGGAGCCGGGAGGCCGCACAATCCGGCGCTGAGGCGGGAGGCTGCACGGCCCGGCGCTGAGGCGGGGCCGCCTGCGGCCGCCCGAGCCGGGCGGCACCGGCCGCCCAGGCCGCCCGGCCGGCACGCATGCCCGCACCGGCCGGGCGCGTCGGTGTCAGGCGCAGCATTCCTCGTTCGGGTCCGTCGAGGGCCGGGGCGGCCCGGGGGTCCGGGGCTGTCGTTCCGGTAGGAGACGGGAGCCGGCGCCGCGGTCGCCGAAAGCGTCGTCCGGGTTGGACAGGACGCAGGAGTCGAGGGAGAGGCAGCCGCAGCCGATGCAGTCGGTGAGGTGGTCGCGGAGGCGGTTGAGCTGCCTGATGCGTTCGTCGAGTTCGGCTCGCCAGGCCTCCGAGAGGCGGGCCCAGTCCTCGCGGGTCGGGGTTCGCCCCTCGGGCAGCTCGGCGAGGGCCTCCCGGATCGTGGCCAGCGGGATGCCGACGCGCTGTGCGGCGCGGACGAAGGCGACCCGGCGCAGCGTGTCGCGGGTGTAGCGGCGCTGGTTGCCGGAGGTGCGCCGACTGCTGATCAGGCCCTTGGACTCGTAGAAGTGCAGGGCGGACACGGCGGCGCCGCTGCGGGCGGCGACCTGGCCGACCGTGAGTTCTTGGAGCGTCTCTGGAATCTTGGGCACCCCTCGGAGCCTACCCATCCCCCCGCACCCCCGGTCCGTTGACATGACCCTTCACGCCCACCATGCTAAGCAGTTGCTTAGACATTCCGTGAGCGCGAGAGAGGCCGCAGACATGGCAGAGCCGAGGATCTTCACGTCCCCCGACGAGCTGAGGGCGGCGGTGGGCGAGCAGCTGGGACACACCGACTGGCTGGAGGTCGACCAGAAGCGGATCGATCTGTTCGCGGAGGCCACCGGCGACCACCAGTGGATCCATGTCGATCCCGAGCGCGCGGCCTCGGGCCCGTTCGGGACCACCATCGCGCACGGCTATCTGACCCTGTCGCTGCTGCCCCTGTTCGGCCCCCAGCTGATCGCGGTGGAGGGCGTGAAGATGGGCGTCAACTACGGGACGAACAAGGTCCGTTTCCCCGCGCCCGTCCCGGTCGGATCGCGCCTGCGGGCCACCGCGGCCATCTCCGCCGTCGACGACGTCGCCGGCGGCGTCCAGGTCACGGTCGCCTTCACCGTGGAGCGCGAGGGCGGGGACAAGCCGGTGTGCGTGGCGGAGTCGGTGTCCCGCTACTACCTCTGAGCCTCCACCGGGCGGGCGGCGGGCCGCCGCGCCGCTACTTCGCCGCCCCCACCATCCGCAGCACGAGGTCGGCGTAGAGCGCGCCGACCTCGTCGGGGGTGCGCGGGCCGTCCACGTTGAACCAGCGGGCCACGTCGATGCACAGGGACAGCACCGCGAGGGTCGTCCCGTGCACGTCGACGACGTCGAACTCGCCGCTCGCCACGCCCTCCTCGATGATCCCGCGCACCTCGCCGTCGACCTGCCGGCGCAGCGCGAGGATCTCCGCGCGGGCGTCCGGGCCCAGCGCGTCCAGCTCGTACTGGACGACCCGTGCGGTGGTGCGCCGGCCCGCGTGCCAGCCGACGAAGGAACTGACGGCCTCCGCGAGCCGGTCCGTCGCGCTGCCCTCACCGCGCGCCGCCGTGCGCAGGATGTCCAGCGCGCGGTCGTGGCCGATCCTGCTGATCCGGTGGAGCAGTTCTTCCTTGGTCTTGTAGTGGATGTAGAGCGCGGCCGGGCTCATCCCCGCGCGGCCCGCGATGTCGCGGGTCGTCGTGGCGTGGTAGCCGCGTTCGGCGAAGGCCTCCACGGCGGCGACGAGCAACCGCCGGGCCGCGTCAGGGGTGACCTCTTCCCACGGCTCGGTCTCGCCGCCGGCCGTCTCCTCCGCCGTACTCATCGCTGGTTCGCCCCTCTCGGTACCGGAGCTCCACCATACCGCCGAAGGTGAGCGATCGCTTAGAGTGCCCGCTCAGGCCTTGCCGATCAGCGATCAGGGGTTGCCCGATCAAGGCTTTCTCGCTCAGGGCTCCCGATCAGGGGTTGGCGAGGGGCTCTCAGGGGCTCCCGAGGAACTCAGAGCTTCTCGAAGGGGCTGTAGACCCGGGCCGTGGCGTCCTGCCGGTCCCTGATCACCTTCGCCAGGGTGAAGGCGGACGTGACGAGATAGAGGACGGCGATGCCCAGGAAGGCGCGCACCCAGGAGTCGGCGTGCAGCCGGTAGATGCCGACGGCGGTCGCCACCATGGCGACGGCGAAGGACGCGACCGCCTGGCCGTAGAAGGCGGCGGTGTTCTGCTTGACCGGTGTGTCACTCATGGCGGAAGAATCCCTCGGATGAGGCCCGGCCCGCATCCGTCCGGATACTCAGGACGTACTCAGAACGCCGAGACCCCCGTCAGCGCCCGCCCGATCACCAGCTTCTGGATCTGGCTCGTGCCCTCGTACAGGGTCATCACCCGCGCGTCGCGCAGCAGCTTGCCCGCCGGGTACTCGTCGATGTAGCCGTAACCGCCGTAGACCTGGAGGGCGTTGTTGGCGGCGCGGACGGCCGCCTCCGAGGCGAAGAGCTTGGCCTTGGAGGACTCCACGGCGAAGGGCAGCCCGCGGTCGACGAGGTCCGCGACCCGCCAGGTCAGCAGGCGGGCGGCGTCCACGTCGACCGCGATGTCGCTGATCAGTTCCTGGACGAGCTGGTGGTGGGCGATGGTCTTCCCGAACTGCTCGCGCTCCCCCGCGTACCGCACGGCCGCGTCCAACGCGGCCTGGGCTATGCCGACACAGCCGGCGGCGACCGACATCCGGCCCTTCGCCAGGGCGGACATCGCCACGGAGAACCCCTTGCCCTCCGTGCCGAGCAGCGCGGACTTGGGCACCCGCACGTCCTCCAGCAGCAGTTCGGCGGTGGCCTGGCCGCGCAGGCCGAGCTTGCCGTGAAGGGTGCGGCGGGTCAGTCCCGGGGTGTCGGTGGGGACGAGGAACGCGGAGACGCCCTTGTGGCCGGGGGCGTCCGTGGAGCGGGCGAAGAGGAGCACGACGTCGGCCCAGGTGCCGTTGGTGATGAACATCTTGGTGCCGCTGATGACGTAGTCGTCGCCGTCGCGGACCGCGCGGGTGGTGAGGTTGCCCGCGTCGGAGCCGGTGCCGGGCTCGGTGAGGCCGAAACAGCCGAGGTACGCGCCGGAGGTCAGCCCCGGCAGCCAACGCCGCTTCTGCTCCTCGTCGCCCCAGGCCGCGACGGTCTTGGCGACCAGGCCCAGGGAGACCGAGACGATGCCGCGCACGGAGGAGTCGCCGCGGCCCAGCTCCTCCGTGACCAGGCAGTACGCGAGATGGTCACCGCCCGAGCCGCCGTACTCCTCGTCGATCGTCAGGCCCAGGAAGCCGACGTCGCCGAGCTTCTTCACGAGGGACCGGTCGACCTCCTCGGCGCGGTCCCAGGCCACGGCGTGCGGGGTGATCTCGCGGTCCACGAAGTCCCGGGCGAGCCGCCGTACGGCCTCCTGCTCCTCGCTGAGCCCCAGATGCATGGCGCGTCACCCCACAGAGATTTGGAACGGCATTTAAATTAGCACTGCTAGTTTCCTGGTCGCAGCCCTACTATGTGCGCCATGGCCCGACCGCGCAAGCCCTTGCTGAACACCGATCGCATCGTGGAGACGGCCCGCGCGCTCGTGGACGCGGAGGGCCTGGCGGCGCTCTCCACCCGGCGGCTCGCCGCCGAACTCGGGGTCAGCGGGCCCTCGCTCTACAACCACTTCCGCACCAAGGACGAGATCCTGGAGGCGGTCGCCGACTCGGTGAGCGCGCAGGTCGACCTGTCGATGTTCGAGGACGGCCGGCAGTGGCGGACCGCGCTGCACGACTGGGCGGTCTCCTACCGGGCCGCCCTGCGCGACCATCCGAACATCGTGCCGGTGCTCGCCCGCGGCCCCGGCCGCCGTCCGGCCGCGCTGCGGCTCGCGGACGCGGTCTACGGCGCGATGGTCGCGGCGGGCTGGCCACCCCCGCAGGCCACCTCGATCGGCGCGCTGATGCGGTACTTCATCATGGGTTCCGCGCTCGGCTCGTTCGCCGGCGGCTTCGTGGACGACCGCAGCGCCTACGACCCGGCCGACTATCCGCACCTCGGCCAGGCCCACCTGCTGGCGGAGCAGCAGGAGAAGGTCGACGAGCGGGCCTTCGAGACGGGTCTCACCGCCCTGCTGGACGGGCTGGCGCAGCAGTACGAGCGGCTGCGGCGCACGGCGTAGTCCCGGCGGCGGGGACACTTCGGCGCCCGCCGAACCGTCCGTGTCCCATGCTGGGGCCATGACCACGAGGGATCCCCGCGCGCCGCTGCTGGCACGGCTGGCCGCCCTGATCGCCGACGAGACCCGCGCCGCGTGCCTGCTGGCGCTGCTCGACGGCCGGGCCTGGACCGCGGGCGAGCTGGCCCGGCACGCGGGCGTCGCCGCCTCGACGCTGAGCGAGCACCTCGGCAAGCTCGTCGCCGGCGGCGTCCTGACCGAGGAACGGCAGGGCCGCCACCGGTACGTACGGCTCGCCGACGCGCGCGTCGCCCAGCTCCTGGAGGACCTCGCCGCCCAGGTCGCCCCCGCCGACGCCGTACGGGCCCGGACCCTGCGCGAGTCGAGCGCCGGTTCGGCCATGGCCCGCGGCCGGACCTGCTACGACCATCTCGCCGGACGGCTCGGCATCGCCGTCACGGACGCCCTGACCACGCGCGGGCTGCTCGTCCAGGACACCGGGTTCGCCCTGACGGACGCGGGGCTCGACTGGTTCGCGGGCGCCGGCATCGCCCTGGACCGCGGGGGCCGCCGTCCGCTGGCCCGCGCCTGCCTCGACTGGACCGAACGCCGCCCGCACCTCGCCGGGGTCGCGGGCGCGGCCCTGTGCCGGCACGCCCTCGACACGGGGTGGTGCGAACGCATCGGCTCCGAACGGGCGGTGCGGGTGACGGCGACCGGTCGACGGGCCCTGGGCGAGCTTCTCGGCATCGACCGGGCGGCCCTGCGGTGAACCGTCCCGCGCGCGGCGTCCGTCCGAGATCCGCGAGCACCCCCTCCCCCGCCTTCCCGGACTTCCCCGACTTCCCCGACTTTCCGACTCAGGAGCATGCGCATGACGAACACCGCCCCTCGCCCGGAACGCCGTACCGAACTGCTCGCCGCCGGTGCGGCCTCGGTCACCGTCGTGCTGTGGGCCTCCGCGTTCGTGTCGATCCGCAGCGCGGGCGCCGCGTACTCCCCCGGCGCGCTGGCCCTCGGGCGGCTGCTGGCCGGCGCCCTGACCCTGGGGGTGATCTGTCTGGTACGGCGGGAGGGGCTGCCGCCACGGCCCGCCTGGCGCGGGATCGCGGTGTCGGGAGTGCTGTGGTTCGGCTTCTACATGGTGGCGCTGAACTGGGGCGAGCAGGAGGTGGACGCCGGGACGGCGGCCCTGGTCGTGAACATCGGCCCGCTGCTGATCGCCCTGCTCGGCGCGCGGTTCCTCGGCGACCGGCTGCCGCCGCGGCTGTTGGCCGGGATGGCGGTGTCGTTCGCGGGGGCGGTCACGGTCGGGCTGTCGATGTCGGGCGGGGGCGGCTCCTCACTGCTCGGGGTGGTGCTGTGCCTGCTGGCCGCCGTCGCGTACGCCGGCGGGGTCGTGGCGCAGAAACCGGCACTGGGGCGGGCCGGCGCCTTGCAGGTCACGACGTTCGGGTGCCTGGTGGGTGCGGTGATGTGCCTGCCGTTCGCCGGTCAGCTGGTCGCGGACGCCGCCGACGCCCCGGTGTCGGCCACGCTCAACATGGTCTACCTGGGCGTGTTCCCGACCGCGCTCGCCTTCACCACCTGGGCGTACGCACTGGCCCGGACGACGGCGGGACGCATGGGCGCCACGACGTACGCCGTGCCCTCGCTGGTCGTGCTGATGTCGTGGCTGACCCTGGGCGAGGTGCCGGGAGCGCTCACGCTGGCGGGCGGAGCGCTCTGCCTGGCGGGGGTGGCGGTCTCCCGGTCACGGGGACGAGCCGTGGCGGTGGAGGAGGAGATACGCCCCGAGGAGAGCGCGGCGCCGAGGTGAACGCCCCGCGCGAGCACGGGCCCGAGGCCGCGCACCCCGAGAAGACCACGGCCACCCCCTGACCCCGCCCGGCCGAAAGCGCCGGTGCACACGCCGGACGCCCGGCCCCGACGCGGCCTGCCTGGGCGCCGGGATCAGGACCGCGGGCCCGAACGCGTCAGGGCGGCCACAGGCCGACGACAGGCCGAGCACCACGCCGAGGTGAACGCACCACGCGAGCACAAACCCGAGGCCGCGCACCCTGAGAAGACCACGGCCACCCCCTGACCCCGCCCGGCCGAAAGCGCCGGTACCCCGGACGCCGGACGCCCGGCCCCGACACGGCCCGCCTGGGCGCCGGGATCACGACCGCGGGCCCGAACGCGTCAGGGCGGCCACAGGCCCACGACAGGCCGCCGAGGTGAACACACCACGCGAGCACAGGCCCGAGGCCGCGCACCCGGGCACCCGCGCACCCCTGAGAAGACCACGGCGGCGGCACCCTGAACCCCGACCGGCCGAAGCGCCCGGTCGGCAGGGCCGGCGGCCTGGGCGCACCGAAGTCACGGGGCGGCCCGGACAGGTCAGGACGTCGTCGGGTACGCCAGGCCCCGGGCCGTCGGCCTCGACCCATGGCCAAATGTCAGCGGTCAGCGGTCAGCGGTCAGCGGTCAGCGGTCAGAAGACGATCAGTGCTCGGCCGCCCTTGCCCGCGAGCATGTTTTCGAAGGCCGTCGGGATGTCCTCCAGGGCGATGTGTCCGGTGACCAGCGAGCTGAGGTCCAGGCGGCCGGCGCGGACGTGTTCGGCCAGTACCGGGAGGTCGCGGGCCGGGTCGCAGTTGCCGTAGACGCAGCCGGAGAGGGTGCGGCCCCAGTGGAAGAGTTCCAGGGCGTTGAAGGTGACCTGCTGGTCCTTGCCGCCGATGCCGACGACGGTGGTGCGGCCGCCGCGGCGGGTGGACTCCCAGGCCGTGCGGATGGTGACCGCGCGGCCCACGCACTCCACGGCGACGTCGACGCCCTGCCGGCCGGTGAGGGTGCGGATCTCGCGCGCGGTGTTCTCGGAGGCGACGACGTACTCGGTGGCGCCCGCCGCTCGGGCCAGTGCCTCCTTCTCCGGGGAGACGTCGACGGCGACGATCGTCGAGGCGCCCGCGATCCGGGCCGCCTGGAGGGTCGCGAGGCCGACCCCGCCGACGCCGAACACGGCCACCGTCTCGCCGGCGCGGACCCGGGCGGAGTGGTGGACGGCGCCGTAGCCGGTGAGGACCGCGCAGCCGAGGAGGGCGGCGTCGGTGAGCGGGATGCCGTCGGGCAGGGGCAGGGTGCAGGCGACGGGGACCACGGTCTCCTCGGCGAACGCGGCGACGTTGAGGCCGGGGTGGAGGTCGGTGCCGTCGGCGGTGCGGGCGTACACGTCGGCGGAACCGCTGAGCGCGTTGGCGCACAGCCAGACCTCGCCGAGCGAGCAGGCGTGGCAAGCGCCGCAGGACGGCGCCCAGTTGAGGACCACGCCGTCGCCGGGCGCGAGGCCGGTGACGCCCTCGCCGACGGAGACGACGGTGCCCGCTCCCTCGTGGCCGAGCACGGCCGGTACGGGGACGCGCATGGTGCCGTCGGACAGCGACAGGTCGGAGTGGCAGACGCCGGCCGCGGCGAGCCGGACCCGGACCTGGCCCGGTCCGGGGTCGGGCAGCTCGATGTCGGTGATCTCCAGCGGGGCGCCCACGGCGGGAAGGACGGCGGCACGAACCACGGGGAAGCTCCTCAGAACTGAAGGGACTTGGTCTGGAGGTACTCGGCGAGACCGTGCGTGCCGAGTTCCCGGCCGACGCCCGACTGCTTGTAACCGCCGAAGGGGGCGAGGGGGTTGAAGCGGCCGCCGTTGATGTCGACCTGTCCGGTGTCCATCCGGCGGGCGAAGGCCACCGCCTCCGCCTCCTCGCCGGCCCAGACGGCGCCGGCCAGGCCGTAGACCGTGCCGTTGGCGATGCGCAGGGCGTCCTCCTCGTCCTCGTAGCGAAGGATCGACAGGACGGGGCCGAAGATCTCCTCCTGGGCGATCGTCATCTCCGGGGTGACGTCGGCGAACACGGTCGGGCTGACGTACCAGCCCCGCTCGTGCGGGGTGTCGGTGCCGCCGGCGACCAGTCGCGCCCCCTGCGATACGCCCTGCTCGATGTAGCCGCGCACCCGCGCCTGCTGCTTGGCGTTGACGACCGGGCCGATGCGGTCGGCGTACTTCGCGGCGGCGGTCGCGGCCAGCTCCACGGCCTCTTCGTACCGGTCGCGGTGGACCAGCATCCGGGTCCAGGCGCTGCACGTCTGGCCGGAGTTGGACATGACGTTGGCGACGCCGACGTTGACCGCGCGGGCCAGGTCGGCGCTGGGCAGGATGACGTTGGCGGACTTCCCGCCGAGTTCGAGGGCCACCTTCTTGATCGCGGCGCCGGCGGTCGCGGCGATCCGCTTCCCCACGGCGGTGGAGCCGGTGAAGGAGACCAGGTCGACGCCGGGGTGCTCGGCGAGGGCCTGCCCGGCGACCGGGCCGAGGCCCGTGACGAGGTTGAAGACACCGGCCGGGACGCCCGCCTCGTGGACGGCCTCGGCGAAGAGCTGCGCGACGAGCGGGGTGTCCTCGGCGGGCTTGAGGACGACCGTGCAGCCGGCGGCGAGGGCCGGGGCGACCTTGGCGACGATCTGGTGCAGCGGATAGTTCCAGGGGGTGATGGCCCCGACCACGCCGACCGGCTCGTGGTGGACGACCGAGTTGCCGACCCTCTCCTCGAAGGCGTGGCCGGCGGCCAGTTCGGCGTAGGAGCCGGCGACCGCGATCGGGACGGCCGCGTGGACCGCCTGGGAGAAGGGCGGCGGGGAGCCGAGTTCGGCGGTGACGGTCTCGGCGATCTCGTCCTTGCGGGCCGCCAGCACGTCCCGGAGGGCACTCAGGCGCGCGGCGCGCTCGGCGGGCGCGGTCGCCGCCCACGCCGGGAGGGCGGCACGGGCGGCCCGTACCGCCGCGTCGACGTCCTGCGGTCCGGCGGCCGGTACCCGGCCGATGACCTGCTCGTCCGCCGGGTTCACGACCTCGATCACGTCCTGCCCGGCGGCGGGGCGCCAGGCGCCGTCGAGGTAGATGCCGTCGTGTGCCTTCATCGCGTTCCCTCCGGGCGGTCGTCGTCGTCCGCGCCCTAAACTAGCGCCGATAGTTTTCTGGCACCAGGGGCGTCCGCCGTACGGCGCCCCGCTCCCGGCACGACGGACCGCCCCGGAGGTCACTCGTCGAGGTCCGGCAGCCGGTCGGGAGCCGGGCAGATCCGCTCGCCGTGCTGGTCGAAGACGAACAGGTGGACGAGGTCGACGAGGAGCGGGACCTGCATGCCGTACCGCAGGTCGAAGTCGGGGGTGGTCCGCACGACCAGGTCGCCGGGCTGGCGTCCGTCCGGTGAGGCGACCGCGGCGGGCTGCCCCTCGGGCTCGTCCAGCACCACCACCGGCCCGGCCCGCCGGCTGCCCGCCCGCCCCCGCAGCCGGTCCAGCACCCTGGCGTCCCGTCGGCGCCGCCGGCTCGGCCGCGCCTGCGGACGCGGCGACTCCAGGTCCGGTACGACGGCGGGGCGCGAGCCGGTGTTGAAGTGCACGAGCACCTCGTGGCCCTGGAACTCCACGTGTTCCACCAGGCCGGTGATGTGCGTCTCGTCGGGACGGGCGTCGGCGGGTCCGCCGATGCGGACGGCCTCCGAGCGCAGACCGACGATCACCTCCCGGCCCTGCTGCACCCGCAGCAGCTTGTGGTCCGGGGAGAGCGGTTCGGGCAGCCGCAGGGCCTGCTTGCCGAGGCTGATCGTCATCGCCCCGTCGAGCGGGGCACGGACCACCCCGCGCAGCAGGTTGATACGCGGGGTGCCGATGAAGGCGGCCACGAAGACGTTGCGGGGCAGGGCGTACACCGAGCGGGGCGTGTCGATCTGCTGGAGGACGCCGCCGCGCAGGACCGCGACCCGGTCGCCGAGGGACATCGCCTCGGCCTGGTCGTGCGTGACGTAGACCGTCGTCACACCCAGCTTCCGGGTGAGGGAGGCTATCTCGGCCCGCAACCGGTTGCGGAGTTTGGCGTCCAGGTTGGAGAGCGGTTCGTCCATCAGGAAGACGGAGGGGTGGCGGGCGATGGCCCGGCCCATGGCCACACGCTGGCGCTCCCCGCCCGAGAGCTGGCCGGGGTAGCGGTCGAGCAGGTCCTCGATGCCGAGCATCCGCGCGGTGGCGTCGACGCGGGGGCCCGGGTCGGCGCTCGGGGCCTCGATGCGCAGCGGGAAACCGATGTTGTCGCGGCCGGTCATGGTCGGGTAGAGCGCGAAGTTCTGGAAGACCATCGCGATGTCCCGGCCGGACGGCGGCAGATCGTTGGCGTACTCGCCGTCGAGCAGCAACTGCCCCTCGGTGATCTGCTCCAGCCCGGCGATCATCCGCAGCACGGTGGACTTGCCGCAGCCGGAGGGTCCGAGCAGCACGAGGAACTCGCCGGGCGCGATGTCCAGCGACAGCCGGTCCACCACACGGGAGGCGCCGGCGCGGTAGACCTTGCTCACGTCGTGCAGGGAGATGGCGCGTGTCATGCAAGTGTCCCCAGGGTCTCGCCAGGACGCGGGTGCTCCGCGAAGTCCCGCACGGGTACGGGGCCGTGAGTCACGGAAGTTAACGGACTGTGCGCACCCCGGGGAAGCCCCGTGCCCGAATCGGACCGGCGGTCCGCCGAGGGGACGGCGGACCGCCGGGGCGGTGGGCCGGGGACGGTTCCGGTGCCGGATCAGCGGGTCGCGGTCAGGTGGGCGAAGACGACGACGTTGCTGCTGTATCCCGTTCTGCGGTCGAAGAGGCCGCCGCAGGTGAGCAGTCGCAGCTCGGGACGCTTGCGCGGCCCGTACACCTCCTTGTCCGGGAAGCGGTCCTTGTCGAACACCTTGACGCGGTCAACGGTGTACACGGCGGTACGGCCGTCGGCGCGCCGGGCCTCGATGCGGCTGCCGGGAGCCACCTCCGCGAGGGCGGCGAAGACCGCGGGACCGGTCCTGGTGTCACGGTGGCCGACGGCGACGGCCGTGCCCCGCTCGCCGGGTGTGGGTCCGTCCCGGTACCAGCCCACGAGCTTCGGCTTGTCGAGCGGCGGGGTGCCGAGTTCCCGGTCGCGGCCGACCCCCAGCCCGATGACCGGCGCCTCGATCCCCAGCGAGGGCACGCGCAGGGTGGTCGCCCGGGACCGGGTCAGTGGCCGGGGCGCGGTCCCGGGGGCGGCCTTGGGGGCGGCCCTGGGCCTGGCCCTGTCCTTGGCTCCGGGGCTGGTCCTGGGCGTGATCCCGGGGCTGGTCCCGGGTGTGGCCCTGGAGCCGACCGCGGGCGTGGCCCCGGGACGGGCCGACGGCGACCGCCCGGTCGGCCGGGGCGTGCCGTCGCCCGCCGAGGCCCGGCCGGCCGGGGTCGTCGGAGTGGCCCGGGGGGCCGGGGTCACCGGGGTGGGCGAGGTGGCCGGCCTCCGGTCGGGCGCCGGCGGTCCGGCGCGGGCCGGCACGATCGACTCGTCCGGCCCGTCGCACCTGGCGCCGACCGCCACCAGGACGACCACGATCGCGGCCGTCCTGGTGAGGCGATAGGCGCGGGTCCGGTACCAGGGCCTGCGTCGGCGCCTACGCGGCACCATGGGAACGGCGGCGGATCAGCCGCAGGTACGCGGCCGCGCCGACGACCACCAGCACCACGCCCGCGGCCGCGCTGAGCGGGGTGTAGGCGTGGACCGTGTCGACGAGACCGCCGCCACCGGCGTGGACACCGCCCTTCGGGCCGCCGTCGTGGCTGCCCGTGCCCTGGCCGTGGTCCTCGATGGGGCTGCCGGGGCCGTCGGCCCTGTCGTGCTTGTCCTTCTCGCCGCGGCAGTCGACGCGGAAGACCTTCTCCCTGGGCCCGACGCCGCCCACGACGGTCCAGGTGAGCCGGTACTGACCGTCGGCCAGTCCGAGCGTGTCGGTGTGCCCGGCTCCGCCGGCGAGGGTGATGGTGCCCGTCACGGTGGCGGCGGTGGGCAGCGGAGGCTGGGCCTGGATGGTGTACGCGACGGTGGTCACGTCGCCGAAGTTGGCGGCGTCCAGGTAGAACCGGCAGACCTCGGGGTCGTCCTTCGAGACGCCGTAGGGCACGCGCTCGTTGTGGATCCTGATGTCGGCCCCGTCTCCGGGAGCGGCCGCGGCGGTCGGTGCCGCGATCCAGGTGGCTCCTGCTGCGGTGAGTGCCGCGAGGGCCGTGACGCCGAGGCGGGAGCCGACGGCGGGCGGGAGCGTCAGGGTGGGCATGGATGTTCCTCCGAGTCAGACGATTTTCATACAAATCGTGCTTTCACCTGACTCTCTTTCACACCCGGTCCGCTCTCCGTCGCACCGGCCCCCGACGCGCCGTCAGATGTCGCCCGACCGGCGCAACCCGGCGCGCAGCCGCCGGTCTCCGGGAACGGTCCCGGCTTCCGCAGGTCCCTGCGCGGCGGTCGCGCGCAGCGAACTGGCCGCCGAGACGAGCAACAGCCCGCCCAGCATCACGAAGGGTGCCGCCACGCCCGCCACCCCGGCGATCAGGCCGGCGGCGGCCGGCGCGGCGACCTGGCCGAGGCGGTTGCCGGTCAGCCGCAGCGCGAGGGCCGTGGAGCGGGCCCCGTCGGGCGCGGCCCGGACGACGGTCGTCATGGACAGCGGCTGCCCCACCCCGAGACAGAAGCCGAGCGCCGCGAGCATCACGGCCAGCGCCCACACGGGCACGGGCAGCGCGACCCCGGCGCACAGCAGGGCCGCCAGCAGACACGTCACGGTGAGCAGCGCGGTCCTGCCGAGCAGCCGCAGCAGCGGCGTGAGAACCAGGCGGCAGGCGATGGTGGCCGCGGCCCGCAGACTGAGCAGCAGGCCGATCACGGACGGCGCGATGCCCCGGTGCTCGCCGACCACCGGGAGGTAGGCGGTGAGGACGTCGGTCGCCGACAGCACGGAGAGGCTGACGAGGATGCCCGTGGGAACACCACGGGCGCGCAGGATGCGGACGACGGGGACCCGCCCGCCGTGTTCCGTGCGGGACGCGGTGGACGTGGGGCGGTGTTCGATGCGCCACAGGGAGGTGAACGCGACCGCGGCGCCCGCGCCGGCCACGACGAGGGCCAGCGCACTGCTGCCGGCCATGTCGGAGCCGTCGATCAGGGAGCCCGCGGCGATCGGGCCGACCAGTTGGCCGAGGGAGGCGCCGATGGTGAAGTGGCCGAAGTTGCGGTCCTGTTCGTGCGGCGCGGACTGGCGGGCGACGAGCGACTGGGCGCCGATGACGAAGCTGAGGTGGCCGAGGCCCATGACGCCGCTCCACAGCGCCATCGTCCCCAGGGAGTCCGCGACGCCGCTCAGCGCGCAGCCGCCGGCTATCAGGATCACGCCGAAGGGCAGCAGGGGCGCGCACCGGCCGTGGTCGGTACGGCGCCCCAGCGGGACGGCGGCGAACAGCGGAAGCAGGGCGTACACGCCGGCGATGACGCCGACCGCCCGCTCGTCCGCGCCCAGCGCGAGCGCCCGGTAGGAGACGGCGGGCCGGGCCATCGACACCGCCCCCTGCGCGAAGCCGAAGGCGATGACGAGGCGGAGCAGCCAGCCGCGGTTCCCACCGGGCCTCATGGTGACGTCCTTCTTGAGCGTACGGATCGGATCACTCGGCTCAGATGATCCCGAACAGCATGCCCGCCGCGAGGATCAGCAGGCTGGTCAGGGCCGCCCACTTGACCACGAACCGGGTGTGGTCGCCGAACTCGACCTTCGCCATGCCGACGAGGACGTAGACGGCCGGGACGAGAGGGCTCGACATGTGCAGGGGCTGGCCCACCAGGGAGGCGCGGGCGATCTCCAGCGAGGACACCCCGTGCGCCTGGCCGGCCTCGGCGAGGACGGGCAGGACGCCGAAGTAGAAGCCGTCGTTCGACATGAAGTAGGTGAGCGGGATGGACAGGACGCCGGTGACGAAGGCCATGTGCGGGCCCATGCCGTCGGGGATGTTGTCCACCAGCCAGGTGGCCATGTGGTCGACCATGCCGGTGCCGGTGAGGACGCCGGTGAAGACGGCGGCGGCGAAGACCATGCCGGCGACGTTGAGGACGTTCTCGGCGTGCGCGCCGAGGCGGGCCTTCTGGTCGGGCATGTGCGGGAAGTTGACGGTGAGCGCGAGCGCGGCGCCGATCAGGAACAGCACCGGGATCGGCAGCCACTCCATGATCATGGCGGTGAGCAGCGTGACCGTGAGGAGCGCGTTGAACCAGTACAGCTTGGGACGCAGGGTGGCGCGGTCCGGGTCCAGTCCGGCGAGGCGCTCGTCGTCCTCGGGCTCGTCGGCGTCGTCGTCGGCGCCCGCGCCCGAACCCCCGGCGGGGACGGCCTTCTTGACGGTCGGGGCGCCGCCACCGGCACCCGTGCTCGCGCCCACGAGCACCGTCTCGGTCTCGGTCTCGGTCTCCTTCTCCTCGACCAGGACCTCGTCCAGCGTCAGGACGCCGAGCCGCTTGCGCTCGCGGCGGCCGAGGACGTACGAGAGGGCGAAGACGCCCAGCAGGCCGACGGCGAGGGCCGGGATCATCGGGATGAAGATGGAGCTGGCGTCGAGCTTCAGCGCGGTGGCGGCGCGGGCGGTCGGGCCGCCCCAGGGCAGCGTGTTCATCACGCCGTTGGCCATGGCGGCGACACCGGTCATGACGACCAGGCTCATCTTCAGGCGCTTGTACAGCGGGTACATCGCCGAGACGGTGATCATGAAGGTGGTGGAGCCGTCGCCGTCGAGCGAGACGATCGCGGCGAGGACCGCCGTGCCGACGACGATGCGCAGCGGGTCGGCCTTGCAGAACTTCAGGATGGCCCGCACGATCGGGTCGAACAGGCCGACGTCGATCATCACACCGAAGTAGACGATCGCGAACATGAGCATCGCCGCGGTGGGGGCGAGGCTGGTGACGCCGTCGAGGACGTAGTCCCCGAGCTTGGCGCCCTTCCCGACGAAGACGCAGAAGAGTGCCGGGATCAAGACGAGCGCCGCGATCGGCGACATCTTCTTCAGCATGATCAGGACCAGGAAGGTCGCGATCATGGCGAAGCCGAGGATGGTCAGCATGAATGGATACCTAACGTTCGCCCTTGAACATCCCACCTGAGGGTCGGCGGTGCGTTGACGTTAGGACCGTTCAAACGGTGTTAACAAGACGTTGACGTGCGAGCAATAAGCGCAAAAGTCCAGGTCAGGCCAGTGGGCTGAGTTCGACGGGTATGCCGTTGAGGACGGCGTTGCCGGACAGCGGGTCGAGCAGGCTGCCGTCGAGGAGCTGGTTGACGTTGACGCCGGGGTCGGTGGAGGCGTGGCTCAGCCGGGTGCCGGGGCGGTCGTGGCCCCAGCCGTGCGGGATGCTGACGACGCCCCGGCGCACGCCGTCGGTCACCTCCGCGGGGGCGCTCACCTCTCCCCCGGCGCCCTTGACCCGCACCGGCTCGCCGTCGCGCAGCCCGAGCCGCTCGGCGTCCTCGGGGTGGACCTGCACGGTGCAGCGGTTGGTGCCGCCGGTGAGTGCGGGGACGTTGTGCATCCAGCTGTTGTTGGACCGCAGGTGCCGGCGTCCGACGAGGACGAGCCCGGTGGGGCGCTCGGCCGCCGCCCGCCGCAGCCGCGGGAGGTCGGCGGCGATCGGCGGGGGCAGCAGCTCGATCTTCCCGCTGCGGGTCTTCAGCGGCTGCGGCAGGCGCGGCCGCAGGGGTCCGAGGTCGATGCCGTGCGGCTCGGCGAGCAGCCGCTCCAGGCCGAGCCCGTCGGGGCGTACGCCGAAGCCGTCGCCGTAGGGGCCGAGGCGCAGCATCATGTCGAGCCGGCGCTCGGGGCCGCTCCGGCCGGTGAGCCGTGCCGCCAGGTCCTCGGGGTTCCGGCCGTGCACGGGTGAGTGCGGGTCCTTGACGGCCTTGCCGAGGGTCTGGCCGATGACCAGGTCGTCGACGGCGCGGGGGTCGGCGCCGTGCATGCCGGTGGCGGCCAGGGTCAGCCGGGCGAGGATCTCGGTCTCGGCCATCCTGCCGGGCTCCAGCGGGACGGCGGCGCGGGTGTAGCGGACCTGGTTGCGGACGGCGAGGGTGTTGAAGGCGAAGTCGTGGTGGGGGCTCTGGGAGGGCGGGGGCGGCGGCAGGACGACGTCGGCGTGGCGCGAGGTCTCGTTGAGGTACGGGTCGACGCCGACCATGAAGTCGAGCGAGTCGAGCGCCTTGTCGAGCCGGTCGCCGTCGGGCGCGGAGAGCACCGGGTTGGCGGCCACGGCGATGAGCGCCCGGACCGGTGTGCCCGCGTCGGTCTCGGTGTCGATCTCCTCGGCCAGCGCGGCGAGCGGCAGTTCGCCCTTGGCCTCGGGGTGCCGGCTCACCCGGGAGTGCCAGCGCCCGAGTTCGAAGCCCCGGCCGGGACCGGCGGGCCGGGGTGTCCGGTCCGTGGCGGCCTGCGGGAAGAGGGCGCCGCCCGGCCGGTCGAGGTTGCCGGTCAGGATGTTGAGGACGTCGACGAGCCAGCTGGCGAGGGTGCCGTGGGGGACGGTGCAGCTGCCGATGCGGCCGTAGACGGCGGCGGTGGGGGCGGCGGCGAGTTCGCGGGCGAGGGTGCGGACGACCGCGGCGTCCACGTCGCAGGCGGCGGCCACCGACTCCGGGGTGAAGTCCGCCATGGCGTCCCGCAGTTCCTCGACGCCTTGCACGTGCGGGGTCAGCTCCCCCAGCTCCACGAGGCCTTCGGCGAACAGCACGTGCGCCATCGCGGCGAGCAGCAGGGCGTCGGTGCCGGGCCGGATCGCGAGGTGCCGGTCGGCGAGCCTGGCGGTGCGGGTGCGGCGCGGGTCGATGACGGTGAGGGTGCCGCCGCGGGCCCTGAGCGCCTTGAGCTTGCCGGGGAAGTCGGGGGCGGTGCACAGACTCCCGTTGGACTCCAGGGGGTTGGCGCCGATCAGGAGCAGGTGGTCGGTGCGGTCGAGGTCGGGCACCGGGATGGCGTTGGCGTCGCCGAAGAGGAGTCCGCTGGAGACGTGCTTGGGCATCTGGTCGACCGTGGAGGCGGTGAAGAGGCTGCGGGTGCCGAGCCCGGCGAGCAGCACCGGCGGGTAGAGGGCGCCGGCCATGGTGTGCACGTTGGGGTTGCCGAGGACGACGCCGACCGCGTGCGGGCCGTGGCGTTCGACGACCGGCCGGATCCCGGCGGCGACGGCGTCGAAGGCCTCCGTCCAGGTGGCTTCGCGCAGTTCGCCGTCCCGGCGGACGAGGGGGGTGCGCAGCCGGTCGGGGTCGCCGTCGACGGCGCCGAAGGAGGCGCCCTTGGGGCAGATGAACCCGTGGCTGAACACGTCGTCGCGGTCGCCGCGGGCGCCGGTGACCCGGGTTCCCTCGATGGTCAGGGTCAGCCCGCAGGTGGCCTCGCACAGGGGGCAGATTCGCAGGGCGGTGCGGGACACGGGTCCTCCTGGCAGGCGGCGGCTGTGGCGCTCTCGTCCCGCGAGCATACCGACCGGTACGCATGCCGGGGAGGCCCTGGCCCGGGGGGATCCGGCGGACGCGTCAGTCCAGCACGCGTCCCAGGTACGCCCGGAGCAGCTCCCGCGTCTCCTCGATGACCTTCGGGTCGCCCTCCGGCGCCATCCGGAAGGCCAGGTGGACGAGGGTGTCCGCGGTCTCCACGGCGATCAGGAAGGTCCGGCGCAGGTCGTCGTCGGAGGCGCGGCCGAGATAGTCGGAGAGGAGGTCGGTGAGGCGGTCGGCGACGCGGTGGTTGGGCTCGGCGCGGGAGCCGACCGGGATCTGGTTGCCGAAGTCGACGAGGGAGAAGCCCGGCGCGGTGCGCTTCATGGCCAGGTACTCGTCGAGCACGGCGTCCATCGCGGCCCGCCAGTCTCCCCGCCGGGCCTCCTTCAGCCGCTCGGTGACGCGCTCGGCGTAGCGCTCCAGGTTGCGCTGGGCCAGCGCGTCGGCCATCTGCTTCTTGTTGCCGAAGAAGCGGTAGACGGACCCGATGGGGACGCCGGCGCGCTGGGCGACGGCACGGGTGCTCAGGGCGTCGTAGCCGACCTCGTCCAGGAGGTCGGCGCAGGCGTCGAGGATTCTGGTCAGCCGTTCGGCGCTGCGCCGCTGCACGGGCGCGCGACGGAGCGATGTCGCGTGGGGCACGGGCTTCATGATGCCTTTCCGCCGCGGTCCGGTGAACCTCGCCCCTCGGTACGGAGGGAGGTGCCGGGTGCGCTCAGCGCGGAGGGGGACGACGTCCTCGACCCGTCCGGGGCATCCGACTCGGTCTCCGGGTCCGGCTCCGAGGCCGTGATGTCCGCCGTGCTCTCCACCGGCTTCCCGTCGACCGCCCACACCGTGGCGTCGTCCGCGTACAGCCGCGCGGTGACCTGGTGGGTGCCGTGCCCGAGGTAGCCCTCGGGGATGCGGTAGGAGGGAACGCGCAGGTCGGCGAGGGGACGGTCGTCCACGAAGAGGCGGGCGATGCCCTGGCCGGTGACCGCGCGCGCCTGCGCGCCGGGCGGCGAGAAGCGGAAGTGGCGCAGCTTCAGGCGCACGTCCCAGCCGCCCCCGGCGTCGGGCTCCACCTCCAGGCCCACCCGCGGCGCACCCTTCCCGCCGACCTCGCGGTAGTGCCGCCCGTCCTCGTCGGTGTCGTCGAGCACCTTGCCGACGGGCGAGGGGGAGAGCGCGCTCTCCCGTCCGGACGGCGCGGGCGCGTCACGGGGACCGCAGCCCGCGGATCCGGTCACCGACAGGACACCGACCGCGAGCGCGGGCAGGATTCGACGCGTCCACGACATGCTTCGGAGCGTAGAACACGGGTGCGACACAGGGATCCCCCTGGGGTCTGGTTCTCGCCATCCGTGATCGTCCTCCCAGAGGAGGACCCGCGCACCTCTTGCGTCCGGGAAACCGCAATCCTACGGTGATACAGAGGAATCGGCGGTCGAGGGAGCACGCATGAACAGCGGGGACGCACGCAAGACGGCGGAGGGGCTCACGTACCTCACGGGATTCGGCAACGAGCACGCCTCCGAGGCCGTGCCCGGGGCCCTGCCCGAGGGCCGCAACTCCCCCCAGCGCGCCCCCCTCGGCCTGTACGCCGAGCAGCTCAGCGGTTCCGCCTTCACCGAGCCGCGCGCCCACAACCGCCGCTCCTGGCTGTACCGGATCCGCCCCTCGGCGGCGCATCCGGCGTTCACCCGCGCGGAGAACGGCGCGCTGCGCACCGCCCCCTTCACCGACACGGTCCCGGACCCGAACCGGCTGCGCTGGAACCCGATGCCCGACCCCGCGCCGGGGACGGACTTCCTGCGGGGACTGTGGACCCTGGGGGGCAACGGCGACGCCGCGCAGCGCGCCGGCATGGCCGTGCACCTGTACCACGCCGACGCGCCCATGGACCGGGTGTTCAGCGACGCCGACGGCGAGCTGCTGATCGTGCCGGAGCGCGGCGGACTGCTGCTGCGCACCGAGTTCGGCCTGCTGCACGCCGAGCCGGGCCACGTGGTGCTGATCCCGCGCGGGGTCCGTTTCCGGGTGGAACCGCTCGACGGGACGGCCCGCGGTTACGTGTGCGAGAACTACGGGGCCCCCTTCCGCCTCCCCGACCTCGGTCCCATCGGCGCCAACGGCCTGGCGAACCCGCGCGACTTCCGCGCGCCCGTCGCCGCCTACGAGGACGTCGAGGGTCCGGTGGAGGTGGTGAACAAGTACTGCGGCAACCTCTGGACGGCCACCTACGACCACTCACCGCTCGACGTCGTCGCCTGGCACGGCAACCACGTCCCGTACGTCTACGACCTGCGCCGCTTCAACGTCATCGGCACGATCTCGTACGACCACCCGGACCCGTCGATCTTCACGGTGCTCACGTCCCCGTCCGACACGCCCGGCCTGGCCGGCGTGGACTTCGTGGTCTTCGCGCCGCGCTGGCTGGTGGGCGAGGACACCTTCCGGCCGCCGTACTTCCACCGGAACGTGATGAGCGAGTACATGGGCCTGATCGAGGGGGCCTACGACGCGAAGACGGCCGGTCCGGGAGGCTTCGTGGCGGGCGGCGGCTCGCTGCACAACATGATGTCGGCGCACGGCCCGGACCGGGAGACGTTCGACCGGGCGGGCGCGGCCGAGCTGGTGCCGCAGAAGGTCGACGACGGGCTGGCGTTCATGTTCGAGACGCGGTGGCCGGTCACCCTCACTCCGCAGGCGGCCGGCGCGGGCCATCTGCAACAGGGCTACGACGAGGTGTGGTCGGGCCTCGAACGCCACTTCCGCCCCTTGCACTGAGGATTCCCGCCAGGTACGGATGGCCCCGTGACCTCCTTCGCGCCGGACTCGATCGTCCTGAACCGCAAGCTGCCGCTCTGGTACCAGGTGTCGCAGTCGCTGCGCGCCTCGATACTCGGCCGCTCGCCCAGGGACCCCCTGCGGCTGCCCACCGAGGAGCAGTTGGCGGGGCACTACGGGGTGAGCGTGCTGACCATGCGGCAGGCGCTCAAGGAGCTGGAGGACGAGGGGCTGATCACCCGGCACCGGCGCCGCGGCACGTTCATCGAGCCGACGGCCCGGCGGGGCGCCCCGGTGCGGCTGCTGGGCTCGGTCGACGCGATCGTGGCCCAGCAGTCGGGCATGGTGACGGAACTGCTCTCGCACGGCGGGGTTCCGGTCCCGGCCGACGTCGCCGAGTACTTCCCGGACCTGGCGGAGGTGGCGACGTACCACCGGCTGCGCGGCGACGAGAAGACGGGCGAGCCGACCAACCACGCCCGCAACTACGTGCGTCCGGAACTCGCCGCGCTGATCGACCCGCAGGATTTGGCGCGCTGGCCCATGACCAAGGTGCTGCGGGACGTCGTGGGCGCCGACATCGGCCGGATCACCGACACGGTCGAGGCCCGCCTCGCGGACCCGGAGACGGCCCGGCTCCTCGGGGTGCCGCTGCTGAGCCCGATCCTGCACTACACGGGCGTCACCTACGACGGCGGCGGCCGCCCGCTGGACGTGGCCGTCATCCACTACCGCGGTGACCGCTTCTCCTTCACGGTCACCCTCGACGCGCACTGAGCACGTCGTACGATGCCACGCGTGACGCACGACGACGCCCCGCCGCTGGCGGACCTCATGCCGTGGTCCGTCGCACCGCCGCGGCTCGGCCGGGCGTGGCCGGTGGCCCCCGACCCGGCCTCCCTGAAGGCCCGCTGGGAGGCGCTGCTGAAGGCGGCGGGAGGGGACCGCGAGGCCCTCTTCGAGCCGAGCCGCTCGCGTACCGCGCACACCGCGGTCGGACAGTTGCCCGGCAGCGCCGCCGGCACGGAGAGGCTGATCCGCGCCACCGGCCCCTGCCCCGAGCCGGTGCGGGTCCTCGCCGCCCCCTTCGACGAGCAGTGGCTCATCCCCGACCACCGGCTGATCGACGCGGCCCGGCCCGAGCTGTGGCGGGTGGCGGACCCGCGGCAGATCTTCGTGGTGGAGTCGCCGCAGGCCCCGCACCTCCTGGCGACCTCCCTCCTCCCGACGCTCCGCGCCGGCCGGGTCCGCCCGCTGTACCGCCGCCCCGGCGCGAGGGAGCCCAACCTCGCGCCGGGCCTGCTGGACCACCTCGGCCACTCCCGCGACCCGCTGGACTTCCTGGCCTGGACGCTCGCCACCGTCCGTGGCGACCTCACGGTCCCGCTCACCCGGGACCTCGGCACGTGGTCCCGCGGCGTCGAGCTGGGCCACCGCGTGCTCCGGCTCCTGCGCCGCGACGGGGAACGCCCCAAGCTCCCCGGCGGCCGCCGCCCCTACGTCCGCGCCCCGCTCCCCGCCCTGCCCCTGACCGTCCGCTACGACCGCGACGAGGAGGCCCTCCACCTCGACGAGGGCCGGGTCTCCCCGGTCCCCCCGCAGGCGTGGGACTTCGAGGCGGGCGGCGTACGGGTCCTGGAGCAGTGGTTCACGGCGCGCACGGCACCCGGCGTACCCGGCACCCTGTCCGCCGTCCGCCCACGGACCTGGCCCCAGCCCTGGACGTCGGAACTCCTCGAACTGATCACGGTGTTGACGCTGCTGGCGGACGTCCGCTCCCGGCAGGAGGAGGTGAAGGTGACGGACACCGTCACGGCGGCGGACCTGCGCGCGGCGGGCGTGCTGCCGGTGCCGCCCCGGACCCGTCGCCCGGCCTCGGTCCTGACCGCGGGCGAGGAGGGCCCGGAGGGCCAGTTGGCGCTTCTGTAGGGGCTCTCATCGCGGAGCGAGGAGGCGGCCGGTCAGCTCGGCAGCGCCACCTTCATGCTGCCGCTGCTGTCCAACGCCTACATCCCCACCGACAACCTGCCCGGCTGGCTGCGCTCCCTCGCCGAGTGGAATCCGCTCAGCGCGGTGACGACGGCCCTGCGGGACCTGTTCGGCAACGCGCGGGTCCCCGAGAACTCCGCCTGGCCGGTGGCGCATCCGGTCGCCGGGTCGCCGGCCTGGTGCGCGCTGCTGATCGCGGTGTTCGCGCCGCTCGCCGTGCGGCGCTACGCGCGGCCATGACAGACCGGGGCCGCGCGGGACATGATCCACCCCATGGACCAGCAGCCCCCGCCCTCGCCCCTGCCCCTGCCCCTGCCCCTAGAAGGGCTGACCGTCGTCGCCGTCGAGCAGGCCGTCGCGGCCCCGTTCGCCACCCGCCAGCTCGCCGACCTCGGCGCCCGGGTGATCAAGGTGGAGCGGATCGACGGCGGCGACTTCGCCCGCGGATACGACACCGCGGCCGGCGGTCTCGCCTCGCACTTCGTGTGGTGCAACCGCGGCAAGGAGTCGATCGCGCTGGACCTCAAGGACCCGCGAGGCCGGGACGTCGTCCGCCGGCTCATCGCCGGGGCCGACGTGTTCGTGCAGAACCTCGCGCAGGGGGCGGCGGCCCGGCTCGGCCTGGACGCGGCCACCCTGTGCGCGGCACACCCGCGCCTGGTCGCCGTCGACATCTCGGGCTACGGCGCTTCGGGACCGTACACGGACAAGCGGGCGTACGACATGCTCGTGCAGTGCGAGGCGGGGCTGGTGTCGGTGACCGGGACGCCCGGACAGCCGGTGAAGGCCGGCATCCCGGCGGCGGACATCGCGGCGGCCATGTACGCCTTCTCGGGCGTGCTGGCGGCTCTGGTGCGGCGCGGCACGACCGGGCGGGGCGGGCCGGTGGAGGTGTCGATGCTGGAGGCGCTCGCCGAGTGGATGGGGCATCCGCTGCACCACACGATGCACGGCGGTACGGCCCCCGCGCGCACCGGACTCGCGCACGCGGTGATCGCGCCCTACGACGCCTATCCGACGGCCGACGGCGGGCGGGTGCTGCTGTCGGTGCAGAACGACCGGGAGTGGCGCCGGCTGGCCGAACTGGTGCTGGAGCGTCCGGAGTTGGGGAACGACTCGGCGTACGCGACGAACGCGGCCCGGGTCTCGCACCGGGAGCGTACGGACGCGCTGGTGGCGACGGCGCTCGGCGCGCTGGACGCCGACGAGGCGCTGGCACGCCTGGAGACCGCGGGCATCGCCTGCGCGCGACTGCGGGATCTGCGCGAGGTGGCGGACCATCCGCAGCTGGCGGCCCGTGAGCGGTGGCGGGAGGTGGACTCGCCGGTCGGGCCGCTGCGGGCGCTGCTGCCACCGATCACACTGCCGGGCGGGACGGAGGCGCGGATGGGAGCCGTGCCCGCGCTCGGGGAACACACCGAAGCCGTGCTGCGTGCCGTGGGGATGACGGGCGAGGAGATCGCAGCGTTGCGCCGGGACGGTGTGGCCGCCTGAGCGCGGGCCTCAGTGCTTGTCGCTGCTGCCGAAGAGCGAACGGCGCAGTCGGCGCAGCGGCGCGAAGAGCGAGACCCGGCTGACCCGGGCGCCCCTCGGACTGCGGCGGGCGGGCTCACGCGAGGTCAGTTCCCGCATCAGCGTGGTCGCCTCGACCGTCTCCCGCTGCGGTATGGCGGGACCCGCCAGCACCGAGAGATGGCGGTCGAGCCGCGAACTGGTCGCATTGCTCCCGCAGGTGATCGCAGGGACCCTCGCCCTGGTGTGCACTGCTATCTGTTCCATGTCACTCCCCACCCGTACGAGTCCACCCGGCACGGGCAGGGTAACCCTACCGTCCCGGCGAGGCACACATGTATCCCGGTCACGGGAATCTCCTTCCCCGTAAGGGGGTTGACGATCCCTCGGCCGTCACTCTCCGAATCCGACCGATTTCAGGGTGAGTTGGACAACCGGCTGAGTAGTGGGCTGCGGTGACCCCCCGTCCGGTTCGACGGTCACGGCGAGTGACGCCGAGGAGAGATCGAGACCGGTGGCGACCAGGGGCGTGTCACCCTCGAAGAGGCCGAGGGAGCGCGGTTGCGCGTCGGGGCGCATGACCCACAGCTGGTGCACCTGCCCGTCGGGCAGCCCGTCGTATCCGCTCAACGTGACGACCGCCTCCCCCGTCGCGGCGGAGGCGAGCACTCCGATCGTGCGGCCCCGCGCGTCCTTGCCGGTGCTCGCGCGGGCGTCGGGAGCTGCGAGAACGTGGGCGATCTCACGCGCCTGGGCCCGCTCGGCGTCCAGCCGGTCCTGGGTGCGGCCGGCCTCGACCGCGAAGAGGGAGGCGACGACGAGTGCCGCGGCGGCCGTCGCCGTGGCGAACGGCACGAACAGCGGACGGCGCGCCCGGGGCGCACGGGAGCGTCCGGGCGGCGGCCGGGTGCCCCAGACGTGCGGCGGCAGTGGGGGCACCCGCTCCCGCAACGGCTCACGCGCGGGCTCCTGCGGAGTCGTCCGTACGGCGGCCAGGACCCGGTCGCGCATCTCGGCCGGGGCCGGCGCGGCCGTCGACCAGGCCAGCCGGACGGCGTCCTCGGACAGGGCCCGCACCTCGGCGGCGCAGCGGTCGCAGCCGCCGAGGTGTCTGTCGAAGCGGCGCCGCTCGTCGGGTTCGAGGGCGTCGAGGGCGTAGGGAGCCGCCAGCGAGTGCAGGTCCTCCCGGCGGAGGAATCCGAGGACGCTCACGCGGCACCTCCCAGGCAGTGGCGCAGCCGGGTGAGTCCGTCGCGCATCCGGGTCTTGACCGTGCCCACCGGCAGCGAGAGCCGCTCGGCCACCTCACGATACGTGTAGCCGTCGTAGTAGGCGAGGGTCACGGACTGGCGTTGCAGGGCCGTCAGCCGGTCCAGGCAGCGGCGCACCCACTCACGCTCCAGGCCCGCCTCCACCTCCTCGGTCACCTGGTCGAAGGCGGGGTGGTGGGCACGCCGGGCCTCGCGCTGCTCGCGCTCGTCGGCCGCGCGGGCGCTGCGCACCCGGTCGACGGCGCGACGGTGGGCCAGGGTGAGGACCCAGGACAGGGCACTGCCGCGCCGGGGGTCGAACCTGGCGGCGGAGCGCCAGAGTTCGAGCAGGACCTCCTGGGCGACCTCCTCGGACTGCGCCGGGTCCCGCACCACGCGCCGCACCAGTCCGAACACCGGCCCGGACACGAGTCCGTAGAGCCGCTCGAAGGCGCTCTGGTCGCCTCCCGCGACGAGCACCAGCAACTCGTCCGCCTCCATCCGGTCCCCCTCCCCACGGCCGCATCCGGGCCGTCCCGTCGTACCAGGTACTCGCAACGGACACACCTCCGGCAGTGGTACGGATCAAGAAGGCGAAAACGCGGGTGAGCAGGAAAGAAAAACTTTTTGGATTCCGACCCATCCGATCGCCCCACCCGCTCCGTATCACTGTCCGTCAGACAAGTTGGCACTGAGGACGGACGGCATGACAGCTATCTCCAGGAGCGGATCCGGACGCAGGGGCGTCGCGACCCTCATCAGCGGGGCGCTGGCCGCCGGGGGGCTCGCAGCCGCCGGCGTCGCCGCGCTGGCACCGGGCGAGGCGGCCGCCTCCAGCCACCGGGAAGCCCCGCTCATCTCGGGCACCCCGCAGTACGACAACACCGACGTGTACGCCTTCGTGAGCCCGGACAAGCCGGACACGACGACGATCGTCGCGAACTGGATCCCCTTCGAGGAGCCGGCCGGCGGCCCGAACTTCTTCCCGTTCGCGGAGGACGCCCAGTACGACATCCACATCGACAACAACGGTGACGCGCAGGGCGAGTTGCTCTTCCGCTACACCTTCAAGACGCATGTGAAGAACGCGAAGACGTTCCTGTACAACACCGGGGCGGTCGAGAGCCTGAACGACCCCGACCTGAACGTGACGCAGACGTACGACCTCGAGCTGATCAAGCTGAAGAAGGAGAAGGTCGTCCACAGGACGAAGCTGGCCGACGACGTGCCGGTGGCGCCGTCGAACGTCGGCAAGGCGTCGATGCCGGACTACGCCAAGCTGCGCGGCCAGGCGATCTACAAGCTGTCCAACGGCGCGCAGACCTTCGCCGGCCAGGCCGACGACCCGTTCTTCCTCGACCTGCGCGTCTTCGACCTGCTGTACGGCGGGAACCTCTCCGAGGTCGGCAACGACACGCTCAAGGGGTACAACGTCAACTCGATCGCCCTCCAGGTGCCGACGGACCTGATCGCCGAGTCCGAGCACCAGCCCGTCGTGGGCATCTGGTCGACCACCCAGCGCCGTAACGCGCAGGGCTACTACTCGCAGGTGTCCCGGCTGGGCAACCCGCTGGTCAACGAGGTCGTCAACCCCATCAAGGACAAGGACAAGTTCAACGCGTCCGTGCCGAAGGACGACGGCCGGTTCCTGAAGAACGTCACCAACCCGGAGCTGCCGAAGCTCATCGAGGCGATCTACAAGATCAAGGCGCCGGCCGAGCCGCGCAACGACCTGGTGGACGTGTTCCTCAAGGGCGTGAAGGGCCTCAACCAGCCGCCCCACGTGACGCCATCGGAGGAGCTGCGCCTCAACACCTCCATCAAGCCGACCGCCTCCCCCAAGCGGCTGGGCGTGCTGGACGGCGACAACGCGGGCTTCCCGAACGGGCGTCGGCTCACCGACGACGTGATCGACGCCTCGCTCCAGGTCGTCGAGGGCGAACTGCTCGGCGCGAAGAACGACCTCGGTGACGCGGTCGACAAGAACGACAAGCACTTCGAGAAGGCCTTCCCCTACGTCGCGCTGCCGACCGAGGGGTCACGCGGTCCGGTCGCCAAGGGCGTCAACACGGGCAACGACGTCCGCAGCCAGCTCGGTGACGCGCTCGAGCCGGCGGGCACCACGTCCGGGACGGACACCACCCTGATGGCCGCCTCGGCGGGCGCCGGCGCGGCCGCGATCCTGCTCATCGGCGGCGGCCTGATGTGGTGGCGCCGGACGAGCGGCGGCAACGGCCGCCGGGCGTACCGCGGTCACTAGGCCCAGTGCCGGGTGCCGTCCGACGGCCCCTCGCACGGCCCCTCGTCCGGGCGGGCCGGGGAGAATCCTGCACTCCCCGGCCCGCCCCACCCGACTGGCGCGGCCCGCGTACTCATCCCCCACGGCGCGGGCCGCGCCGCTCCCCCGCACTTCGGCAGGACGATCCACCCCAGGCGACCTAGGAGAGGGCATGTCCCCGCGTACGAACGACGGCGAACCGGAGCGCGAGCGGCCGGCCTCCGGGCCCGGGACCGCCGCCTCGGCGAAGAGAACGGCGTCCGGGGAAGCGACGGGCCTCCCGCCCACGGACGGGCCGAAGGGGACCGGGGGGATCGCTGAGACCACTGAGATCAGTGAGACCACTGAGTCGGACGAGACGCACCCCACCGAGGAGACGGAAGAGACCGAAGAGGCGGTGGGGACCGGCGCCAACGAGGCCGCTCGGGAGACCGGCGTGACCGACACGCCCTCCGAGATCCCGGCCGCCCAGGAGCACCGGGAGAACCAGGCAGCCCGGAAGACCGGGCGAACCGAGGTCGCCGGAAAGGCTGGCGTGGCCGGTTCCGACGGTGCCGAGAGCGTGGCCGGTACGGACGACGCGGCCGGTGCCGACGGTTCCGACGGTTCCGACAGCGTGGCCGGTGCCGACGGTGCCGAGAGCGTGGCCGGTACGGACGACGCGGCCCGTGCCGACGGCGTGGACGGTGAGCGGATCGCCGCCGTCCGCCGGGTCGCCGCCGCCGGGCGGCGTTGGCGGGCCGTGCACCTCGGGGCGTGCGCCGCCATGCTGGCCGTGGGGCTCACCGCCGGGGCGATCGCGGTCGGCGCGGCGCGGGACGGCGAGGACACGCCGGTGGCCGCGGCCGCCGCCGTCTCCCCCGGTCTGTTCACGGGCGCCGACCTCGGCACCGGCATCGCCTCGCTCCAGGCCCATCTCCGCGACCAGCCCAGGGACTTCTCCGGCTGGGCCACGCTCGGCCTCGCCTACGTCGAGCAGGCCCGCGTCCAGGGCGACCCTTCCCGCTACCCGCAGGCCGAGAAGGCCCTGAAACGTTCTCTGGCCCTGCGGCCCGACAACGACCAGGCCCTGTCCGGCCGTGCCGCCCTCGCCGCGGCCCGCCACCAGTTCACCGACGCGCTCGCCCTCGCCGACCGGGCCCTGGAGCAGAACCCCTACAACGAGCGCGCCCTGTGCTCCCGTACGGACGCCCTCGTGGAGCTGGGCCGGTACGAGGAGGCGGCGGAGGCCGCTCGCACTGCCGACGAACGGCGCCCCGGCGTGCCGGTGTTCACCCGCTACGCGTACGTCCACGAGCTGCGCGGCGACGTCACCACCGCCCGCCGGGTCCTGGACCGGGCCCTCGCCGCCTCGACCACGCCGGGCGACATCGCCTACGTGGCCACCCAGCTCGGCCAGCTCGCCTGGAACCAGGGCGACCAGGACACCGCCCTCGCGCACTACGCCCGCGCCCTCGCCGCCGACGAGAACTACCTCCCGGCCCTGGAGGGCCGCGCCCGCGCCCAGGCGGCGAGCGGCCGGCGGGCGGAGGCGATCGAGGGCTTGGAGGACGTGGTCGCCCGCTTCCCGCTGCCGGGCCCGCTGGTCGAGCTGGGCGAGCTGTACGAGGTGCGCGGCGGCAAGGGCGACGCGGCGAAGGCCGCGGCCCAGTACCGGCTCGTCGACGCCTGGACGGCGCTCGCCCGCGCCAACGGCGTCAACGCCGACCTGGACACCGCGCTCGCGGCGGCCGACCACGGAGACGGGGCGGCGGCACTGCGCGCGGCCCGCGCCGAGTGGGACCGCCGCCGGACCGTGCACACCGCCGACGCCCTCGCCTGGGCGCTGCACGTCAACGGCAGGGACGACGAAGCGCTCCCCTACGCCCGGCGAGCCACGGCGACCGGTTACCGCAGCGCCGCCTTCTTCTACCACCGGGGCGTCGTCGAACGCGCCACGGGCCGTCCGAAGGACGCCCGCACCCACCTCACCGCGGCCCTGAGGCTCAACCCGGGCTTCTCGACCCTCGGCGCCCGCGAGGCCCGAACCGCACTGAAGACGCTGGAGGCGGCCAAGTGACGTTCCGTCGTGTGTCCGCCTCCTGCGCGGCCGTCCTGACCGCCGGGTGCGCCCTCGCCCTGCTCCCTTCCGCCAGTGCGAGCGCGCACCCCTTGGGCAACTTCACCGTCAACCGCTACGACGGCCTCGTGACCGCACCCGGTCAACTGCGCGTCGACCATGTGGAGGACCTGGCCGAGATCCCGGCGACCCAGGCGAAGCCGGACGTCGAGCGGCTCGGTCGGACCGAGTGGGCCCGGCAGCGCTGCGCCACGGCCGCCGAGGGCAGCAGCCTCACCGTCGACGGCCGTACGGTCGCTCTCACGGTCGGCGCCGCCGAGGCGGACCTGCGGCCGGGGCAGGCCGGCCTCGACACCCTGCGCGTGCGGTGCCGGCTGACCGCTCCGCTGCCCGAGGACGCGTCGGTCTCCCTCTCCTTCCGCAGCGCGGGCGCCTCCTCCGGGCCGGGCTGGCGGGAGATCACCGCGCGCGGCGACCGCACGACGCTCAGCGGCTCGGACGTGCCGCGGGAGTCGGTGTCGCGCGAACTCACCCGCTACCCGGCCGAGTTGCTGTCCTCACCGGCGGACACGGCCACCGCTTCCCTGCGCGTGCGGCCCGGCGGCCCGGCCCTCGCCGAGGAGGACGGCGAGGCACCCGCCGCGTCCGTGCTGCCCCGCGGCGCGGATCGCTGGACGCGGGCTCTGGACGGCCTGGTCGCCCGACAGCACCTCACCCTCGGCTTCGGCGCGCTGGCCCTGGTCCTCGCGGTCGGCCTCGGGGCGATGCACGCCCTCGCGCCGGGGCACGGCAAGACGCTCATGGCCGCGACGGCCGCCGCCCGCGGCGACCGGGCCCGTTTCACGGACGTCCTGCCCCTGGCCGCGTCGGTCACGGTCACCCACACCCTCGGCGTGGTGGCCCTCGGCCTCCTGGTCACCGCCGGTTCGGCCGCCGCGCCCTCGGTGGTCGCCTGGCTGGGCCTGGCCAGCGGCGCGCTGGTCCTGTGCGCGGGCGCGACCCTCGTACGACGGGCCTGGCACCACCGGGGCCACGGCCACGGCCACGGCCCCGAAAACGGACACCCCCACCCCCACCCGCACCCGCACGAGCCGGCGAAGCCGCCCGCCCGTCAGCTCGCCCTGGTCGGCGGACCCGCGGAACACCCGCCCCACGCCCACCCGCGGGACCACGAGCGCGAGCAGGAGCACGGCCACGGCCACGAGGACGAGCAGCACGGCCACGGTGCCCGCCACGGCCACGACGGCGAGCACCGCCACGAGCACGGCCGCGCGCACACCCATACGCACACCCACGGCGGTGTGACCCACAGCCACCCCACCGCCCCGACCCTGCGCGGCACGATCCTGCTCGGCTTCGCCGGGGGGCTGGTCCCCAGCCCTTCCGCCGTCGTCGTGCTGGTCGGCGCGGCGGCGCTCGGGCACGCCTGGTTCGGCCTGCTGCTCGTCGTCGCGTACGGGGTCGGGCTGGCCCTGACGCTGACGGCCGCCGGGTTCGCCGTCGTCCGGCTGGGCACCGGCGCGGCCCGGCTGCTGGACCGGGGCCCGCGCCGGACCGGCCACCCGGCCGTCGCGCTGGTCCGCCGGAACCTGCCCCTGTGGTCGGCACTGGTGGTCGTGGCCCTCGGGGTCGGCCTGGTGCTCAAGGGGGCCGCATCCGTACTGGTCTGAGCTACGTTGGGGAGGTATTCGCCGGGATGCGAAGGAGGAGTGGGGTGCGCGGTGACCGAAGAACCGGGCAGTGAGCGTCTGATCGCGGGCCGCTACCGTCTGCTGTCCCCGCTCGGCGAGGGCGGCATGGGCACGGTGTGGCGGGCCCGGGACGAGGTGCTGCACCGCGAGGTCGCCGTCAAGGAGGTCCGCGCCCCGGCCGGTCTGCCGGACTCCGACGTCGAGCGCCTGTACGCCCGGCTGGAGCGGGAGGCCTGGGCCGCGGCCCGGGTCGCCAGCCGCAATGTCGTGACGGTGTACGACGTCGCCCTGCAGGACGGCCGGCCGTGGATCGTGATGGAGTTGGTGCGCGGCATCTCCCTGGCCGAACTGCTCGAGGCCGAGGGCCCGTTGGATCCGGCCCGGGCCGCGGGCATCGGGGCCGAGGTACTGGCCGCGCTGCGGACGGCGCACGAGGTGGGCGTGGTGCACCGGGATGTGAAACCGGCCAACGTGCTGATGTCCAACGACGGCCGGGTGGTCCTCAGCGACTTCGGTATCGCCTCCGTCGAGGGCACCTCGGCGATCACCATGACCGGCGAGGTCATCGGCTCCCCCGAGTTCCTCGCGCCGGAGCGTGCGCTGGGCCGCACACCGGGCCCCGAGTCGGACCTGTGGTCGCTGGGCGTGCTGTTGTACGCGGCGGTCGAGGGCAGTTCCCCCTTCCGGCACGACACACCGCTGAGCACCCTGCGCGCGATCGTCGACGAGGAGTTGCCGCCGCCGCGCCGGGCGGGCGCGCTGGCCCCCGTGATCGAGGGGCTGCTGCGCAAGGATCCGGCCGAGCGGGTGCCGGCCGAGGTGGCCGAGGCGGACCTGCGGGTCGTCGCCTCCGGCGGAACCTCCCGGTCCGGCACGCTGCGGGCGACGACGCCGTACCCGCCGGCGGCTGCCGGGCCTTCCGTGACCTCGCGCGACGAGCCGGCTCCGGCGTCGGCTCCGCCCTGGTCCGGCCGGGCGGGGAGCACCACCCGGACCGGACCGCGCCGTGACCGGCGTACCACCGGGGTGCTGGTCGCCGGCGTGGCGGCGCTGGCCCTGGCGGTCGGCGGGCTGACGTACGCGCTGCTGAGCCGGGACGGCGGGGACGGAGACGGCGGTGGGGACGGGGACGTCGTCAACAGCCAGTCGCAGGGCGTGAGTCCGTCGGCGACGGCGCGGCAGAGCGAGACCCCGGCGAGCGGGACGCCCTCACCGAGCGCGAGTCCGAGCGCGAGCGCAAGCGAGAGCGCCACGAGTGCGGCGCCGCAGTCCGTGGCGGTCACGGTCACCGGCTCGCACACGGAGTACTCGGGGCCCTGTCCGCCGCCGGGGGCGCAGGCGCCCGCCTTCACGGCGACCCTCACGGTGGGCCGGCTGCCCGCGCAGGTGTCCTACCGCTGGGTGGCGCAGGACGGCGAGTTGACGGACTCGGGCTGGAAGACGCTGGACTTCCCGGCGAGCGGGGGCCGGTCGCGGCAGGAGCGGGTGACCGTGACGACGTACTCCGAGAGCGGGACGTACCGCAACGCGATCGGTGTCGAGGTGCGTGAGCCGGGTCGCACGACGTCGAACTCGGTGCCGTTCTCGGTCACCTGTGAGACGGAGGCCCCGTCGGGCGAGGCCTCCCCCTCCGTGTCACCCTCTCAGTGACGGCTCAGGCGGCGCTGTCGAGGACCGGCAGGTAGCCACCCGAATGCCCGGAGGCCGTCGGGTGGTAGGACTCGCCGATGTTGAGCCAGTTGACGCTGTGGAGCCAGGAGCTGCCGGAGCAGATCTCGTGGCCGCCGAAGGTGCCGCGGACGTCGCCGAAGGCGAAGCCGTGGGCGGCGGCGCGCTGGGCGATGACGGTGTTGAGGTGGTCGGAGGCGTTGTTGACGGCGGTGCGCTTGGTCTCGGACAGGCCCAGGCAGGTGGTGCCGAGCTTGTAGAAGCGGGGGTAGCCGATGACGACGACCCGGGCGGCGGGCGCCTTGGAGCGGATCGCCGAGTAGACGCTGTCGAGCTGGCCGGGGAGCGTGGAGTCGACGTAGGCGCGAGCGGTGTCGATGCGGCTGACGCAGGTGCTGTCGGAGCCGGTGACGCAGGTGGTCATGACGTCGGCGAAGCCGGCGTCGTTGCCGCCGACGGTGAGGGAGACGAGGCCGGTGGAGGAGTTGAGCGGGCCGAGCTGTCCGGCGAGAACATCACCCGTTCGAGCGCCCGAGCAAGCGGTGAACGCGAACGAGGTGGGGGCGTGCGCGGCGTTCCAGAGGTAGGGGTACGCCTTCGTGCTGCGCTTGCAGTCGCCGCTGGAGGCGATGTAGCTGCCGGCGCCGACGCCTGAGGAGTAGGAGTCACCGAGGGCCACATAGCCGCCGGATGCGGCGAGTTGGGACCCTTGCGCCGAGCCCGCCCCGGTGAGGGCGGCGCCGACGGCGAGGAGGATCGAGCTGACGAGTACGGAGATGCGGGAACGTCTCATGGAACCTCCTTTAGCAGGATTTCTGCCACAACCGTCGTAGCAACTACGCGCATTGACGGGAAGTGTCCATGCCAAGTCTTTTCAGCCCATCGGACGATTGATCACCCCCCTCTTATTACGTGACCATGCCAAATTTGTTGACTCTCCTTCAACACCCTTGTTCTACGCAGGTAGATGGCGGAGGCTTTGCCTCGGCCGAGGGCGGCACGCCGCGACGCCCGACGCCGTGTGCGCGAACTCCGCGCGCACCCCCACTGACGCGCGCCCCACCCCGCGCGCGCCGCCTGAGGAGGACTCCCTCGTAATGGCACACCTTCGCAGCAACAAGGTCCGCGTCTCCGCCGCCGCCACCGTGGCGGCCGCCGCCCTCGTCGGCGGGCTCACCGCGCTCCCCGCCCAGGCCGCCCCGGCCGAGGGCAGGGTCCTCGCGGCCGGCTCCCCCACCGCCGTCAAGGACAGCTACCTCGTCACCCTCCAGCAGGACGCCGGCTTCAAGGCGTCCTCGGCGACCGGCAAGAACCTCGTCAAGAGCTACGGCGGCACGGTGAGGAAGACGTTCGGCGCCGCGCTGAACGGCTACACCGCGACCCTGTCCGCCGCCGAGGCCAGGAGACTGGCCGCCGACCCGGCGGTCGCCGCGGTGGAGCAGAACCAGACCGTCCACATGGACGCCACGCAGTCCAGCGCCCCCTGGGGGCTGGACCGCATCGACCAGACCTCGCTCCCGCTGTCCGGCACCTACACCTATCCGGACACCGCCGGCGGCGGCGTGACGGCCTACGTCATCGACACCGGCGTGCGCATCACGCACACCCAGATCAGCGGCCGGGCCGTCAACGGCTACGACGCCGTCGACGGCGACAACGTCGCCCAGGACGGCAACGGCCACGGCACCCACGTCGCCACCACGATCGCGGGCACCACGTACGGCGTCGCCAAGAAGGCGAAGATCGTGGCCGTCCGGGTGCTGAACAACTCCGGATCCGGCACCACCGCCGGTGTCATCGCGGGCATCGACTGGGTGACCGCGAACCACTCCGGCCCCTCGGTCGCCAACATGTCCCTCGGCGGCGGCGTCTCCACCACCCTGGACGCGGCCGTGCGCCGCTCCATAGCCAGCGGCGTCACCTACGCCGTCGCGGCGGGCAACAGCAGCACCACCGCCACCTCTTCGTCCCCGGCCCGGGTCACCGAGGCCATCACGGTCGGCGCCACCACCAGCACCGACGCCAGGGCCAGCTACTCCAACTACGGCTCGGTCCTGGACCTCTTCGCCCCCGGCTCCTCCATCACGGCGGGCTGGTACACCAGCGACACCGCCACGAACACCATCTCCGGCACGTCGATGGCGACCCCGCACGTCGCGGGTGCGGCGGCGGTCTACCTGGCGGGCCACACCTCGGCCACCCCGGCCCAGGTCGCCACGGCGCTCGTCAACAGCGCGACCACCGGCAAGGTCACCAGCGCGGGCACCGGCTCCCCGAACCGCCTGCTGAAGATCGTCCCGTGATCCGGCGCCGCTGACACGGCAACCGGTTCCCCTCCGGTCCCCGGAGGCGCACCCCGCCTCCGGGGACCGTTTATGTCAGGTCCCTGATCACGAATGTCCGTCTCCATCAGGGGACGACCCCTTGCGTAACGGTCAAACGAACAAAAAGGTGAGACCTCGGTCCAGGTCTTGCCATACGGGCGTATTCGTCAATACCGTCAGACATCTCACCCGCATCGGACCGTCGGTAAGCGGCTCTAGGGGAGGGCTCGAGGACCGCGACGGGTTCCGGCGCGGGGCGCGGTAGGGGGGTGCCGTGCCCGGTGGCCGTACAGGGCCGACCGGGTCGTGCCGCGCAGTCGGCCGCCGTCTTCTCCGGTGGCCGACCGGCTTTGCCAGCTCACCCGGCGTGCGCGGAGAGGTCTTCCGCCGTGCCGAGTCGCAGGGGCTACGGAGAGGTCCTCCGTCATGCCGTGCGGCCGGGGTGACACCACAACCCCCCTTTCGAACCGGACTTACATCCGGGCCGCCCGGGGGTGGGCGGTCCACCGGACGAGAGGGACCAGACCCATGAGTTCCGTTCTTCAACCGGCCACGTCGGGCCAGGACCGTCAGGCTCCGTCGACCGCCGACACCTACCGGCCCATCTCCTGCCACCTGGCCATCACGCCACCGGTGAGCGTCGTGATCCCCGCGATGAACGAGGCCGAGAACCTTCCGTACGTCTTCAAGACCCTGCCGGACTGGATCCACGAAGTGGTGCTCGTCGACGGCAACTCCACCGACGACACCGTGGCGGTCGCACGAGAACTGTGGCCCGGCGTCAAGATCGTCGGCCAGCGGGGCCGGGGCAAGGGCGACGCCCTGATCACCGGCTTCGAGGCGTGCGGCGGCGACATCATCGTGATGGTCGACGCGGACGGCTCGGCCGACGGCGGCGAGATCGTCTCGTACGTCTCCGCCCTGGTGTCGGGCGCGGACTTCGCCAAGGGCTCCCGCTTCGCCAACGGCGGCGGCACCGACGACATGACCCTCATCCGCAGACTGGGCAACCGCGTCCTGTGCGCCCTCGTCAACCGCAAGTTCGGCGCCCGCTACACCGACCTGTGCTACGGCTACAACGCGTTCTGGCGGCACTGCCTCGACAAGATCGAGCTGGACTGCACCGGCTTCGAGGTCGAGACCCTGATGAACATCCGGGTCGTCAAGGCCGGGCTGAAGGTACAGGAGATCCCCAGCCACGAGTACCTGCGCATCCACGGCGTCAGCAACCTGCGCGCCGTGCGCGACGGGCTGCGGGTGCTGCGGGTGATCCTCGGCGAGCGGTCCAACCGGCGGGCGCTGCGCCGCGACAGCCGCCGCTCGCGGACGCTCGACCCGGTCCGGGGAGAGGTGTCTTGAGCGAGAGCGCCGCCTCGGCCGGTCCTTCCGTCCGCGTCTCGGTCGTCGTCTGCGTCTACACCGAGGACCGCTGGGAGGACATCCTCGCGGCGGTCTCCTCGGTGCGCGACCAGAGCAGGCCGGCCCTGGAGACTCTGCTGGTCGTCGACCACAACCCGGTGCTCCTGGACCGGCTGACGAGGCAGTACAAGGCGGTCGCCGGCGTGCGGGTGCTGCCGAACGCGGGCCCGCGCGGCCTGTCGGCCGGCCGCAACACCGGCATCGCGGCCTCCCGCGGCGAGGTCGTCGCCTTCCTCGACGACGACGCCGTCGCCGAACGCGACTGGCTCGCCCGGTTCGCCGCCGCCTACGACGACCCGCGGGTGATGGCCGTCGGCGGCCGGACCGAGCCGGTGTGGGCGTCGGGGCGGCGGCCGGACTGGTTCCCCGACGAGTTCGACTGGGTGGTGGGCTGCTCCTACCGGGGCCTGCCGCCCGGCCTGATCCGGGTGCGCAACATCCTCGGCGGCAACGCCTCCTTCCGGCGGACGGCGTTCGGCCTCGCGGGCGGCTTCGCCACCGGCATCGGCCGCGACGGCGACAAGCGGCCGCTGGGCGGCGAGGAGACCGAACTGTGCATCCGGCTCACCCGCGCCAGACCCGACGCGATCCTCCTCGTCGACGACCGAGCGGTCGTCCACCACAAGGTGCCGGAGGCGCGCGAGCACTTCGCGTACTTCCGCACCCGCACCTACGCCGAGGGCCTGTCCAAGGCACTCGTCGCCCGCAGCGTCGGCGCCGGAAAGGGCCTGGAGTCCGAACGGCGGTACGCCACGCGGGTGTTGCCGGCCGGTGTGGTCCGGGGGCTACGCGACCAGCTGCTCGCCCGCCGCGGCGGAGCCCGCCGGGCGGGCGCGATCCTCGCCGGAGCGCTCACGGCCGCCGGCGGCTACGTGGTGGGCGGCGTGCGGGCGCGCCGCGACGGGACGACGTTCGCGGTCGTACGGATCGACCCGCCCCCCGGCACGGACCGGGAGGCCGCCCCATGACGGGGACCGGGATCCCGATCCTCATGTACCACGCGGTCGCGGCCGACCCGAACGAGGCGACCCACGCCCTGTCGGTCTCCCCCGAGGCGTTCGCCGGACAGCTGGCGCTGATCGCCGACCGGCGCCTGACCCCGCTCACCACCGCCGACCTCGCGGCCCGCTGGCGCTCCGGCCGGCCGCTGCCCGCCCGGCCCGTCCTGATCACCTTCGACGACGGCTACGAGGGCGTGCACCGCCACGCCCTGCCGGCCCTGTCCGAGCACGGCTTCCCGGCCACCCTGTTCGTGTCCACCGGCTGGCTCCGCGGCGCCTACGACACCGGCGGCGCCCCGGACACCATGCTGGACTGGCGGCAGGTGCGCGAACTGGCGGACGCGGGCGTCGAGATCGGCGGCCACAGCCACACCCACCCGCAGCTGGACCAGCTCGGCGACAGCGCGCTGCGCGCCGAGCTGACCCGCTGCCGGCACCTCGTCGCCGACGAACTGGGCACCCCGCCGGTGTCGTTCGCCTACCCGTACGGCTACTCCAGCAGACGGGTGCGAACGGCCGTCCGGGAGAACGGCTTCGCCCAGGCGCTGGCCGTCGGCAACGCGCTGGCCCGGCGCGCGCAGGGGCCGTACGCCCTGCGGCGGGTGACCGTGCGGCGCGGCACCGGCGCCGAGGAGTTCGAACGGCTGCTCGACGGCCGCGGTGTCGCCCGCGCCTTCGCGCGGGACCGCGCCCTCACCAAGGGGTACGCGGTGGTCCGCAGGACCCGGCGGATCCACCGCAGAGCGCTCGGGACGGCCGGGGGCGTGGTCTGAGCCGACGGGCCTCGGCCGGGGCAGTGGGCTGAGCCGAAGGGCCCGGCCCAGGCTAGGGCTCGGCCGACGGGCCCAGCCCAGGCCTTGGGCTCGGCCGACGGGCCCGGCCGGGCGGGCGCGCCCCGCCCCGGCCGGGTCCTTCGGCGTACCGCGCGTCCACGGGACGGATCCGACACACCGGTGCGCAGTGCGGAAACCGGGTGCACACGGGCCGTCCGTGCCGGATCATGGCGGGCATGTCCGCGCACCCACACGACGCCCTGCCGATGCGGCTCAACGTCGACGACTCCGACTCCCCGTCCGACGTCGTCGACGCGCTGTTCCTCGGCCGCTTCGCGACGGGCGAGCAGCCGTACTCCCACGCGGTGAACATCGACCGGCTCCGCTCCGGCGCCGACCTGGTCCCGCCGCACGCGCGCGTGCTGCGCGTCGCCCGCGACGACGACCGCAGCGCCACCCTCGCCGAGGGCGACGGCTGGACGCTGCTGGTCTCCCGCTGGAACCGCGGCGCGGACGTCACCGTCACCGCGACCAGCGCCGAACTCGCCGCCAAGGTGCTCAACGAGGCGACCGACGGCGCGGCGGACGAACCCGAACCCCAGCCGGAGAACGTGACCATGGGCTTCTGGTACGTCTCCCCGCGGCGCGGCCCGCACCGCACCACCCGCCAGATCTCCGCGGGCACCTGGGACGAGATCCGCCCCAACTACACGGCCCCCGTCGCCGAGGCGATGGACCATCTGATGGAGACGACCCCCGACAACATCGCCGGCCGGCTGCTCCTGCTGCACGGCCCGCCCGGCACCGGCAAGACGTCCGCGCTGCGCACCCTGGCCCGCTCCTGGCGGGACTGGTGCCAGGTCGACTGCGTCCTCGACCCCGAGCGCCTGTTCTCCGACGTCGGCTATCTGATGGACATCGCGATCGGCGAGGAGGACGGCCCCGGCAAGGGCCGCTGGCGGCTGCTCCTGCTGGAGGACTGCGACGAGCTGATCCGCGGCGAGGCCAAGCACACGGCGGGCCAGGCCCTGTCCCGGCTGCTCAACCTCACCGACGGCCTGCTCGGCCAGGGGCGCAACGTCCTGGTCGGGGTGACCACCAACGAGGATCTGGAGCGGCTGCACCCGGCGGTCGTGCGGCCCGGCCGCTGCCTGGCCCGGATCGAGGTCGGTCCGCTGACCCGCCGGGAGGCGGTGGACTGGCTCGGCACCGAGGAGGGTGTCGGCCGCGACGGCGCGACCCTCGCCGAGCTGTACGCACTGCGCCGGGGCACCTCCCCGACCTCGCTGCCGGAGCCCCGCGGCGGGGACGACGCGGGGCTGTACCTGTAGTGCTTTGATGGACGCATGACCTTGTTCGTCGGCACGTCGGGGTGGCAGTACAAGGACTGGAAGGGCGTCGTGTACCCGGCCGACGTGCCCGTGCGGCGGTGGCTGGAGGAGTACACGGCGCACTTCGCCACCGTAGAGATCAACAACGCGTTCTACCGGCTGCCCTCGCGCGAGACCTTCGCGTCCTGGGCCGAGCGGGTCCCGCCGGACTTCGTCGTCGCGGTCAAGGCGAGCCGTTACCTCACCCACATCAAGCGGCTGCGGGAGCCCGAGGAACCGGTGCGGCGCCTGATGACCCACGCGGCCGGACTCGGTGACCGTCTCGGCCCGGTCCTGCTCCAGCTGCCGCCGACCCTGCGCGTCGACCCCGGTCTGCTGGACGCCTGCCTGGCCCACTTCCCGTCCGGGACCCGGGTCGCCGTCGAGCCCCGCCACGACTCCTGGTGGACCCCCGAGGTCCGCACGGTCCTGGAGCGCAGGGGCGCGGCCCTGTGCTGGGCCGACGTCCGGTCCCGCCCGGTGACCCCGCTGTGGCGGACCACGGACTGGGGCTACGTCCGCTTCCACCAGGGCCGCGCCCACCCCTGGCCGCACTACGGCCGGCGCGCGCTGGAGACATGGATCGACCGCATCGCCACCACCTGGCCGGCCGGCGCCGACGTGTACGCCTACTTCAACAACGACCCCGGCGGCGCGGCGGTGGTGAACGCGGTGCTGTTCGGAAGACTCGCGGAACGGGCCGGACTGCGACCGACACGGGCGCGCGCCGCGACTACGGGCTGAGGAACGGCACGCCTGGGGAACGACGTGCGCGCTTCGCCGTGCCGGGCGGCTGGGGCGGAGACGCTGCGTGGCGCCACACGGGCGAGCTGCGCCGACGGGTTCGAGCAGGCGGGCACCTGGGCTGCCGACCGGCACATGGCACCGGGCGCCCTCGCTCCGCCGAACGGCTGGGACAGGCACCATGGCCTGAGCGGCTCACGACAGGCCGGACCCGTCACCGGACCGGCGCGGGCAGCGCGAGCAGCCGACGGCGCGGCGGCGCGGGCCGCGCGGGCATCTGATGGATGCGGGCGGCTCTGGCCGCGGGGGCGTCTGGTGCCGGGCAGCGCGGGCCGCGCGGGCATCTGATGCCGGGCGGCTCCGGCCGCGCGGGCATCGGGTGCCCGGCGACTCCGTCAGGGCGAGCGTCCGGTGCCCGGCGACTCAGGCCGCGCGGGCATCTCATGCCGGGCGGCTCCGACAGCGCGGGCGGACGGCGGCGGGCGACTCCCGCCGCGCGCGTCTGATGCCAGGCGACTCCGACAGCGCGGGCGGACGGCGGCGGTGGCCGGGACGGGGGCCGGCATCGCTCAGCCGTTGGCCGCCCGCAGGGCCTCCCGGACCGCTGCCAGAGCCTCCCGCTCGCCCAGGCCCAGCCGGCGGGCCCGCTCCGCGTAGGTCTGCGCGGCGGTGGCGAGTTCCCGCTCCGCCGCCGAGCCCGTGGCGGCGACGAACGTGCCGTTGCGGCCGCGGGTCTCGATCACGCCGTCCTCCTCCAGCGCCCGGTAGGCCTTGGCGACCGTGTTCGCCGCCAGGCCCAGCGACTCGGCCAGGCCCCGCACGGTGGGCAGCCGATGGCCCACGGGCAGCGTCCCCGACCGGGCCTGTTCAGCGATCTGCGCCCTCACCTGCTCGTACGGCGCGACGCCCTCAACGATGTCGATCTTCAAGGTCACCGGCCGATTGTCCCGCACCCGCCGGAAAATGGGAGGCATCGCGCGGCTCGGACGCATACCGTGCGCCGTATGACCGTCATCGTGCGCGACCTGCGTCCCGAGGTGCCGGCGGACGTCGAGGGCTTCGTGCGGGTACGCCGCGCCGCCCTGCCGTTCATGGTGTCCACCCCGGAGTCCGTGGTCCACGACCTCACCCGCACCCATCCCGACGCCCGTTTCCGGCAGCTCCTCGCCGAGGCGGACGGCGAGATCGTCGGCACGGCCCAGGTGGGCCTCGCCCACGACAGCCCGGAGCCCGGCCAGGGCGCCCTCAACGTGTACGTCCACCCGGCGCACCGGCGCCGGGGTGCCGGAACGCTGCTGGCCCGCGCGGGCGAGGAGCATCTGGAAGGGAACGGGGCGACGCGGACGCTCGCCTGGGTCCTGGACGAGCCGGACAACCGCGGTTTCGCCGAGGGGCGCGGCTACCGGGCGAGCCGCTCCGCGCACTTCCTCCGCCTGGACCTGGCGAACGGCACGCTGCCACCGCTCCAGGACCCCCCGCCCGGCGTCGAACTGCGCACCGCCGCGGACTTCGCCGACGATCCCCGCCCGTTCTTCGAGCTGGACGCGGAGACGACCGCGGACGAACCGGGCGACGTCGGGGCCGAGTTCACCGACTACGAGGCCTGGCTGGCGGAGACCTGGCGGCATCCGCTGCTCGACCTCGGCCTGACCACGGTGGCCGTCGTCGACGGCCGTCCCGCCGCGTTCACCGCGGTGCGCACGGACGGCGCGACCCGCTACACCACCGGCATGACCGGCACGGCCCGCGCCCATCGCGGCCGGGGCCTGGCCAAGCTCGCCAAGAACGCCTCGCTGCACCGCGCCCGCGCCGCGGGGTACCGGGAGGCGTTCACCGGCAACGACACGGGCAACGCCCCGATGCTCGCCGTCAACAAGTGGATCGGCTACGAGATCTGTGCGACCGAGGTGCGCTATGCCCGTGAACTCGACTGACCCCGCCCGACTCGTGGACGTCGTCCTCGTCAAGGGCGGCCGGACGAAGATCCGGTACCCCGCCGAGCTG
The DNA here is from genome assembly GCF_042870975.1 of Streptomyces sp. NPDC006259. Classification (NCBI taxonomy): domain Bacteria; kingdom Bacillati; phylum Actinomycetota; class Actinomycetes; order Kitasatosporales; family Streptomycetaceae; genus Streptomyces; species Streptomyces sp. NPDC006259. The sequence continues at coordinate 66,830 of NZ_JBIAHY010000007.1, read as the reverse complement.
CTCTCCGACGACGGCACCAGGATCGCCGTCCGGGCGCCGTGGGCGAGCGAGGGCGTACGGGACTTCGGTTTCGTGCGGTTCGAGCCCGGTGACGTCTTCACGGAGTTCTACTGGCGGGACCGCTGGTACTCCGTGAAGGAGGTCCGGGGCCCGTCCGGCGCGCTGAAGGGCTGGTACTGCGACATCACCCGCCCGGCGATCCTCACCGGCACCGAGCTGGTCGTCGAGGACCTCGACCTGGACCTGTGGCGCTCCGCCGACGGCAGTGACGTACGGCGGCTGGACGAGGACGAGTTCGCGGAGAGCGGGCTGGCCGGGCGGGACCCGGGGGCGGCGGGTGCCGCGATGGCGGCGCTCGACGAGCTGGAGGCCCTGGCCCGCGGCGACCGCTTCGGGGAGCTGGCCGGCTAGGACGGCACGGTCGCCACCGCCGCGTACCGCTCGTCCGCCACCGCCCCGCCCCACAGCCGCGGGTCGTCCGACAGCCGCTCCACGCGCGTGTGCGCGGTGAGCGGCGTCAGCAGGGCGGTGAGCCGGTCCGCCGGTATGCCGACGGGGCTGACGGTGCCCCACACGCCCTCCACGAGGACGAGCCGCCCGCCGGGGCGCAGCAGGTCGCGCCAGTGCCGCAGGGCGCGGCCGGGGTCCGGCAGGGCCCACAGCACATGCCGTACGAGTACGGTGTCGAAGCGCTCCTCGCCGATCGGCGGTGCCGCCGCGTCACCGACCAGGAACACCGCGTCACGGCCGGCGAGTTTGGCGCGGGCCCGGTCGATCATCGCCGGGGAGAGGTCGACGCCCGTGACGCGATGGCGGCGCTCCGCGGCGAGGAGCGACAGGCTGCCGGTGCCGCACCCGAGGTCCAGCAGGTCGCCGGGCCGGTCCGGGAGCCAGTCGCGCAGCCGGTCCGCCGAGGCGGCGCGCACGTCCGGGTCGCGCAGCCCGTGGTCGGGTTCCTCGTCGAACGTCTCGGCCCGCGCGTCCCAGTCGACACGGGCCGAAGTCGTCCCGTCACGGTGGTTTGTCGTGGGCCCAAGAGTGACACCCACCACTGACAACCGAATCGTGACAGCCGCCACTGACAGAACAGGTGGCGATGAGGAACTCTCCCGGAACGGGTCTACCTCCGTGAGAACGCGGAACTCGGTGGACCCTGAAGGAGGCAGCCATGCGCCGTACGACCGTGCAGAAGCCCCTGAAGAAGACGGAATCCCGCAGGATCCGCGAGGAGACCGACGAGCGTCCCGCCGGTCGTCCCGAGGTGCGCAAGGACATCGCACGCACCTGGTGGCCGGACGGGTGAGGCCCGCCGCGGCCCGCCTCGCCGAGCGGTCAGGCCTTCACGGCCGGTCCGTCGGTCTGTGTCGCGGGCCGGATCTCGCCGCGCCGGCCGTGCCGCGCACGCCACCTGACTGATCCCCGTCTCAGCAGGCCCTTAAGGGGACTTTAAAGATCGTCCAGTCCGGTCCACGGCAGGCGATTCCGGGGTTTCTTGGTTCCGGCACACATCAGCACCGGTTCCGAGGAGATCCCCCATGCCCGCACGCCGCAAGGCCGCCGCCGTCGCCCTGGGTCTGGCCCCGCTGGCCATGACCGCGCTGTCCGCGAGCCCGGCGGCCGCGCACGGATCGATGGGCGACCCGGTGAGCCGCGTCGCGCAGTGCTACGCGGAAGGCCCCGAGAGCCCCGGGTCGGACGCCTGCGCGGCCGCCGTCGCGGCGGGCGGGACGCAGGCGCTGTACGACTGGAACGGCATCCGTATCGGTGACGCCGGCGGCCGGCACCGGGAGTTGATCCCGGACGGAAAGCTGTGCAGCGCGGGCAACGCCGAGTTCGCGGGCCTCGACCTGGCTCGCGGGGACTGGCCGGCGACGAGCGTGCGCGGCGGGTCGTACCCGTTCGCCTACCGGGTGACCGCCCCGCACAAGGGCACCTTCACGGTGTACGTCACCAAGGAGGGCTACGACCCGACGCGGCCGCTGGCCTGGGCCGACCTGGATCTGGAGCATCCGGTGGCGACGGCCACCGACCCGGTCGCGGCCGGCGGCTTCTCTTCGTTCTCCGGCTCGCTGCCCGAGCGTTCGGGGCGGCATGTGCTGTACGCGGTGTGGCAGCGCTCGGACAGCCCCGAGGCGTTCTACTCCTGCTCGGACGTCACCTTCGGCGGGGCGGCGGGCGGTTCGACCGGCGGCTCGGCCCCGGCACCGTCCTCGCCGTCCGAGTCCGGGCCGGCCCCGTCCGCGCCGTCGGAGGAGCAGATCGAGGACGGTGCCGACAAGTCGACGATCGAGCACCACGGGCACGGCGACGACGACCCCGCCACCACGACGGACCCGTCGTCGGCCCCGTCGTCGAAGCCCTCCGCCGCCGGGGCCGACGAGCCGAGGACGGCAGTGGCCGGGGCCGTGGCCGGGGCCGGGGAGAGCCTCGCCGAGACCGGCGGCGACGCCGGCACGGGGTACCTCGCGGTCGGCGGGGCGGCCGTGCTGGCGCTGGGGGCGGGGGTGCTGTTCGCGTCGGTGCGGCGGCGCGCGGTGGGCGGCGGCCGGGGCGGCCGCTGATCCGACGGACTCCGGGGCCCGACCGGCGGCTCAGGCCGGCCGGGCCCCGGGCGGGACCGCCTCCGTCACCCCGGCGGGACCGCCTCCGTCAGCTGAGGGCGGAGGCGCAGGTGGTCGTGGTGGCGTGGGCCGGGTCGAGCGCGTTGGCCACCTCGTGGAAGGCGATCCGGTCGGTGAGAGCGATCAGCGCGTGCTCGGACAGGTCGAGCGGGCACAAGTCCTGGATGAGGATGTTCCTGACGTTCGCCCCGCTCAGGAACTGCGTCCGGTGCGGCGTCACCACCTCGTCGTAGCGGGTGGCGATGACCGTGTAGCGGACGCCGGGGACGGTGTCGCCGCCCTCGTTCAGCTTCTTCATGAAGTCGGAGCCGACGAGCTGCTGGCCGAGGGCGGGGGTGGCGGCGGTGAGGAGTTCCTCGGCGCCGGGGAAGAAGGGCAGCAGGTGGGTGAGCCCGCCGAGGGTGGCGCCGTGGTTGTTGGGGGCGATGCCGACGAGGGCGTTCACCTTGGGGGCTCCGCCGAGGAACCTGAGGTAGTAGCGGGGCATCATGCCGCCCTGGGAGTGGCCGACGAGGTCGGCCTCGGTGGCGCCGGTCGCGGCGAGCACCTTGTCGACGTAGGCGGACAGTTGTTCGGCCGACTTCTCGATGGGGCCGAGGGCGTGGAAGAAGGGGACGCCCGGCAGTTGGCCGTAGTCGAGGGAGAAGACGCAGTATCCGCGGTGTTCCAGGTACGGCGCGAGGCCGAGCCAGTTGTCGACGGAGTTGCCGAAGGTGCCGTGGACGAGGACGACGGGGCGGGGGTGTGCGGCGGAGGGCCGGCAGCTGTAGTCGTTCCAGCCTCCTCGTCCCGCGACTTCGCTCGAGTGGGGGGCTGCTCCGCTCTGAGCGGTGGCGGCGTGGGCGGCGGTCGCGGCCGGGACGGCGGTGGCCGCGGTCGCCAGCAGCAGGGCGGCGAGTGGTCCGAGCAGGCGCTTCCAGGGCGGCATCGCGTGATCTCCTTGCGGCTCAAGGGAGGTTCGACGGCCTTACGCCTGGTGATCCGGATCACGAGGATGCTGTTCACTCGTCAAGTTACGGGCGAGTAGCCGAGGCGTGAAGTTACGCGTCGGTAAAAACTTCCTGAGGCGGTCGACGACGACGGGGGCACCTGACGCCGGATCACCAGGAGGGCCTGAGGGGACCGTAGGGGGCGATTCGCGCCAAACGGTCGCACAACACGCGGACTTCACCCTCCCCGAGGATCTCCGCCCACGCGCGCACGGCGTCGGCCGCGGCCTCCTCCGCGGCGCGGGTGCACTCCCAGCCGCGCCCGGTGAGGACGACCAGCCGGGCCCGCGCGTCCGTGGGATGCGGCCGCCGCTCGACGTACCCCTTGCGGACCAGTTCGTCGACGAGCTGACTGGCCGCCTGCTTGGTCACCCCCAGGTGCGCGGCCAGCTCGGTGACGGTCGCCCCGTCCGGGGCGAGCCGGGTGAAGGCGAAGCCGTAGGCGGGCCGCCCCTCGAACCCGCGCGCCTCCACGCCGTCGTTGATGCGTCGCGTGAGGTCACCGGCCGCGGCGAGCAGGGTGGCGGTCAGGGCGAGGGCGTCGGATTTCTGCACGTCCGCATTGAAACACCCTTGACGTTTTAGTCAAGCTGCTTGACCATAAAAGCAGCCGGACTAGTCAAGCAGCTTGACCAATTTCGTCAGGAGACACCCATGCCGTTCGTCCGCTCCTCCGACGCCGTGACCCACGAGATCCACGGCGCCCGCTTCGTCTCGTACGCCACCCCCGCCTCCGGCAGCAAGGAGCTGGCCGCCTGGCGGGGCGAGATCCCGCCGGGCACGAGGGCTCCCGCGCACACGGTCAGCCGGGAGGAGATCCTCCACGTCCTCGTCGGCGAACTGGCCCTCACGCTCGACGGCCGTACCGAGCGGGTCGGCGCGGGCGACACCGTGATCGTCAACGCCGGGTCGACCCTGCGGGTCGAGAACCCGACGGATCACACCGCGATCACCTGGGTCACCACCTCCGTCGGCCTGACGGCGGAACTGGCCGACGGGACCCTGATCACTCCTCCGTGGGCGAACTGATCCCGGCGGCGAACAGCTCGGAGCGGACCGGCCCGCCCGCGGCCTCGCCCCTGCCGCGCGGCCGCGGAGCCGCGGAGCCGCGGAGCCGCGGAGCCGCGGAGCCGCCAGACCCTGCCGCGCGAGCCCTCTCACGCCGCCAGCGCCCCCGGCATCACCGCCCGCGGGCCGAACTTCGCCCGCGCGCGGTCGGCGACCTCCTCCAGGCGGCGGGCCTTCTCGTCGACGGGGTCGAAGGAGAGCTGGTGGGAGGCCTCTTCGGCGGAGGTGAGGCCCTCGGCGCGCAGGGCGATCGCGCGGACGCGGGCGCGTTGGAGGCCGAGGGCCTCGTACAGGGTGTACGCGGTCCTCGTCAGGTCCGCCGAGTGCGCGGTCGGCTCCCCGAGGGTGCGGGTGCGGGTGGTGGAGACGGGGGTCCTCCCGCTGGAGCCTGTTCGGGGGCGGACGAGGTCGGCGTAGCGGACGGTGAGGGTCAGGGAGCGGCAGACCTTCTCCACGGCCCGCAGCCGGGAGCCCAGTTCCTCGGCGGCCGACAGCAGCGCCCTGCGGTGCCGGTGCGGGTCCAGCTCGTCGCGCTCGAAGGCGCGTTCGGCGGCGAGGGAGCTGGAAACGGCGTTGCGGACGACCCGGCCGCGGTCGACGCCGTTCGCCTTCTCGTGGAGTTCGCGGCCCGTCCTCGCGCCGGCCAGGCGCTGAAGCGTGGAGAGCGGCGCGGCGGCGACCCGGCCGAGGGTGTCGAGGCCGTACTCGCACAGGGTGCGGGCGGTGGCGGGGCCGACGCCGGGGAGCGAGGCGACGGGCTTCCCGGCGAGGAACTCCCGCGTCCCGTCCTCGGTCACGGCGCAGGTCACTCCCGGCCGGGCGGCCCGCAGGGCCATGCGGGCCAGCATCGGGCCCGGCCCGGCGCCGATCACGCAGTCGACCCCGTACAGGGCGAGCGAGCGCACCCGGATCACGGACGCCAGCTCGACGGCGCCACGCCCGAAGTACCGTTCGGCGCCCCGCAGGTCGACCAGCGCCCCGTCCGGCGGCAGCGCCTCGACGACGGGGCTGAACTCCTCCAGGAGCCCGAGCAGCCCCGGCAGGGCCGCCTCGTACATCGGAGGCAGCTGGAAACGTACGCAGAGGATGGTCATCCCGCACTCCCCGGACTCTGGTGCCACAACTTCCTTCCCACCGCCGGGCCTTCGCCCGCGGGGCGCAGATCGGACCAGGGGTGCATCTCGTACCCCGTGGACATGCGGATGCGCCGCCGCTCCATCGCGTCCTGGGCGGCGGAGCCGGCCGGCGCGGGCAGCCCGTCCGAACCGGCGAGCCGCCTGCGTGCCGGACCGTCGCGGTCGTCGCCGCCGCCGTCGCCGCCGTCGCCGCTGCCGTCGCCGGGCGTCGAGTGAGGGCCGGTCGGAGCGGCCAGCCGCGCCGCGACCTCGTCCAGGCCTCCCTCGGCGCGGACTTCGGCGAGTTCGGCGAGGTTCCAGGCGGCGGCGCCCACCACGCTGAGGCTGTGCGGTCCGCGGCGCTGCACCACTCCGCGTACCAGCAGCAGCCAGGAGTGGAAGACGGTGTGGGCGCAGGCGTCGTGGGAGTCGTCGAAGAAGGCGAGGTCGACCAGTCCGGTGCCGTCGTCGAGGGTGGAGAAGATGACCCGCTTGCCGGAGCGGATCGGCGGGGTCTGGGTGGCCGCCTTGGCGCCCGCGACCAGCACCGTCTCGCCGTGCCGCGCCTGGCGCAGCCGCCGCGCCGACACCACGCCCAGCTCGTCCAGGAACTCCCGGTGGTCGTCCATCAGATTGCGTGAGGCGTCCATCGACAGCACCCCCAGCTCGGCGCTGAGCCGCTCCGCCGAGGACAGGTCGGGCAGTCCGGCCGGGGCGGTCTCGCGGCCTCCCGCCAGCGGGAGCTGGCCACCGCCCCCGCCCCGCGCGCCCCGGTGCAGCTCGGCCAGATGCAGTTGCAGGTCACGCCGGTTGGCGCCGAAGGCGTCCAACGCGCCGACCTGGGCCAGGCGTTGCGCGAGCGGACGGCTGGGGCGCGCCCGTTCCCAGAAGTCGAGCAGTGAGGCGTACGGCTGTCCGTCCGCGATCCGCTTCGCCTCGGCCTCGCTGATGCCGTGCACATCGCGGAGGGCGAGCCGCAGACCCCGGACAGCCGACGGTGATTCAGACACCAGTTCGATACGGTGGGCGACGCCCGACCGGTTCACGTCCAACGGCAGGATCGGCACCCCCCGCCGCCGCGCGTCCGCCAGCAGCAGCCGCTTCGGGTACATCCCGGGGTCGTGCGTGAGCAGCCCGGCGTAGAAGGCGGCCGGGTGGTGCGCCTTCAGCCAGGCCGACTGGTACGTCGGTACGGCGAAGGCGACCGCGTGCGCCTTGCAGAAGCCGTAGGACCCGAAGGCCTCGACGATCTCCCAGGTCCGCCGAATCGTTTCCGCGTCATAGCCGTTCGCCGCCGCCCGCTGCCCGAACCACGCCTTGATCCGCCCCTGCGACTCCGGGTCGGACAGCCCGCGCCGGATCCGGTCGGCCTCGCCGCGCCCACAGCCGGTCAGGATCGCCACGATGTCGATGATCTGCTCGTGGAACACGACGACCCCGTACGTCCCCTTCAGCGGCTCCGCCAGATCCGGGTGCGGGTAGCGGACGGGCGCCCGCCCGTGCCGTGCCTCGATGAACGGCCGCACCATGTCGGCGGCGACCGGCCCCGGCCGGAACAGCGAGATGTCGACGACCAGGTCGTGGAAGGTGGCCGGCTGGAGCCGCCCGACCAGATCGCGCTGCCCCGGCGACTCGATCTGGAAGCAGCCCAGCGTCTCGGCGGAGCGGATCAGCCGGTACGTCGCCGGGTCGCCGGGGTCCACCGCGTCCAGGTCGATCCGCTCCCCCGTCGCGCGCTCCACCTCCGCGACCGCGTGGGCCATCGCCGACTGCATCCGCACCCCGAGCACGTCCAGCTTGAGCAGCCCGAGATCCTCGACGTCGTCCTTGTCGAACTGTGCCATCGGGAACCCCTCGCCGCTGGTCGGCACGACCGGCGTACGGGAGAGGAGGGAGGCGTCGGAGAGCAGGACCCCGCAGGGGTGCATGGCGATTCCGCGCGGAAGGGCGTCGAGGGCCTCGACCAGCTCCCACAGCTTGCCGTACTTCTCCCGCTCCGCCGCGAGCGGCTTCAGCTCGGGCAGCTCGGCCAGGGCCGCGCGGGCGTCCCGCGCCCTGATGTGCGGGAAGGCCTTGGCGACGCGGTCGATCTCGGCCGGGTCCATGGACAGGGCCGCGCCGACGTCCCTGATCGCGTGGCGGACCCGGTACGTCTCCGGCATCGCGACCGTCGCGACCCGCTCGGTGCCGAACCGGCCGATGATCGCGCGGTAGACCTCCAGCCGGCGCGCGGACTCCACGTCGATGTCGATGTCGGGCAGCACCACCCGTTCCCTGGACAGGAAGCGTTCCATCAGCAGTCCGTGCTCGACCGGATCGGCGTGGGCGATCCCCAGGAGGTGGTTGACCAGCGAGCCCGCGCCGGAGCCGCGTGCGGCCACCCGGACACCCATGTCCCGTACGTCGTCCACCACCTGGGCGACCGTCAGGAAATAGGAGGCGAACCCGTGGTGGGCGATGATGTCCAGCTCGTGGTGCATCCGCTCCCAGTAGTCGCGCCGGCCGGCGTATCCCCGCCGGACCATCCCCGCCGTCGCCCGCGAGGCCAGCGTCCGCTGCGCGGTACGGCGGCCGGCGCCGACCAGGTGGGGTTCGGGGAAGTGGACGGTGCCGATACCCAGGTCGTCCTCCGGGTCGACCAGGCACTCGGCGGCCGTCGCCCGGGTCTGTTCCAGCAGCCGGTGGGCGGTGTCCCGCCGGAAGCCCGCGGCCTCCACGATCCGCTCGGCGGCCCGCAGCATGGCGTCCGCGCCCTTCAGCCAGGCCTCACCGGAGTCCATCTCCTTGGCCGGGTCGATGGGCACCAGGAGGCGGGCGGCGTCCAGGACGTCGGCGACCGGCCCCTGACCGGGGTCGGCGTACCGGACGGCGTTGCTGAGCACCGGGCGGATCCGCTGTTCGGCGGCGAATCCGACGGTACGGGCGGCAAGGCGCAGGGAGCCGGGTCCGGTGCCCGTCCGGCCGTGCCAGACGGCCTCCAGACGCAGGGCGTCACCGTAGGCCTCCCGCCAGGGGGCGAGGAGACCGGCCGCGCGGTCCGGCCGGCCCGCGGCGAGGGCGCGGCCGACGTCGGAGCCGGGTCCGAGCAGCACGGTCAGACCGTCGCCATGGTTGTCCTCCCAGCTCAGCAGGGGTGTGTCCGGTGCCGTGTGGGCGGCGGTGACGAGCCGGCACAGATCGGCCCAGCCCTGGGCGCCGTCCCGGGCGAGAAAGGTGACACGGGGGGCCGACTCGTCGACGAAGGCGCCTCCGCGGACCGGGGTGCGGCGCCTCTCCTTGCGCACCGGCTCGGGGGCCGTCACCGCCAGGTCCACCCCGAACAGCGGACGTACGCCCGCCTTCGCACAGGCCTTGGCGAAGCGGACCGTACCGGCGAGGGTGTCACGGTCGGTGAGGGCGAGGGCGTCCATGCCCCGCTCGAAGGCGCGCTCGGCGAGCCGCTCCGGGTGCGAGGCGCCGTACCGCAGGGAGTATCCGGAGACGGTGTGCAGATGCGTGAAATCCGGCATACGCACCTCCCGCACTCACGAGTCCGACCGAGCCCGCCGGGTCCGGGCGCCAGGTCCCGGAAACAGGCTATCGAACATCTGTTCCCAACTCTCTCACCCCCACCATAGACCAAATCCCGAACACGTGTACGACGACCGTCCGGCCGCCTCCCGCTCCCCTGCCCGCCACCCTCCCCCTGCTTCCCCACCGCCTCTCACATGCGCAAACGCGGAAGTCCCGCCCTTCACGCGCGGGGCGGGACCTTCCTCGGGATGGGGTCGACGGTGGCGGTCGGGGTGTCGGCGGGGGTGTCGGGCCGGTGGCGGTCGAGGTGTCGACCGGATGCCGACCGGGGTCTCGGTCGGGTCTCGGTCGGGGCTCGGCCGGGGGTGCCAGCCTGGGTGCCGGCCGGGGGTCTCGACCCAGTGGCGGTCGGGGTGCCTGCCCGATGCCGCCGGGGTGTCAGGCCGGTGGCGGTCGGGGTGCCTGCCCGATGCCGCCGGGGCGCCGACCGGGGTGCCGGCCGGGGTGCGTCAGCCGATCCGGGTGCCCGTCGCCGACAGCGCCTCCGTCACGGGCTGGAAGAACGTCTCCCCGCCCGAGGCGCAGTCGCCGCTGCCGCCGGAGGTGAGGCCGATCGCGCTGGCGCCCGAGAAGAGGGAGCCACCGCTGTCGCCGGGCTCGGCGCAGACGTCGGTCTGGATGAGACCGTTGACGACGTCGCCGTTGCCGTAGTTCACGGTGGCGTCCAGGCCGGTGACCGTGCCGTCGTGCACCTGGGTCGTCGAGCCGCTGCGGGTGACCTTCATGCCGACGGTGGCCTCGGCGGCGCCGGTGATCGCCTGGGCGGAGCCGTTGTGGAGATTCACCTCGCTCGGGTGGTCGACCTCGGCCGTGTACCTGACCAGGCCGTAGTCGTCGCCGGGGAAGCTGGAGGTCTCGGTGGTGCCGATCTCGGCACCGGAGGAGTCCGACCAGGTCGAGATCGACTCGGTGCAGTGGCCGGCGGTCAGGAAGTACGGCTTGCCGCCCTTGACCACGTTGAAGCCGAGCGAGCAGCGCCCGCCGCTGCCGTTGATCGCGTCGCCGCCCGCCACGAAGGGGGTGAACTCGCCCTTGCCGCGGCGGAGTTCGGCCTTGGCGCCGAGCCCCTCGACGACCTCGGCGAGCTTGGCCCACTCGGTGGTGGAGACCGTGCGGTCGGCCGTGACGACGATCTTGTTCGTGGTCGGGTCCGTCACCCAGGCGGTGCCCGGGACGGCCGCGTCCTTCTTGAGCGTCGTACGGGCGCTCGCCAGCTCGGCGAGGGAGTTCTGAACGAGTCTGGCCTCGGCGCCGGCCGCCTCGACGGTCTTCGCGGCGGCCTCGTCGAGCACGTTCACGACGAGGTTCCTGCTCCGCGCGTCGTAGTAGACGCCTGCCGCGTCGGCGCCGAGGTCCGCGCCGAGCGTCGAGCCGAGCTCTCCCGCCGCGAGGGCGGACAGGAGCCGGGGTCGCGGGGTGTCCGGGGTTTCGCTGGCGTTCGCGGTCTGGAAGGTGACTCCTGCCGCGACGAGAGCGGCGATGCCCGCTCCCGTCACGACGGCCCGCCGCCCGGATATGCGTCGGTGCTTCAACTCGGGTCCTCCTGTGGGGGACGGGCCGGACGGCCGTGGGGGCCGCCACGGCCCGGAAGGCTGGGTTGACGAGCGTTCACTCTTCCGAACCGCACAGGGAGCACACAAGGTCGGATCGAGGACGCGCACAGGGTGGGCACCGCGCGCCCTTCGCGTCTTCACCACCCTCGGACCGGCCCGGAGGCCGGACGGGGTCAACCCGGGAAGGACGTGAGCAGTTGGGGATCGCGAACGCCGGGACGACCCGGGCCCACCGGCACCACCGGGTCCACCAGGTCCACGGCACCACCGGGTCCACGGCACCGCTGTCTCCACCAGGTCCACCGGGTCCCCGCGAACCACACGGACAGACGTGAGCCCCCGCACGCCGATCGCGTGCGGGGGCTCACTCCTGGAACACTCCGGGTTAGAACACGCTGACGCCGTACGCGTTCAGCGCCTCCACCACGGGCTGGAAGAACGTCGTGCCGCCGGAGGTGCAGTTGCCGCTGCCGCCGGAGGTCAGGCCGTAGGCCACGCCGTTGCTGCCGTAGAGCGAGCCGCCGGAGTCGCCGCCCTCGGCACAGACGTTGGTCTGGATCATGCCGTAGACCACGTCGCCGCCACCGTAGTTGACGGTCGCGTTGAGCGCGGTGACCCGTCCGCTGTGGGTGCCGGTGGTCGAGCCGTCGCGGTAGACGGTGGTGCCCACGGTCGGGTTGGCCGCGCGGGTGATGTCCACACCGCCGGCGGTGCCCGCCTTGGCGACCGAGGTGTTGGTGTACCGGACGATGCCGTAGTCGTTCGTCGGGAAGCTGGAGCCCGCCGTGGTGCCGAGCGTCGTGGTGTGGGACGAGTTGGACCACCACGTGCCGGCGCCGTCGGTGCAGTGACCGGCGGTCAGGAAGTAGTAGTTGCCCGCGCTGTCACGGACGTTGAAGCCGAGGGAGCAGCGCCAGCTACTCGCATAGATGGCGTCGCCGCCTTGGATGTACTTCTGGAACTTGCCCTCGGTGCGCTTGATCGTCAGGGCGTCGGCGTTGCCGCCGGCCTGCTCCTTGATCTTCGCGATCTCGGCCTGGGACACCGTGCTGTCGACGGTGACCACGAGCCGGTTGGTCTTGCTGTCGACCGCCCAGGCGGTGCCCGGGACGTCGGCCTTGAGCACCGAGCTGCCGGCGCTCTTGAGTTCCGCGGCGCTGAAGGGGGTGGTGTCCGCGGCACTCGCGTGGGGGATGGCGATGGCGGCGGCGGCCACGAGACCGGTGGAGACGGCGATCAGCCGAGTGCGTCTGGTGATGCCGCTGGTGGCGGTGGTGCGCTTGATCCTCACGTTTCGTTCCCTCCCAGGGGAAATCGGGGGCCCGCGTGGGGTCGGGGCCCGTGAGGCGCAGTCGGGGGTCGTCGCATGTCCGGATTCCGAACAGACCATGCCCCTGACAATCGCTGAGGGGGAGTATTCGGCCGAACGACCGGTCGGCGCAAGGGCACCTTTCGGCCGTCGAGCCCTGCGTCACGCGGGTGGGCCGGGCGCCGGCCGCCCGCCCGGAGCGGGGTTCGCCGTACGGCGCGAAGCGTCCCGGTACAGACCAACTCGGCTCGTACGGGCCGATGTCGATACCCCGGGACCACCGCCGTGAGCGCCAACCCCGCACCGTCGGCCACCCAAGCCGCGAGATGTCCGGAAGTCGCCCCTCCGGTCCGTCACGTCGGCCCTCCCGCGTACTGCCCGACCGGCCGGGCCAGGCCCAGGTGCTCCCGGAGGGTGTCGCCCGGATAGAAGGTGCGGAACAGGCCTCGGTGCTGGAGCAGCGCCACCGTGCCGTTGACCAACCGCTCCAGGTCCCGGCGCGGTTCGACGGGGATGAGGTGGAAGCCGTCGACGGCACCGTCCTGGTGCCAGGAGGCGATCAGGTCGGCGAGGTCGACGGGGCCGCCCCGATAGAGGGGGCCGCGCGCGCTGTGCCGGGGGCCGCCCCCGCCATGGCCGGGCTCTGCGGCGTGCTCGCCGTCGCCCAGGTCGATCACCAGCGCCGCCAGGACCCGCAGCGAATCCGGGTCCCGGCCGAACTCGGTCGCCTCGGACCGAAGTTGCTCACGCACCGACCGCGCCTGCGCGCGGCTCGTCACCCGCGTCAGTACGACGTCGGCGTACCGGGCGACGGTGCGGCGGGCCTGACCCGCGTCGGCGTCGGCGTCGACCACGCGCACGGGGTGCCCCCGCGGGAAGAGGCCGGTGAGGCCGTGGGGCACCTCCTCGCCGTCGGACGCGTCGGTCCGCCAGCCGGCCCGGCCCCGGCTGACCCGGTCCAGGGCGGCGACGGCGGCCTCGACGGGGCGGGGCTCGGCGGGCGGGACGGTGACCGTGGGCACCAGGCCGATGCGATGCGTGGCCGGCGCCGCCCGCGACAGCACATCCACCGCGTCAAGTCCGCCCCCGGCGCCGGGGCCGACTCCGGATCCGACTCCGGGTGCGGGCCCGGGTCCAGATCCGGGCCCAAGTCCAAGTCCAAGTCCGGGTCCGGGTCCGGCTCCGAGTCCGACGCCGGCTCCAGGACCAGCCCCAGCTCCCGCTCCCGCTCCCGCTCCCGCTCCCGCTCCCGCTCCCGCGAAAGCGTCGCCCAGGGTGACGAAGTCGAGCCCGCCGCTCTCGGCGAGCCGGACCAACTCGACGTAGGCGCCGACGTCGTACACCCCCGGCTGGTCGACGGCGGCGGCCAGATGTGGCAGGCCCCGCCCGGCCGATGACGTCATCGGCACACTCCCCTTCCCCGGCATGCGGAACCCCGGCTCACCAGGCCTTCGCCACCCACAAGACCTCGCCTCGCGGAGCCCCCGCCGCCAGCGCCCCGCGCCGCGAGACCCCGGCCCACGTCACCGCGGCTCACCGCACCCCGTTTCAGAGTTCCCCGGTTCACTGAACTCGGGTTCACGGAACTCGCCCCGCGGAACCCCGCCCCGCGGCGCCCCAGTCCACATCGCCCCTGCTCACCGCACCCCACCTCACAGCACCTTGGAGAGGAACAGTCGCGTCCGCTCTTCCCTCGGCCGTCCCAGCACCTCCGCCGGCGGCCCCTGTTCGACGATCCGGCCGTCGTCCATGAACACGACCGTGTCGGCGACCTCGCGGGCGAAGCCGATCTCGTGCGTGACGACGATCATCGTCGTGCCCTGGGTCGCCAGGTCCCGGATCACGTCGAGGACCTCGCCCACCAGCTCCGGATCGAGCGCGGACGTCGGCTCGTCGAACAGCAGCAGTCCGGGTTCCAGTGCGAGCGCCCGCGCGATGGCGACCCGCTGCTGCTGCCCGCCGGACAGCTGCCCCGGGTAGGCGTCAGCCTTGTCGGCGAGCCCCACCCTCTCCAGCAGCCGGCGCGCCGACTCCACCGCCGCCCGGCGGGGCCGCTTCAGCGCGGACACCGGGGCCTCGATGACGTTGTCCAGGACGGTGAGGTGCGGGAACAGGTTGAAGTTCTGGAAGACGAACCCGATCCGGGTCCGCTGACGCAGCACCTCCCGCTCGGGCAGCTCGTACAGCCGGTCGCCGGACCTCCGGTAGCCGACGAGCACGCCGTCCACGCTGATCACGCCCCGGTCCACCTTCTCCAGATGGTTGATGGTGCGCAGCAGCGTGGACTTGCCGGAGCCGGAGGGGCCGAGGACGACGGTGACCTCGCCGGCGCGCACCGACAGGTCGATGCCCTTGAGGACCTCCAGCGAGCCGAAGCTCTTGTGCACCGACCTGATGTCGACCATGACGCTCATGGTGTGATTTCCCTCGGATCGAATCGGATCGAAGACGGGTTGACGGGCGGGGTCAGCCGACGGCGGAACAGCCCAGGTCGCGCAGGAAGACCAGTACGGCCCGCGCGGTGGCGTCGTTCTGCCGGAACGCGGGTCCGCCCGTGCGCGGCCGGGTGAACGCGCCCGGCGTCCGCCCGTCGGTGTGCGGCCCGAGCGCGAAGCGCCGGGGATGCGGCTCGCCGTCGCGGTCCAGGATCCGCCCGTCGAGGCGGTCCACCCGCAGCAGCCCGTCCGGCGTCTCGGCGACGCCCTCCTCGTGCAGCTCGCGCAGCAGCGGGTCGCGGGCGCGCCTGACCGTCGGTTCCGGCAGCCGGGCCTCGACCAGCGCCCGCGCCTCGACCGAGAACCCGGGCACGGTCGGACTCGACGCCCGGAACACCCCGTCCTCGGCGCGTACGGCCATGTCGGCGCCGACGAAGTGCAGCACCCCGGCCCGGGACAGCGCGAGCAGTTGGCGCAGCCGGGGTCCGGGCGGGCCGGAGGCCAGGTAGCTGAAGAAGCCGTGCCACCAGGACCCGATGTCCCCGAGCCTCACGAGCTGCCCGTAGACGGACAGCAGACCGAGGAAGACGGCCAGGTCGGGGCTGCGGGAAGGGTCGTGGCGACGGTTCAGGTCGGCCTCGACGTACTGCCGCAGGCCTTCCTGGAACTCCTCGGCGGACCCGTACCGCACCCCGTCCAGGGGCCGGTCCAGCGCGGCCAGATCGAGCCGGTCGCCCGGATCGGGCACGGCGGACACCACGAGGGTCTCCCGCTCGGCGGCGTCCCCGGCGGCGGCGTACTTCTCCTCGAAGTCGGTCCAGGCGACCGCCGTGCGCTCGGGGTGGGCCGTGAACAGCCGGTGGTAGTGGGCGAATCCCAGCTCCTTCTCCACCAGCGGCCACACGTCCCGCCGGAAGTCGAACCCGTGCGGCCGGGCGAGCAGTTCGGCGGTCTGGGCGGGCCCGAGGAACCTCGGCAGCGGCGGCCGCTCCCCGCTCCAGTCGTACCCGATCTTCGCGTGGTACGGCACGCCGCGCCGCGAGCCGACGTGGAGCACCGGCTCGCGCCCCGAGGGGACGTAGGTGTCGCCCTCGTACCGGCCGCCGCGGCCCTCGGTGAGCAGCACCATGAGGTCGACGAAGGCGAGGCCGAAGCCGCGGACCAGGACGGGTTCGCCGGGCGGCAGTGCGGACAGGTCGCTGTCGGCGGTGAAGTCCGGCGGCAGGTGGACCAGGCCGTGCTCGCTCGCGTACGCGGCCAGCGCCCGCTGTTCGCCGTCGAGTTCGGCGTCGAGATGGCCGAGGGCGAGGACCACCAGGTCGGCGAGGAGCGGTCGGGGGCGGTCCTCCAGCCACACCTGCTGGCGGCCCGCGCGCGGCCCGCTGACGCGCAGGGCGCGGCGCGCGTGGTGGTGGACGGTGACGGACGGGGGCAGCTCGGCCACCGCCCGCTCGTGCACCCAGCGCAGGTAGCCGCCCTGGAGCTGCCGGTCGGCGAAGGTGCGGCCGTCGATGCCGGCCCACTCGTGCAGGGTGGGTCCCTCACGGACGGGTCCGGCCATGTCCACCGTGTCGTCGGTGAACATGGTGACGTCCTCGGCGTGCGAGTTCATCCACAGCAGTGGTGACTGCGCGGCCCGCCAGATGCGTCCGGCGCCCGGCGGGTGCGGGTCGACGAGATGGATGTCGAGGCCTGAACCGTCGTACAGCTCGGGGGCGTTGGCGGCGATGCGCTCGATGAGACCGGTCCCCCGCGGTCCGGCCCCCACGATCACCAGGGAGCGTCTCATCGGGTGCGCTCCGAACCGCGCGCGTAGTGCTTCTCCACGTAGTACTGGCCGACGCCGAGCAGCGAGGTGACGACCGTGTACCAGACGGTGGCCACCATCAGCAGCGGGATCACCTGGTAGGTGCGGTGGTACACGAGCTGCACCGAGAACAGCAGGTCCTGGACGGCGATGACGCTGACGATGGAGGTGCCCTTGAGGGTGCCGATCAGCATGTTCCCGGCCGGCGGCACGATGGAGCGCATGGCCTGCGGCAGCACGATCCGCCACCAGCGGCGCCACCGGCTGAGCCCGAGCGCCTGCGCGGCCTCGATCTGGCCGCGGTCGACGGAGAGGATCCCGCCGCGCACCACCTCGGCGGCGTACGCGGCCTCGTGCAGGGTGAGCCCGATGATCGCGACGGCGACGGGCGTGAACAGGTTCACCGTCTTCACGCCGAACAGCTGGGGATAGAGCGCCCCGATGTTGAACCACAGCAGCAGCTGCACCAGGATCGGGATCGAACGGAACAGCCAGACGTATCCCCAACTGACCGAGCGCAGAACGGGATTGGCGGACAGCCGGCCCGCGGCGAGCAGCGTGCCCAGCGCGAAGCCGAGCACCATCACCACCGCCGTCAGCCAGAGCGTGAGCCACAGGCCGCGCAGCACGAAGTCGGAGGTGAAGTAGTCGGCGACGACGTCCCACCGGAACGCCTCGTTGCGCAGGACGGAGTTGACGGCGAGGCCGAGCAGGACGAGGACGGCGACGGCGGCCGCCCACTGTCCGATGCGGCGGTGCGGGACGATCCGCAGGGTGTCCGCGTGCTCCGGTATGCCCGGTGCGGCGGAGGCTTTGGCGAGGGTGTCGGAGGACATGCGAAGGCTCCGTGACTTCGTGTCGAACACGGTTGGGTGCCTTCACACCGATGCGCCGCGCGGCGCCGTACGGCCGAGCCCCTCAGCAGGGCCGTCCACCGAGACTACGGGGGCGTTTCCCCTCGCTGTCAAGGATGTCCACACTGTGAGCCGTACGTCTCACGTCAGTTGACGCACCACCGGATGCCTGTTCCACTTGGCCCATGCATCCACAGCAGTGGCTGGTCACGCGCTCCCACATCGACTTCGGTCGAGTGTGGTCCTCTTCCTGTTGAGCTGACCCCCTGCGTGCCCTGGTTCCCGGGCACCCCCTTCGCGTTCTCCCCTCCCCCCGGCTCTGCCTTCACCCGCGCCCCCTCCCCTCGGTTCGCGCTTCCCTCCCCCTTTTCGGCTGTCTTGGAGACCGCACACGATGCGTACGCCCACGCGCTCCCACCGGCGCATCCTCATCCCGTTCGCCCTGATCACGTCGGCGACGCTGCTGCTCACCGCCTGCGGTTCCGGCTCGGACGGCGCCGGGTCGGGCGGCACCGCCCGGGCGGCCGCCCAGCCCGACGCGATCCCCACCGAGGACGTCGTCTCCGCGATCCCGAAGGACGCGAAGGCGGCCGCCCTGCTGCCCTCCGGCGTGAGCGGCCTGACCGTCGCGGTCAGCGTCGGCGGCACCCCGCCGGGCACCAGCTACCTGGACGACGGCAGGACACTGGCCGGCCAGGACGTCGACTTCGCCCAGGCCGTCGCCAAGGTGCTGGGCCTGCGGCTGAAGACGGAGCAGGCGAGTTTCGAAGCGATCCTGCCCGCCCTCGACAGCGGCAAGTACGACGTCGGGATCGGCAACTTCGGCGTCACCACCGAGCGCCTCGAGACCATCGACTTCGTCACCTACATCAACGACGGTCAGGGCTTCGCCACCCGCGAGGACAGCGACCTGACCAAGGTGACCGAACTCGGTCAGTTGTGCGGTCTGACCATCGCCACCGGCGCGGGCACGACGTTCGAGGCGACGCTGGAGGACAACAAGCACGTCTGCACCGACGCCGGGAAGAAGGCGTACAAGGTGCAGACGTACAGCGAACAGGGCGCGATCTGGTCGTCGGTCCAGCAGGGCCGCAGCGACGTCGTGATGTCCACCATCAACGGACTGCGCTACGCCGTCGCCCACCAGGACGGCGTGAAGTTCCTCAACGAGTTCCACCGCCTCGACGTCGGCTTCGCCTTCGACAAGGGCACGAAGCTGGCCCCCGCCTTCCAGGCGGCCGTCGACAGGCTCATCGCCGACGGCACCTACGCCAGGATCCTCGAGAAGTGGGGCACCACGGGCTCGGCGATCGAGAAGTCGCAGATCTCCCCGCCGGAGCTGAAGGGCTGACGGGCTGACGGGCTGACGCGGGAGTGGGCCGGCTCAGCAGTCGCAGCCGCAACCGTCACAGCAGCAGCCGTCGCAGCAGTTCCCGCAGCAGTCACATCCCTCGCAGCAGTCGTCGCATTCGCAGCGCTGGCACAGACCCTCCTTGGGTTCCCGGGTCCACGGGTCCTCGTACGTGCCGCAGCACATCTGGCACGTGCAGGCGAGGCCCGCCCACACCAGGCATCCGGCGATGAGGCCGCGCCGGTCGCGGTGCGGCGGACGGGGGGGCGGCGGCGGACCGCCGGGGCCGGTCGGGGCGTACGGGTTGCCCGGCGGCGGCCCGTACTGCTCCGGCGCGTGCGCGTGTCCGCACGAGGCGGTGCCGAAGGCCCGGTCCACAGAGGTGCGCAACTCGTGCACGAGCAGCACATGCGCGAGCTTGGCGTCGGTGAACTCGGCGTCACGCAGGGCCAGCCGGATTCCGTGCACGGCGTCGTCCGCGAGCCGCCGGGCCTCCGTGAGGGAGGTGCCGGTGGCCGTGAGCGGGTTCCAGGCACCCGAGGCCGCGTCGCTCTCCCGGTCCTCCACGGCGTCGAGGAGATGCGCGAGCCGGCCGAAGAGGCGGCCGGCCTCGGCGAGCGGCTGCGCGTTGCCGGGCCGGCCGGCCAGGATCGCGGTGTGCGCGAAGGCCGCGGCGGTGGCCGTCTCGGTCGGTTCGGTGACGGTCAGCAACGGTGTGCCGGGCCCGGCGAGCGCCTCGATGCCGACCTGCCGGTCCACGGCGTCGACCAGGACCGCCGTGTCGAAGCCGACGGCGGATCCGCCGCGCGCACCCGCCCGCCCCCAGCTGGTGGCGACGCGGCGCGCGGCCAGGGCGACCGGGCGGCGTGCCAGCAGCCCGTCCCCGTCGGCGACATGGTCACGCACCTTGGCGGCGGCCAGCACCAGCGAGACGGCCGCCGCGAGCCGAGCCCCCTCACCCTGGGCGACGGACGCGGAGCGCATGCCGCGCAACGGACAGGGTCCTGCCGTACGCCGGCCCGCTCGGCCCCGCTCCGCCTGAGCCTCCGTCAGAACGGAGACCAGCAGGCCGTCGTAGTTGGTGACGATCCGTGCGAACTGTCCGTGGTCGCGGCGCAGGGCGAGGCAGAGCCCGCACAAGTGCGCCATCCACTGGGTCTTGAGCCCTTCACCGAGCCGGTGCCGGCACGGCCTGACGATCCCGAACATGTCGATCCCCCGTGATCCTCGTCGATTGCGACGTCGAGCGGCCCGTCCCCACGACATCGAACGGCCGTGGACACGGCCGTGAGCTGCCGCATCGTATCGACCGATTGTCACGCGGGAACGGCGCGCCCGGTTCACCCATCCGCTCCGCCGCTCACCCGTACGCCGTGAAGAATCATATTTCACTCACAGTCAGCAGCCGTGTAGGTCACGACCCTTGGGGCACTTGGACTCTCGACGGATCGACTGTGCACCAGTACCGTCACAAACCCCCCGCGCGGCGTCTATCCACTTGGCGCGACATCCGCATCATGGACGACCATGGGGAATGCGGAAAGCAAGAATGACCGCTGTGAGAGGAGGCGTCCATGGGATCGGTACGCAAGGCAAGTGCCTGGCTTGGCCTCGTCGACGACAACGATGACGAGCGTTACTACGACGACGACTACTCCGAGGAGACCGACTCCCGGGACGCCTGGGTCACCGACCCGCGGGTGAAGGTCGCCACCGACACGGCCGAGGAGAAGGGCCGCCGGATCGGCACCGTGACCCCGGACAGCTTCCGGGACGCGCGGGCGATCGGCGAGCTGTTCCGCGAGGGCGTCCCGGTCATCATGAACCTCACGGCCATGGATGCCGCCGACGCCAAGCGCGTCGTCGACTTCGCGGCCGGGCTGATCTTCGGCCTGCGTGGTTCGATCGAGCGGGTGTCGACCCGCGTGTTCCTGCTCAGCCCCTCCAACACCGAGATCGTCAACGGCGACCCGGCCGCGCACCGCGCGGACGGCTTCTTCAACCAGAGCTGAGGCAGGGCCGCTCGCCGGCCCCGCCCCCTCCGGGGGTCAGCGGAAGGCGTCGAGTCCGGTGAGCGCCTTGCCCAGTACGAGCTGGTGCATCTCGACGGTGCCCTCGTAGGTGAGCACCGACTCGAGGTTGGTCGCGTGCCGCATCACGGGGTATTCGAGGGAGATCCCGTTGGCCCCGAGGATCGTCCGCGCGGTACGGCAGATCTCGATCGCCTCCCGTACGTTGTTCAGCTTGCCGAAGCTGACCTGCTCGGGACGCAGGCGGCCGGCGTCCATGCGCCGCCCCAGGTGGTGGGCGAGCAGAATCCCCTTGTGCAGCTCGACCGCCATGTCGGCGAGTTTGGCCTGGGTGAGCTGGAAACCGCCGATCGGCCGCCCGAACTGCTCCCGTGACTTCGCGTAGTCGACGGCGGTCTCGAAGCAGGACCGCGCCGCCCCCATGGCGCCCCACACGATTCCGTACCGGGCGTGCGAGAGACAGCTGAGCGGACCCTTGAGTCCGACGACCTCCGGCAGTACGGCGTCGGCGGGCAGCCGCACGTCGTCCAGCACCAGTTCGCTGGTGACGCTCGCCCGCAGGGACCACTTGTGCTTGATCTCCGGCGCGGAGAACCCGGGGGTGTCGGTGGGCACGACGAAGCCCCGGATGCCGTCCCCGGTCTGCGCCCAGACGACGGCGACGCCCGCGACGGAGCCGTTGGTGATCCACATCTTGCGCCCGTCGAGGATCCAGTCGGAGCCGTCCCTCCTGGCGTGGGTCCGCATGCCCGCGGGGTCCGAGCCGTGGTCGGGCTCGGTCAGCCCGAAGCAGCCGATGACCTCACCGGCGGCCATGCGCGGCAGCCAGGTCCTCTTCTGCTCCTCGCTGCCGAACCGGTGGATCGCGTACATGGCGAGGGAGCCCTGGACGGAGACGAGGGAGCGGATCCCGGAGTCGGCGGCCTCCAGCTCCAGACAGGCCAGCCCGTACTGCACGGCGGTGGCACCGGCACACCCGTATCCCGTCAGGGACATCCCGAGCGCGCCGATCCCGCCCAGCTCCCGGGCCAGTTCCCGGATCCGGGGCAGCTCGCCGTTCTCGTACCACTCGGCGACGTACGGCAGCACCCGGTCGCCGGCCCACCTGCGCACGGTCTCCCGTACGGCGAGGTCCTCGTCGTCCAGGAGATCGTCGATCCCCAGCGGGTCGGACGGGTCGAAAGGAGGCGGTACGGACCCCGAGGACGACGACATGATTCCCTCCGAAACCTGAAAACTAGCACCGCTAGTCACGCGACTCCCCCGACGTTACGACGCCCCACGGACCCCGTCCAGCCCCCACTCCCCCCGCCACCCGGAGAGCCGCCGGCGGTGTCGGGGCCGCACGGGCGACGCCCCGGGTGGGAGAGGAACGGCTGTCAGGCCGAGACCCGCGACTGCACGGCCTCCCGGGGCGAGGGCAGCTCCACCGCGGGGGCCTCGCACTGCATCACCCGCGGCAGCCGCAACGCCATCGCCGCGCCCAGCAGCAACAGCCCCGCGCTCACCACCAGCGTCACATGCAGTCCGTGCACGAAGCAGTCCCGGGCCGTGCGCCGCAGCGCCTCCCCGGCCGGCCCGCCGAGCCGCCCGGCGACCTCGTAGGCCTCGCCCAGCGAGTTCCCCGCCGCGGCCGACGCCGCGGCCGGCACGCCCGGCACCGACGACAGCCCCGGCGCGTAGGCCGCGTTCATCACACTGCCCAGCAGCGCGATCCCGATCCCGGCCCCCAGCTGGTACGACGTCTCGCCGATCGCCGCCGCCCCGCCCGCCTGCTCCGGCGGGGCCTCGCTCAGCATCGACTCGTACGCCCCGAACAGCGTGGTCTCCAGCCCGAACCCCAGCAGCAGGAAGCCGGCCAGCAGCAGCCCGGCGTTGTCCGACCGGCCCATCACGGTCAGCGTGAGGACCGCGGCGGCCGTGAGGCAGAACCCGGCGCACACCGTCCGCCGCGGCCCGAACCGTCGCAGCAGCCGCGCCCCGGCGAGCCCGGCCGCCATCGCCGCGAAGGTCAGCGGCAGCAGCCGTAGCCCCGTCTCCAGCGGGGACAGGTCCAGCACCAGCTGGAGGTACTGCGCCGCGATCAGTTCCAGACCCACCAGCGCCAGCATCGCCAGCACGATGCACCCCACCGCCGTGCTGAACGCGGGCCGCGCGAACATCCGCAGGTCCACCAGCGGATGCGCGCGGCGCCGCTGTCGGCGGACGAACAGGACGACCAGCAGCGCGCCCACGGCCAGCGGCCCCAGGGTGGACGGGCCCAGGTCGCCGGCGCCCAGCCGCTTCACGCCCAGGACGGCGGCGAACAGTCCGGCGGCGGCCATCAGCGCGCCCACGACGTCCCACGGCCCCTGCCCGGCGCCCTTCGACTCGGGCAGCAGCAGCCGCCCGACCGGCAGGCTGACCAGCATCAGCGGGATGTTGACGAGGAAGACCGACCCCCACCAGAAGTGCTCCAGGAGGAAGCCGCCGAGCAGCGGACCGATCGCCGCGCCGACCGCGGCCACCGCGCTCCAGATGCCGATCGCCAGCGCCCGCTCGCGCCGGTCGGGGAAGACCTGGCGCAGGATCGACAGCGTCGCGGGCATGATCATCGCGCCGCCCACGCCGAGCAGCGCCCGCGCGACGACGAGCATCTCGGCGCTCCCGGCGAACGCCGCCATCGCCGAGGCCACGCCGAACAGCGTGTAACCGAGCAGGAGCACTCTTCGACGGCCGATCCTGTCGCCGAGCGTGCCGAAGAGGATCAGCAGCGAGGCGCAGACCAGCGGATAGGTGTCGACGATCCAGAGCAGTTCGATCGCGTCGGGCCGCAGGTCCTCGGTGACGGCGGGCACCGCCACATGCAGCACGGTGGCGTCGACGGCGACCAGGAGCAGGCTGACGCACAGCACCACCAGCACGACCCAGCGGTCGGCACCGGCCCCGGCCGCCCGACGGCGCAGCCGAACGGCGGCCGTGGTCGTCCCGGACATGAACGTACCTCCCAGAGTTTCCCCGGGTTCGGCGGGCTCGCGGGGGTGGGGA
This sequence comes from Streptomyces sp. NPDC006259, assembly GCF_042870975.1. NCBI lineage: Bacteria > Bacillati > Actinomycetota > Actinomycetes > Kitasatosporales > Streptomycetaceae > Streptomyces > Streptomyces sp. NPDC006259. The sequence goes on along the minus strand of NZ_JBIAHY010000007.1, from coordinate 43,098 downwards.
CTCCCCGGGGCTCGGCCGGAGAGGAGCGGTGGTCTCCGGCCCGCGCGACGAACGACGAGTGACACGCAGCGTACGCGAGTTCGTGCGTCGTCCACGTGGCGGACCTCTCACGGTCTCCGGCCGACCATGTGGCGTGCACCACTCCGCTCACGGCCCGTCGTACCCCGGCGCACCCTCCGCTTCCGGCCCCCGCCGATAATCGCCCGGTGACCGATCCAGAGACCCGCGCGGCGCCGCCCGCCGGCCCCGCCACCCTGCGCCGGGCGGCCCCCGCCCTGCTGGGCTACGCGGCCGTGCGCGCCCTGGGGCTGCTCGCCCTCGCCGTGTGGAGCGCCGCGCGGGACAAGAGCGCGTACACGTTGTTGACGGCCCGCTGGGACTCCTTGTGGTACACGCGGGTGGCGGAGCTGGGCTACGGCTACGAGGTGCGCCTGCCCAACGGCGACGTCCACTCCAACCTGGCCTTCTTCCCGCTGCTGCCGTGGCTGGAGCGTCTGGTCGCGGCCGTGACGCCCCTGTCGTACGCCGACGCCGGTCTCGCCGTCTCCCTGGTCGCCTCGCTCGCCGCGGCCTGGGGGATCTTCGCGGTCGCCGACCTTCTCCACGGGCGGCGGGCCGGGGTGTGCGCGGTCCTGCTGTGGGCCGTACTGCCGGTCGGGATCGTGCAGTCGATGGCGTACAGCGAGTCGCTGTTCACGGCGCTGGCCGCCTGGTCGCTGTACGCCGTCCTCACCGGCCGGTGGGTGACCGCGGGTCTGCTGGCGTCGCTGGCGGGGCTGACCCGCCCGGTGGGGCTGGCCGTGGTGGCGGCGGTGTGGGTGGCGGGCATGGTCTCGTTCGGGCGGGAGCGGAACACGGCGCCCGAAGGGAGCGCGCCGGCGGATGTACGCGCCCCCCGGCTCCGGACCGACCGGCGCGAGGGCGCCAACCAGGGCGTGGAGGACGAGCGAGGGGGCGCGCACGCCGCCGCCCGCGCCCTCGGTCTTCTCCTCGCCCCCCTGGGCGCCGCCGGCTATGTCCTCTGGGTCGGCCACCACACGGGGCGGGGTCCGCTCGGCTACCTCGACGTCCAGGCGGGCTGGCGCAACGGATTCGACGGCGGGTACGCCTTCGCCCGATTCGTCATCGACAAGTTCACGTCAATTCCGTCGGCCTTCGCCGGTCTCGCCCTGATCATCGGAGTCGTCCTGCTGATCCGGCTGTACGTCGCCGGTGTCCGCGCGCGCCAGCCGCTCCCCCTGCTGGTCTACACGGGGATCGTCCTCGCGCTCGCCCTGTGCGCCTCGAGCTACTTCGGCTCGAAACCGCGCCTGCTGCTCCCCGCCTTCCCGCTGCTGTTCCCGCTCGCCCAGGCCCTCGCCAGGGCGCGGCCCCGGCGATCGGCGCTGGTCGCCGGCGGTCTCGCCCTCGCTTCGGCCGTCTACGGGGCGTGGTGGCTGAACGGTTCCGGTCCGCCCTGACCCGTCCGGCTGACCGGTGAGCCGACCGGGAATGGCGCCCGTGCATTCGGTGAACGCATTCATAAGTCAGCCAAAACCAGCCCCGGAATGATCAAAGGAATTGAAGGGAACCGTGCCAGGTGATTGCGGAATCCGGAGGAATAGGCACCCTTCTGAGAGCAATCCCACATCACATCGTCATCACAAAGCCGTGGATTCGGCAGGGAACTGCACTCACTCGCTGTAACGTCGATTGGGTGCGTACCGAACAAAACCTCACCCGTCTGGACCGGGTGTTCGCAAGGCTCGACCGCGAGCCTGAACGGCCGGCCCACATCGATGTGCCGCAGATGAGCAGGCACCGGGTCGCGCTGTTCTCGGCGACCCTGGCCTTCTACCTGGCCATCGTGTGGCTCGTGGTGACCACCTCGTGGCTGGTCCGCCTCGACTGGCAGGTCATGTTCTTCCGGCCGTACCAGCAGTGGTCCGAGATCCACTGGTTCGTCGACTACTACGTGGTCCTCGGCCAGCGCGGGCCCACCGCCGTCATGGTCTGCGCCTGGCTCGGCTGGAGATCCTGGCGCCAGCACACCCTGCGGCCGCTGCTCACGCTCGGTGCGTCACTGCTGCTGCTGAACATCACGGTGGGCGCCGCCAAGATCGGCATGGGCCGTCTCGGACCGCATTACGCCACCGCCATCGGCTCGAACGAGATGGGTCTGGGCGGCGATATATTTCCCAGCGGCCACACCGCCAACGCGGTGGTGACCTGGGGAATCCTCGCGTATCTGGCCTCCACCCCGCGAGCGAGGCGCTGGCTGTCCGCCCTCTCCGCGGTGACCTCGCTCGGCGTCGGCCTGGCCACGGTCTACCTCGGTACGCACTGGCTGAGCGACGTGATCCTCGGCTGGGCCGCCGGCCTGCTGATCCTGCTGGGACTGCCCTGGTGCGAGCCGCTGATCGCCCGCACCGAGGCCTGGATCTTCACCCTGCGCGACCGTCTGCGCGACCGCCGCGCCGGTGCGGTGCCCGTGCCGACCCCGGTCCCGGTCCCGGTGGCCGTGCCGCTCAAGCAGCGCGCCTCGGCCGGTCAGCAGGACGAGACGATCGCGGCCCACGAGGCGGCGCCCCGCCCGCCCAGAGCGCCGGTCCACCTCGCCCCCGGTCCGCACACGGCCCGCGCGGAGCGCGCGCCCGTCACCCCGGTCGGCAGCCGCCGTCCGCCGCACGCGGACCGGCTTCCGCACGGCTCCACCACCTCGGCGGCCCGCCCCCTGACAGGCGGCTGACCGGCCCGCGGGGCCCGCCGGTACGCACCCGCCCGGCCCCGCGGCACCTCAGCCCTTCCAGGCCCGCGTCACCTGTCCTTCGCGCACCTCGAAGTTGAGCCGACCCGCGCGGTACTCCATGGTGATGACCGTCCCGGGCGCCAGCGAGCGCACCGTCGACCATCCCCGCTCACGGGCGAGCCGCTCGGCCCTGCCGCTCTCGAGGCCGACGTATCCGTCCGGACTGTCCTGGGGCTCCGCAGGCGGAGTGGGAATCGGTGCCATACCCGCAACGCTAGGGCGGCACAGCCGTTCCGGGAACCCCGAACGGGAGATGTGGATCACTACGGTCACACTTCTGTCACAGGATCACGACACGCGTTTCGGCCCGACTCCGTCACACGAACGAGCGGTTCCGTACGCCTTCCGCGCCTATTCGGTCGCCATTTCCCCGTGGAGGCCCGGCCCTTTCCCTTACCCCGCCGAAAGGGCCCCAGAGCCGTTCCCGGACCCCGCTCCATTCCCATTCCGCAGGAGCCTGCCGGGACCGAACACTCATAGGAATTCCACGGTTCCCCCACACAACCTCCGCCCGTCCGCCCGTCCGTCGGGCGCGTGGCGGCGCGAGCGCCGTGGCCGCGGCTCGCGGTCACCCGTGCGGCACGGCGGCCGACGGAGGCGGCGCGAGGGGCGAGGCGGGAAGGAGGAGCCGGCGAAGAGGGCGCGAGTGAGGCATGCGGGGTGAGCAGACCGTACGGCGGCGGCGGTGTGCCCATGGACGAGGCGGCGGGGCCGGGTGGCCGTCGACTGGCCGACCACCCCGACGACGGACCGCCCGCGCGCCGCCCCGGCGAGACTCACCGCGCCGCCCCGCATCCGCTCGGAGTCCACGGCGTCCGGCCTGAACGCTCCGAGCCGGTGGCGCGGTCCCCGCGGCGGCTGCCGAAGGAGCACGGGCGGCCTAGGGAGCGGAGCGCGCCGCCACGCGGGAACGCGGTCGTCGCAACCCGCCTCGACCCTCGGCGGCGGTGGTACCGCGCGCTGTCCGGCCGTGCGCGGCCGGCGGACGGACCCGGGCGGTGCCCGCCGCACCCGCCGAGCGATCCAGCGTCTCGGACGGCTCGCCATCAAAGAACTGGCCGCCACCCCGGACCAGTCACCGTCACCACCGGTGTCAACGCGGTATCAACGCATCCCGGACGCCTACTTCCTCCTCGATTGCCTCAATTGTCGACCACCACCCGATGGGCCGCTCTCCAGCTCACGCAACCAACTTCCGTGACCTGCCCGTTCTTTGGCGTCGAGTGGCCGATTGCGCACCTCTCGTGACCGTGCGCCCGGACCGGTTCGATTCGCTTCGCCGTTCAGCGTGACCCCCACCGCGACTCGCCCGTTGTCCTCTGCATGAGCCGGGGAGCCACCCGGCCCGCCCACGCACCGCATCCGAGGGAGTCACCCGTGCCGCGCATGCTCGACGTCAGCGACGAGGTACGCGCCGAGATCGGCGCCGAAGAAGCCGACCGGCTGCTCGCCGGAGAGAACACCCCGGGCAGTTACGACTGCACCTCCTGCCGCACCCCGGGCGACTCCGACCACGAGCGCACCAGCACCGTCCTGTTCATCGGGGACGAGACCGCCGTCCTCGCCTTCGCCCACGCCTCCTGCCTGCCCTCGCAGATCGTCCAGGTCACGGAGGAGCAGCTCCAGGGCGCCGTGCGCTCCATCAGCGGTGACACCGTCGACCTGGACCCCGACAAGGTCGTCCCCGAGCAGGCGGTGCTCGGCGTGACCAGTGGCCTGGTCCTGATCTCCGGGGAGCTGCACCCGGCCCTGGTGGTCGAGCCGACCGCGCCCATCGTGCGGCCCGGCGCCACCGACATCGGCGACGACTTCCTGCCGCTCCTCATCGAACAGGGCTTCATGCCCCTGTCCGAGCTGTCCGAGGTGCCTCCGGTGCAGCACGGCTGGTCCGTGCTGCTGGCGGCGGGCCAGCTGCACGCGGTGCTCCAGCCCTCGGTCAACGGCGGGCAGCCGGTGGCCTGGTGGCAGGCCCACCAGCCGTTGCAGGTGACGGACGGCTGGCGGGCCGCCGCCAACAAGCACCAGCAGGTGCTGATGTTCGCGGCACCGGTGGGCTCGATCGGCCGCCAGCCCAGGGAGGACCTGCTCCGGGGCGCGCTGGACAAGGCGGCGGCGAACGGAAAGCTGGTCGGGGCGGCACTGCCCCTCGCCGGAACCTGAGCCCGGACGGCGGGGCCGCGGGCCGTGACCCGCGCTCCCGAACGCCGGGCACCGGCCGCATCCCCCGACCTCACACGTCGTTTGGACATACGTGCACACCTACGACGTTCCCCGCCGCCAGCCCTACCCGATCCCGTCCGCGCGACCGGCCCAGGACTCCCAGGGCGGCCCATCGGCCACGCCGATCTACGACGCGCTCTACGCCGAGTACGTCAAGTCGTTCCGCTCGCTGCCGGGTGACCGCAGCGGCGAGGACGAACTGGGGTTCACCGCCTTCGGGAACATCCCGCACGGCACGGGGTCGTACACGGTGCCGCGGCCGGGGTCGTTCAGCAGTTCCTACAGCGCCTACAGCGCGGGCGCGCAGACCGCACGGCTCGGCCAGCCGTCGCAGGCCCCAGCCCGGTCGCAGGCGCAGCCGCAGTCACCGGCGCAGTCGCCACCGCAGTGGCAGCGGGTCGGCCCGCTCGGGCAGCCGCACACGCCCACCGGGATGCACCACGTCCCCGCGGCCCTGCCCCCGGCGCCCCGGCGGAGCGGCTGAGGCACACTGCTGACGACGACACGGCCGGAGGGCGGCACCCGCAGTGGGTGCCGCCCTCCGGCCGTGTCGTCGTCAGGTCACTTCTTCTTACCGCGCTTCTCCCGCACCCGCACCGAGATGTGGATCGGCGTGCCGTCGAAGGCGAACTCCTCGCGCAGTCGGCGCTCGACGAAGCGCCGGTAGCCCGCCTCGATGAAGCCGGAGGCGAACAGCACGAACCGCGGCGGCTTGGTGCCGGCCTGGGTGCCGAAGAGGATGCGCGGCTGCTTGCCGCCCCGGATCGGGTGCGGGTGGGCCGAGACCAGCTCACCGAGGAAGGCGTTCAGCCGGCCCGTGGGGACGCGGGTCTCCCAGCCGGTCAGGGCCGTCTCGATGGCCGGGACCAGCTTCTCCATGTGCCGTCCGGTGCGCGCCGAGACGTTCACCCGAGGCGCCCACGCCACCTGGGCCAGCTCGGTCTCGATCTCCCGCTCCAGGTAGTAGCGGCGCTCCTCGTCGAGGGTGTCCCACTTGTTGAAGGCGAGGACGATCGCGCGGCCCGCATCGACCGCCATGGTGACGATCCGCTGGTCCTGCACGGAGATCGACTCGGACGCGTCGATCAGGATGACCGCCACCTCGGCCTTCTCCACCGCGGCCGCGGTGCGCAGCGAGGCGTAGTAGTCGGCGCCCTGCTGGAGGTGGACCCGCTTGCGGATGCCGGCCGTGTCGACGAACTTCCAGGTGACGCCGCCGAGTTCGATCAGCTCGTCGACCGGGTCGCGGGTGGTGCCGGCGATCTCGTTGACGACGACGCGCTCCTCGCCGGCCACCTTGTTCAGCAGCGAGGACTTGCCGACGTTCGGGCGGCCGATGAGGGCGATCCGGCGCGGGCCGCCGACCGCCGTGCCGAAGGTCTGCGCGGGCGCCTCCGGCAGCGCCTCCAGGACGGCGTCCAGCATGTCGCCGGTGCCGCGGCCGTGCAGCGCGGAGACCGGGTGGGGCTCGCCCAGGCCCAGGGCCCACAGGTAGGCCGCGTCCGCCTCGCCGCTCTGGCCGTCCACCTTGTTGGCCGCGAGCACGACGGGCTTGCCGGCCTTGCGCAGCAGTCGTACGACCGCCTCGTCGGTGTCGGTGGCGCCGACCTTGGCGTCGACGACGAACACGACGGCGTCGGCGGCCTCGATCGCGTACTCGGCCTGCGCGGCCACGGAGGCGTCGATGCCGAGGACGTCCTGCTCCCAGCCACCGGTGTCGACGACCTTGAAACGGCGGCCCGCCCACTCGGCCTCGTAGGTGACACGGTCGCGGGTGACGCCGGGCTTGTCCTCGACGACGGCCTCGCGTCGCCCGATGATCCGGTTGACGAGGGTCGACTTGCCGACGTTGGGGCGGCCGACGACGGCGAGGACCGGCAGCGGTCCGTGCCCGGCGGCCTCGATCGCCCCCTCGACGTCCTCGGCGTCGAAGCCCTCGACCGCGGCGAGCTCCATGAACTCCGCGTACTCGGCGTCGCCGAGCGCCCCGTGATCGTGCTCGAAGGAGTCCGAGCCGTCGGGCTGGATCTGGTCGTTCATGAAGTCCGTACCTCTGCGTTCATTCGTGGTGATCGGTGGAGCACCCGTTTTCGGCGGTTTGATCCACTACTCAGTGTCGCCCAGTGCCCGCCCGGACGCCCGGCGTTTTCGTTGTGCTGTCCGTCTGTGGTGCTGTCCGTCTGTGCTTCGGTCCGTCTGTGCCGCTATCCCTCGTCCGTCAGCCGGCCGGTGAACCGCCTGGCGTGTTCCAGGTGGGCGGCCAGGTGCTTCTGGATGCGCTCCGTGGCCTCGTCGAGCGCCTTGCGCGTACGCCGCCCGCTGCCGTCGCCCGCCTCGAACGGGTCTCCGAAGACCACGTCGACGCGGGAGCGCAGCGGGGGCAGTGCCTTGAACAACCGTCCGCGCCGCTCGGTGCTTCCCAGTACGGCCACGGGGACGATCGCCGCCCCGCTGCGCACCGCGAAGTAGGCGAGCCCCGCGCGCAGGGAGGCGAAGTCGCCCTCGCCCCGGGTGCCCTCCGGGAAGATCCCGAGGACCCCGCCCGCCTCCAGCACGCCCAGCGCGCGGGTGATGGCCTTGCGGTCGGTGGTGTCCCGGTCGACCTTGAGCTGCCCGATGCCGGTCAGGAAGGGGTCGAGGGGGCCGATGAACGCTTCCTTCTTGATCAGGAAGTGCGTCGGTCTGGGCGCCACGCCCATGACCATCGGCCCGTCGATGTTGTGGGAGTGGTTGACGGCGAAGATCACCGGACCGGTCGCCGGCACCTTCCAGGCGCCCAGCACCCGCGGCTTCCAGAAGCCGTACATCAGGCCGACGCCGATGCGCCGCCCGACCTCCGCGCCCCGCTCCGAGGGCAGCTCGCTCACCTGGCCGCCCGCTTCTCCCCGACGAGGGTGACCACGCACTCGATGACCTGGGCCAGCGTCAGCTCGGTGGTGTCGACCTCGACGGCGTCGTCCGCCTTCGCGAGCGGGGAGGTCTTGCGGGAGGAGTCGGCGGCGTCCCGCTTGATCAGCGCCTCGCGGGTGCTTTGCACGTCGGCGCCCTTCAGCTCACCGCTGCGACGGGCGGCGCGGGCCTCCGGCGAGGCGGTGAGGAAGATTTTCAGGTCGGCGTCGGGCAGCACCGTCGTCCCGATGTCACGTCCCTCGACGACGATGCCCTGTTCGGCGGAGGCCGCCAGCGACCGCTGAAGCTCGGTGATCCGCGTCCGCACCTCGGGTACGGCGCTCACCGCGCTGACCTTGGAGGTGACCTCCTGGGTGCGGATCGGGCCGGCCACGTCGGTGCCGTCGACCGTGATCGTCGGGTTGGCCGGGTCGGTGCCGGAGACGATCTCCGGCTTGCCGGCGACGGCGGCGATCGCCGTGGGGTCCTCGATGTCGATCCCGTTGCTGACCATCCACCACGTGATCGCCCGGTACTGGGCGCCGGTGTCCAGGTACCTCAGCCCGAGCTTGGCGGCCACGGCCTTGGACGTGCTCGACTTGCCCGTGCCGGACGGACCGTCGATGGCGACAATCACGGGCTGGGCGGCGCCGTTTTCCACGGGAGGACACCTTCCTGGTGCGTGGCGGTGGGTGTACGGGGCGCGAGTGTGCCCCGCACAAGGTTACCGGGCACGGGTCACTCGTCCGGCCGCGGCTTCTCGACGGCGGCCGCGGCCTCCCGCCCGCCCTCGCCTCTCGACGCCGGTCGGGCGTCGTCAGCCCGTCCGGGGGCCACCTCCCGGGGCTTGGAGGACGGGATCCGAGGGCGGGACCCGCGCGGCGCCGCATCGGAGGACTGGGTGCGGCAGCGCCCAGGGAACGGCCGCACCCGTGCCGGGTGCTACTGCCGGATGGCCCACCCTCGCTCCCGCAGGGCCGACGACAAGGCCACCGCGGACTTCGGCTCGACCATCAGCTGCACCAGACCCGCCTGCTGTCCCGTCGCGTGCTCGATGCGTACGTCCTCGATGTTGACCCCCGCCCGACCGGCATCGGCGAAGATGCGGGCGAGCTGGCCCGGCTGGTCGTCGATGAGAATCGCCACCACCTCGTAGGACCGCGGAGCGGACCCGTGCTTGCCGGGGACCCGCACCTGACCGGCGTTGCCCCGCCGCAGGACGTCCTCGATGCCGCCGACGCCCTGGCGCCGCTTCTCCTCGTCGGAGGACTGCAGGGCCCGCAGCGCGCGGACCGTCTCGTCGAGGTCGGCCGCGACGTCCCCGAGCAGGTCGGCGACCGGCCCCGGGTTCGCGGAGAGGATGTCGATCCACATCCGGGGGTCGGAGGCGGCGATCCGGGTGACGTCCCGGATGCCCTGCCCGCACAGTCGTACGGCGGCCTCCTCGGCGTTCGCCAGGCGCGCGGCGACCATGCTGGACACCAGGTGGGGCATGTGGGAGACGAGCGCCACGGCCCGGTCGTGGGCGTCGGCGTCCATCACGACGGGGACGGCGCGGCAGTGCGAGACCAGTTCCAGGGCGAGGTTCAGCACCTCGGTGTCGGTGTCGCGGGTGGGCGTCAGCACCCAGGGCCGGCCCTCGAAGAGGTCGGCGGTCGCGGCCAGCGGGCCGGACTTCTCGCGGCCGGACATGGGGTGGGTGCCGAGGTAGGCCGACAGGTCGAGGCCGAGCGCCTCCAGCTCCCGGCGCGGCCCGCCCTTGACGCTGGCGACGTCGAGGTAGCCGCGGGCCACCCCCCGGCGCATGGCGTCGGCGAGGACGGCGGCCACATGGGCGGGCGGGGCGGCGACGATGGCGATGTCGACCGGGTCCTGGGGGGCGTCGTCGGTGCCGGCGCCGAGCGCCGCCGCCGTACGGGCCTGCTCGGGGTCGTGGTCCTCCAGGTGGACGACGACGCCCCGCTGGGCGAGGGCGAGGGCCGCGGAGGTGCCGATGAGCCCGGTTCCGATGACGAGCGCGGTCCTCACTGGGCGATGTCCTTGCGCAGGGCGGCCGCGGCGCCGAGGTAGACGTGGTTGATCTCCGAGCGGCGCCTGTCCGACTCGATGTGCGCGAGGACGCGGACGACCCTCGGCATGGCCCCCCGGATGTCGAGTTCCTGCGCGCAGATCAGCGGCACGTCGACGATGCCCAGCTTGCGCACGGCGGCGGCCGGGAAGTCGCTGTGCAGATCCGGCGTGGCCGTGAACCAGATGCTGATCAGGTCGTCGGCGACGAGGGCGTTCCGCTCCATGACGGCGGTGAGCAGGGCCCCCACCTGCTCGTCCATGTGTCCGGCCTCGTCCTTGTCCAGCTGGACGGCCCCCCGGACCGCTCGTACCGCCACGGCGCTGCTCCTCGATCACCTAGACGACGACTCCTCGTCATCCAGCGTAGTCAGCCCGGCCCGGCCCGGAACACCACGCCCGCCCGCTGAGACGCCTCTCCCGCGCGCTGGGGACGCCTCCCGCGCGGTGCCGACGCCTCTGCTGCGCGGTCCGACGTCCACCGGCGCGAGTCGCGCGTTCTGTGCCACTCTGTCCCTCGGACGCACCGTCTGCTTCTCCCGCACCCCGGAGTGACGACATGACCCTCCCCGCCTCCCGCCGGACGGTTCTCCTCGCGACGGGCGCGGCGGCGCTCGCCGCCGGCTGTGGCGACCAGGACGCGGGCGGCGACCCGTCCGGCACGTCCGCCGCCGCCGGTCGGGAGCTGGCGCGGACGACCGACATCCCGGTCGGCGGCGGCCGGATCTTCCCGGACGAGAAGGTCGTCGTCACACAGCCGGCGCGGGGGGACTTCAAGGCGTTCTCGGCGGTCTGCACGCATCAGGGCTGCGTCGTCGCGACCGTCGCCGACGGCACGATCAACTGCGCGTGCCACAAGAGCAGTTTCTCCATCACCGACGGCGCGGTGGCGGGCGGCCCGGCGACCGAGCCGCTGCCCGCCGAGAAGATCGCGGTGAAGGGCGACGCCATCACGCTGGCGTGAGCGGCTTCAGTGGTCCCACAGCGCCCCCAGGGTGACCAGTTCGCTCTGGTACTCGATCCGGTCGGCCCACGGCGTCGGCCAGGCGTCGACCCCGGCGTACGCGCCCGCGAAGGTGCCGGCCAGGCAGGCCACGGAGTCGGAGTCGCCGGACGAGCAGGCGGCCCGGCGCAGTGCGGTGACCGGGGCGTCCGGGAACAGCAGGAAGCACAGCAGTCCGGTCGCCAGCGCCTCCTCGGCGATCCACCCCTCCCCCGTGGCCAGGCAGGGGTCCGTCTCCGGGGAGGGGCTGCGCAGAGCCTCCCGGAGCCGTTCCAGGGCGCCCAGGCACTCGTCCCAGCCCCGTGCGATGAAGTGTTCCGCCGTCGGGTCCTGGGAGCGGGTCCACAGGTCGCCGAGCCAGCGGTGGTGGTAGCGGGTCCGGTTGTCGAGGGCGTACGACCGCAGCAGTCCGACGAGGCCCGCGGGTTCGGCGCCCTGCGCGAGCAGCCGTACGGCGTGGGCGGTGAGGTCGGAGGCGGCGAGCGCGGTGGGGTGGCCGTGGGTGAGGCCCGACTGGAGCTGGGCGGCGCCGGCCCGCTGCTCGTCGCTGAGGCCGGGGGCGAGGCCGAGGGGCGCGACACGCATGTTGGCGCCGCAGCCCTTGGAGTCGATCCGGCCGGCGTCCTGCCACCGCCGCCCTTCGTCTCTCAGCAGGTCGCAGGCGGTCAGGCAGGTCCGGCCGGGGGCGCGGTTGTTCTCGGGCGACCGGTACCAGTCCACTAACTCCTCGCGCAGCGACCGCTCCAGCCCGGCCGGCACGAGCAGCCCGCGGTCCATGGCCGTGCGCAGGGCCCGCGCGACGGCCAGCGTCATCTGGGTGTCGTCGGAGACGAAGGCCCGCTTCGGCAGCTCCATCTCCCGCCAGGGCCCGCACTTGGCGAGAATGGACGGGACGTCGTTGAACTCGGTCGGGAATCCGAGCGCGTCCCCCAGCGCGAGGCCCAGCAGGGCCCCCGTCGCGGCGCGCTTCCTGACGGTCGTGGTGGTCATGCGGAACGTCCTTCCCGGGGCGGTCGCAGCAGGGGTGGGTGCAGGGTGGTGGCGGTACCCGCGCGATAGAGGGCCGCCGGTTTGCCGCGGCCGCCGGTGAGCCGCGCGGCGCCGCCGGGGACGGGCTCGACGAAGCCGGGGGTGGCCAGCACCTTGCGGCGGAAGTTGGGCCGGTCCAGGCCGGTGCCCCAGACCGTCTCGTAGACCTGTTGCAGCTCGCCGAGGGTGAACTCGGGCGGGCAGAAGGCCGTGGCGAGGCAGGTGTACTCGAGCTTGGCTCCGACCCGGTGGTGGGCGTCGGCCAGGATCCGGCCGTGGTCGAAGGCGAGCGGCCCGGCGTCGTCGTACGACAGCCAGCGCGCCTGCGCGGCGTCGCCTCCGCCGCGCGGTTCGGGCGCGTCGGGCAGCAGTGCGGCGAAGGCGACGGAGACGACGCGCATCCGCGGGTCACGGTCGGGTTCGCTGTAGGTGCGCAGTTGCTCCAGGTGGAGTCCGCAGACGTCGGCGAGGCCGGTCTCCTCGGCGAGTTCGCGCCGGGCGGCGGTCTCGGCGGACTCGTCCGGCAGCACGAATCCGCCGGGCAGCGCCCAGCGGCCGAGGTACGGCTCCTCCCCGCGCTCGACGAGCAGGACGTGCAGGGCGCCCGCGCGCAGGGTGAGGACGGCGAGGTCCACGGTGACGGCGAAGGGTTCGAAGGCGTACTTGTCGTAGCCGCGCACCCGCCCACCCCCTTTAATAGTCGTATCGACTATAAACCTGGCCGGTGTCCGGGCACAAGAAAGCGGCCGGCCCGGAAAATCCGGAACCGGCCGCTCCCACAAGCCGCCCCGGAGGCCGTCGAAGGTCTCCGGACGCGTCGAGGCTCTCTAGAGGTCGACTTCCTGCATCAGCATGCCGACCTCGGTGTTCGACAGCCGGCGCAGCCAGCCCGACTTCTGGTCGCCGAGGGTGATCGGGCCGAAGGCCGTGCGCACCAGCTTGTCGACCGGGAACCCGGCCTCGGCGAGCATCCGGCGCACGATGTGCTTGCGCCCCTCGTGGAGGGTGACCTCGACGAGGTAGTTCTTGCCGGTCTGCTCGACGACCCGGAAGTGGTCCGCCTTCGCGTACCCGTCCTCGAGCTGGATGCCGTCCTTGAGCCGCTTGCCCAGGTCCCGCGGGATCGGGCCCACGATGTGCGCGAGGTAGACCTTCTTCACGCCGTACTTGGGGTGCGTCAGCCGGTGTGCCAGCTCACCGTGGTTGGTGAGCAGGATGACGCCCTCGGTCTCGGTGTCGAGCCGGCCGACGTGGAAGAGGCGGGTCTCACGGTTGGTGACGTAGTCGCCGAGGCACTGCCGGCCCTCGTTGTCCTCCATCGTGGAGACGACACCGGCGGGCTTGTTCAGCGAGAAGAACTGGTACGACTGCGTCGCCACGGTCAGGCCGTCGACCTTGACCTCGTCCTTCTCCGGGTCGACCCGCTTGCCCTGCTCCAGGACGATCTCGCCGTTGACCTCGACGCGCGCCTGCTCGATCAGCTCCTCGCAGGCCCGCCGGGAGCCGTAGCCGGCGCGCGCGAGGATCTTCTGGATCCGCTCGCCCTCCTGCTCGGCGCCCGGGAAGGTCTTGGGCAGCTTGATGTCCTTCTTGGCCGCGTACCGCTCGCGGTTGCGCTCCTCGGCCCGCGTCTCGTACTCGCGCGAGGTCGCCGGGACCGACGGCCCGCGCTGCTGGGGCTTCTTCGGACCGCCCTTGGCACCACCGCGGGCCGCGCCGCCGCGACCCGCCTTCGGGCCCTCGTGGGACGCACCGGGGCCCACGTCGTAGCGGCGCTCCTCGGGGCGGGGCCTGCTGGGCCGGCCCGGGGCCTCGCCCTGGCCGCCGCGACCGCCCTGGCCACGGCCCTGCCCCTGCCCCTGCCCCCGGCCCTGGCCCGGCTTCTGGCCCCTGTTGTTGCCGGCACCGCGGGGGTTGCCGCGCCCACCGCTCTTGCCGCTACCGCTACCGCTGCTTCGCATCAGATTTCCGTCGTCGTCGTGTCCGTCGTGGGACCGTCGTCCGCATCCGGGGCGTCCGGATCGAACGACGGTACGGCTTCCTGGGTCTCGGCCTCGATCGCCTCCGCCTCCGGGAGGAAGGGCGCCAGCTCCGGGAGCTCGTCCAGACCGCGCAGGCCCATCCGCTCCAGGAAGTAGTTCGTCGTCCTGTACAGGATCGCACCTGTTTCGGGTTCCGTGCCCGCCTCCTCGACCAGACCGCGCTGGAGGAGGGTGCGCATCACGCCGTCGCAGTTCACTCCGCGCACCGCGGAGACCCTGCTGCGGCTCACCGGCTGGCGGTAGGCGACCACCGCCAGGGTCTCCAGCGCGGCCTGGGTGAGCCGGGCCTGCTGGCCGTCCAGGACATACCGCTCGACGGCCGCGGCGTACTCGGCGCGGGTGTAGAACCGCCAGCCTCCCGCGACGAACCGCAGCTCGAAGCCGCGCCCCTGCACGGTGTAGTCGTCGGCCAGCTCCCGCAGCGCGTCCGCGACCTGGCGGCGCGGGCGCTCCACGATCCTGGCGAGGTGCTCCTCGGTCGCGGGCTCGTCCACGACCATCAGGACGGCTTCCAGGGCGGGCTTGAGGTCGAGGCCGGCGACGGCACGCGGCCCGGCCGGGGCCGCCGGGGCCCCCAGGGTCTCCTCGCTCACGGCTTGTCCTCCTCCTCGGTCCTCTCCGGCGGCCGGTCGAACTCGTCGGTCACCCTCGGCTCGTCGTCCCCGTCGCCACCGGTCCAGCGCACCAGCAGCTCCCCGAGCGCGGTCTCCTGGTCGAGGGCGACGGCCTTCTCCCGGTACAGCTCCAGCAGGGCCAGGAACCTCGCCACGACGGTGAGGGTGTCGTCGGCGTCCTCGACGAGCGTGCGGAAACTGGTCTCGCCGAGCTGCCGCAGCCGCGCGACCACGATCCCGGCCTGCTCCTGCACGCTGACCAGGGGGGCGTGGATGTGGTCGACGTACACCTGCGGCTTGGGCCGCGGCTGCATCGCCTTGACCGCCAGCTTCGCGAAACCCTCCGCGCCGATGGAGATGACGACCTCGGGCAGCAGCTCGGCGTGGTGCGGTTCGAGGCCGACGGTCCGCGGGTAGCGACGGGCCTCCACCTCCAGCCGCTCCTGGAGGATGTCGGCGATCCGCTTGTACGCGCGGTACTGCAACAGCCGGGCGAACAACAGGTCGCGGGCCTCGAAGAGAGCCAGGTCGGCCTCGTCCTCGACCTCGGCGGCGGGCAGCAGGCGGGCCGCCTTCAGGTCGAGCAGCGTCGCGGCGACGACGAGGAACTCGGTCGTCTGGTCCAGGTCCCCGTCGGGGCCCATCGCCCGGATGTGCGCCATGAACTCGTCGGTGACCTTCGACAGCGCGACCTCGGTGACGTCCAGCTTGTGCCGGGAGATCAACTGGAGGAGCAGGTCGAAGGGGCCCTCGAAGTTGGCGAGCCGCACCTTGAAGACACCGTCGGAGGAGTCCGGCGGATCCTGGGAGGACTCCTGCGGGCTGTCGGAGGAGTCCGGTGGCCCCTCGGAGGGCTCCTGCGGGCCGTCGGCAGGCTCCTGCGGGCTGTCGGCAGGCTCGGCGACGGGTGCCGACTCCTGTGGCGGTGCCGGTGCCGGCACCGGTTCCCGCACCGGCGGTGGTTGCGGTGCGACCGTCTCGGCCCTCTCCGGTCCCGGAGGTGCCGTACCCGGTCCCGGAGGCGCCGTACCCGGTCCCGGTCCCCGTCCCAGCGCACGCCGACGGCCGGCTGGTGCGCCGGGGCCGGAGGCGGGATCGTTCGAGGTCATGGCCCCCGCAGGCTACCGCTACCGCCCGCGAAGCCGTCGTACGAGGATGCTGGCGTCGCCGCGGCTCTCCAGGTCGGCGAGGACGACCGCGACCGCCTCGCGGACGATGCGTCCGCGGTCGACCGCGAGCCCGTGTTCGCCGCGGAGCACGAGACGGGCGTGCTCCAGGTCCATCAGTTCCTCGGCGGACACGTAGACGGTGATCTTCTCGTCGTGCCGCTCCCGGCCGCTGGGCCGGCGGGCGGAGGCCCGTCCGCGCTTGCGCGACTGGGCGTCGCCCTGGGCGGCAGAACCTTCCTGCGGGCCCTGGCGCGGCCCCGAGCGCTCCCCGGTGCCCCGGGTGCCGCCCTGCTCGGCGTCGGCCGCCGCGTGTTCGGCGCCCTCGCCGTCCCCGCCCTGTGCGGGCACGGCGTGCGGCGCGTTCCCGGCGGAGCCGGCCGCACCGTCGCTCTCCCCCGCCGGAGCGGGTACCCGGGCCTCGCCGTTGGCGGGGCGCCGGGGCGCGGACGGCTGGAGCGCCATTCCCCCTGTCGTACGGAAGAGTTCGTCGGCCCCCGGCAGACTCACTCGGCGTGACACCGGGCGAGCACCTCCCTGGCGAGCTGGCGGTAGGCGGCGGCACCGACGGAGTTGGAGGCGTAGGTGGTGATCGGCTCACCGGCGACCGTGGTCTCCGGGAAGCGGACAGTGCGCCCGATGACCGTGTGGTACACGTGGTCGTCGAAGGCCTCCACGACCCGCGCGAGCACCTCACGGCTGTGCACCGTGCGCGAGTCGTACATGGTCGCCAGGATCCCGTCGAGTTCCAGCTCCGGGTTGAGGCGCTCCTGGACCTTCTCGATGGTCTCCGTCAGCAGGGCGACACCGCGCAGCGCGAAGAACTCGCACTCCAGCGGCACTATCACCTTGTGGGCGGCGGTGAGCGCGTTGACCGTGAGCAGGCCGAGCGAGGGCTGGCAGTCGATCACGATGTAGTCGTAGTCGTCCATCAGCGGCTTCAGGGCCCGCTGGAGGGTCGACTCGCGCGCGACCTCGGAGACCAGCTGGACCTCGGCGGCGGACAGGTCGATGTTGCTGGGCAGCAGGTCCATGTTGGGGACCGCCGTCTTCAGGAGCACCTCGTCGGCCGACATGCCCCGCTCCATGAGCAGGTTGTAGACCGTGAGATCCAGCTCCATGGGATTGACGCCCAGACCGACCGACAGCGCGCCCTGCGGGTCGAAGTCCACGAGCAGTACCCGGCGTCCGTACTCCGCGAGCGCGGCACCCAGGTTGATGGTCGACGTGGTCTTGCCGACGCCGCCCTTCTGGTT
Source organism: Streptomyces sp. NPDC006259 (assembly GCF_042870975.1). Lineage (NCBI taxonomy): Bacteria > Bacillati > Actinomycetota > Actinomycetes > Kitasatosporales > Streptomycetaceae > Streptomyces > Streptomyces sp. NPDC006259. Next base: position 26,024 of record NZ_JBIAHY010000007.1, on the reverse strand, counting down.
GCACATCGCGATGATCGTCGCGGGACCGTGGTTGGTCAGCGGTCCCGGGATCGGGAAGTACGGCAGCGGGCGCCCGGTCGGGCCCACGCGCTCGCGGCGCTGGCGGGCAGCGTCGGGCGCGAGTGTGGCCGCGTACTCGGGGTCGGGCTCGTACTCGGCGTCGGGGTCGTAGAAGTGCCCTTCGGGCAGTTCGTCGTAGTCGGCGAAGTGGTTGCGGGGCGCGCCACTTCCGTCGCCGGCCATGGCGTTCACGTGATGGCCATCCATGCTCTGGTGTGCTGACAGAGCCGTGTGGGGGTGCGACTGGCTCTGGTGGGCTGCGAAGGTTCTGACAGCGACGGAGCCGACAGCCTCGAGCCCCATGGAGCCTGGACTCCGCGTAGGCATTCCTGGTTGACCACCCCCGGGAGCAAATGTCGACTCATTCACAAGTCGTCTTACCTCCTTGGTGACCAGGAAACTTCTAGACAAGGTCAGCGTGGCACCATGCCGACGGTTGGCGACTCTATGGCGTGTCGGGTGTTCGCAGCAACACAATCCGCCGGACCCGACTCGATGTGTCGACAATGAAACATCCCGCTGTCAAGGGCGTACGGCCGTCGCACAGCAGGTTTCACCGGTGTGCGAATCGGTCGAAGGGTTACGTTCGAGGCGAGTTGACCGAGAGCCGCGAAGTGACCATACACACATCCGGCCGGACCTTGGCGGGCAAGGTCCGGCCGGTGGGGCGCGGTTGACGCGTCGTGTTGACGTATCGCCTTTTACGGAAAGGCGACTTGCCCGGGGACGTCAGCCGAGGAGCGTGTCCAGCTCCACGTGCGCCAGGCCGTGCGCCTCGGCGACCTCGCGGTAGACGACCTGGCCGTCATGGGTGTTGAGGCCCTTGGCCAGCGCCGGGTCGCGGCGCAGCGCCTCGACCCAGCCGTTGTTGGCGAGCGAGACGATGTACGGCAGCGTGGCGTTGGTGAGGGCGTTGGTCGAGGTGTTGGGCACCGCGCCCGGCATGTTGGCGACGCAGTAGAAGACCGAGTTGTGCACCGGGAAGGTCGGCTCGGCGTGGGTGGTCGGACGGGAGTCCTCGAAGCAGCCGCCCTGGTCGATGGCGATGTCGACAAGGACACTCCCGGGCTTCATCCGGGACACCAGCTCGTTGGTGACCAGCTTGGGGGCCTTGGCGCCCGGGATGAGCACGGCACCGATGACGAGGTCGGCGTCGACGACGGCCTTCTCCAGCTCGAAGGAGTTGGACATGACGGCCTTGACCCGGGTGCCGAAGATCCTGTCGGCCTCGCGCAGCTTGTTGATGTCGCGGTCCAGCAGGGTCACGTCGAAGCCCATGCCGACGGCGATCTGGGTGGCGTTCCAGCCGGACACGCCGCCGCCGATGACGACGGCCTTGGCCGGGGTGACGCCGGGGACGCCGCCGGGCAGGACGCCACGGCCGCCGTTGGCGCGCATCAGGTGGTAGGCGCCGACCTGGGGGGCCAGCCGGCCCGCGACCTCGGACATCGGGGCGAGCAGCGGCAGGGCGCGGTTCGGCAGCTCGACGGTCTCGTAGGCGATGGCGGTGGTGCCGGAGGCGACGAGGGCGTCGGTGCACTCCTTGGAGGCGGCCAGGTGCAGGTAGGTGAAGAGGGTCTGGTCCTTGCGGAGGCGGTGGTACTCCTCGGCGACCGGCTCCTTGACCTTCAGCAGCAGGTCGGCGGTGGCCCACACCTCGTCGGCGGTCTCCAGGATCCGCGCACCGGCGGCGACGTACTCGCCGTCCGTGATCGACGACCCGACACCGGCGTCGCGCTCGATGACGACCTGGTGGCCGTTGCGCACCAGCTCGTGCACGCCGGCGGGGGTGATGGCCACCCGGAACTCGTTGTTCTTGACCTCGCGGGGGATGCCGACCTTCACGTCGATCACGGTCCTTGGCTCAGAGGGTGTGGGGGCATAGCAACGCATACCCGGAGGTAGTGGACGCACCGGGATGCACCGCAGGAGAACGTGCGGCAGAGCCAGTCTAATGAAGGTGTTCCCGCTGTCTAGCCTTTCATTGCATCAACCTTCAGCGGGTGTACTACGGATTTCGCAGGTGTTAGCACCGTGTTCCGGCTCCGGATCGCACGTGCCGGGTTCCTCTCCCAGGATGCGCTCGGCCTCGCCGCGGTGCAGACGGGCGGCCGCGGGGTCACCGAGGTGCTCCAGGGTGTCGGCCAGCCGTAGCCGGAGGGCGGCCTGGAGACGGGTGTCGTCGACGCGCCTGGCCCACTCCACCGCCTCCTGGCAGGTGCGCAGCGACTCCTCGGGCCGCCCCGCGTACTCCTGCACCCTCGCCAGTTCGCTCAACGCCCGTGCGGACGCGGCCACATCGCCGGCCTTGCGGTGCGCGGCGGCCGCGGCCCGCCAGGCCCGCTGCGCCTCGCCGTACCGTCCGGCGTAGGTGTGGGCGGTGGCGATGCGCCCGTACAGCCGGGCGGCGTCCGCGCGCTCCTCGCGGGCCAGCCGCTGGGCGAGGGCCCGGCCGAACCAGTCGGCGGCCCGGTCGTAGTCCCCCAGTTCCAGGTGCGCGCCGCCTACGGATTCCATCGCGCGACCGGTCGCGTACGGGTCGTTCGCCTCGCGTCCGGCGTCCAGCGCGGCCCGGTAGCGTGCCAGTGCCTCCGCCGTGCGTCCGGTGCGCGCGTCCACGTCGGCCAGGTTCAGCAGGGCCGCGGCCTTCTCGCGGGGCAGGCCGCGGCGCTCGGCCACGTCCAGGACGAGCTGGTGGACGCCGTAGAGGTCGGGCGCGGCCGCCTGGGTGCCGAAGTGCGCGACCATCGCCCTGACCAGCTGGGACATCAGGCGCCTGGCCAGGGTGTCCAGCTCGCCGTCGGCGACCGCCAGACGGGCGGAGGCGAGCAGGGCCGGCCGGCGGACGCTCAACCAGTCGGCGGCCGCGCGCGGGGTGGCGAAACGCAGCGCGCGGGGCATGCCCTGGAGCTTCTCCCGGGCCTGCGGGTTGTCCGTCTCGGTGATCGCCCGGCAGGACTGGAGCAGCCGGACCGTCCGCTCCAGCATGCGGGCGCGGGCCAGCTGCACCTCGGCCGGGCGTTCGTGGGTGTCGGCGGCCGTCCTCAGCAGGGGGTGGAGGCAGGCGGGGACCTCGTACTCGGGCAGTGGCGAGGGCACGGTCCGCAGCAGGCCCAGCGCGACGAGGTCGTCCAGGGTGGTGCGCGCGGCGCCGATCGAGCAGCCGGCGAGCGCGGAGGCGGTGTGCGGGTCGACGAGACCGGCCGGGGCCAGGCAGAGCAGTCGCAGCATCCGCGCGGCGGCCGGGGGCAGGGTGGCGTGCACGAGCCGGAAGACGCGGCTCAGGGGGGTTCCCTCGTCGCCCTCGGCGTGGAGCTGCTTGGCGAGGTCGGCGACCGCCGACTTGGGCCGGGCGGCGAGCCAGCCGCCCGCCAGGATCAGCGCGGCGGGGTGCCCCTGGCAGGCCTCGACGAGCCCCTCGGCGGCCCGCGGGTCGACGGTGATGCGGACCGAGCCGGTGTGGCGGGTGAGCAGGTCGAGGGCGGACTTGGTGTCGAGTCCGCCCAGGGTGCAGGGCCGCACGTCGGAGATCCCGGTGAGCGGGCCGGCCGAGACGGCGACGACCAGGCACTCGGGGGTGTCCGGAAGAAGCGCGTCGACCTGGTCGGCGCCGGCCGCGTCGTCGAGCAGGAGCAGGGTGCGCCGCTCGGCGAGGGCCTCGCGCAGGGTGGCCGAGAGGTCGTCCGCACCGGCGCCGGGCGGGACCGGCCGGCCGAGCGCGGTGAGCAGTTCGCGGGCGGCTCGCTCGACGGGGACGGGGGTGCCGTCGGATTCGCCGAGCCGGACGCGCAGCACGCCGTCCCGGTAACGCTCGGCGACCTGCCGGACGAGTTCCTCCGCCAGTGCGGTACGGCCGGAACCGGGCCGTCCGGCGATGAGGAGCACGCGCGCGCGGGGGGCCTTCTTCCCGGAGAGAGTGTCCAGTCCGGCGCGTTCGATGTCGGCGCGCAGTTCCTTCAACTCCCGGGTACGGCCCAGGAAATGGCCCTCCGTCGCAGCGTGTCCGGACAGCTGCACGCCGTCTGTGTCCACTGCCTGATCCGTCACGGGCCACACTCCCGTCCCACCGCACGCGCAAGCCCGCCGGGACTCCGGATCGGGCTGGTTCCAGAGCCTAGTTCACGCTGTGCGACGTTCCGTGAGGAGCGCGGCGGTGGGGTCGCCCGATCGGATCAGCCGATCGTCACACCGCAGGTCTGAAGGGAAGGGCCCTTGGCGGGGCGACGCCTCGAAGGGAACGGGGCCATGCTTCGAAGGTGGCGTGATTCCGCCTCGAAGGAGGCGCGGGTCCCCCGTCGAAGGAGCGGCGCCACGCCTGGAAGGAGCGGCGTCACGCCTCGAAGGTCGCGCGTCCCCCGTCCAAGGAGCCAGGTCACGCCTCGAAGGGGCGGGCCGGCCAGGGCGCCTGCGCCGGACGCAGTGCGTCGAGCCCCTCGCCGCTCCGGGCGGCGGCCAGCGCGAGGACGCCCACGACGAGGCAGTTGTTGTGCAGTTCGCCGGCGAGCACCCCCCGGACGAGTTCGTCGACCGGCACGCGCGCGTGCTCCATGTCGGCCTCCTCCTCCTCGACCGCGAAGCGCTCCCCCTCGGCCTCGGACAGACCGCGGGCCAGGAAGACGCGCACGGCCTCGTCGCAGCCGCCCGGAGTGGTGTAGACGTCGGTCAGCACCCGCCAGTCCTCGGCCTTGACGTGCGCCTCCTCGTACAGCTCGCGCTGCGCGGCGTGCAGGGGGTTCTCGCCGGGCACGTCGAGCAGGCCGGCCGGGATCTCCCACAGCTTCTGCCGCACGGGGTGGCGGTACTGCTTGATCAACAGGACGCGGCCCTCGTCGTCGAGGGCGAGGACGGCCACGGATCCGGGGTGCACCTGGTAGTCACGGCGGACGACCGAGCCGTCGGGCATGACCACCTCGTCCGTGCGGACGGAGGTCTTGTTGCCCACGAAGGGGGTCTCCGTCGCCCGGATCTCCCACGCCTGAGCGGTGTCCTTGATCGTCATGCCCTGTCCTTCCACACGTACAAAAGGAACCCGGCCGGACGAGAACCGGCCGGATCGAACCGAAAAAAGGGGGCCGGGGTGCTCACCTTTGAAGGGATGCGCCCCGGCCACCGTACAACTGGTGTGTTACTTCGAAGTCTTCCGCTCGACCGCGGCCTTCACCAGCCCGGCGAACAGCGGGTGCGGACGCGTCGGCCGCGAGCGCAGCTCGGGGTGGGCCTGCGTGGCGACCAGGTACGGGTGGACGTCACGCGGGTACTCCACGTACTCGACGAGCTTGCCGTCCGGCGAGGTGCCGGAGAACAGGATGCCCGCCTTCTTCTCCAGCTCCCCGCGGTAGGCGTTGTTCACCTCGTAGCGGTGCCGGTGCCGCTCCTCGATGTACTCCTTGTCGTCGTAGACCTCGCGCACGATCGAGCCCTCGGCCAGCTTCGCCGGGTACATGCCCAGCCGCATGGTGCCGCCCATGTCGCCCTCACCGGCGACGATGTCGAGCTGCTCGGCCATCGTGGAGATGACCGGGTGGGCGGTGGCCGGGTCGAACTCGGTGGAGTTGGCGTCGGCGATGTCGAGCAGGTTGCGCGCCGCCTCGATCACGATGCACTGGAGCCCCAGGCACAGGCCGAGCAGCGGGATCCGGTTCTCGCGGGCGTAGCGGATCGCGCCGACCTTGCCGAGCACACCGCGGTCGCCGAAGCCGCCGGGGATGCAGATGCCGTCGACGTCGGCGAGCTGCGCCCCGGCGCCCGCCGGGGTCTTGCAGTCGTCCGAGGTGACCCACTTGATCTTCACGCGGGCCTTGTTCGCGAAGCCGCCGGCACGCAGCGCCTCGGTGACCGAGAGGTACGCGTCGGGAAGGTCGATGTACTTGCCGACCAGGGCGAGCGTGATCTCGTGGTCGGGGTTGTGGACGCGGTCGAGCAGGTCGTCCCAGGTCGTCCAGTCCACGTCCCGGAACGGCAGGTCCAGCTTGCGGACGACGTAGGCGTCCAGGCCCTCGCCGTGCACGGTCTTCGGGATGTCGTAGATCGAGCGGGCGTCGGGGCAGGCCACCACCGCGGCCTCGTCGACGTCGCACATCAGCGAGATCTTCCGCTTGATCGCGGTGGGGACCTCACGGTCGCAGCGCAGCACGATCGCGTCCGGCTGGATGCCGATGTTGCGCAGGGCGGCCACGGAGTGCTGGGTGGGCTTGGTCTTCAGTTCGCCCGAGGGACCGATGTAGGGCAGGAGCGAGATGTGAACGACGAACACGTTGTCCCGGCCGACCTCGTGGCGGACCTGGCGGACGGTCTCCAGGAACGGCAGCGACTCGATGTCGCCGACCGTGCCGCCGACCTCCGTGATCACCACGTCCACCTCGTCCGTCGCCATGCGGCGGATGCGGTGCTTGATCTCGTTGGTGATGTGCGGGATGACCTGCACGGTGTCGCCCAGGTACTCGCCGCGCCGCTCCTTGGCGATCACGGTCGAATAGATCTGGCCGGTGGTGACGTTGGCGGAGCCGTCGAGGTCGCGGTCGAGGAAGCGCTCGTAGTGACCGATGTCCAGGTCGGTCTCGGCGCCGTCGTTGGTGACGAACACCTCACCGTGCTGGAAGGGGTTCATCGTGCCGGGGTCGACGTTGAGATACGGGTCGAGCTTCTGCATCACGACGCGCAGGCCTCGCGCCTTGAGCAGCATGCCGAGGCTGGAGGCGGTCAGCCCCTTGCCGAGCGAGGAGGCGACACCCCCGGTGACGAAGATGTGCTTGGTCGTCGTGGCGGAGCTGTTTCGAAAAGCAGCGTTCGGCATGGCCAAGAGGGGGCTCCCGTGGTCGCGATCTGGGGGTGCGGTGCGGCTCCCGGAGGCTTTCACCAGCGGTTCGTGCCGGAGATCTCCGGGGGTGCCGTCGCTGCGGTTCGGGGGTTTCGTGCCCACCGGTCCACGGGCTACCAGGGTATCAGCGCCTCGGGGCGACGGCTTCCGGGCACGCTCCGCGCACGGTCCGGCACAGCTGGGCACGCGCTTGCCGGGCGCTCACCCCCTGCTCACCCGTTCGGCCCACCCGCGTTGCCCGGAGCGGCACGCAGATCATCTACGTGCGTCGTATCCTGCTCGGACCATCGCTGCCGAGCCCGGCCGGTCAAGACGGCACACCCCAGCCCGTACCCACCGGAACAATGAGAGCTCGTCAGTTCGTTGAGCAACGATCGGCGTTTTGCCAACACGGCGGACGACTGCTTTGCTTCACCGCTCAACGACGCATGACAACACCTTCCCCCTTGACCGCACCAAGCGACAGCCCCTCATGGGGGCCTACGTGGCCGTTCGACTGGAGTTGCACGTGGCCGGGCGCATCGAAGACTACGCACTCATCGGAGACATGCAGACCGCCGCTCTGGTCTGCCGCGACGGGACGGTGGACTGGCTCTGCCTGCCCCGCTTCGACTCCCACGCGATCTTCGCCGGGCTGCTGGGCACCGAGGAGCACGGCTTCTGGCGGCTCGGTCCGGCGCACGCCTCCGACGCCGAGCCACCGCGAGCGGCCCGGCGCGGCTACCGGGGCGACTCGCTGATCCTGGAGTCCGAGTGGGACACCCCGCGCGGCACGGTCCGGGTGACCGATTTCATGCCCCCGCGTGACGGCGCCCCGCAGCTGATCCGGATCGTCGAGGGCGTCTCGGGCCGCGTCCCCATGCGCTCGACCCTGCGGATGCGCTTCTCCTACGGCCGGGTCGTGCCGTGGGTGCACAAGCACGAGGGCCGTACCGTCGCCGTCGCCGGACCCGACTCCGTGTGGTTCGACACGGAGGCCGAGACCTACGGGAAGTCGCTGACGACGTACGCCGACTTCACGGTCGCCCCCGGTGACCGGATCGCGTTCACCATCTCCTGGGAGCCCTCGCACAAGGAGCCGCCCGCGCTGCCCGAGCCCGAGCAGTCGCTCCAGGCCACCGAGGACTTCTGGCGCGAGTGGGTCGAGCACTGTACGTACCACGGGCCCTACCGCGAGGCCGTGATCCGCTCGCTGATCACCCTGAAGGCGCTGACGTACGCCCCCACCGGCGGCATCGTCGCGGCCCCGACCACCTCCCTGCCCGAGGACATCGGCGGCGTCCGCAACTGGGACTACCGCTACACCTGGCTGCGCGACGCGGCCATCACCCTGTCCTCGCTCCTGCGCACCGGCTATCGCGAGGAGGCCCGCGCCTGGCGCGAATGGCTGCTGCGCGCGGTCGCGGGCGACCCGGAGAACCTCCAGATCATGTACGGCATCGCCGGCGAGCGCGAGCTGGGCGAGGCGGAGCTGGACTGGCTGCCCGGCTACGAGAACTCCGGCCCGGTCCGGGTCGGCAACGGCGCGGCGCACCAGCTCCAGCTGGACGTGTACGGCGAGGTCACCGAGGCGCTGCACCTCGGCCACATGACCGGACTGGCCCGCAACGACTACGCCTCGCTGCTCCAGCTCAAGCTGATCCGCTACCTGGAGCGGCACTGGGACGAGCCCGACGAGGGCATCTGGGAGGTGCGCGGCCCGCGCCGCCACTTCGTGCACTCCAAGGTGATGGCCTGGGTCGCCGTGGACCGCACGATCAAGCTGATCGAGTCCGGTGACGCGGACGGTCCGCTGGAGCGCTGGCGCGAGCTGCGCGACGACATCCACCGGGACGTGTGTGAGAAGGGTTACGACAAGGAGCGCAACACCTTCACGCAGTCCTACGGCTCGAAGGAGCTGGACGCCTCCCTGCTGCTCATCCCGCAGATGGGCTTCCTGCCGCCGGACGACAAGCGCGTGATCGGCACCATCGAGGCGATCCAGCGCGAGCTGTCCACGTCGGACGGCTTCATCCTGCGCTACCCCACCGAGGGCGACAGCGAGGGTGTCGACGGCCTTCCCGGCGACGAGGGCGCCTTCCTGGCCTGCTCGTTCTGGATGGCGGACGACCTGGCGATGATCGGCCGGGTGGACGAGGCCCGCAGGCTGTTCGAAAAGCTCCTGGCCCTGCGCAACGACCTGGGTCTCCTCGCCGAGGAGTGGGACCCCCGGCTGAAGCGCCAGGTGGGCAACTTCCCCCAGGCCTTCAGCCACGTCCCGCTGATCGACACGGCCCTGCGCCTGACGGCCTCCGGGGCGTACGGCGGCTGAGCCGTCCGCCGGGTCGAGTCGGCCGGCGGATGGTCGCCGGACGGGGTCCGCGGGTAGCGTCCGCTCCATGGACAGCCGCGCGGACCCCCGACTCGACAGCCGGGGCGCCGGCATCACCGTGCGGCGGGCGCTGGAGCTGCCCGGCCTGCGCAGCGGGCTGCCCGAGATCCTGGCGGGCGCGGAGCGGCTCGGCCGCACGGTGCGCTGGGTGCACGCGGGGGAGGTGCCGAACATCGCCTCCCTGCTCAAGGGCGGCGAGCTGCTGCTCACCACGGGTTACGGCGTCGGCACCCGTCCGGCCGAGCAGCGGGCGTTCGTGCGGACCCTGGCCGATCGGGGCATCGCGGCACTGGTGATCGAACTGGGCCCGCGCTTCGCCCGGCTGCCCGCGGCGCTGGTGGAGACGGCGCGCACGACCGGTCTGCCGCTGGTCCAGCTGCACCGCGAGGTGCCGTTCGTGGCCGTCACCGAGGAGATCCACACCGAGATCGTCAACGGCCACTACGCGCTGCTCCAGCAGGCGGAGGAGGTGCACCGCCGCTGCACCCAGGCGCTGCTCGGCGGCGGCGGCATCCCCCAGGTGCTGGGCATCCTCGCCGACTTCAGCGACAATCCGGTCTTCCTGGAGACCACCGACGGACAACTGCTGTACGCCGCCGGGGCCGGGCCCGAGCGGGCGGATCCGCTCCAGGTGTGGGAGGGGCTGCGCGGGCCGCACAAGGACGCGCCCGCCGATGCGGTGCTCGTGGACGTACCCGGCGGCGGGCCGGGGGCGGGCGCGGTGCGCGCACGGCTCGTGCTGCTGCCCGTACGCGCCCCGCTCGCTCCGGTGCACCGGATCGCCGCCGAGCGGGCGGCCGGGATCCTGGCCGTGGTGCTGATGCAGGCGCGCCAGGAGGAGGAGCTGGCGGCGCGGGGGCGGGGCGACTTCCTGACCGACCTCGCCGAGGGCCGTGTCGCGGCGGCGGAGGCTCCGGCGCAGGCCCGTGTCCTCGGCTTCAAGCCCGGGGACGGCCCGCTGCTGCCGGTCGTCATGCGCCTGGGCGACACGCTGTCGGCCGGAGGCGGCTGGGCGGTGCTGGCGCGGGCGGTCGCCGAGGAGCTGGCGTCGGTGGGGGTGCCCGTCCTGCTCGGCGTACGGCCGGTGGAGGGCCGCGTGCCGCTGCTGCTGGGGCTGCGCTCGGAGTCGGAACGGCCGGCGGTCGCGGACCGGGTCGCGGCGGCACTGCGGGCCGGGGTGGAGCGGGCCGGGATCCAGCGGCCGGGTGCCCGGCCGCCCGTCGTGGTGGTCGGCGCCGCGGGCGGCTGGGCGGCGGCCTCGGCGGGCCTCGGACACGCGGCGGAGACGGCGACGGCGGCGCAGGGCCTGTCGGACCGACCCTGGTACGACGCCCGCCGCCTCGACATCGACCTGCTGCTGTGGCGGCTGCGCGACCACCGGGACCTCGCGGCCTTCGTGGACCGCGCGATCGGCCCGGTCCGCGACCACGACCACCGCTCCAAGCCGCCTCTGCTGCCCACCCTGGAGACCTACCTGGCGCACGCGGGCCGCAAGGCGGAGACGGCCCGCGAACTGCACCTCAACCGGCAGACGCTTTACAACCGCCTCGCCCGGATCGGCGAGCTGCTGGGCACCGACCTCGACGACCCGCAGACCGTGCTGGCGTTGAGCCTGGCGCTGCGGGCCCGACGGCTGGTGCCCTGAGGCCCCCGCCACCGGGCGCGTGCCGCGGAGCCGGACGGCCGGCCCGCGTCAGATCATCGGCAGCGGCTGCGTCAACTCGTCGTACACGCTGAGGACCTGCGCGACGGTCTCGTCCTCGCTCGGCCAGGTGGTCGTCTGCCGGATGCCCGAGTCCCGGAGCCGCTCGCGGTGTTCGGGTGAGGCGAGGAGGCGTACGACGGCGTCGGCGAAGGCCACCGCGTCGCCGGGCGGGACGAGTTCGGCCGCGTCGCCGACCAGTTCGCGCACTCCGCCGGTCAGCGCCGCGACGAGTGGCACGCGCGCGTGGAGGGCCTCCTGCGCCAGCACCGAACGCGATTCCCCGGCACCGGGCAGCAGGGCGAGGTCGGCGGCGGCCAGCAGTTCGCCGACGTCGTCGCGCCGCCCGAGGAGTCGGACGGGCAGGCCCTCGTCCTCGATACGGCGCTGGAGTTCCGCCCGCAGCGGCCCCTCCCCCGCGACCACGACCAGCGGCAGGGGATCCAGCCGGCCCCACACGCGGGCGGCGTCGAGCAGGACGTCGTAGCCGCGGGACCGGTCGAGGGAGCCGACCGCCATCAGCAACGGGCGGCCGATCGCACCGAGTTCGGCCCGCACCTTGGCTCGCGGCCGCTCGGGGTCCTCCTCGGCCCGGCGGGGGCCGGGCAGTGCCACCGCGGCGAGCCGGGCGTCCCGTGCGCCGGTGCGGCGCGCCCGGTCCACGAGGTCGGAGGTGGTGCCGAGCACCACGGCGGCGGCCTTGGCGACCCGCCGCTCCAGCAGGCGCCGCAGATGGGCGCGGGCGCCCTCGGCGTGCGCCCGGTTGTGCCAGGTGACGACGAGCGGCGTGCTGCGCCCACTGAGCGCGAGCACGGCCCGGAAGGAGGCGTGCAGTCCGTGCGCGTGGACGAGGTCGGCGTCCGTGCAGGCCGCCCGCAGCGCCGCCACCGACGCGGGATCGCTGCTGCGTGGCACGTGCACGTGATCGGCGCCGACGCCGGTGAAGTCGTAGGCGTGATCGGTCTCGGCGGGGGCGCACACCGTCACCCGCACGCCCCGCGCGACGAGCCCCGCGGCCAGGGAGCGCACATGGGCGCTGCTGCCGGCGTTGCCGCCGCCCAGCACCTGCACGGTGCGCAGCGACGACTGGCCGTGCGGTGAGTGGCTGCTCACGTGGCCGGGGCTCCTGGTTCGGCATCGGTCGGTCACGAAGGACCGTACAGAAGGGACTCGGGCGGAGGGTGGACCGCTCGCGCTCCTCCACGTCCTCCGCCCAAGGATGCCAGGACGCACGGGTGTTCCGTGCCGTCAACCACTCGCGGCCCCGGCAACACGCCCCCGCATGTCACCCACACGAGTGAAGGAAGGCGAGGTTCCGTTCGGTGGGTGAACCTGTTCGGCGGGGCTCGGTGGCGACCTGCCCGAAGACCACGCAGGCGCTCCACAACCCGAGGCGCGAACCGGCCGACGGGCGGCGGAACCCGTCACCCCGAGCGTCCCGCACCTCCCCCACCGTCCGACGCCCCCCGAGCACCCCACCGGCCTGCCACCGCACCCGAAGGGCTTCCTGCCACCGCACCCGAAAGGTTTCCCCGCCGCCGCGCCCGAGCACCTCTGCCGACGCGCTCGGCGGGGTGCAGGACGGGTGGCGGGCCCGGCCGAGGGCCTGCCGACACCGTCGACCGCGCCTGCCCCCGTCCCCTACGCGGCGGCACTCACACCGGCTCGCTCTCCCGCGTCCCCGACCGCCGACCGTCGGGGGCCCCGCGCCAGCGCGCTCACCCGCTCCCCGCACACCGCCGCGCCCACGACCGCGGCCGCGTGCGCCACGAGTCCCGCCCGCCCGTTGCCCACCACGACCGCCGCACCCAGGAGTGCGCCCAGCGCGTGCGCCCCGGCGTCACCGAGCATCGAGCGCTCCCCCAGGTCGTCGGGCAGCACGGACGCCGCGACCCCCGTCGCCACCGCGGCCAGCTCACCACCGGGCCCCGCCCGCAGCGACCCCGGCACGCCCAGCGCGAGCACCGCACCGGCGGCCCGGCCTGGGCGTACGTCGACGAGGTTGACGAAGTGCGCCGCCCCGGCGATCACGACGCCCGCGAGCACCTTGTCCAGGGGCCGTTCCTTCAGCAGGGCCCCGGCCAGCAGCCCCGCCGTCCCGATGCCGCCCAGTTTGACGGCCCCACTGGTGACCTCCCCCCGCCGCAGCGCTCCCAGGTGCGCTCGGAAGCCGCGCCGTGGGTCACCGGCGCCCACGAGGTCGTCGTACGCCCCGCAGGCGCCGGCGGCGAGTACGGCCCCGGCCGCGGCCGGACGCACCCGTGCCGCCCCGAGCGCCGCCGCGAGGACGGCCGCCGGACCGGCGTACAGATCCACGGTCCGACCGGCGAAGTTCGTCCGCTCCCAGCGCTCCGGCCCGCCGGGCGCCGCCGCGCGCAGAGCCGCCGCTCCCGCTTGTGTGAGGCCGGCCGCCACGGCGAACGCGGCACCCCTGCTCCTTCGTGTGATCATCGGACCACCCTAGGCAAGCCGACCCTGCCCGGCCCGGGAAGGCCGAAGGGCGGGACGGACCCGTGGGTCGCCGTCCCGCCCTCCGTTCCCGCCGCTACGCGTCCGCGCGTGCCGTCTCCAGCAGTTCCTCCGCGTGTGCGCGTGCCGTCTCCGAGTCCTCCTGGCCCGCGAGCATCCGGGACAGCTCCCGGATCCGCTCCTCGCCCTCCAGCACCTTCACGCCGGAGCGTGTCACGGACCCGTCGTTGGTCTTCTCCACCAGCAGCTGCCGGTCGGCGAAGGCCGCCACCTGCGGCAGGTGGGTGACGACGACGACCTGCGCGGTCTTCGCGAGCCGCGCCAGGCGCCGCCCGATCTCCACCGCCGCCTTGCCGCCCACGCCCGCGTCGACCTCGTCGAAGAGGTACGTCGGCACCGGGTCCGTCCCCGCGAAAACGACCTCCACCGCGAGCATCACGCGCGACAGCTCACCGCCGGACGCGCCCTTGGCGATGGGCCGCGGCGGGGCCCCCGGATGCGGGGCGAGCAGCAGCTCCACCTCGTCGGCGCCGGACGGCCCGCAGGCGACGGAACGTCCGCCTACCTCCACGCCCTCCGGATCCTCGGTCTGCCGGATGTCGAAGGACACGCGCGCGTGCGGCATCGCCAGCGAGGCCAGCTCGGCCGTCACGGCGGCGGCGAACCGCTCGGCGGCCTCCGTCCGCGCGTCGGTCAGCGCCTGCGCCAGCCCGCCCAGCTCGGCCCGCAGCGCGTCGCGCTCGGCGGCCAGCTCGTCGATCCGCTCGTCGTCGCCGTCCAGTTCGCCCAGGCGCGCGGCACCGCGCTCGGCCCAGTCGAGGACCGCGTCGACGTTCTCGCCGTACTTCCGGGTCAGCGCGGTCAGCGCGGCCCGCCGCTCCTCGACCGCCGCCAGCCGCAGCGGATCGGCGTCGAGATCGTCGGCGTACCCCGCCAGCTCCCCCGCCACGTCGCCCAGCAGGATCCCGATCTCCCCGATCCGGTCGGCGAGCGCGGCCAGCGCCGGATCGTGCGACCGAACGGCCTCGAGGGCCCGCTGGGCGCCCGCGACCAGCGTGGTGGCGTCGATGCCCTCGGGGTCCTCGGGGTTGCCCGCCAGGGCTCCGTGGGCGGCCGTGGCGGCCGCGGACAGCGCCTCGGCGTGCCCGAGCCGCTCCGCCTCCTCCGCCAGTTCCGCGTCCTCGCCCGCGCGCGGCTCGACGCCGGCGATCTCGTCGAGGCCGTAGCGCAGCATGTCGGCCTCCTGGGCCCGTTCACGCGCGCGCGTGGTGATCTCGTCGAGCTGACCGGAGACGGCCCGCAGCCGCCGGTAGGCCTCCGTGTACCGGGCGAGCGGCTCGGCGACCGCGTCGCCCGCGTACCGGTCGAGGGCCTGCCGCTGCCGGGACAGCTTCAGCAGCCCCTGCTGGTCGGTCTGTCCGTGCACGGCCACCAGCTCGTCCGCGAGTTCGGCGAGCAGCCCGACCGGCACACTCCGCCCGCCGACATGCGCCCGCGACCGCCCTTCGGCGGAGACGGTACGGCTGATCAGCAGTGCCCCGTCGTCCAGTTCGGCCCCGGCCTCCTCGGCCCGTACGGCCACCGAGGCGCCCGCGGGCACGCTGATCCGCCCCTCCACGAC
Source organism: Streptomyces sp. NPDC006259 (assembly GCF_042870975.1). Lineage (NCBI taxonomy): Bacteria > Bacillati > Actinomycetota > Actinomycetes > Kitasatosporales > Streptomycetaceae > Streptomyces > Streptomyces sp. NPDC006259. The sequence goes on along the minus strand of NZ_JBIAHY010000007.1, from coordinate 10,984 downwards.
CGCTTTGTCGGCGCCGAGCCGCACGAGCGCGGCGTCGGCGCGCCCGCCCAGCAGCAGCCCGAGGCTGGTGACCACCATGGTCTTGCCCGCGCCCGTCTCACCCGTGACCGCGGTGAAGCCTGGCGACAGCTCGACGACCGCGTCGTCGATGACCCCGAGCGACCGTATCCGCATCTCCTCCAACACGTCCCCGACCATACGAGGTTTTGCCGACACCGTGCGACGCCACCCCCCGTAACGACGACACGGCGTTACCTTCGCGAGGCGATCCTCGTTGCCCGGACGGCCCTCGCGGCGGCGGGGTGGTCGTGTCGCGTCCGCCCCGGACGAGCAGCGGCCGCGGTGCTCCCCGCCCGCGACGGGACGCCCCGGCGCCGGGAAGGCACCCGGGCGCCGGACGCGTTCTAGTGCCGGGCCCCGCGCCACCCGGACACCGGCAGCGCGAACTTGGCCACCAGCCGGTCGGTGAAGGACGCGTGGTGCAGACGCGCCAGCCGCACGGGCACGGCACCCCGGCGCACCTCCACCCGAGCCCCCGGCGGCAGGTCGAAGGTCCGCCGCCCGTCGCACCACAGGACCCCCGGCGGAATGTGCGGCAGCAGTTCCACCGCGAGCACCGAGTTCGGCGAGGTCACCAGCGGCTTCGCGAACAGGGCGTGCGCGCTGATCGGCACCATGAGCAGCGCCTCGACCTCGGGCCACACCACGGGCCCGCCCGCCGAGAACGCGTACGCCGTGGACCCGGTCGGCGTCGACAGCACGATCCCGTCGCAGCCGAACCCGGTGACCGGCCGCCCGTCGATCTCCAGCACCACCTCGAGCAGCTTCTCCGCGCCGGCCTTCTGCACGGCCGCCTCGTTCAGCGCCCAGTCCGTGTGCACGATGTCCCCGTTGCGGTGCACGACGACGTCGACGGTCATCCGCTCCTCGACCTCGTACGACTTCGTCACCACCCGGTCGACGACCTTGTCGAGATCGTCCCGCTCGGCCTCCGCCAGGAAGCCGACGCTGCCGAGGTTGACGCCGAGCATCGGCACCCCGGACGCCCGCGCGAACTCCGCACCGCGCAGCAGCGTCCCGTCACCGCCGAGGACGATGAGCAGCTCACAGCCCTCCAGGCACTGCGGGGTGGCCTCGCAGACCAGCTCCACCTCGTCCGGCAGCGGCAGGTCGGCGGCCTCGTACTCCAGGACGCGCACCCCGATGCCCTCGCGCAGCAGCCCCTTCACCACCAGCTCCGCACTGCGGATCGCGGCGGGCCGCCCGGTGTGGGCCAGCAGGAAAACAGTACGAGCTCGGTTCTGGGTCAACGCGGCCCCTCCGCCACTGCACGGTCGACATCGGCCGGGTCCAGAGCAGGCGCCCCGGCCCGGAGCCACAGAAAGTACTCGACGTTGCCCGAGGGTCCGGGCAGCGGACTGGCGGTGACCCCCTTCACGCCCAGTCCCAGCTCCCACGCCTTGTGGGCCACGCCCCGCACCGCCTCGGCGCGCAGCTGCGGGCTGCGCACGACACCCCCGCTGCCCAGCCGCTCCTTACCCACCTCGAACTGCGGCTTGACCATCATCACCAGGTCCGCGTCCGGCTCGGTGCACCGCGCCAGGGCCGGCAGCACCAGCCCGAGCGGGATGAAGGACAAGTCCCCCACGACAAGATCCACTGGCTCCCCATCGATCGCTTCGAGCGTCAACTCGCGTACGTTCGTACGGTCCTTGACCGTGACGCGTTCATCACCGCGAAGAGACCAGGCGAGTTGTCCGTACCCGACGTCGACGGCGACCACGTGCGCGGCGCCCGCGCGCAGCAGCACATCGGTGAAACCGCCGGTGGACGCGCCGGCGTCCAGCGCCCGCCGCCCCTCGACGAGGAGCCCCAGCGGCACGAACGCCTCCAGCGCACCGGCGAGTTTGTGTCCGCCCCGCGACACGTAATCGGGATCGCCGTCGTCGACGGAGACGACGATCGCCGCCGCCGTCTCCACCTGTGTGGCGGGCTTGGTGGCGACCGTCCTGCCGACCGAGACCCGCCCCGCGGCGATCAGCTGACCGGCGTGCTCACGCGAGCGCGCGAGCTTGCGGCGCACCAGCTCCGCGTCCAGACGACGACGTGCGACTCCAGCCACGTTCGGTTCAGCTCCTACTGCCGTACGGCGAATCAAAGAGGGGACCCGGAGGGGTCTCATTCAGGGATGGTGGTCGGGCGACGGGCGGGCACCGGAGTGTCCGGGCGGGCGTCCAGCGCGGTGAGCGCGGAGCGCAGCCCCCGGTGTACATCCTCGTACACCTCCAGGTGTCCGTCCGTGGCGAGGTGGTCCGCGTCGGCCAGCCGGTCCAGGTGGGCGTCGACCTCGGCGTCGCCGGTGGGGGTACGGGGCACCTGGAGCGGGGCGGCGGCGGAGGGGTCGTGCTCCTGCGCCTGGGGCGCGGCCTCCGGCTGCGGAACTGTGTCGCTCATGCACCCGACGCTACCCCGAACCGCTGCGGTACCGTCGAGCGCGATGGCCACGATCGAGGAGTGCCGCGCCGCACTCGAGAAGCTCTCGGAGAACATGGGTGGCGCCGGGGGGGACGTCCGTGCGGCCGCCGCCCTCGACCGCTCGGTGAGCTGCTGGATCACCGACCTGGACGTCACGTTCACCGGCCGGATGACGGGCGGCCGGATCGTCGTGCGGGACACCGTGGAGGGCCCTCCTCGGGAGAAGGCCGCGATCAGGCTGCGGATGACCGGCGACGACCTCGTGGCGCTGGTCGACGGCGAGCTGAACTTCGCGAAGGCGTGGGGTTCGGGGCGGGTTCGGCTGGAGGCAGGCCTCAGGGACCTGCTCCAGCTCAGGAAACTCCTCTGACGCTGACGAGGGAACACCTTCGACCGCCGGGTCCTCCCGCGACCGTCCGGTGGCTCCTGCGGGCGGGCCGCCGGAGAGCCGGGTGGGCGTCAGGACGCTTCCGTGACGGGCACGCGTGCGCGTGCCCTGCGCGCGGCCGGCACCACCAGCGGCGTCCCCGTCTCGGGGTCGTCGATGACCTGGCAGCGCAGCCCGAAGACCTCCTCGACCAGAGCGGCCGTGACGACGTCGCCGGGCGGGCCCTGCGCGACGACCGTGCCGCCCTTCAGCGCGATGAGGTGGGTGGCGTACCGGGCGGCGTGGTTGAGGTCGTGCAGGACGGCGACCAGGGTGCGGCCGTGCTCCTCGTGCAGTTCGGCGCACAGGTCGAGGACGTCGATCTGGTGCTGGATGTCCAGGTAGGTGGTGGGCTCGTCGAGCAGCAGCAGCGGGGTCTGCTGGGCGAGGGCCATCGCGATCCACACCCGCTGGCGCTGGCCTCCGGACAGCTCGTCGACGTACCGGTCCGCGAGTTCGGCGACTCCGGTCTGTGCCATGGACTCCCGCACGACCCGCTCGTCCTCGGTCGACCACTGGCGCAGGATGCCCTGGTGCGGATAGCGGCCGCGGCCCACCAGGTCGGCGACCGTGATGCCGTCGGGCGCGGTCGAGGACTGCGGCAGCAGGCCCAGCGTCCGGGCGACCTTCTTGGCGGGCATCGACTGGATGACCTGTCCGTCGAGCAGCACCCGGCCCTCGCTCGGCCTCAGCATCCGGGACAGCGCCCGCAGGAGCGTCGACTTGCCGCAGGCGTTGGGGCCGACGATCACGGTGAACGAGTGGTCGGGGATCTCCACCGACAGCTGTTCGGCGATGACCCGCTGGTCGTAGGCGAGGGTGACGTTCTCGGCGGACAGGCGGTTCACGGTGCTCCTTCGATGGTTCGGCCCGTGGCCGACACGGGTGGTGGCGCTGCTCATATCCGGCCCGCCCTGCGCTCGGTGACCAGCAGCCACAGCAGGTAGACGCCGCCGAGCACGCCGGTGACCACGCCCACGGGCAGCTGTCCGTCACCGAACAGCCGCTGCGCCGCCCAGTCGGCGCCGACCAGGAGGGCGGCGCCCATGAAGAGGGCGGGCACCAGGTTCGGTCCGGGCGAGCGGGTCAGGCGCCGGGCGAGCTGCGGCGCGGTGAGCGCCACGAACGCCACGGGTCCCGCGGCGGCGGTGGCGGCGGCGGTGAGCAGGACGGCGCAGACCATGAGCAGCAGCCGTACGCGCTCCACGCGCACCCCGAGGGCGTTGGAGACGTCGTCGCCCATCTCCATCATCCGCAGCCCACGCGCGTTGGCGAGGACGAGCGGGACGAGGACGCAGCACAGGACGAGCAGCGGCCAGACCTGCTTCCAGTCCCGGCCGTCGAGCGATCCGGTCATCCACACGACCGCGCGGGCCGCGTCGACGAGGTCGGCCTTGGTGATCAGATAGCCGTTGACGGCGGTGGCGATCGCCGACACGCCGATGCCGACGAGGACCAGCCGGTAGCCGTGCACACCCCGCTTCCAGGCGAGCAGGTAGATGGCGGCGCCGGTGACCAGTCCGCCGACGAGCGCTCCGACGGCGACCTGGTTGGCGGAGCCGGACATCAGCACGATCACCACGAGCGCGCCGGCCGTCGCCCCCTGACCGAGCCCGAGTACGTCCGGGCTGCCCAGCGGATTGCGGGAGACGGCCTGGAACACCGCGCCGCCGAGCCCCAGCGCGGCACCGACCAGCAGGCCCACGATCACCCGCGGCAGCCGCAGGTCGTTGACGATGAACTCCTGGCCCTCGGTGCCCTTGCCCACGAGCGTCTTCAGTACGTCGGCGGTGGAGATCGGGAAGTCGCCGGTGCCGATCAGCACCACGCCGGCCGCGAGCGCGGCCAGGGCCAGCACGGTCACGACGATCAGGGCGCGCGGGTCCACCCGGAGGGACAGTCCGCCGGGGGTGCGCAGGGCGCGGGGTGCGCCGGGGGTGCGGCGCACGGCTCGCGTGGTCCGCTCCGGCGCGGACTCGGATGCGGTCTTCACAGCTGGGCCGTCCTCCGCCGTCGTACGAGAAAGATGAAGACCGGGCCGCCGATGATCGCCGTGATGATGCCGACCTGGACCTCCGAGGGGCGGGCGACGACCCGGCCCAGCACGTCGGAGCCCAGCAGCAGCACCGGCGACAGGATCGCCGCGTACGGCATGATCCAGCGCAGGTCGGGCCCGGTGAAGGAGCGCACGACGTGCGGGACCATCAGCCCCACGAACACGATCGGCCCGCAGGCGGCGGTCGCGGCCCCGCACAGCACGGTGGCCGCGAGCATGGACAGCGCCCGGGTGCGGTTGAGGTGGGCGCCGAGTGCCTTGGCGGTGTCGTCGCCCATGGCCATGGCGTTCAGCGGCCTGGCGAGGGCGAACGCGAGCAGGGTGCCGGCCGTGAGGAAGGGCAGCACCTGCCAGATCATGTCTTCGGTGGCCGAGCTGAGCGAGCCCACCGTCCAGAAGCGCATCCGGGCGAGAGCCGCCTTGTCCATGATCATCACAGCCTGGACGTAGCCGAACAGCGCGGCGCTGAGCGCGGTTCCGGCGAGCGCGAGCCGCACCGGCGTGGCCCCGCGGCTGCCGCCGAGGAACCAGACCAGCGCGCCGACGGCCGCCGCACCGCAGAAGGCGAACCACACGTAGCCGCTGAGGCTGGTCACACCGAAGTAGGTGATGGCGGTGACCACCGCCGCCGAGGCGCCCGCGTTGATGCCGAGCAGTCCGGGGTCGGCCAGCGGATTGCGCGTCAGGGCCTGGAGCACCGTCCCGGACAACCCCAGCGCGGCGCCGACCAGCAGCCCGAGCACCGTCCGTGAGACCCGCTCCCCCACGACGACATCGCCGTACGTCCCCGTGTCCTGGAACAGACCGTGCCACACCTGGTCGAGGGACAGCTCCTTGGCGCCGATGGCGATGCTCGCCGCTGCCACCAGCAGCAGGACCGCCACGGAGACGAGCAGCCCGAGGGGGCGTATCGCCCGGCGGGTCGGGGGCGCGGGGGCGGTCTCCGCGCGCTGTTCGAGAACACTGTCGACCAACACGCAGTTAGGTTAGCCTACCCTGCATCTCTCTTCGCTCCCTGGTCACGGCCGCTGCCGGAAGGCCACGGCCATCGCCCGTCCCACCGGCCCCCGCCGGGATCCCACCCGGCCGGCACGCCGCCTGACTCACAGTCCCAGCCGAGCGAGCGCCTTCCCCCCGTCCAGCCCGCACGATCCCTCGCCCGCCGCGGTCCAGGCCGCCGAGCACAGCGCCCGCAGACCGTCCAGGACAGCGCCCTCACCGTCGAGTTCCAGCCTCCCCGACGCGCCCGCCGACGCGGTCCATCCCCCGCACCGGAAGCCGGCCCCCTCCTGCTCGACCTCGGGCTGCCCGGTCAGCAGGCCGCGCAGATCGGCGTCCACGTACGTCGGCCGGTGCTGCGGCGGCGCGGCGAGGAGCTGCGCGCCGTCGGTCACCCCGGTCAGCACGAGGAGCGAGTCGACCTCGCCGTTGAACGCGCCCTCGATGTCGGTGTCCAGCCGGTCCCCGACCACCAACGGCCGCTCGGCGCCCGTCCGCAGGATCGTCTCGCGGTGCATCGGGGGCAGCGGCTTGCCCGCGACCTGCGGCTCGGCACCGGTCGCGATCCGCACGACCTCCACCGCCGCGCCGTTCCCCGGCGCGATGCCCCGCCCGCTCGGAATCGTCAGGTCGGTGTTGGACGCGAACCACGGCACCCCGCGCGCGACGGCGTACGACGCCTCGGCGAACCGCCCCCACGGCAGGTCGGGCCCGCCGAACCCCTGCACCACGGCGGCCGGGTCGTCGTCCGCCGAGTCGACGGGCTCCAGCCCGCGCTCGCGCAACGCGACCCGCAGCCCCTCCCCACCGACCACCAGGACCCGCGCCCCCGCCGGCACCTGCTCACCGATCAGCCGGGCGACCGCCTGCGCCGAGGTGATGACGTCGTCCGCCCCCGTGGGTATGCCCAGCTCTGTGAGGTGATCCGCCACCGCGTCGGGCGTGCGCAGCGCGTTGTTGGTGACGTACGCCAGCCGCATCCCGCCCTCCCGCGCGGTGGCCAGCGACTCGACGGCGTGCACGATCGCGTGCCCTCCCGCGTACACCACCCCGTCGAGGTCGAGCAGCGCCGTGTCGTACGCCTCGCTCAGGGCCTGCCGGCTGCCCCGGGGCCCCGTCCTGACGCTCCGGCTCATTCCACATCGCTCCTCGTTCGATCGCTTTCCCCGATCATCGCGCATGCCACCGACAGACGTACGATGCCGGGATGAACTCAGCAGGTCACTCGGAAGCGACGGCGCCCCGAGGCCTGGAACTCACCCCGTTCCGAGGCCTGCGCTACGACCCCGACCGGGTCGGAAGTCTCGCCGCCGTCACCTCCCCGCCGTACGACGTCGTGGTCCGCCCCGACGGCCTGCACCACCTCCAGGACGCGGACCCGTACAACATCGTCCGTCTGATCCTCCCTCAGGCCATCACCCCCAGCGCCCGCAACGAACAGGCGGCCGACACGCTCCGCCGCTGGCTCTCGGAGGGCGTCCTCACGACCGACCCCGTACCCGCCCTGTACGTCTACGAACAGCGGCACGCCGACGGCATGCTCCAACGCGGCCTGATCGGCACCCTGCGGGTCTCGGAGCCCTCGGCCGGTGTGGTCCTCCCGCACGAGGACGTGATGCCGCACATCGTCGCCGACCGCGCCGCCCTGATGCGCGCCACCCGGGCCAACCTGGAACCGCTGCTCCTGACCTATCGCGGCAACGGCACGGCGGCGGAGATCGTCGAACGCACCGCGGAGCTGGACCCGCTCCTGTCGACGACCACGGAGGACGGCTTCAGCCACCGCCTCTGGTCGATCACCGACCCGGCCGAGCTGGCCCGCGTCCGGACCGACCTCGCCCAGCACCAGGCCCTGATCGCCGACGGCCATCACCGCTGGGCGACGTATCTGCGTCTACGCGCGGAGCACGGTTCGCCCAGCCCGTGGGACGACGGCCTGGTGCTCCTGGTGGACACCGTCCGCTATCCCCTGCGGGTCCGCGCCATCCACCGCCTCCTGCACGGGCTCCCGGTCGCCGAGGCCGTGTCCGCCGTGGAGGGCCTGTTCCGTGTCCGGCGTCTCGAGGTGCCCCTGCCCCGCGCCCTGGACGCCCTCGCGGACGCGACCGTCGAGGGCAACGCCTTCCTGCTGGCCGGCGACGGCGCCTTCCACCTCATCGACCGCCCGGACCCGGCCCTCCTCGCCCGTACCGTCCCCGCCGACCGCCCGCAGGCCTGGCGCACCCTGGACGCGACGGTCCTGCACGCCACGCTTCTCGACCATGTGTGGCACATCCCGGAGGACGACCCCAGCCGCATCGCCTACATCCACGACACGGCCGCCACGGTCGAGAAGGCGCAACGCGACGCCGGTACGGCCGTGCTGCTGCACCCGGTCCGCGAGGAGGTCGTCCGCGACCTCGCCCGCCAGGGCGTCACCATGCCCCGCAAGTCGACGTCGTTCGGCCCCAAACCGGCCTCGGGCCTGGTCCTGCGCGCACTGGACCTCTGACCGGGGTCCGATCGGACAGCGGGACGGCGTTCGGGGCGAAGTCCGGATCGGAGTCGAGGCCGGAGTTCGGGCCGGAGTCCTGATCGGGAGACGAAAAAGGGGCTCGCCCCCGGTATGGCACCGGAGGCGAGCCCCTTCTTCACTCACGCGGGTCAGTCCTGGTCGTCGGCCTTGCCCTCGACCGGCTCCTCACCCTCGACGACGACGTCCTCGCCGTCGTCCTCGGCCAGCGCGTCGACGAACTCCACGCCGTCCAGCTCGGCCAGCCGGTCCGAGGCGTCGGTGCTGCTGTCCCGGTCGGCCTCCACGGCCTTCGCGAACCACTCCCGCGCCTCGCCCTTGCGGCCGGCCGCGAGCAGCGCGTCGGCGTACGCGTACCGCAGCCGCGCGGTCCACGGCTGCACCGAGTTCGAGGCCAGCTCGGGGCTCTGGAGCGTCACGATGGCCGCGTCCAGCTGGTCCATGTCACGCCGGGCACCGGCCGCGACGAGCCGCATCTCCACCTGTCCGGCCTTGTCGAGCTTGTGCACCTCGGGAGCACCGGCCATCTCCAGCGCCTTCTCCGGCCGCCCGAGTCCGCGCTCACAGTCGGCCATGACGGGCCACAGCTCCACGGTCCCGGTCATCCGCCGCGCGGCACGGAACTCGGCCAGCGCCTCGCTGTACTTCTGGGTGGCGTACGCCGCGAATCCGGCCGCCTCCCGTACGGCGGCGACACGCGACGCCAGCCGCAGAGCCACCTTCGAGTACTCGTAGGCGCGCTCGGGCTCCTCGTCGATCAGCCGCGCGACCATCACCAGGTTCTTCGCGACGTCCTCAGCGAGCCCCTTGGGCAGGCTCTGCAGCTCCTGCCGTACGTCCTTGTCGATCTCGTCGCCGGTGACGTCCTCGGGGATCGGCAGCCGCTTGATCGGCTCCCGGTCGCGGTCCCGGTCGTCACGGAACCGGCCACCGCCACGCCCGTCGTCCCTGCGGTCGTCGCGCCCACCGCGGTCGTCACGTCCCCGGAAGCCACCGGGACGGCCACCGCGGTCGTCACGCCACTGGAAACCACCGGGACGCCCACCCCGGTCGTCACGGCCGCGGAACCCACCGCGGTCGCCGCCACGCTCGCCACCACGGCTGTCGTCGCGCTGCCGGAACCCACCGCGGTCTTCGCCCCGCCGGTCATCGCGTCGATCGTCGCGGCGGTCACCGGGCCGGTCGTCACGACTGAAGGCGGGACGCTCACCGCGATCGTCACGCCGGTCACTGGGACGGTCGTCACGACGGAACGGGGGACGCTCACCGCGATCGTCGCGGCGGTCACCGGGACGGTCGTCACGACGGAACGCGGGACGCTCACCACGGTCGTCGCGGCGGAAGGCCGGACGGTCACCGCGGTCATCACCACGGAAGGGAGGACGCTCACCACGGTCGTCGCGGCGGAAGGGAGGACGCTCACCACGGTCGTCGCGGCGGAACGGGGGACGCTCACCACGGTCGTCGCGACGGTCACCGGGACGGTCGTCACGACGGAAGGGCGGACGGCCACCGCGGTCGTCACGGCGGTCACCGGGCCTGTCGTCACGACGGAACGCGGGACGCTCGCCACGGTCGTCACGACGCGGTCCACGGTCACGGTCGTCGCGCTGGAACGCCGGACGGGAACCCCGGTCGCCTTCACGCCGATCACCAGAACGCCCGTAACCACCACGGTCACGGTCACCCTGCCCGCCACCACGGTTGTCGTCACGCCTGACGAAGCCACCACTGCTGCCGCCACCACGGCTGTCGTCACGCCGGCCGGCACCGGGACGGTCGTCACGGCGGAAGGTCGGACGGCCACCGCGGTCGTCGCGGCGGTCACCGGGCCTGTCGTCACGACGGAAGGGAGGACGCTCACCACGGTCGTCCCGGCGGAAGGCGGGTCGCTCGCCACGGTCGTCGCGACGCGGTCCACGGTCACGGTCGTCGCGCTGGAACGCCGGACGGGAACCCCGGTCGCCTTCACGCCGATCACCAGGACGCCCGTAACCACCACGGTTGCGATCGCCCTGCCCGCCACCACGGTTGTCATCACGCCGGTCGTCCCGACGGAAACCACCACGGTCACCACGGTTGTCGTCACGCCTGACGAAGCCACCGCCGCCACCACTGCTGCCGCCACCACGGCTGTCGTCGCGCCGGCCGGCACCGGGACGGTCGTTGTCGCGACGGAAGCCGCCACGGTCACCGCGGTCGCTGCGGAAACCCCCGCGCTCGCCACGGTCTCCGCGGTCCCCACTGTCCCGTCGCTGGTCGCGCTCCGGTCGGTCGTCGGGAGAGTTGGTGGACATGGGTGACTCCTGTCTTCGGTACTGCAAGTCATTCTCACGCAGCCGGGTACCCGGCGCTTCCTGGAAAAACAAAAGGACCCCTGGTCCCCAGCTGAACGCTGGGGACCAGGGGTCCTTCCAAAGATTGTTCGGCGGCGTCCTACTCTCCCACAGGGTCCCCCCTGCAGTACCATCGGCGCTGTAAGGCTTAGCTTCCGGGTTCGAAATGTAACCGGGCG
>NZ_JBIAHY010000006.1:563746-715086 GCF_042870975.1 Streptomyces sp. NPDC006259 | reverse complement strand
GGTTCCGATTTCCTCGGTGCTTTCCAGGTTCCCGCTTTTGTTTCGCGGTTTCCTTTCCGGCGGTTCCGACTCTATCAGATCCTTTCGGCGCTGATTCCCCGTCAGAGGGGGTTTGCCTTCCCGGCCGTAGGGCCGTTCCGACGTCTCAAACCCTAGCCGATCCGCCCCGGCGAGCGCTAATCGAGCCGCCGAGCCCCAATCGAATTGAATTCGGGCGCGCCGAAATACAACCCCGCTGGGAGATCATGCTGTGGTTTGTGTGCCGCTACTGCGGCGGAGGTGGAGTCGAAGAACCGTTACGGCTCCCCGGCAACCCGAAGAACCTTACGGATGCTGGAGGGGGCTGTCAAGTAGCCCCTGTCAAGATCTTTTAGTCCAGGTCCGTGAGTCGTCCGCCGGCGTCCGGCTGAGCGTGCTCGACCCTGCGGAGCAGCCTGGTGAGGACGTCGCCGAGGGCCGTGCGGTCGTCGGCGGAGAGGTCCTGGAGCAGCTCCTCCTCGAAGACCGTCGCCAGGCGCATCGCCTCGAGCCACTTCTCCCTGCCCTCGGTCGTCAGCTCCACGATCACCCGGACCCGGTTGCTCTCGTCCCGCTTCCGGGTCGCCAGACCTTCCGCCACCATGCGGTCGATCCGGTGGGTCATCGCGGCCGGCGTCAGACCCAGGCGCTTGGCCAGGTCGCTGGGGCCCATGCGGTAGGGGGCGCCGGAGAGGACGAGGGCCTTGAGGACCTCCCAGTCGGCGTTGCTGATGCCGAGCGCCGCTGTCTGGCGGCCGTAGGCGACGTTCATGCGGCGGTTCAGGCGGGAGAGCGCCGAGACGATCTGCTCGACCTGAGGGTCGAGGTCCTGGAACTCGCGCTGGTAGGCGGCGATCTGCTCTTCGAGGGTCGGCTCGCCGCCGATGCCCGTACTGCCGGGGGTGTCACCCATGGGCGTCAGTATCGCACGCGGCTCGTTGGTGTTGAAGTCCTTCGGGGTGTACTGTTTAGCTTCGAAATTTACCTTCGAAGTCTTTGGTTGTAAGACCTGAGACTCATCAGCTTTCTGAGAGAGGTGAACGTGACCAGGGCCATGGGCGCAGCGATGCGCCGGATCCACGTGGGCAACGCACTCAGCGCGTTCGGGCTCGGCTTCACCGTCCCCTACCTGTACGTCTATGTGGCGCAGGTGCGGGGGCTCGGTGCCATGACGGCGGGGCTCGTCCTCGCCGTGTTCGCCGTCGCCGCGCTGATCGTGCTGCCGTTCGCCGGTCGGGCGATCGTGCGGCGCGGCCCGTTGCCGGTGCTGATCGCCGCCCTGATCACCGCCGCGCTCGGCGCGCTGAGCCTGGGGCTCGCCGGCGATGCCGGCGCCGTACTGGCCGCGGCCGCCGCGCTGGGGGCCGGGCAGGCCGTGATGCAGCCGGCGCTCGCCACGATGATCGTGGACTGCTCCACCTCGGAGACGCGGTCACGGGCCTTCGCGACGCAGTTCTTCCTCCAGAATCTGGGGCTCGGGGTCGGCGGGCTCATCGGCGGGCACCTCGTCGACACCACACGCGTGTCGTCGTTCACGCTGCTGTTCGCGATCGAGGCGGCGATGTTCCTGCTGCTGGTCGCGGTCCTGGCGGGCGTGCGGATGCCGCACTCACCGCGGGTGGAGGACGCTCCGCGAGGGGCGGCCAAGGGCGGCTGGAGGCAGTTGCTCGGCAACCGGGCCATGGTCCAGCTGTCCGTGCTGGGTTTCGTGCTGTTCTTCGCCTGCTACGGACAGTTCGAGTCGGGGCTCAGTGCGTACGGCGTGGAGGCCGCGGGCATCTCGACGTCCGCCCTCGGGACCGCTCTCGCCGCCAACACCGCCGTGATCGTCGTCGCGCAGTTCGCGGTGCTGAGGTTCGTCGAGCGGCAGAAGCGGTCGCGGGTGATCGCGGCCGTGGGGTTGATCTGGGCCGTGGCGTGGGCGGTGGCCGGATACGCGGGGCTCGGGAACGGCAGCCAGGAGATGGCGACGGCGGCCTTCGTGTCGACGTACGCCCTGTTCGGGCTGGGCGAGGCGATGCTGTCGCCGACGGTCGCGCCGCTGGTGGCCGATCTTGCGCCGGCCGGGCTCGCCGGGCAGTACAACTCGGCGTTCGCACTGGTCAAGCAGCTGGCGTTGGCGGTCGGGCCGGCCGTCGGCGGACCGATGGGGGCTTCGCTGCACGCGCCGTACGTCGTGACGTTCCTGGTGTTCTCGTTGGGGATCACGGTGCTCGCGCTGCGGCTGGGACGGCAGCTCACCGTCGTGCAGGATCAGCCGTGGGTGGCGCGCAAGCGGGTGGTGGCCCGGGGCGGGGCCGCTGTGGAGCCGGTGGCCGCGGAGGCGTGAGGTCGTGAGGTTCGGCTGGAGGCGGCCGTCGTCGGGAGGCGACGGCCGCCTCTTTCGTGCCGTCGGCGGGTGGGGCGTCAGCGGTGGGCCGTCACCAGGGTCGCGGTGAAGGGGAAGGCCGTGGTGTCGGCGGGGAGGGCGGCGCGGACGGTGTCGGCGGCTCGGGTGAGGGCCTCCTCGCCCCCGGTCTCGGTGAGCGTCCGCCCCCAGGGGATCGCGGAGAGGTGGCCGGGGACGTAGTCCTGGAGTGGGGGCAGGGTGATGGTGAAGGTGAGGTCGTGCCGGGTCGGCCGGCGGAGGCCCGCGCCGTCCATGGCCGTGGCGAGGCGGTCGGCGGCGTGGAAGGCTTCCTGGAAGTCCGCTGCCGTGTCCGGGCCGCAGTAGCGCCGCACCGCCCGGTGCTGGGCGGCGAAGTAGGGGGACGCTTCGAGGTCCGACCAGACGGTGGCGGCGAAGCGGCCGCCGGGGCGCAGGACGCGGGCCGCCTCCCGCAGGGCCGCGTCGAGGTCGGGGAAGAACTGGGCGCCCTGCTGGCAGAGGACGACGTCGAAGGTCGCGTCCGGGTAGGGGAGGTCGTCGGCGGGGGCGGCGGTGAACTCGATGTCCGGATAGAGGCGCGGGTGTCGGTCCACGGCGACCTCGAGCCTGGCCTCGTCGATGTCGGTGCCGGCGACACGGCCGGTGGGGCCGACCTGTGCCGCGGCGGCGCGGGCCGCGAAGCCGGTGCCGCACGCGAGGTCGAGGACGGTGGCGCCGGGGTAGAGGTCCCCGGCGTCCACGAGTGCGGTCACGAAGGGCGCCATGAGGGGCGCGACGTAGTGTTCGTAGCGCTCGGGGGCGCTTCCCTTGAGGTGAAAGCCCGTTGCGTCTGCCATGGGGAGCTACTAGCACCGGGCGGCGTGTTCGCCTAGGTGGCGCGCGTCAGGGAATGGGTGTTCGGGCTGCTTTCAGTCGGCGGACCTGGGCAGGAGGAACTCGCACCAGACAGCCTTTCCGCCGCCCGGGGTGCGTCTGCTGCCCCAGCTGGAGGCGATCGTGGCGACGATGGCGATGCCCCGGCCGGACTCGTCGGCGGGCTCCGCGCGGCGGCGCCGCGGCAGATGGTCGTCGCCGTCGGTGACCTCGATGATCAGGCGGCGGTCGGTGCGCCGCAGGCGCAGGCGCATGGGCGGGATGCCGTGCTGGAGGGAGTTGGCGACGAGTTCGCTGGCGGCGAGGACACCCAGGTCGTGCAGCTCGGTGGGGAAGCGCCAGCTGGTGAGGACGCCGGAGGCGAAGGCACGCGCGCGTGGGGCCGCCTCGACGCCGCCGAGCAGTTCGAGCGCGGCGTTGCGGAACAGCTCGCCGTCGGGACCGGTGCGGGCGGGGTGCTGGAGGACCAGGACGGCCACGTCGTCGTCGTGGTCGGCGGTGACGCCCGCCGAACGGACCAGGCGGTCGCAGACCACCTGGGGGGTGCCGGTGGCTCCGGCCAGGGCGCGCTCCAGGGCGGCGATGCCCTCGTCGAGGTCCTCGTTGCGCCGTTCGACCAGGCCGTCGGTGTAGAGGACGGCGGTGGCGCCGGGGCCGAGGGGGATCGAGCCGGAGGCGTGCATCCAGCCGCCGGTGCCGAGCGGGGGACCGGTGGGTTCGTCGGCGCGCAGGACGGTGCCGCTCTCGTCGCGGACCAGGATCGGCAGGTGGCCGGCGGAGGCGTACACCAGCCGTCCCTCGTTGGGGTCGTGGATGGCGTACACGCAGGTGGCGATCTGGTTGGCGTCGATCTCCATGGCGAGACCGTCGAGGAGCTGGAGGATCTCGTGCGGCGGGAGGTCGAGGCGGGCGTAGGCGCGGACCGCGGTGCGGAGCTGGCCCATGACGGCCGCCGCGCGGACGCCGCGGCCCATGACGTCGCCGATGACGAGGGCGGTGCGGCCACCGCCGAGGGTGATGACGTCGTACCAGTCGCCGCCGACGGCCGCCTCGGTGCCGCCGGGGTGGTAGGTGGCGGCGATGCGCAGGTCGTCGGGTTCCTCAAGCTCCTGGGGGAGCAGGGAGCGCTGGAGGGTGACGGCGGTCTCCCGCTGGCGGCGCTCGCTGGCTCTCAGGCGTTCGGCGGCTTCCGCGTGGTCGGTGACGTCGGTGGCGAACACCAGGACCGCGCCCTCGCCGTGGTTCTCCGGGACCGGGGTGCAGGTGAACGTGTAGGAGTGGCCGTCGGGTGCCTTGCGGGACTTCAGGGTGCGGGGCTTGCCGCTGCGCTGGGCCTGTTCGAGGAGCGGCATCAGGCCCAGTTCGCGCAGCTCGGGGAGGGCCTCGGCGGCCGGTAGGCCGATGGGCCGTGCGCCGAAGGCGGCCTTGTAGGCGTCGTTGACGTAGGCGAGGCGGTGGTCGGGGCCGTGCACGAGGGCCACGAGGGCCGGGACGCGGTCGAGGACCTCACGGGCCGGGAGTTCGTCGACCGCGGGCATCGGGGGCGGGTCGTCGTCGGTGGGTCGCTCGGCGCGCGCGGCGGGTACGGAGCCCTCGCTCCGCCGGTCCGTGGCGGTGACCGGGTGGTCGGCTCGCGCGGCGGCGCGGCGCTGCGTTCCGGGGAGCCGGGCGCTCCAGCGCGTGAAGTTCACGAATCCTTGCCTCGTGTAGTCGTCGACGGCCGGCTCCGGGCCCGGCCTGGTCTCCGGGGGCCGCGCGGCGGTGGCCGCACATTGTTGCAGCACCCGGGGGGTGGAGCACGGGGGAACAGCCTCGTGGGTTCGGCGGGGGCGGGTGGGGGCCCGCCGGGGGCTCGGGAGGGGCGATGAGCAGGGAGCAGTCTGGCAGTGCGGCCGCCGTCAAGGCCGGCATTCGTCAGACGTGGGGGCGGTCGGTGGAGTTCCTGACTCGCGTCAGGACGACCCCTTCGGGTCGCCGGAGGACTCGTCAGAAGGCTTTCCACCGGCAGCGAGTTCGAACTCCGCGCGGGGATGTTCGAGGGATCCCAGCGAGACGATCTCCCGTTTGAAGAGGCCCGACAGCGTCCATTCCGCGAGGACGCGCGCCTTGCGGTTGAAGGTGGGGACGCGGCTGAGGTGGTAGGCGCGGTGCATGAACCAGGCCGGATAGCCCTTCAGCTTGCGCCCGTAGACGTGCGCCACGCCCTTGTGCAGCCCGAGGGAGGCGACCGAGCCGACGTACTTGTGCTCGTACGCCTTCAGGGGCTCGCCGCGCAGGGAGCGCACGATGTTGTCGCCGAGGAGTTTGGCCTGCCGTACGGCGTGCTGGGCGTTCGGGGCGGTGTCCGTGCCGGGCCGGTCGGCGGTGACGTCGGGGACCGCGGCGGCGTCTCCGGCCGCCCACGCGTGCGTGACGCCCTCGATGGTCAGCTCGGGGGTGCACCTGAGGCGGCCGCGCTCGGTGAGGGGCAGGTCGCTGGCGGCGAGTACGGGGTGGGGTTTGACGCCTGCGGTCCACACGACCGTACGGGTCGGGAAGCGGGCGCCGTCGCTGAGTACGGCGACCCGGTCCGCGCACGACTCCAGGCGGGTGCCGAGGCGGACGTCGATGTTGCGGCGGCGCAGCTCGCTGACGGTGTAGCGGCCCATGTCCTCGCCGACCTCCGGGAGGATCCGGTCGGAGGCCTCGACGAGGATCCACTTGAGGTCCTCGGGGGTGACGTTGTGGTAGTAGCGCGTGGTGTAGCGGGCCATGTCCTCCAGCTCGCCGAGCGCCTCCACGCCGGCGAAGCCGCCGCCGACGAAGACGAAGGTGAGGGCCGCGTCGCGGATCGCGGGGTCGCGGGTGGAGGAGGCGATGTCCATCTGTTCGATGACGTGGTTGCGCAGGCCGATGGCCTCTTCCACGGTCTTGAAGCCGATGGCGTAGTCGGCGAGGCCCGGGATGGGCAGGGTGCGGGAGACCGAGCCGGGCGCGAGGACCAGTTCGTCGTAGGTCAGCCGCCGTGGGCCGGTGCCCTCCTCGTCGGTGGCGAGGGTGGTCAGGGTGGCGGTGCGCCGGGCGTGGTCGATGGCGGTGACCTCGCCGACGACGACCCGGCAGTGCGGCAGGACGCGGCGCAGCGGGACGACGACGTGCCGGGGGGAGACGGCGCCCGCGGCCGCCTCGGGCAGGAACGGCTGGTACGTCATGTACGGGTCGGGAGTGACGACCGTGATCTCGGCCTCGCCCCGGCCGAGTTCCTGTTTCAGCTGCCGCTGCAACCGCAGGGCCGTGTACATCCCGACGTAGCCACCACCGACAACGAGAATGCGCGCACGTTCCTTCACCATCCCATGACGCACCCGGCGCCGGAGTTTGTCCACAGCCCCGACAATTTGTGTGACCGCGGACCGGGCGGGAGGCGGGACGGCCCGAACGCCGTCGCGGACGGCAAATACGCAGGTCAGCGAGGGTGCGACGGGATACGGCACGGGGCATTATCGGGACGTATGCTGCCCGTACGCCGATCGGGGGGCGCCCCGTGCGGAACCTGCCCCTTCTGAATTGACTCCCACTCAACTATGTTCGTGTGTCGACGGGGTGCAGGGGGAAGCACTCGTCGGATCCGCGAGGTGCCGCTGTCCCAGGGCCTCACCGCGGGTCCGGTTCTGTTGTCCCCTGTTCCATGCGTCCCGCGCTTTCTACGGCGGGGAGAGTCTCCGGGGGGAGACGTCATTACCGGGGGAACATTCATGCATATTCAGGACATGCATTGGTCGTCCGCGTCCACACTCGGACCGGGCGGCATCGTAGGCGCGGCGGCGGGCAACGGACGCGGGAACACCTCGCGGACCACGCCGCTGCGCGTGGACGCACAGCGCAATCTGGAGCACGTACTGCGTGCGGCGCGCGAGGTCTTCGGCGAGCTGGGGTACGGCGCGCCGATGGAGGACGTGGCGCGGCGCGCCCGGGTAGGTGTCGGTACGGTCTACCGGCGCTTCCCTAGCAAGGACGTCCTGGTGCGGCGGATAGCCGAGGAGGAGACCTCCCGGCTGACCGACCAGGCACGGACGGCGCTGGGCCAGGAGGACGAGCCGTGGTCGGCGCTGTCGCGCTTCCTGCGCACGTCGGTGGCCTCCGGCGCCGGGCGGCTGCTGCCGCCGCAGGTGCTGCGGGTCGGCGTCGCCGAGGACGGTACGGAAGGTCCCGCCGTCGAGCAGGCACGTGTTCCGCAGCAGCGGAGCCAGTCCGGCGGCAACGAACTGCGACTGCTCGCCGACGAGGACGTGCAGGCCGTCGTGGACGACACCGGGGCGGCGGCCCTGCTCGAAGTCGTGGGTCAGCTCGTGGACCGGGCTCGGGCGGCGGGCGAGTTGCGGCCGGACGTCTCGGTCTCGGACGTCCTGCTGGTCATCGCCACCGCGGCGCCCTCCCTGCCGGACCCGGCCCATCAGGCGGCGGCTTCGTCCCGCCTGCTGGACATCCTGCTGGAGGGCTTGCGGTCCCGGCCGGCTTCTTAGCCGGGGCGGTAGGTGCCGGGGCGGGTTCGTGGCCTCGGGCGGGAGCGTGATCAGGCGGGGCGGGATCGTGGCCCCAAGCGGGAGCGTGATCAGGCGGGGCGGGATCGTGGCCCCACGTGTGTGTTCGGGCCGGGCCGGGTCCGGTCCGGTGGACCGGGTTCGGCCGGGCCGGGCCGGGCCGCATCGAGGTCGGGTCCGGGTCCGGTGCAGCCGGACTGCACGGGGTCCGGTCCGGACGCGTCGGCCTCGATCCGGACGCGTCGGCTCCGGTCGGGCTGGACCTGGCGGACTGGACTGACCGGGTCGGGCGGTTCCGCGGGTCGGCCGGTGCCGGTTCGCGAGGGCGGTCGTCGGCCGGTTCCGTGCTGAGGGCTCGCTCGGTTCGCCGGGCGGGCCCCAGCCATGTGAGGACGGGCGGACACCGAGGCGATGGTCGGACTGGCCGCGCAGTTCGGTGCTGAGCACTTCGGTGCTGAGCACTTCGGTCCGGCGGCAGGCCGCGTCGGGCCGAACCGAACCCGGTCGGGCGGGCCGGGCCGGGAGGCCGTCAGCAGGCTGGGGGTGGTTACTCGAAATGGTGAGGTGGGCGTTCCTTGGGCGGGCCGGAGCTTCCCCGCCGTCAACGGTGGGGACTTTCCGTGCATTTCGGCGTCAGACGTCAACCAGGGCCCGTGGCCGGACAGGTGAATCTTCCCCGTCCGAGTGAATATCAGTGCCGGGCGGGAGCAGGCCCCCTCGGATGAGGGGACGGCACCTCCGACGGGGTTCTGAACAAAAGCCGATATGGCACTCTGACCCGGTGGGCGGGACTGGTTCGGCAGGCGGCGGGGGCTTTCCGCGATGAGCGTTGACGGCAGGGGCGAGTCACCGGGCGACGGTGACGCGGAGGCCGGTGGCCGCGTCTCACCGCAGGTGCCCAGCCAGGGCGGTCGCGCGGGCCTCCCCCGCGGCGGCGAGTCCGCCCCGTTCGAGGGCGGCGTCCCCGTCCAGGGCAACGTCCCCGCGCAGCGCGAGTGGCGCGGCGACAGCGTCCTGCCGCCGCTGCGGGAGATGCCCCCTGCCGATACCGACCTGATCGGCCGGATGCGCTCCGGGGACGACACGGCGTACGAGGAGCTGTACCGGCGCCACGCCGACGCCGTCCGCCGGTACGCGCGCACCTGTTGCCGGGACGCCCACACCGCCGACGACCTCACGGCAGAGGTCTTCGCCCGCATGCTCCAGGCGGTACGCCACGGCTCCGGCCCCGAGCACGCCGTACGGGCCTATCTGCTCACCTCCGTACGCCGGGTCGCCGCGGGCTGGACGCGGTCCGCGAAGCGGGAGCAACTGGTCGACGACTTCGCGGTGTTCGCCGCGCACACGTACCGCTCCTCCGAGGTGTCCGACGGCGACACCCTCGACCTCGGCGCCGACGTACGTGCCCTGCACGAGGCAGAGCAGTCCATGGCCATGCGGGCCTTCCGCTCGCTGCCGGAGCGCTGGCAGGCCGTGCTGTGGCACACCGAGGTCGAGGACGAGTCGCCGAGCGAGGTCGCCACGCTGTTCGGCCTCGACGCCAACGGCACCCGCGTGCTCGCCAGCCGCGCCCGCGAGGGCCTCAAGCAGGCCTACCTCCAGGCACACGTCAGCGCGACCCTGACCAGCGACGAGGAGTGCTCCCGCTACGCCGACCAGCTCGGCACCTACGCCCGCCGCCGGCTGCGCACCCGCGCCGAGCGGGGCCTGCGCAAGCATCTGGAGGAGTGCGCCAAGTGTCGGCTGGCCGCCCTCCAGATCGAGGAGGTCGCCGGCGGCATTCCCGCCGTCGTGCCGATCGCGGTCATCGGCTGGTTCGGTGCCGCCGGGTACGCCAAGGCCGCCGCGCTCATCGCCGGTGGGGCCGGAACCGGGGCGGCGGGCGCCGCGGGCGCGGCCGCGGCGGCCGGTGGCGGTACGGGTGGGTCGAGCACCGGTGGCGCGGCCGCCTCGGAGGGCCTGGGCGCGCCGGTGAAGGCCGGTGTCGCGGCCGGTGTCGTCGCGGTGGCGGCCGCCGTGGTGGCCCTTGCCCTGGTCGGCGACGACAGCCCTGCCGGCCAGCCCGTGGCCAAGCCCTCGGCCTCCGCGCGGGTCGACCTGCCGGAGGAGCCGGCCCCCGCGCCCACTCCCACGCCGCAGGACCCCGATCCGCTGCCCCCGGCGGTCGTCCCGGTGGCGGCGTCCACCCCTGAGCCGCTGCTCCCCACCACCGCGAAGCCGGCCCCCACACCGATGCCCACCCCGATTCCCACGCTCACGCCGACGCCCACGCCCAGGCCGATCCCGCCTCCGACGCCCCCTCCCGCGCCCACTCCCCCGCCCGCCCCGGCGGTCTACGAGCTGAGTGAGCTGTCCTTCGACATCAACGGCGACGGCACCGGGCCGGAGATCCGCCTCGGCGAGAGCAGTTGGGTGTGGCAGCGGTACGGCCTGTCCGTCGCCGACCGGGAGTACGCGCGCGGAGCGACCGTGCACGGCGACTCCTCCGTCACCATCGACCTCAACCGGACCTGCACGGCCTACGACGCCGTGGCGGGCGTCGACGACCTGACGTCGAAACTCGGCAAGGTCGTCTTCTCCGTCCACGCCGACGGGGTCCGGCTCTGGTCGTCCGGGACGGTCAGGGGCGGCGAGCCGGCCGTGCCCGTCCATGTGAACCTCGCCGGCCGGGACACCGTCACGCTGGTGGTGGAGCCCCACAACCACCTCGACACGGTGGCGTTGGCGGACTGGGCCGAGTCGAGGTTCACCTGTTCGTAGCGGTCGAGGAGCGCGAAGTGCTCGACACCGGGGCCGGGGCCGGTGCTGGGGCCGGGGCCGGGTGGGCGTGCACGGCCTCGGTGAGTTCGCGCAGGGCACCGGTCACCGTCAGGGCGGCGCCCCGGGCGCGCTCGGCCTCCTGGCGTGCGGCGCCCAGGGCCTCGCGGGCGGCCGCCTCGGCCCGCTCGGCCCGTGCGCGCTGCGGGGAGGGCCGCGGATGGGAGCCGTACAGGGTGTCTGCGGCCGCCAGCAGTCGCGTCACGCGCGGGAAGTCCCCCAACCGGGCCAGCAGGACCGCCGCGCCGTCGACGATCGCCGAGGTGACGGCCTCGGCGCAGTGGTCGGCCAGGGCTCGGCGCAGGGTGTCGGCGAGCAGCGCCAGGGCGGGTTCCGGACCTGACTCACTGGCGGTGACCTCCGCCTCGAGCATGCCCACCGCCGCGACGAACTGGGGTGGCGGTGTGCCCTCGGCCGTGGCCACCTGGGCCGCGTCGCACAGCTCCCGCGCGCGGGCGGTGTCGCCCTCGTCCACGGCGACCTGGGCCCGCAGCAGGAGCACGAACGCCCGAGCGTCGGCCACGCCGTACCGCTCGGCCGCGGTGTTCGCCTCGTCGAGCGCTGCCAGGGCGGCGGCCCGGTCGCCCGAACGGTAGGCGATCTCCGCCAGGCGGGCGATCAGGAACGGCGACTCCGCGTAGGCGCCGACCTCGTAGGCGAGCCGCAGCGCCTCGCGGTACTCCCGCTCGGCATCCGCGAACCGGCCGCGGGCCATCGCCGCCTCACCGGCCGCGCTGCACACCTGGGCCCGCATCCACCGGTCGCCGACGCGTCGGCTGAGCACCCGCAGCTCGGCCAGGTCGTCGTCCACGCCCAGCAGCCCGCCTGGGGAGTCGACGACCGCGTGCGTACGGAACATCAGGACGCAGCCCAGTTCCCATTCCCCGCCGTAGGCGCGGCAGTTGGCCACGGCCGCTTCCAGAATCTCGCGCAGGTCCTCCGCGTCCCGCAGTTGGAACGCCGTCAGCGGCCAGATCAGACCGGGCATCCGGGCCGCCTCCGGCCCACCCGGTCCGTATCTGCCGCGCAGCCGTCGCAGGTACGCGTCCTGGCGGGGGTCCACCGCCACGCCCCTGGGCTCGGACTCGGACAGCAGGAACAGGTGCAGCATCCGGAGGTTCATCCGCTGGGCGTGCCGGGGGTGGGTCTTCTCGCCGTCGGGATCGTCGAGGAAGGCGTCCAGGGGGTCGACGGCGGCCATACGGGCCGCGAGGTCGGCGGGATCGGTGGGCAGGGCGGACGCGGCAGGGCCTGCGGGCGCGGCCACGCCGGCGGGCGCGAGTGGATCGACGGCGGGCGCGAGTGGATCGGCGGACGCGGTCGGACTGACAGGGGCGGTGGGGTCGATACAGGAGGTGGCGCCTACAGGGGTGGGGGACGTGCTGAGGCCTGACGTCGCGGGTACGCCCGGGAAGGGGGTGCCGCAGGCTCCGGGGATGGTGGTGCCGCAGGTGTTCGGGGTGCCGGGCCCTGTCGCACGGTCCGGGCGTGGGACGGGGTGTCCGTCCAGGACCGCGCCCAGCCGCAGTGCGCGGTCGGTCCAGGCGGCGCCTTCGTGGCGGTAGTTGCGCAGCCACCAGAACCAGCCCACGGCGAGGCAGAGGGAGGCGGCCTCCTCCTCGTCGCCCGCGCTGATGGCGCGCTGGATCCCCACTCGGATGTTGTCCAGTTCGGTCTCCAGGCGGGAGATCCAGGGGAGTTGCTCGGCGGAGCGCAGCAAGGGGTCCGCCCGCTCGACGAGGGCGCGCACCCAGGCACGGTGCCGTCGCTCGGCCGCCGCGCGTATCTCGGGGGTCGCCGCGGCGCGCTCGGTGGCGTACTCGTGGATGGTCTCCAGCATGCGGTAGCGCATGCCGTCGCCGCCGTCCCGCGCTCCCGGGGTCGCGACGACCAGGGATTTGTCGACGAGCGCTCCGACGAGGTCGGCGACGGGGCCGGTGCACACGGTCTCCGCCGCCTCCAGGTCCCAGCCACCCGCGAAGACGGACAGCTCGCGCAGCACCGTGCGCTCCGGCTCGTCGAGCAGGTCCCAGGACCAGTCGACGACGGCCCGCAGGGTCTGCTGACGGGGCAGAGCCGTGCGGCTGCCGGAGGTGAGGAGACGGAAGCGGTCGTCGAGGCGGTCCGCGATCTGGCGGGGGGTGAGCAGCCGGAGCCGGGCGGCGGCCAGCTCGATGGCGAGAGGCAGGCCGTCCAGCCGTCGGCAGATCTCCGCCACCGCTTCCTGGTCCCGCGGAGCGACGGCCGCGTCGGGGCGGACGGTGGCCGCGCGCTCGGTGAAGAGGCGGTGCGCCTGGTCGGGGAGGAGGGGCTCGACGGGGCGGACCGACTCGCCGGGGACGCCCAGGGGTTCACGGCTGGTGGCGAGGATCGTGAGCCCTGGGCAGCGGGTGAGCAGGGTCTCGGCGAGGTCGGCGGCGGCACCGATGACATGTTCGCAGTTGTCAAGGATCAGGAGCTGGCTGCGCGGAGCGCAGTACTCCACGAGCAGGGCGACCGGGTCGTCCTGCGGGGTCGCCAGGTCGGTGGTCATCAGCACGGTCTCGCGCAGACCGAGGGCACTGACCACCGCGCCGGGCACCGCCTCCGGCCGGTCGAGCGGCGCCAGCTCGACCAGCCACGCCTGCGGGAGCCCGGCGGCGGCTTCCTCGGCGAGACGGGTCTTTCCTGAGCCGCCCGGTCCGGTGAGGGTGACGAGGCGGGCCCTGTGCAATTCGGAACGGATGGCGGCGATCTCCGGTTCCCGGCCCACGAAAGAGGTAAGCCGCGGACGGAGGTTGCCGGTGCGTTCGGGGAGTCGGAGGGGGGCGAGGGACGCGTCCGCCTCGGCCGGTGGCACCGAGCCGTCGAGCAGTTCACCGTGCAGGGCGCGCAGGGCCGGGCCGGGGTCGGTGCCGAGGTTGTCGGCGAGGGTGCGGCGGGCTGTCTCGTACGCGGCGAGGGCGTCGGCCTGGCGGCCCGTGTCGCGCAGGGCGCGGATGAGGAGCGCGTGCAGCGGTTCGTCGTAGGGGTGCGCCGTGGTCAGTTCCGTCAGGCGGGGTACGGCCTCGTCCGCGCGGCCGAGCAGCAGGTCCGCCTCCGCGCGCGTGCGGGACGCCTCCAGGCGCAGGGCCTCCGGGCGGGCGGCCGCGGGGTGGTCGGGGAGGTCGGCGAGGGCCGGGCCGCGCCACAGGGCGAGTGCCTCGTCCAGGGTGCGGACGGCCGTGGCGGGAGCGCCCTTGCGCAGGGCCTCGGTTCCTTGCCGTACGAGGCGTTCGAAGACGAACAGGTCGACGTCGTCCTCCGTCGCCGCGAGGCGGTAGCCGCCCGGGACGGACGTGACGGCGCCCCTGCCCACGGTCCGGCGGAGGCGGCCGACGAGGGCCTGGAGGGCGGCGGGAGCGTCCTGGGGCGGCGCGTCCGCCCAGACCTCGTCGATGAGGGTTTCCGGGGTGGTGGGGCGGCCCGGGCGCAGGGCGAGGGCGGTGAGGAGGGCCCGGAGGCGGGGGCCGAGGGGTACGGCGGTGCCGTGGTCGTCCGCTGTCTGGGTGACGCCCAGGATTCTGTACCGCACCGGACCATTGTCGCCGGGGTTGTGGGACGGGGCACGGGGTTTCCGGCCGGGGGCGTGGCGGACCGTCGGCCGGACGTGCCGGAGGTCGGGCTGGGGAGCTGGGCTGACGGGCCGTGCAAGTGACGACGGGGTGGGTTCCCGGGCGGGCTGAACGGACCGTGGGCGAAGTGACGCGCGTCAGCACCGGGGACCGAACAGCCGGCCGCGCAACGTGACCCACGTCCGGCCGGGGATCGAACGGCCGTTCGCGCAAGGCGGCCCGCGTCAGGCCGGGGACCGAACGGCCAACCGCACAAGGAGAACCACGTCAGCATGCGTGCACGAACGGCCGCCCGCACAAGGTGACTCACGTCAGCACGCCTGCACCGAAAGGCCGTCCGCGCAGGGAGAACCGTGTCAGCACGCGTGCACCGAACCGCCGCCCGTGTGAAGCGGGGTCGGTGCCGAGTGGGTGTGACTCGCGGGGTCCGGCACCGGCGGGAGAACCTCCCTCGCTCTCGCCTCGCTCGCGCGCGGACCCCTGTCGCCCACCAGTACCGCCCCAGACGGCACGCATGCCCGCGACCCGCGACTTCTGGCCGCAGCCAGACCCCGAGTCGGGGCAGGCGGGCGGCTGGCAGCTCGGCAGCCCCGTGAAGCCGTTCACGAGCCGCAGGATCCAACCACCGGCACCCACACCCGCACCCGATCCGCCCCCGATCCGCCCCCGATCCGCCCCCACCCGCCATCACGTGACCGCAGACGAAACGGTCGAGGACACACGCCCGCCCACCCGCACACCAGCCCGGCACGGCGCGCATCCCCGCCCGCCCACCCGCACACCAGCCCGGCACGGCGGACAGCCCCGCCCGGCACGGCGCGCATCCCCGCCCGGCAAGGTGGACAGCCCCGCCCGGCACGGCGCGCATCCCCGCCCGGCACGGCGGACAGCCCCGCCCGGCACGGCGCGCGTCCCCGCCCGGCACCGGTCGCCGCCGCGGCCCAACGGCTGAGGTCACGCGCACGCCGCGCGTCCGCCGAGCGCCCTGGCGCAGGGTCGTGCTGGTCAGCGCGCGGCCAGGTCCGCGCCCTCGCCGCCGGAGGAGACCGCCCGTCTCTGGGGGGCGATTCCCGCCGGGACGGCTCGGGCGCGCGCCGGGGTGCCTGTCCAGCAGGTTCCTCTGCGGGAGAGGAGGCGGCGGAGCCAGAGTTCGAGGGAGACGAGGTCGGCGAGGCCGTCGAGCGGGAGGGGTTCGCCGGCGGCGGCCGCGCGGAGGGCCTTGCGGACGACGCGGGCTTCGATCAGGCCGGCGTCGGCGAGCAGCGGCGCGTCGAAGAGGGCGATGAGGGGATCCGCGGCCATGCGCAGGCCCGCGCGTGCCGCGGCGGTGGTGGTCGCCTGGGTGGGGGCGCCCCACCCGGCCGGGAGGTCGGCCACGCCGGAACTCTTGAGGACGGTCCGCAGGATGGCGGCGCGCGCCCCCGGTTGCACGCGCAGCGTCTCGGGGAGGGCGCGGCAGGCGCGTACGACCTGGTTGTCGAGGAAGGGAGCGTGCAGGCGTTGGGAGCGGATCTCGGCAGCCTGTTCCAGGACGCGCAGGTCGGATGCGTGGCGGGCGAGGGCTGCACGCGCGCGATAGTCGCCGGGCCGTTGGCCGGGGCCTCCTCCGGCGCGGTGCGCCGTGCTCTGGAGGCGAACCGATACTTCAGCCAGTGCCTCGCCGGTCAGCCACCGTGCCGCCGGGCCCGGCCCGCCCCACGCGAGGGCGGCCAGGGAGGCGCCCACCGCGCCTCCGGGGTCGTCGAAGCGGCGGTGCATCAGCCGTTCCGCGAGGCCCTCCACTCCCGCCCGGTACGGCGTACGGGCCAGCCGGCGGGCGGCGCCGTACACGCGCGCGGGGACGAGGACGGAGCCGTCCGCCCTGGTGAGGGCGGCGACGGGGCGCACCAGGTGGCGCCGTTTGCGGTCCATCAGCAGGTCCGCGAGGCGGGCCGGGTGGGCGTCGAGGACCTGACGGGCGCCGTAGCCCGTGAAGTGGTCGGCGCTGCCCGCGGCCAGGCGGGCGCGGTGGCGGGCGGCGGTCACCAGGCTGGGGCCGGGTTCGTCGGTGAGCGGGCCGTCCAGGTCGGCGTACGGCAGGGTCTCCTCGGCGCCGGTCACGACGACGTGGTGCAGGCGGGGGTTGGCGGCGAGGGTCCCGGCCCGTTCCAGTTCCGCCTCGCGTCCGCCCACGGCCAGGTCGTTGAAGGTGACGGCCAGGAGGCGCTCGCCCGCGCCCGTGCCGTGGCCCAGGAGCGTGCCCGGCATGCCGGGCAGGCCGGCGGCGAGGAGGGCGAGGGTGCCGGAGGCGGGGCCGCCGGACAGGTCGGCTCCGATGCCCGGCGCCGGCATCCCGCGCGCGGCGCGCCGCGCCGCGGGTCCCATGCCGGGTACGGGTCCGGGGTCGATGTCGGGGACGTGCCGCGGTGCGGACAGGCGGGTGCGCACCGCCTCGACGAGGGCGTCGCGGACGGCGTCGATCGCGCTGTCCGGGTCGGCCGGGACGGCCGCCACGGCGAGCGAGGAGACCTGCTCGTATCCGGCGATCTCGCGCGCCCCGGCGCGCAGGATGAGTGCGTGCCCGGGTGGAATGCGCCGTACGCCGTCGTACGGGGTGGAGTCGTGCACCGCGGCCGGTACGTCGGGGGCGGCGAGGAGGGCCGCGAGGTGGCCGAAGTCGAGGTTGGCCTCGACGAGGTCGGCCAGCGGCAGGGCGGCCGTCGCGTACGCCGTGCCGCCCGCCCAGGGGGTGTGGAACACCGGGCGCGCGCCCGCGAGGTCCCCGCAGACGGTGATGCGCCGGTCGACCTGGACGATCGCGGTGTAGCTGCCGGGCCAGGCCGTCAGATGCCGAAGTGCGCCTCCGCGCGCGGCGAACAGGCCCACGCGCAGTTGCTCGTCGGTCGCTCCGCAGGTGCCGAGGACGGCGATCCGGGTCCGGGCGTCGGCCCGCACCACCCGCACCTCGTCGGGCCGCCAGTCGCCGACCGCCCACAGCGGATCGGGGTCGCCCCACAGGAGTTGGGACCCCACCGGGTGCAGTGTCTCGCCGTCATGGCCGATCCGGCCGGCGTCCTCGCCGGCGTACGTGCCGGGGCCGCCGTGGGCCCTCGCTCCGGAGGTACCGGGGCCCGTGGCCGCGGCGGCGCTGCTCCATCCCACCAACCACCGCATCGACGCCTCCACCAGGCTGTGGACAACAGCTGCACCGTACGAACGGTTCACATGCTGCCACGAAGAACGCGCCGCAGAGGGAGGTGACGTCGCTCGGGATCCGGGAAGTGCGCCCGCGCGAGCGCCCCCGTGCCGATCAGGAGGGCTGGGTGAACTCCCGCGCGTGGGGCGGCGATCACCGCGTACACCCCCGCGTACGCGACGCGAATGCGCCCCCGATACGCTCCCCCAGAACGCCCTGAGTGCCCTGGATTTCCATGGTGGGAGGCGTATTCGCCGACGGAACGCAGGGGCGATTTTCAGCCAAATCCGGCGCGCCGCATTGTCCTTGGGACGCGCCCGCACACGCTCCGTCACAGTCGGCGCCCTCGGCCCTGCGCGTCGGTCCGGGAGGCGCGGAACGCCTCCCGGACCGCTCCGCCGCCCGCGGGGATTGTGGCGGCGGTGTCCCCCAGCCCACTGGATCCAGTACAGCGGGCCGACCCACGCACCGCCCATGGAAGCGCTCCCCCGGTGGCCGGAGTAGAGCGCACGGACGGGCGCACGGCCACACGTCGGGAGCACGCCGCAACCGTGCGTATGGGGACCCGTACTTCCGTACGGACCACAATCCCGCCAACCGGAAGAATGCCCCTTAACGCTTGGGATGCGGCGAACTACGCTGGGTTTACGAATGCCGCATGGTTATGCCAGCGCGGCAGCCGTCTGTGTCGAGGGGTGGCGCAATGTCCAGGGAGCAACGCGGGCCGAACGAGAAACTCGGCGCCGTTCTCGCCCTCGCGGGAATCAGCAACGCGGGACTCGCGCGTCGCGTCAACGATCTTGGCGCACAACGCGGGTTGACGCTTCGCTACGACAAGACGTCGGTGGCGCGCTGGGTGTCGAAGGGCATGGTGCCGCAGGGCGCCGCGCCGCACCTCATCGCGGCCGCCATCGGCCAGAAGCTCGGCCGGCCCGTGCCGTTGCACGAGATCGGACTGGCGGACGCGGACCCCGCGCCCGAAGTGGGCCTGGCCTTCCCCAGGGACGTCGGTCAGGCCGTGCGCTCGGCGACCGACCTGTACCGGCTCGACCTGGCGGGGCGCCGGGCCGGCTCGGGGGGCATCTGGCAGTCGCTGGCCGGTTCGTTCGCGGTGAGCGCGTACGCGACGCCCGCCTCACGGTGGCTCATAACCCCGGCCGACAGCTCGGTGGCGCGCGAGGTGAACTCCGCCGAGGCCTCCGGCGCCCCGCTCAAGGTCGGCCACAGCGACGTGCGCAAACTGCGGGAGGCCGCCGAGGACGCCAGGCGCTGGGACTCCAAGTACGGCGGGGGCGACTGGCGTTCGTCCATGGTGCCGGAGTGCCTGCGGGTGGAGGCGGCACCGCTGCTGCTCGGCGCGTACTCCGACGAGGTCGGCCGCGCCCTGTTCGGCGCTTCCGCCGAACTGACCCGCCTCGCGGGCTGGATGGCCTTCGACACCGGCCAGCAGGAGGCCGCCCAGCGCTACTACATCCAGGCGCTGCGCCTCGCGCGCGCGGCCGCCGACGTGCCCCTCGGGGGATACGTCCTGGCATCGATGTCCCTCCAGGCGACCTACCGCGGCTTCGGCGACGAGGGCGTGGACCTCGCCCAGGCCGCCCTGGAGCGCAACCGGGGCCTGGCCACGGCGCGCACGCTGAGCTTCTTCCGCCTCGTCGAGGCACGCGCCCATGCGCGCGCGGGGGACGCCCAGGCCGCCGGCGCGGCGCTGAAGGCCGCCGAGAGCTGGCTGGAGCGGGCCCGCGACGGCGACCACGACCCGTCCTGGCTCGGTTTCTACTCCTACGACCGTTTCGCCGCCGACGCCGCCGAGTGCTACCGCGACCTGAAGGCGCCACGCCAGGTGCGGCGTTTCACGGAGCAGGCGCTCTCGCAGCCGACGGAGGAGTTCGTACGCTCGCACGGCCTGCGGCTCGTCGTCTCGGCGGTCGCCGAGCTGGAGTCGGGCAATCTGGACGCGGCCTGCGCGCAGGGCGTGCGGGCGGTCGAGGTGGCCGGCCGTATCTCGTCCGCCCGCACCACCGAGTACGTCAAGGACCTCCTGCACCGCCTGGAGCCGTACGGCGACGAGCCGCGCGTGGTCGAGCTGCGCGAACGGGCCCGGCCGCTGCTGATGACGCCGGCCTGAGCCGGCCGCTCCGGTGGCGCCCCCCGGGTTTGAAGGCATTGTCAGTGGCGCAGTGCACTATCGAAGCCGGGAGGTGGTGACAGTGCGGGCGATCGGCTACGACTGCGACGTGCTGGTGATCGGAGGCGGGATCGTCGGCCTGTCGACGGCGCACGCGATCAGCCGTGCCGCGCCGGGCACGAGCGTGACGGTGCTGGAGAAGGAACCGGGCCCGGCCCGTCACCAGACGGGCCGCAACAGCGGCGTCATCCACAGCGGCGTCTACTACCGCCCCGGCTCCCTCAAGGCGCGCTACGCGGTCCGGGGCTCCGCCGAGATGATCAAGTTCTGCGCGGAGTACGGCATCCCGCACGCCGTCACCGGCAAGCTGATCGTCGCGACGGACCGGGCGGAGCTGCCCCGCCTGCACGCCCTCGCCCAGCGCGGCCGGGAGAACGGGATCGCGGTCCGCGAGCTGGGTCCCGCCCAGATCGCGGAGTACGAGCCGGAGGTGACCGGCCTGGCGGCGATCCACGTCGGCACCACCGGCACCTGCGACTTCACCGCGGTCGCCCGGCAGCTCGGTGAGGCCTCCGGCGCGGACATCCGCTACGGCACACGGGTCGTCCGGATCGACCGCCGCGCCGACCGCGGTGTGGCCGTCCGCACCGCGCGCGGGGACGTCGTCCGCGGCCGCGTCCTGGTGAACTGCGCCGGGCTACAGTGCGACGAGATCGCCCGCCTGACCGGCGACGAGCCCGACGTCCGCATCGTCCCCTTCCGCGGCGAGTACTACGAGCTGGCCCGCCAGGATCTGGTGCGAGGCCTGGTCTACCCGGTCCCCGACCCGGCCTTCCCCTTCCTCGGCGTGCACCTCACCCGCGGCCTGGACGGCAGCGTCCACGTCGGACCCAACGCGGTCCCGGCCCTCGCCCGGGAGGGGTACGGCTGGGGAGTCGTACGCCCGCGGGAGGCCGCGGCGACGGCGGCCTGGCCGGGCGCCTGGCGCCTGGCCCGCCGGCACTGGCGCCACGGCCTGGGGGAACTGCACCGGTCCGTGTCCAAGCGCGCCTTCGTGGAGGAGGTGCGCCGTCTGCTGCCCGCGGTCAACGCGCAGGACCTGGTCCGCGCGACCCCCGGCGTCCGCGCGCAGGCCGTCCGGCGGGACGGCTCCCTGGTGGACGACTTCCTCATACGACGGTCCCCGCGCGCGATCCACGTACTGAACGCCCCCTCCCCCGCGGCGACGGCGTCCCTGCCGATCGGCCGGGAGGTGGCCCGCAGGGCACTGGAGGCGCTGGAGCCGCTGTAGGCGGGCACCGGGGCCCGGCGCGCGTGGCGGGCCGATGCCCGTGGCGGGCCGTAGGCGGCCCGAGCAGGCGCATACCCGCGGCCCAGCGCAGGGGCGCCGCAGGCGGGCACCGGCGGCCCGAGCAGGCGCATAGCCGCGGCCCAGCGCAGGCGGCACGCGCGGCCGACGTGGACGGATGCCCGTCCGCGGCCCCGCAGCACGACGCGGGCGGGCGCCTGCGGACCGGCTCAGGCCGGCGTGCGCACTGCGACAGCCCGGCACGGACGGGTGTCCGCGGCCCGACCTAGACGGACGTCCGTCCGCCCGTCCGCGAACCGCAGCACGACGCGGGGCCGCCTGTTGACCGGCTCAGGCCGACGTCCACACTCCGACAACCCGGCGCAGACGGGTGTCCGCAACCCGATGGGTGTCCGGCCCGCCCCGGTCACCAGGTCACCTACGCACCCCGGTCACCCGCCCACCGCCGCCCGCGAGCAGGTCCGCCCCCGGCGTGCCCCGCCACCCGCAGGGTTTCGGCGTGCAGACCTTCCGACACTCACCGGACAGCGGCACATCGAAACAGCCGGACAGCCAGACAGCCGGACACCGGCACAACCGCGCAGCCGGACACCGGCACAACCGCGCACCGATGGGGCGGGACGCCGCGCGAGGTGGCCGTGGGTCCGGTGCGACGGGGGGCGGACGCGCCCTCACCCCCGTCGGCCCGACCCACCCCCCTCGTCGCCCGTAAAATCGATCCCACTGTGTCTGATTCGTTGAGCGCCCCAGAACCTCCCAGGCCCGCCCTCGGTGATCATCACCCCGGCGAGTCCGTCCGCCGTACCCGTGCCAAGGGGGAGCCGCGCTTCCCCGACGGTCCGAGCGCCGATCCCGCCGGGTCGCACTTCGAGCGGCGGATCAGGAGCTTCCAGCCGCGGCGCAGCCGGGTCACCGCGGGGCAGGCCGACGCCCTCCAGCGGCTGTGGGCGAAGTGGGGCCTGGACATCGACGGGCACAGCGTCGACCTCGCCGAACTCTTCGGCAACGACAACCCGGTCGTCCTGGAGATCGGCTTCGGCATGGGTGAGGCGACCGCGCAGATGGCGGCCGCCGACCCGGAGACGAACATCCTCGCCGTCGACGTCCACACCCCCGGCCAGGGCAACCTCCTCAACCTCGCGGACCGGGGCGGCCTGACGAACGTCCGCGTCGCCAACGGGGACGCGATCATCCTGCTCCGCGAGATGCTTCCGCCCGACTCCCTCGACGGCGTGCGCGTCTACTTCCCCGACCCCTGGCCCAAGAAGCGCCACCACAAGCGGCGTCTCCTCCAGCCGGAGTTCCTCGACCTCGCCGCGACGCGGCTGAGAACGGGCGCGATCGTGCACTGCGCGACCGACTGGGAGCCGTACGCGGAACAGATGCTCGAGGTGCTCACCGCGCACCCCGACTTCGTCAACACCCAGGCGGACGGCGGGTTCTCGCCGCGCCCCGGCTTCCGGCCGCTGACCCGTTTCGAGGGGCAGGGACTGGACAAGGGTCATGTCGTGAACGACCTGCTCTTCCGCCGCGTACGGCACGAGGGTCGCCGGGATCACTGACCAGCCGAAATCCCCACCACAGCCGTCCTCTCCGTCGTTAGGGTCGATGCCGTGGCCACCAGCTCCCCGTTCCCACCGCTTCCCCCTCACCCGCCGCACCCGGGCGGCCCGGCCGAGGGCGGTGTGCTGCGGCACGCGCACTGGTGGCAGCACAAGTGGGTCCGTTACGGCGCGCTGATCACGCTGCTCGCCCTGTCGGGGCTGGTGATCCTCGCCCTCGTCCGTGAGGAGACGGGCACCGAGGGGTTCCTGGTCGGACTGGGGCTCGCGATCCTTCCCGTGCCCCTGCTCATAGCCGCCTTCCGCTGGCTGGACCGGGTGGAACCGGGCCCCTGGCGGAACCTGGTCTTCTCCTTCTCGTGGGGCGCGTGCGCGGCGGCGCTGATAGCGATCGTCGCCAACAGCTTCGCGGTGCGCTGGATAGCGACGGCGACGGCCGACCCGGTCCACGCCGACACCCTGGGCGCGACGGTGATCGCGCCCGTCGTCGAGGAGTCCGCCAAGGCGGCGGCCGTCCTCCTCGTGTTCCTGTTCCGCAGGCGGGACTTCACCGGGATCGTCGACGGGGTGGTGATAGCCGGGATCACCGCCACCGGCTTCGCCTTCACCGAGAACATCCTCTACCTCGGCAACGCCTTCGGCACCGACCAGCTCGCCGGGGACGGCGGTATCGCCTCCGTCACCGTGGCGACGTTCTTCGTGCGCGTCGTCATGTCGCCCTTCGCGCACCCCCTGTTCACGGTCCTCACCGGCCTGGGCTTCGGCATCGCCGCGCTGTCCGGGGAGCGCCAGCGCGTGCGGCGCGTGGTGCTCCCGCTGTGCGGCCTGCTGCTCGCGATGCTCATGCACGCCCTGTGGAACGGCTCGGCGACCTTCGGCGAATGGGGTTTCTTCGCCGTGTACGGAGCGTTCATGGTGCCCGCGTTCGGGGTGCTGACCTGGCTGGTGGTGTGGACACGCCAGCGCGAACTGGGCACGGTGCGCGATGAGTTGCCCGCCTACACGGCCGCCGGCTGGCTCGGCCCCGCAGAGCCGTACGCCCTCGGCTCGATGCGGGCGCGCAGGCTGGCCCGGCAGTACGCCCGACGGCACCTGGGCAGGCCCGCGGGACGGCAGGTGGCGCAGTACGAGGCCTACGCCACGTCTCTCGCGTTCCTGCGGCACCGCGGGCGCGAGGGGCGGGGCGGCGCCGACTTCGTCGTACGGGAACGGGAGTTGCTGAACGAGCTGTGGCGGCGCCGGGAGGTGGCCCGGCCGGCCCTGGAGCACGCGTCCCGGCTGGCCGCGCCCGCCCCCCTGCCGGTCTACGGGGCGTACGGCCTGCAAGGGGCGTACGGGTATCCGATGGGGGCGGCGCACCCGGCGCAGGGGTACCACGGGTACTACGGGTACGCCGGATCCACCCCGCCGCACCCGTACTCGCCGTACACGCCGTACGCGCCACACACCCCGCACCAGTCCTGAGCGGGGTGCGGCCCGTCCGGCTCCCCGTCTCCTACGCGGAGGCCTCCGTGAGGCGGGCGATCTCCGCCTCCGTCAGTTCCAGGTCGGCCACCGCCAGCAGTGCCGGGAGTTGCTCCACCGTGCGGGCGGAGGCGATCGGCGCGGCGACGGTCGGCTGCGCGGCGAGCCACGCCAGGGCCACCGTGGCGACCTCGGCGTCATGGGCGCGGGCGACCTCGTCCAGGGCGGTGAGCACCTTCTGCCCCCGCTCGGTGCCCAGGTGCTTGGCGGCGCCCTGGGCGCGGGCGCTGTCCACCGTCGCACCGGGGCGGTACTTGCCGGTGAGGAAGCCGGACGCCAGCGCGTAGTACGGCACGGCGGCGAGGCCGGACGCGGCGACGAGGTCCTGGAGCGCGCCCTCGTAGGTGTCGCGGGAGACCAGGTTGTAGTGGGGCTGGAGTGCCACGTACCGGGCCAGGCCCTCGCGGTCGGAGAACTCGAGTGAGGCCCGCAGGCGTTCGGGGGAGATGTTGGAGGCGGCGATGTGCCGCACCTTGCCCGCCTTCACCAGTTCGTCGAGCGCGCCGACGATCTCCTCGACGGGCACCTCGGGCTTGTCGAAGTGGGTGTAGTAGAGGTCGATGCGGTCGGTGTCCAGGCGCCGCAGGGAGGCGTCGGCGGCGGCCTTGATGTTGGCGGCGCTCAGCCCTGGGTGGTCGGGGTGCTGGCTGACCTTGGTGGCGATCACGATGTCGTCGCGGTTGCCGCGGGCCTTCACCCAGTTGCCGATGATGGTCTCGGATTCACCGCCACTGTTGCCCTCGGCCCACGCCGAGTACGAGTCGGCGCTGTCCAGGAAGTTGCCGCCGCCTGCCGCGTAGGCGTCGAGGACGGCGAAGGAGGCCGCCTCGTCCGCGGTCCAGCCGAAGACGTTGCCGCCGAGGGCGAGCGGGAAGACCTCCAGGTCGGAGGAGCCGAGCTTGCGCAGAGAAGTCATGCCTTATGACAACACCCTGGCCGGAGGCGCGCATTCCGCGCCTCCGGTCAGGGTTCACGAACATCCGGGAAACATCCGGGCGTAGACCTCACCGACCCCCGTGACACTCCCCGGAAGACCTCAGGGGGTGAGCCCCTTGGACCGCAGCCAGGCGGCCGGGTCGATGCCGCTGCTGCTGCCGCCCGGGTGGACCTCCAGGTGGAGGTGGGCACCGGTGACGTTGCCGGTGGCGCCGACGCGGCCGATGATGTCGCCGGTGGCGACCTTCTGGCCGACGCTGACGCTGATGGAGGACTGGTGGGCGAACCACAGCTCGGTGCCGTCGTCCAGGGTGAGCACGGTCTTGTACCCGTACGACCCGTCGTAGCCGGCGGAGGTGATGGTGCCGTTGTGCACGGCCTTGATGAGCGTGCCGGTGGGGGCGGCGAAGTCAAGGCCGGTGTGGTACCCGGAGGACCAGTAGGCGCCGGCCTGGCCGAAGGTCGAGGTGATCGTGTACGAGGAGGTCGGCAGCGTGAACTGCTTGGCCAGCTCGGCGAGGCGCTCGGCCTCCGCCTTCTTGGCGGCTTCCTCGGCGGCCTTCTTCCTGGCGGCCTCGGCCTTGGCCGCGGCGGCCTTCTCGGCCTTGGCGGCGGCGTCGGCGGCGGCCTTGGCCGCGGCGGCCTCGGCGGCTTCCTGCGCCTTGGTCTCGACCTGTGTCTGCTGCGACTCGGCCTGCGCCATGATCCGGTTGCGGAGCGCCTCACCGGCGTCGGCACCGCTGTCCGCGCGGTCGTCGGCGACGGTCTCGGCGCCGAAGGTGCTGAGCGCGGGCGCCGTCTCCTCGGGGGTGTCGTCGTCCGAGATGAGGGAACCCACCGAGGGAAGGTCCGGCATGGAGATGGAGACCGGCGACTTGCCGGTGTTGGCGCTGGCCATGCCCGCGCCGCCGACGGCAGCGATGACACCGACGCCGAGAACGGTGGAGCTGCGGGCGAGTCCGCCGCGCTGCTTGGCGACGCGGTGCTTACCGCGCACCGGGCGAACGGAGTCCGCGGTGGGGTTCCATTCCTCCCAGGGGCCCTCGTCGGTGCGGTAGGTGCCGTAGCCGAAGGTCTGCTGGGCGGGCACGGTGGGGGCTTCTGGGGCAGGCCGGTTGGACGCCACGCGGGCGTGCTCCTTTCCTTCCGTCGCCTACCGGGTTAGCTGACGGGTTCGGAGCGGGAAGGTCTCCTACGCGCGTATACCGGCCGTGACTGTACGGCGGCTTACGCGAGATTCACCCCAAGTTGGTGGTTCCCCGGTTCCCTTGCGGGATTCGACGCGTGCGCGCGGAGCCGACTCTTGTGCCGGCTGGGACGACCGCGCTGCGTTATCGAACGTTAATAGACCTGGGCGCATGATTCCAAGCCGTTCTGCTTGATCAACAACATTTCTGGCCTGGACTTTCGGCCCAGGACCGCTGAAAAACGGGCGAGTTGACCGACCGCCGGAACACCTCAGGAGTCACCCGGGTTTTTGATGGTGACTCAGATGTGATCACAGGGCTCCCGAGCGATCACCCTGCGTGACGGCTCCTGCGGCGACGCCGCCCGCCGAACGCACCGAAGGCCGGAATCCCATGATCAGGATTCCGGCCTTCGGCCTTGAGTAGCGGGGACAGGATTTGAACCTGCGACCTCTGGGTTATGAGCCCAGCGAGCTACCGAGCTGCTCCACCCCGCGTCGGTGTGACACCAGTCTACGCCATGCGGGGGATGCCCAGAACCACGGTCGGACGCGGGGGCTCGATCAGGGGGTCCGTCGGAGCAGATGCCCGTTCGGCGCCTTCGCCTGGTCCCCGTACTCCGGAAGGACGACGACGTCCGCTCCGGCGGCGGTGAGCAGGCCGCTGCCGTCGGCATCGGTGACGAAGGTGTCCGGCTCCCGCCAGGCCGTCACGACCCGGCGCACGCCCGCGTCGAGGATGAGGCGGGCGCACGGGGCGGGCCGGGAGGAGCGCCGGGCGCAGGGCTCCAGGCTGCTGTAGACGGTGGCGCCGGCCAGCCGGGGGTCGGCGGCGTCGATCTTGGCGAGGGCCGCCTCCTCGGCGTGGACGACGGGATCGCCCGCCTCGCGGGAGTGGCCGCGCGCCAGCTCCGTGCCGTCGGCCGCCACCACGACCGCGCCGACACTGAAGGCGGTCCGCGACGGCGGACAGGCGGCGGCCAGCTCACAGGCGAGGGCCAGCCAGTGCCGGTCGGCGGCGGCGGGGAGCGGGCCGGTACCGGGTGCGGTGGGCTCGTACGACATCAGGACGACGTCCTCGATGCGCCGGGTCCCGACCAGCCGCAGGCGCCCGCCCTGATAACCGCCGGGGCCGAAGAGCCGGGGCGCGTCCGGGTCGCCCACGAACAACGGTGCCAGGACGAGCTGGAGTTCGTCGGCGAGGCCCTCCTGGAGGAGCTGGGTGTGGACGGTCCCGCCGCCCTCGACCATCAGGCGCCGTACGCCCCGTACGTCGTGGAGGTGTTCCAGGAGCCGGCGCCAGTCGAGGTGGGCGCCCAGCGGCACGACGTCGGTCGCGCGCCCGAGACCGAGGGCACGGGCGCGGTCCGCGCCCGTCCGCGTCGTGTAGAGGACCTTGTGGCCACCGGTGTGCCAGAACCGGGCCTCCGGGTCCAGCTCTCCGGAACCGCTGACCGTCACCTTGAGGGGGTACTCCGGCTTGCCCGCGGCGACCCGTGCGGCACGGCGGCCGGGCGAGTTGACCAACAGGCGCGGGTTGTCGGCGCGGATCGTGCCGGCCCCGACCAGGATGGCGTCGACGGAGGCCCGCACCTCGTCGACCCGGTCGAAGTCGGCCGGGCCGGACAGCAGCAGCCGGTCGGGACCGGTGTCGTCGAGGTAGCCGTCGAGGGAGACGGCGGCGGACAGCAGGACGTACGGGTACGGCATCGGCGCGGGTCTCTCCGGGATCGGGCGTCGCAAGGGTGGCGTGGACGTCGGACGGAACAGTGGACGACGGGCTTGGTTCAAGTTTGAAACAAAACTACACTGGGCGCATGACGACCCGCTGGCTCACCCCCGAGGAGCAGCGCGCCTGGCGCGCGTACATCGCCGGATACCTCCTCCTGGAGGACGCGATCGACCGGCAGCTCCAGCAGGACGCCGGCATGCCCCACGCCTACTACTCCATCCTCGCCAACCTCTCGGAGGCGCCGGAGCGGCGGCTGCGCATGACCGACCTCGCGGAGCGGCTGAAGGTCACCCGCAGCAGGCTGACGTACGCCGTGACGCGGCTGGAGAAGGACGGACTGGTACGGCGCGAGGAGTGCCAGTGGGACAAGCGCGGGAGCGTCGCGGTCCTGACGGACGAGGGCATGGCGGTCCTGGAGAGCGCGGCGCCCGGCCATGTCGACACCGTACGCGGCCTGCTGTTCGACCGCCTCACGCCCGAGCAGGTGGGACAGCTGGAGCAGATCTTCACGCAGGTCGCGCAGGGCCTCCAGGGAGAGGGCGGCGAGACGGCCCCCGAGGATCTGCCCTGGCGGCGACGCTCCTCGCCCTGCTCCGGGACGTCGTAGCCACGCCACCGTGAGCCACGGCACAACAATCCTATTGCTTCAAATTTAAAGCATGAGATAGGGTCACGATCAAGGATCTGCTTCAAATCTGAATCAGTGAGTACAGAAGCGAAGCACAGAAGCAGAAGCAGAAGCAGAAGCAGAAGCAGAAAAGCTCAGCAGAAGCCGCACATGTGCGCACCGACCACCGGACACGGAGACCCCGCATGCCCGACTCCCCCGCCGCCACCCAGCGTGCCCGCGTCCGGGTACCGCTGCGCTTCCACGACGGCTACACGGCGGACGCCGAACTCGTCACCTTCCACGGACTCGCCGACTGCCAGGAGCACGTCGCCGTCGTCCTCGGCGACCCCGGCCCCGTGCCCCTCGTCCGGCTGCACTCCGAGTGCCTGACCGGCGACGTCTTCGGCTCCGCCCGCTGCGACTGCGGTCCGCAGCTGCGCGAGGCGGTCGAACGCATCGCCGACCGGGGCGGGATCCTGCTCTACCTGCGCCAGGAGGGGCGCGGCATCGGCCTCTACAACAAGCTCGACGCGTACGCCCTCCAGGACCAGGGGCTCGACACCTACGAGGCGAACGCCGCCCTGGGACTCCCCGAGGACGCCCGGGACTACACCGCCGCGGCCCAGATGCTGCGCGCGCTGGGCGTCACGGAGCTGGACCTGCTGTCCAACAATCCCGACAAGGCGGAGCAGCTCCGGGGACTGGGCATCGACGTCCACGACCGCGTGCCCACCGGCGTCTTCACCACCCCGCACAACGTGCGCTACCTGCGGGCCAAGGTCCTCACGACCCAGCACACGCTGCCGCTGGCCGACCTCACGGAGCTGGCCGACCTGACGGCCGCCGCCGAACTCACCGAACTCGGCGTGAGCTGAGGCCCGCCGGC
Organism: Streptomyces sp. NPDC006259; assembly: GCF_042870975.1. Taxonomy (NCBI): domain Bacteria; kingdom Bacillati; phylum Actinomycetota; class Actinomycetes; order Kitasatosporales; family Streptomycetaceae; genus Streptomyces; species Streptomyces sp. NPDC006259. Next base: position 685,849 of record NZ_JBIAHY010000006.1, on the reverse strand, counting down.
ACCCCGCCCACCGGTCAGCGCTGCCCGAACGGGCCGTCCAGCGCCGCCCACTGGAGCAGCATGATGGTCTTCGCGTCGGCGATCCCGCCGCTGCGGACGAGCGCGAGCGCCTCGGTGAACGCCACCTCCACGACCGTGATGTCCTCCCCCTCGGCCGCGACGCCCGCCCTTTCCACGCCGGGCGCCGAGCCGTCGTAGGGAGCGGCGAAGAAGCTCAGGCGTTCGGTGACCGAGCCGGGACTCATGAAGGCGTCGAAGACGTGCTCGACCTCGTGCACGGTGCGGCCGGTCTCCTCCACGGCCTCGCGGCGGATCGCCTCCCGCGGGTCGTCGCCGTCCAGCAGCCCGGCCGCGGTCTCCAGCAGCATGCCGTCGGGGTGGCCGTTGACGTAGGCGGGCAGCCGGAACTGGCGGGTCAGCAGGACCGTACGCCGGTCGGGGTCGTAGAGCAGGATGGTCGCGCCGTCGCCGCGGTCGTAGGTCTCGCGCCGCTCGCGGCTCCAGTGGCCGTCGCCGTGCCGGTAGTCGAAGGTGGTGCGGCGCAGCACGGACCAGTCGCAGGCGAGCACCTCGACGTCGACCACGCGCACGCGCGCGTTGCCCGTCAGGTCGCGTCCCTGCCGGTCGAGTCCGGTACGGCCGCGGGGGTCGGGGACGTCGATGCCGGGACGGCCGGCCGCGGCCGTCACCGGGCACCGGCGGCGGTCGGTACGTCGGCGAGGTCCGTGTAGACGTCCTTGCCGCGCGCGTGGGCCCGGTCGACCATGCGATCCGCCCCCTGCGAGGGGCCGCCGACCCGCAGGACGGCGTCGCAGCGGTCGAGGAGGCGTTCGGCGACGGGGTGGAAGAGTTCCTCGAACAGCGGGTCGTCGGGTCCGGTGGCGCCCGCCGTCTCCAGCAGGGGCAGCGCCAGGGCCTCACCGGTGACCGGCAGATGCCCGGCGCGGAACAGGGCGAGGGCGGTCTCGTTCATGGCCCGTACGTTCGCGGCGAGCTTGGCGGGGTCGTCGCCGGTGCCCGAACGGTACGGTCCGGCGACAAGGATCATCAGGGGCGGGTGGTGCACGGGCCAACTCCTCGGCTCGGTGGGCGGACTGGCGTGGCGGGACCGGCGGTGGACCGGCGTCTCAGACCAGCAGCGTCTCGACGCCGGCCTCGCGCAGGGCCCGGAGGGTCTCCGGGCCCGCGGGGTGGGTGCCGGGGTCGGCCGCGGCGGTGTCGGTGACGAACGTGCGGACGGCGTCGAGCGGGGCGACCTGGTCGAAGGCGCGGACGCCCAGCTTCGTCGCGTCGGCCACCGCGACCGTGCGGTCCGCCTGGCCGAGTCCCGCCCGTTTCACGGCGGCGTCGTCGAGGGAGAACTCCGACCAGCCGTGCCCGGCGTGCACTCCGCCGATGGACATCACGAACAGGTCGAAGGCGAGGGACTCCAGGGTGCGCAGCGCCAGCGGCCCCACCAGGGAGCGTTCACCGGGCCGCGAGCGTCCACCGACGACCATCAGCTCGATGCCGGGCCGGTCGGCCAGCCGTACCGCCGCCTGGAGACTGAGCACCGCGACGGTCAACGGGCCGCGTGCGGCGAGGTGTTCGGCCACGTGCGCGGTGGTGGTGCCGGCGTCCAGCAGCACCCGGGAGCCCGGCTCCACGAGACCGGCGACGGCCGCGCCCAGCCGGTCCTTGGTCGCCCCCTGCCACGCCTCCCGCGCGTCGAAGCCGGCACCCTCCTCGCGGGCCCGCGCCGGTACGGCCCCACCGTGCACCCGGCGCACCAGGCCCTGCTTCTCCAGCGTGTCGAGGTCCCGGCGCACGGTCATCTCGGACACCCCGAGCCGCTGCGCGAGTTCGGCGACGGAGACCTGCCCCGCGGCTCCCTGGACGAGCCGCAGGGTCAGATCGAGACGGTTGGCGATGCCCATGAGGACAGTTCTATCACTTCGATGTGAGAACGCACATCGTTCTGTGCGCCTGGCCGCGATCTGCCGCAGCTCTCCCTCCCCTCTTCCCTCGGCCGTCCCGGCCGTCCCGCTGTCCCCCGGCTGCCCCAGGGAGGGCCCGACCGACGCCGCCACCCGGCGCCGTACAACCCCTGACCCCCGGAAAGAGTCAGCCTGGGCATGACACGCTCGCAACCGACGACGACCCGCCGCACCCGGCGCGCGCTCGTCCCCGTACTCGCCGCAGCCACCCTGCTGACCCTCGGCACGGCGGGCCCCGCGGCCGCCGACAGCGACCAGCTCTGGACGTACTCCGATCCGTACGAGCTGGTCCTGCCCGGCGCCCAAGAGGACGGGTCCGCACCCGAGCGGACCGTCACGCTCAAGGTCTCCCACGACAACATCGCGAACCCGGTCGGCGCCGGCCGCCTGACCGTGGACGCCGCCGAGCTGGCCGCCTTCGCCAAGATCACCTGGCCCGCCAACTGCGCGCCCGACAGCGCCGTCACGGCCGTCTGCGACGTCCCCCCGCTCACCGGCACCGACGTGGTGACGGCCGCCGAACTCCGGGTCAGCGCGCTGCCGGACGTCCCGGAAGGCGCCGTGGGCACCCTGCGCCACACCGCCGTCGCCGGCGACCTCACGTCCTACCCGGGCGAGACGCGGGTGACCGTCGGCAACGGCCCCGACCTGGCCCTCAGCCAGTCCCCCCGGCAGAACGGCGTCACGCCGGGCACCCGGATCACCGTCCCCGCCACCCTCTCCAACAACGGCAACCGCACCGCGGACGGCGTCCTGCTCCGCCTGTTCGCCTCGCGCGGCCTCACCTACGCCCAGCGGCCCGCGAACTGCGAGTTCCGCGACACGGAGGTCGGCACCGAGGCGCTGTGCGTCCTCGACGAGAAGCTCGCCCCCGGTGAGTCGGTCACCCTCACCAACGCCCTGAAGGCCCGCCGGAACGCCCTGTACGAGCGCTACGACTACTCCGTCGAGCCCTACTCCGCGGAGGCCCTGGAAGCGGCCCGCGCCGGCCGGACGTACACCCCGGGCACGGGCGCCGATCTGGCCCCGACGCCCACGAGGTCCCTCGGCACGGCCAACGGCACGGCCAACGGCACGGCCAACGCCACGGCGGCCGTCCCCGACCTGGACCCCCAGGACAACACCCGTTCGGTCATCATCCACGCCACCAACACCGCCGACCTCAGGCTGATCGGCAGCCGGATCGAGGGCACGGTCGGCGAGACCGTACAGGCCGACATCAAGGTCAGGAACCGCGGCCCCGCCTGGGTCGCCTCACTGGGCGCGGGCGAGCCCGTCGCGACGGTCGACGTCCGCGTCCCCTCCGGAACGACCGTCACCGCCCGCCCGGACGCCTGCTACGCCCTGACCGCGGACGGTGACTGGCGCGAGGAACAAGTCGGCGCCCCCCGCTACCGCTGCACCACCCCGATCTACCTGAACGAACACGCCACCCACACGTTCCCCTTCACCCTCCGCATCGACAGCGCGGCCCGCTCCACCGCGCCGGTCGCCATCGACAACGACCAGCACGAGCCCCCGATCCGCGCCTACGACCCCGACCTGACCAACAACACGGCCAGGATCGTCGTCAACGGCTGACCGGGCAGATCCCGGGCCCCCGGGAACGCCCGAGCCCCCGCACCGGAAGACTCCGGTGCGGGGGCTCTCTGGTAGGCCCTGCGGGACTCGGAACCCACGACCAACGGCTTCTTGCCCCTGCGAGTAGAGAAGAATAGGAGTATCTTTTGGTACCAGAGAGGGTGTGAGCATGAAGATCACAGAGGAATCCCGGAGTCGGACGACCCGGACGACAGCACCGTTGAAAGTCGATGCGGCCATAGACGAGCTGATCGCAGACGGTGCCCATTTTCTGGGGATGACGAAGAAGGACCTGGTCGCCGAGGCCGTCCGAACCTACTTGGAGCTCCGCCGTGAGGAGGTCCGGGCCAACATGCTGGAGAAGATGCGCAAGCTTGACGGATCCGTCGAATCGAGCGTCTCGCTGCTCACCGGACTGTCGCCGGAGCGGATCAAGGAACTCGGCGGAGTAGGCAAGGACGACTGATCGGTGCGACCCGCTCGACCCACCTTGCGCACCCTCCGCGACGACCTGAAGTTACCGCTTCCGTCAGCCCGGGAACCGCTTGATGAACTGGATCATCCGCTCCTGGCCAAGGCCCGGGAACGCTTCACCGACGGTGAGGCCGGACAGGAGCGGATCCGTTCGATCGATGATGAGGTGCTCTTCAAAGTCAAGGTCCAACGCTGGCGCGGAGCGGTCTGGGCAGACGAGGACCTGCCCTGGCTCATCGCCGCCGGGCAACGCGAGGACGGGTCACCGGACGACTTCTACTCAGCCCTGGAGACGACTGCGAGGGCTGCACGGGCCCGCTACAACGCCGAAGAACGTCAGCCCCTGAGTACGAAGACGTACGTCGGGCATCTCCTCCCGGACCAGAACGACCACGACCGCTACCAACTCGAAGCCGGTACCCGGCTCGTCCGCCATCTCACTGCGGCTGTCCGGGAGCTGGCTCGTGGATCACTGCACGACGGGCATGAACACGCCGCCGACTTTCCCACTTTTCGCCTCGGCATCCTCGTACGCGCCGACGACGGCCATGAGACCTACGTCGCCGTGCGCATCACCGGTTCCATCCCCGACGATCTCATCGCCGTCATCCTGCACCAGGTCCCCGGCTGCGATCCCACCGTCTGGTACCCCGAGTACGCCCTCCCCAGCCGCCCCCTTCTTCCCGCCGAGCAAGCCTGGTCGACCCTCATGGATCCAAAGGCCGCTGCCGAACTCCTGAACGAGGACTGAGCCGGGATCCCCACCCCACGCCGGCACATAGCCAATGACGACCAGGACAAGGAACCCGCTCGTGCCGGATCACGACAACGCGTTCCGAACAGTGACTGTCCCGACGTGCGACCACGGGCCTGTCACCACCTGGGAACCCGACTGGTGCACGGGAGGCGAGGAAGAGCACCAGCCCGGCGGCTACCGCGTCGACATCACGCACGCGAGCCCTGACTACGAATTCACGACCTCAACGAGCCGTGGCACAGCGGTGATCCTGCGTGCGTGCTTCGAACAGCGCCCCTTCACCGAACTCCCGCCCGGTCACATCCCCTTCGTGAACGTCGAAATGGACGGCGACTGGCATCCGCATGGTTCCGACGACTTGCGCCGCCTCTCGGACACCCTTACGGCACATGCGGATGGACTCCGGGAACTTGCCGACCGCCTCGACGGTCTCACCAACGCTTTCGACGCCACACCTGCGATGGCACCCCTGAGAGAGGACGCGGTGGCTGAACAAGCCACGCTGTCTGTCGGCGCACCCGCTCACGCAGGCGACCTCCACAATGACGTGGCCCCGACCGGAAGGACTGGTCGGAGCCACGAAATCGCTGGTCAGGACCATAGGGTGCCCCTGACCTCTGTAGGCCCTGTGGGACTCGAACCCACAACCAATGGATTAAAAGTCCACTGCTCTGCCAATTGAGCTAAGGGCCCAGGCGATGTTGCTTCCCCGAGCATAGCCGGACGCGGCCGTGGAGCCGATCGGGTATCGGGACACGGCCGTGCCGGGTGGCGGAGATCGGTCACGGATCGACCGGTTCGGCCGTCGGCCCCGCCTCCGGGAGGGCACCCGGGGACGCCGGGCCGGGGACGGTCTCGGTGGCCGTGGGCCTGAGGAACCAGTGCCGGGCCGAGGCGAACCACCAGACGGCCGCGAAGCCGAGGACGGCCAGGACGGCGACCGGGGCGTAGTTGAAGGTCTCCGAGGTCACCGGGGAGACCTGGGGGAGCATGAACAGGACGGTGATGACGCCCACCCAGATGACGGAGACCACGCCGATCGCGCGGGACCAGCGGCCCAGGTGCCAGGGACCGCGGGCGAAGTCGTCGCCCTTGCGCAGCCGCAGCAGGGTCGGGATGACGTAGGCGATGTAGAGGCCGATGACCGCGATCGAGGTGACGGCCGCGTACGCCGTCACGTTGATCAGGTAGGGCAGGCCCAGCAGCAGGGCGCCGCCGGCCGCCAGCCAGACGGCCGCGACGGGTGTACGCGTGCGCGGGCTGACGGTGCGCCAGAGCCGCGAGAAGGGCAGGGCCCCGTCGCGGGAGAAGGCGTAGATCATGCGGCTGTTGGCGGTGACGGACGCCATCCCGCAGAACAGCTGCGCGCCGATCACGACGAGCAGCAGCAGCTTGCCGGAGGTGGCGCCGAGCGCGTCGAGGAGGATCTGGGCGGGCGGTGCGCCGGTCGGGGAGCCGAGGGCGCCGTCGTAGGACTGGATGGCGAAGGTGAACCCGAGGAGCAGGACGAAGCCCGCGATCCACGAGGTCCAGATGGACCGCACGATGCCTCGGGGGCCGGCGGCCGACGCGTCGTGCGTCTCCTCGGTCATGTGTGCGGAGGCGTCGTAGCCGGTGAAGGTGTACTGCGCCATGAGCAGGCCGAGGGCGACCACGTAGACGCCGCTGCCCCAGCCGGTGTTGTTCACGAACTCGCCGAAGACGAAGGACGCCGACCGGTGGTCGTCCGGTACGAAGGTCAGCGCGCCGACGATCACGGCCACGCCGAGGACGTGCCACCACACGCTCACGCTGTTGAGGAGCGCGACGATCCGCACACCGAAGGTGTTGAGCAGGCCGTGCAGCACGAGGATCGCCGCGAAGAGCAGGATCGTGCGGCCGGGCGTGACCTCGAAGTCGAACTGGAGATTGAGGTAGGCGCCGAGGAACGACGCGGCACCGAAGTCGATGCCGGCCGTCACGGCGACCTGGCCGAGCACGTTGAACCAGCCCGTGAACCAGGCCCAGGCCGCCGCGCTGCGGGGCGGTGCCAGCCGGTGGGCCCAGAAGTACAGGCCGGCCGAGGTGGGGTAGGCCGAGCAGATCTCGGCCATCGACAGCCCGACGAACAGGGTCATCAGGCCGACCGCGACCCAGCCCCAGGTGATCACGGCGGGGCCGCCCGTGTTCATGCCGAACAGGTAGAGCGTCAGGCAGCCCGACAGCACCGAGATGATCGTGAAGGAGACCGCGTAGTTGGAGAACGCCGACATCCGGCGCGCGAGAACCTGCGTGTATCCGAGCTGGGCCAGCCGTTCCTCGTCCGAGAGCCCAGTCGCCTTGCCGTCATCTGTCATGCCCCCAGCAATTCCCCCACCGAGGGCGTGACACACCTCACAAGTTGGCCGGAAAGAACCCCTGCGGCGCCGAGAGCGGGAACAGGCCCGTGCGGCCCTGCCGGCCGGCGATCCGTTGCAGCCCCCCTGCGGTGTCCCGTGCGCGTCGCAGACGGCACCCCGGTCGATGTCCCCAACAACCGCCTCACAAGCGGCGGTACACGACCAGACCCTCGGGAACACGGGGACACGGGGACACGACACGGGAAGGGCCCGTACGACCGGAGTCGTACGGGCCCTTCCCGTGCGGGCGAGCCGCAGTGTCGTCCGGCCGGCGTTCAGCCGGCCGAGGCGATGTCAGCCGTTGCGCTTCCAGCGCGGCTTGTCGTCACGGCGCCCGAAGGAGCCGGTGCCGGTACCGGTGCCGGTGCCACGGTGGTCGTCGCGGCGGGCGGCCGGACGGTCGTGGCCACCGGCGCGGAAGCCGGTGCCCGGACGGTCGTCACGGCGGTCACGGTTGAACGGGCGGTCGCTGCCCCGGTGCCCACCGCGCTCGTCGCGGCGGAAGCCGCCACGGTCGTCACGGCGCTCGAAGGAACGGCCACCGCGGTCGTCGCGGTCACGGTTGAAGCCACCGCGGTCGCCGCCGCGGTCACCGCGGTCGTCACGGTTGAACGCGGGACGGCCACCACGGTCGTCACGACGCTCGAACGGACGCCCACCGCGGTCGTCACGGTTGAACGGGGCACGGCCACCGCGGTCGTCACGGTCACGGTTGAAGCCACCGCGGTCGTCGCGACGCTCGAAGGAGCGACCGCCACGGTCGTCACGGTTGAACGCGGGACGGCCACCACGGTCGTCGCGACGCTCGAAGGAACGGCCACCACGGTCGTCACGGTTGAACGCGGGACGGCCACCACGGTCGTCACGACGCTCGAAGGAACGCCCACCGCGGTCGTCACGGTCGCGGTTGAAGGAACGGCCACCACGGTCGTCACGGTCCCGGTTGAAGCCACCCCGGTCACCGCCACGGTCCCCGCGGTCGTCCCGACGCTCACGACGCTCGTACGACGACGAGCCGGCCGGACGCTCCTCGCGGACCGGACGGTCGGCGTCGCGCGCGGCGGCCTGCGCCGGCACGGACGCCTCGGTCAGGGTCTCCGCCATGGCGGAACCGGCGGACTCGACGGTCCCGGCCACCGCGGCCTGCGCCTCGGCGATCGCCGTCTCCGGGTCCTCGCCACGCTCGCGGGCGACCCGCGCGACCAGGCGGTCGGCCTCCTCGCGCAGCTCGCTCGCACGCCGCTGCGCGCGCTCCAGCTCCTTGGTCAGCTCGGCGACCTCGCGCTCGGCCTGCTGCGCGGCGTTGCCCGCCGACTCGGCCTGGACCTCGGTCATCGACCGGGCGCCGGTGATCTCGGCGACCTCCGGCTCGAAGGCCGTACCGCCCTGGATGATGTGACGCCCGGCGTCGACGCCCGCGTCCTCCATCAGGCGGAAGATCTGCCGGCGCTGGTGCGGCAGCGAGAGCGAGACCACGGTGCCGGTGCGGCCGGCACGGGCCGTACGGCCGGCGCGGTGCAGGTAGTCCTTGTGGTCGCCGGCCGGGTCCACGTTCAGGACCAGGTCGATGCCGTCGACGTGGATGCCGCGGGCGGCGACGTCGGTCGCGACGAGCGCGTTGACGTAGCCCTTCTTGAAGTCCTCCAGCACGCGGGTACGCGCGCCCTGCGTCATGCCACCGTGCAGCGCGTCGGCCTTCACACCGGAGTCGCAGAGCTGCTCGGCGATACGGTCGGCGCCCAGCTGGGTGCGGACGAAGATGATCGTGCGGCCCTTGCGGGAGGCGATCGCGGCGGTGACCGGCGCCTTGTCCTTGGGCTTCACGATCAGGATGTGGTGCGACATGGTCGTGACGTTGCCCTGCGCGCTGTCGACCTCGTGCGTGACGGGGTTGTGCAGGTAGCGCTTGACCAGCGTGGAGATCTCGTTCTCCATCGTGGCCGAGAACAGCATCCGCTGACCGCCCTGCGGGACCTGGTCGAGCAGCTCGGTGACCTCGGGCAGGAAGCCCAGGTCCGACATCTGGTCGGCCTCGTCGAGGACGGTGACCTTGACGTTCTCGAGGGAGCAGGCGCCGCGGTTGATGATGTCGCGCAGTCGGCCCGGCGTGGCGACGAGGATGTCGACGCCGCGCTCGAGGGCGTAGATCTGGTTGCTCATCGACGTGCCGCCGCAGACGACCTTCATCTTCAGGCCGAGGACGTCGCCGTACGGCTGGAGCGCGTCGGCGACCTGCATCGCCAGCTCGCGGGTCGGGGTGAGGATGACGGCGCGCGGCTTGCGCTTCTCGGTGTGGCCGCCGGCCAGCGTGGTCAGCGTCGGCAGACCGAAGGAGAGGGTCTTGCCGGAGCCGGTGCGGCCGCGGCCGAGGATGTCCTTGCCGGCCATGGCGTCCGGGATGGTCGCCACCTGGATCGGGAAGGGGGCGGTCACGCCGTTCTGGTTGAGCTTGCGCACCACGGCCTCGGGCAGGCCGAGGTCCGAGAAGGTCAGCTCGGGCGTCTTGTCGGCCTCGACGGCCTCGACGGTCTCCACGGCGTCGACGGTCGCGGTGACCTCGACGGCCTCGACCGCCTCGCTGTTCTCGGACACGACGGCGTGATCAGTACGGGAAATGGACATGCGAATGCGAAACCTTCCGGAGTCTCGTCGGCACGCGCCCGTCAACTCCGTGTTCGCATTCGACCGCCTCAATGCGGTCCGTCACGGTAAGGGAGAGTACGCGCCACACGGCGCGCTCTGTGGTGGCGCCGGGCAAATGGGATCAAACGATCTACCACCATACGCACCCTGTACCCCTTGAGGCAAACCGGTCTGCGTAGACGTGGGTCGCGACCAACTGTACTACACCGGAGCCCCCGCCTCGGGCGCCGGTTCGCGCTCGACCAGCTGCGGCACCGGCTCCGCGTCCGCCGACGCGGACGGCTCCGCCACCGTCGGTTCCGGCGACACGGACGCGGGGGGTTCCGGCGAGGACGGCGGCTCCGGGTCCGCGGAACGCGTCGGCGACGGCTCGTCCCCGGGCGGCTGCGGCATCCCCGGCCGCTCGCTCCGGCCCGGCCTCGGGCCCTTCGAGGCCGCCGCACTCCGCCCCGCGGACGGCGAGGCCGCAGGCGATCCGGAGCCGTCCGGGCCGCCCTTCTTCCCGCCCTTGCCGTCCCCGCGCCCGCCACCGCCCACGCCCGACCCGCCCCCGCCGGCCTGACCGCCCGACCCGCCGTCCGGCGCGCCGGCGCCGTGCTCCCCCGCCGAGTGGGAGGGCCGGGCGCGGCCCTCCTCCCCGTCGCCCACGCTCATGCAACCGGCGGCCGCGGCGACGGCCAGGACCGTGACGGCCAGGCGAACGGGTACGTACAAGGGGCGCACGGGCCACCTCCGGGGGCAGACGCAGGAGTCAACCTCCCCAACTCCCGCCACCCGCGGGAAGACACGCGCCCCGCGGCGCCGGCTCAGCCGTACCCGAGCGCGTGCAGCCGGGCGTCGTCGATCCCGAAATGGTGAGCGATCTCATGCACCACGGTGACCTCGGTCTCCTCGACGACCTCCTCCCGCGTCCCGCACATCCGCAGGGTGGGCCCCCGGTAGACGGTGATCCGGTCCGGCAGCACGCCCGCGTACCACTCGCCGCGGTCCGTCAGCGGGGTCCCCTCGTACAGCCCGAGCAGCTCGGGATCGTCCGCCGGCGGTTCGTCCTCGACGAACACCGCGACGTTGTCCATCAGCCGCGTCAGCTCCGGCGGGATCCGGTCCAGCGCCTCGGCCACCAGTTCCTCGAAGTCCTCGCGCGTCATCTCCAGCACAGGGCCATTCTCCGGTACGACAGCGCCGTACGGCGGGTACCTCCGCATGTCCGGGCGCACACGTGGGCATACGCGACCAATGGCCCGCGCCCGCGTCCCCGCCGCAGCCCTGAACACCATGAACCGTTTCCGCACCGCCCGCCGCCACGGCACCGTCCCCGAACTCGCCGCCCGGCCCCGTCCCTGGGTCCGCGCCCTCGGCCTCACCGCGGTCGTCCTGCTGGGCGCCTGGCTCGGGCTGCTGATCGTCGGGGACGTCCGCGTGCCCGTCGGCCCCATGAACACCACCATGACCCTGCGTCCCGCCCTCGACGGCGGCACGAAGATCAACATCTCGCCGCTGGGCGCCCTCCACCTCGACAGCCACATCGCCCCCGTCCGCCTGGACGTGAACGTCGACCAGCTCGACCCCGACCGCTCCCAGGCCCTCGTCGACCACCCCGAACGCCTCTCCGGACTCCAGGACGAGGTCACCGAGGACATCGAGCACGGCACCCTCGACCTCGCCGTACGCTCCTGTGCCGCCGTCGTCACCGGGGCCACCGCGCTCGGCCTCGCCGTCTACCGCCGCCCCCGCCGCGCCCTCGCCGCCGGCGGCCTGGCCCTGGCCCTGCTCGCCGCTTCCGGCGCCACCGCCTACGCCACCTGGAACCCCAAGTCGGTCCTCGAACCCCGCTTCTCGGGCCTGCTCTCGTCCGCGCCCTCGGTCGTCGGCAACGCCCGCAGCATCGTCACCGAGTTCGACGTCTACCAGCAGGAACTGGCCCGCCTGGTCACCAACGTGACCAAGCTCTACGACGTCACCTCCACGCTCCCGGCCTACCAGCCCGACCCCACCACCGTGCGCGTCCTGCACGTCTCCGACATCCACCTCAACCCCGCGAGCTGGAAGATCATCGCCTCGCTGGTGGCGCAGTACAAGGTCGACGTGATCGTGGACTCCGGCGACACCATGGACCACGGCACCGCCGCCGAGAACGGCTTCCTCGACCCCATCGCCGACCTCGGCGCCCCCTACGTCTGGGTCCGCGGCAACCACGACTCCACGACCACCCAGGGCTACCTGGCGAACATGAAGAACGTCCACGTCCTGGACGGCGGCCGGGCCGTGACCCTCGCGGGACTGCGTTTCGCCGGCCTCGGCGACCCCCAGTTCACCCCCGACCGCTCGACCGTCCCGGACGCCGAGGGGACCCAGGAGGCGGCCGGCGACCGCCTCGCCGACGCGCTCCGCGCCCAGCGGGCCGCCGGCACCCCCGTGGACGTCGCCGTCGCCCACGAGCCGTCCGCCGCCCGCCGTACCGACGGCGAGGTCCCGATGGTCCTGGCCGGCCACCTGCACCACGCCGAGATGGAGATCCTCGAGAAGGGCACCCGGCTGCGCGTCGAGGGCTCAACTGGCGGCAGCGGACTGCGCGCCGTCGAGGGCAGGTACCCGGACCCCATCGAGGCGTCGATCCTCTACTTCGACCGCTCCACCCGACGCCTTCAGGCCTGGGACGAGATCAAGCTGGGCGGCCTGGGCCTGACGTCGGCCGAGGTCAGCCGCCACCTCCCGAAGGAGAACCAGCCGGGCGCCTCCCCGACGCCCACACCGTCCGCCTCCCCGACGCCCACACCCTCCTCGCCGTCCTCCTCGCCGTCCTCCTCGCCGTCCTCCTCCCCGGCCCCGACCGCGGCCCCGGCGTCCCCCACGCCCTCCGGCTCGCGGCCCCGTCCCTGAAACCGTTTTGGCGATACCTCCTGCCATCCCATATGCTTCTCACGTCCCCGACGCGCTGAGAAGCGCCCAGGCGGGCCGATAGCCCTCATCGTCTAGCGGCCTAGGACGCCGCCCTTTCAAGGCGGTAGCACGGGTTCGAATCCCGTTGGGGGCACGTAACACCGTGTGCGACACTGTCGTGCACACAGCTTGGTCCTGTGGAGCAGTTTGGAGTGCTCGCCACCCTGTCAAGGTGGAGGCCGCGGGTTCAAATCCCGTCAGGACCGCTGGAGTTCCTCGTGGACTCCGTGGCTGGGTAGCTCAGTTGGTACGAGCGATCGCCTGAAAAGCGATAGGTCGCCGGTTCGACCCCGGCCCCAGCCACCACATCGAACAGGGCCCCGATCCTCGGATCGGGGCCCTGTTCGTGTCGCCCCGGGACAGCGCCGCACGGGCTGTCGGAGCCGACGCCGGCAAAAGCACTCGCCACGTTTTTCTCCGGGATGAGATCCTGGACCCCGTATGTCTACGCACCCTGTCCCCGCCCTCGGCGCCCTCGCCCCCCGTCTGGCCGAGCTGTCCCTGCGCGATGCGCACCGGCTCGGGCGCAGGCTCGAAGGTGCGCGCAAGATCCGTAAGCCGGAGGCCCGGGCCGCCGTCCTCGCAGAGATCGAGGCGGAGGTCTCGACCGCCGAGGAACGGATGGGCGCGCGCCGCTCCCGCCTGCCCGCCGTCACCTACCCCGAGCAGCTGCCGGTCAGCCAGAAGAAGGACGTGATCGCGGAGGCGATCCGCGATCACCAGGTCGTGATCGTCGCCGGTGAGACCGGGTCCGGCAAGACCACGCAGATCCCGAAGATCTGTCTGGAGCTGGGCCGGGGCGTCCGCGGCATGATCGGACACACCCAGCCCCGCCGTATCGCCGCCCGGACGGTGGCCGAGCGGGTCGCCGAGGAGCTGCGGTCGCCGCTCGGGGAGGCCGTGGGCTGGAAGGTGCGGTTCACCGACCAGGTCAACCCGGACGCCACCTTCGTGAAGCTGATGACGGACGGCATCCTGCTCGCCGAGATCCAGACCGACCGCGAGCTGCGCGCCTACGACACGATCATCATCGACGAGGCCCACGAGCGGTCCCTCAACATCGACTTCCTGCTGGGCTACCTCGCCCAGCTGCTGCCGAAGCGCCCCGACCTCAAGGTCGTCATCACCTCCGCCACCATCGACCCCGAGCGGTTCTCCCGGCACTTCGGTGACGCGCCGATCATCGAGGTCAGCGGGCGGACGTACCCCGTGGAGGTGCGCTACCGGCCGCTCCTGGAGGAGGAGTCCGAGGACGCCGACCGCGACCAGATCACCGCGATCACCGACGCCGTCGAGGAGCTGATGGCGGAGGGCAAGGGCGACATCCTGGTCTTCCTCTCCGGTGAGCGGGAGATCCGCGACACCGCGGACGCGCTGGAGAAGAAGCAGTACCGGTTCACGGAAGTGCTGCCGCTGTACGCCCGCCTGTCGCATGCCGAGCAGCACCGCGTGTTCCAGCAGCACACCGGGCGCAGGATCGTTCTGGCGACCAACGTCGCCGAGACCTCCCTCACCGTCCCGGGCATCAAGTACGTCATCGACCCGGGTTTCGCCCGCATCAGCCGGTACAGCCATCGCACCAAGGTGCAGCGGCTGCCGATCGAGGCGATCTCGCAGGCCAGCGCCAACCAGCGCAAGGGCCGCTGCGGCCGTACCTCCGACGGCATCTGCATCCGGCTCTACAGCGAGGACGACTTCCTCGCCCGGCCCGAGTTCACCGACGCGGAGATCCTGCGGACCAACCTGGCGAGCGTCATCCTCCAGATGACCGCGGCAGGCCTCGGCGACATCGAGAAGTTCCCGTTCATCGACCCGCCGGACCACCGCAACATCCGCGACGGCGTGCAGCTCCTCCAGGAGCTGGGGGCGCTCGACGCGCCCACCCGTCACCCGACCACCACCCCTCAGGGAGCCGCCGCGCGGCCCTCCGCCCATGCGAAGGACCCGCGCGGCCGGCTCACGGAGATGGGCCGCAAGCTGGCCCAGCTGCCCGTCGACCCGCGGCTGGCCCGGATGGTCCTGGAGGCCGACAAGAACGGCTGTGCCCGCGAGGTCATGGTGATAGCCGCCGCGCTGTCCATCCAGGACCCGCGCGAGCGCCCGGCCGACAAGCAGACCCAGGCGGACCAGCAGCACGCCCGCTTCAAGGACGAGACCAGCGACTTCCTGGCCTACCTGAACCTGTGGCGGTACATCCGCGAGCAGCAGAAGGAGCGCGGCTCCTCGTCCTTCCGCCGGATGTGCAAGCAGGAGTACCTGAACTTCCTTCGCATCCGCGAATGGCAGGACATCTACTCGCAGCTGCGCACCGTCGCCAAGCAGATGGGCATCCACCTCGACGAGCGGGACGCCGCCGGCGACAGCATCCATGTGTCGCTCCTCGCCGGCCTGCTGTCCCACATCGGGATGAAGGACGTCAAGGACGGCAACAAGAACGAGTACCTCGGCGCCCGGAGCGCCAAGTTCGCGCTCTTCCCCGGCTCCGCCCTGTTCAAGAAGCAGCCCCGGTTCGTCATGTCGGCGGAGCTGGTGGAGACGAGCCGTCTCTGGGCGCGCGTCAACGCCAAGATCGAGCCCGAGTGGGTCGAGCCGCTCGCCGAGCACCTCCTGAAGCGGACGTACAGCGAGCCGCACTGGGAGAAGGACCAGGCCGCGGTGATGGCACTGGAGAAGGTCACGCTGTACGGCGTGCCGATCATCGCCCAGCGGAAGGTGAACTACGGGCGGATCGACCCGGAGGCCTCCCGCGAACTGTTCATCCGCAACGCGCTCGTCGAGGGCGACTGGCGCACCCACCACAAGTTCTTCGCCGACAACCGCAGACTCCTCAGCGAGGTCGAGGAGTTGGAGCACCGGGCCCGGCGCCGGGACATCGTCGTCGACGACGAGACGCTGTACGACTTCTACGACCAGCGGGTGCCCGACCACGTCGTGTCCGGCGCCCACTTCGACTCCTGGTGGAAGCACAAGCGGCACGAACAGCCCGACCTCCTGGACTTCGAGCGGGAGATGCTCATCCGGGAGTCGGCCGGGGCGGTCACCAAGGACGACTATCCGGACACCTGGCGGCAGGGCCCGCTGAAGTTCCGGGTCACCTACCAGTTCGAGCCGGGCGCGGACGCGGACGGCGTGACCGTCCACGTCCCTCTCCAGGTCCTCAACCAGGTCACGGACGAGGGCTTCGACTGGCAGATCCCGGGTCTGCGCGAGGAGGTCGTCACCGAGCTGATCCGTTCCCTGCCGAAGCCGATCCGCCGTAACTACGTGCCGGCCCCGAACTTCGCACGGCGGTTCCTGGACCAGGCGGCGCCCTTGCGGGAGCCGCTGACGGTGGCGATGGCCCGCGACCTCAAGCGGATGGTCGGCGTCCCCTTCGAGGCCGAGGACTTCGACTGGTCCCGTCTCCCCGACCACCTGAAGATCACCTTCCGGATCGTCGACGAACGGCGCCGCAACCTGGCCGAGGACAAGGACCTGGAGGCGTTGAAGCTGCGGCTGAAGCCCAAGGCCCGCCAGGCCCTCTCCCAGGCCGCCGCGGCCACCGCCGAGCGCGAGGGCGGGCAGGCCCTGGAACGCTCGGGTCTGACCGACTGGACGATCGGCACCCTCACCCGCGTCTTCGAGACCCGCCGGGCCGGCCAGCCGGTGAAGGCGTACCCGGCGCTGGTGGACGACGGCGACACGGTCTCCGTACGCCTCTTCGACACGGAGGAGGAGCAGGCGGAGGCGATGTGGAAGGGCACCCGCCGGCTGATCCTGCGGAACATCCCGGTCAACCCGGCGAAGTTCGCCTCCGAGAAGCTGACCAACCCTCAGAAGCTCGCCCTGTCCGCGAATCCGCACGGCTCCGTCCAGGCCCTGTTCGACGACTGCGCGACGGCCGCGGCGGACAAGCTGATCGGCGACTTCGGCGGACCGGCGTGGGACGAGGAGTCGTACCGCAAGCTGTACGAGAGGGTGCGGGCGGAGATCGTCGACACGACCGTGCGGACGGTCGGGCAGGTCCAGCAGGTCCTGGCGGCCTGGCAGGCCTGTGAACGCCGCCTCAAGGGCGTACGCAGCCCCTCGCTGCTGGCCAACCTGACCGACGTGCGCAAGCAGCTGGACGCGCTCGTGGGACCCGGTTTCGTGACGCGGGCGGGGGTGCGCCGGATGCCGGACCTGATGCGCTACCTCGTGGCCGCGGACCGGCGCCTCCAGCAGATGCCGACCAACGTCCAGCGGGACACCACCCGCATGGAGAAGGTCCACGAGATGCAGGACGAGTACGCCTGGCTGCTGGAGCAGTTGCCCCCGGGCCGGCCCGTCCCGTCGTCGGTGCTGGACATCCGATGGATGATCGAGGAGCTGCGGGTCAGCTATTTCGCCCACGCGCTGGGCACGGCGTACCCCGTCTCCGACAAGCGCATCGTGAAGGCGATCGACGCGGCCGCACCGTGACGGACCTCGCACGGAGGGTGAGTTCGACCAGGCGGGCCACCCTCCTGTAGAGTCTCGTCTCGCAGCACAGCGCAACAAAGTGCCGCAAAACCTGGTCCTGTGGAGCAGTTTGGAGTGCTCGCCACCCTGTCAAGGTGGAGGCCGCGGGTTCAAATCCCGTCAGGACCGCAGAGTTAGTCATCGAAGGCCCGCGCCCACAGGGTGCGGGCCTTCCGCGTCCCCGCCCCGCCTCCCCGAGACCGAGACCGCGCCCGCGGCGCAGCCGCCATCGGACACAGCAAATCCCGTCAGGACCGCAGAGTTAGTCGTCGAAGGCCCGCGCCCACAGGGTGCGGGCCTTCCTCGTCCCCGCCCCGCCTTCCCGAGACCGAGACCGAGACCGAGGCCGCGCCCGCGGCGCAGCCGCCATCGGACACAACACATCCCGTCAGGACCGCACAGTCAGCCGTCTACAGCCCGCGCCCACAGGGTGCGGGCCTTCCTCGTCCCTGCCCCGCCCGCTCGCCACCCCTCCCACTTGCCAGGGCCGGAGATGGCGCCCGTGGCGCGGTCGCGGGCCGGGTCCGTCGGGAAGCGGGGGAGGGCGGGGCGGGGCCTTCCGTCCGCAGTGCCCGGTTCGCGGTGCCGGCTTTCCTGTGCGGCCTTGACGGCGTCACCTCCGGCCGGTACCCCAGAAGTTCAGGGCCGCGCTTCCCGCGGGTTCCACCGGAGGTGACGTATGGCGGCATCGACTGGGCACGAGACGCGGGCGTTGCTCCGCGCGCATCTGGCGGCCGCGTCGTCCTACCGGCACCTGACCCGCCACTGCCCCATCTGTCACCGTCTTCAGCGGCTGGCGATGGACGGCGCCCCACCGAACGCCGAGAGACCCTCGGAGGCACCGCGGGAGGCCGACGAGGACGAACAGCCCTACCGAGCCTGATGCTTGGCACTTGATGCTTCCAATAGCGCACGCGCGTCGGCGGCAACAAGGCCAGTGGCATGTGACGGGTGTCACCGCATGAGTTTCGGGAAGGCGGGTTCTTACCCACTCCATACAACTGGTCAATTTAATATGTGCAATTGCACCACTCCGGCGGACACCCCCACGGATCCCCCCGAGGGTCCCCACAGCGGATCCGACAGCCCTCCACAGCACGCCCCAAGGTTCGACAAGGTCGCTCACAGGACCCTCCGGCAGGCGGGCCGCGGGCACAAAAAAATCGCGCCGGACTCGGCGGAGTCCGGCGCGATCGACGACGCACCGTGTGGGCTACGGGCCTGTTGGGGCAGGACCCGCGTCGCTTGGAGCTAGGGTTCGGACATCTCGGCAGATTGGGGGACCTGCGGTGTTGTTGTCCGGTTCTTCAGTTGCTCAGGCCTCACTGCGCTGCTGCGGAATACCCGCGAGCAGTGCGCGAACCTCAGCCTCGCGGTAACGGCGGTGTCCGCCGAGCGTGCGGATCGACGTGAGCTTGCCGGCCTTAGCCCACCGCGTGACCGTCTTCGGGTCCACACGGAACATCGTGGCAACCTCAGCCGGGGTCAGCAGCGGCTCAGCATCAGGGGTGCGAGCGGTCATGAGCGGCCTCCTCGGGAGAACCGAACCTTCTCGGTTCTTTCCTCTAAATTCTGCACCTTGACCCGCGTTGCCCGAAATGGCGGACGCGAGTCGAGTCGGTTATAGGACGAACGGCTTGTCCTCGGCACTACAACTACACCATCCGTCCAGCCGCGTCGGCCAAACCGATGGAATTGCCCCCCAGGTGTTCATCGGCGACGGAAGCCGATGGACCGTGTCATAGCGGACAGTCACGCCGGTGTGACGATCAGTCACACGACGATCAGGAGTCACCAGAACCCCCAAAGAGCGCAATGCTGAGATTCCCCCCACGGTGGAGCACAAGTGGACGGACGGAGACCTCCCCGGACTCCTTGTCCTATTTTGGCACGAGGAGGGGCAAGCGGCGCAAGGGCGGTGTACGTGCGGTCCGTCACCCTTGCGACAAAAGCCCGGATCGGGACCTACATCCCGTCAGTTCCGTGAAGTGCGCTGACCGTACGCTGTTCGAGGGCATATGACCGTGACGCAGGTCACTGTCGCCGTGGAACGTCCTTCACCCGTTGTCGCACCGTCAGTTCGCCGAGCGCCGGTTGCGTACCGCCCGCCAGCGTTCCGCGAGCCGGGCGTACGCCTCGCCCGCCGCGGGACCGTCGCCGCGCCGCAGGGCGTCGATGCCGGCGGCCACGTCGGCCGCCGAGTGGTCGCCCTCCAGATCACCGGCCGGCAGGACGTGCACGAGACCGCCGTAGTCCAGTTCCACCAGCGAACGCGGGTGGAACTCCTCCAGCCAGCGCCCCACGTCCACCAGGCCGTCGATGAGCGGCCCCTCCTCCATGGCGTCCCTGAGCGCGCGCAGCCCCCGCGCCACCCGGCGGCGGGCCTGCACCATCGGCGTGCGGTAGCGCAGCACGGGGGCCTGTTCAGCGGTCCCCTTGTGGTACTCGCGCTCCTCGTCGGAGAGGAGCACGAACCAGTGCAGCGGCACCTGCCAGGTCGCCGTGCGGATCCAGGGCCGGGCGTCGGGATGGCGGACCAGCCAGCGCTCGTAGTCCTGGGCCGCCTGGAGACGGACCAGGGGAGGCACGGCGGCGTCCAGGACCGGTCCGGGCAGTTCGTCCCCCAGCTCCCCCAGGGCCTGCCAGCCCCGCAGCCGGGTCCGCCACGGGCACACGCACACGACCCCGTCCACCTCGGCCACGAACGCGTCGCCGCTCTCGTGCACCGGCACGGCCACCGGCGGGGTGGGCAGCAGGTCGGCCAGCGAGCGGCGCAGCTCGTCCTGGTGGGTGGGGCGGTCGGGGCGGCGGGCGTAGCCGGCCCAGTGGCCGCGCTCCGGCTCCGGGAAGGCGGCCAGCGGCTCGTACACGCGCAGACAGGCCGCGTACGGGACGATCACCGAGGACACCTGGGGCACGCCTGCTCCCTCCCCGTTGGGCCGACCGGGAAACCTTCCGGGACCCCTGGCGAAGAGGCCGGAAAACATACGAATCGTCGCACGGCCGTACTCCTCGGGGAGGTGATCCGCAACACGCCGCGTGCGGCGGGCGGCGCAGGCTCTACCCTCATCCCACAGGCCCCGCCACCCGTACGGGAGCCCCCGTCCCGACCGCCGCTAGTTACCCAGGAGTCACCACCGTGACCGACGTATCCGGCGCCCCCGACCATGTGCTGCACACCCTGTTCCACTCGGACCAGGGTGGCCATGAGCAAGTCGTGCTCTGCCAGGACCGTGCCAGCGGTCTCAAGGCCGTCATCGCCCTCCACTCCACCGCCCTGGGCCCCGCCCTCGGCGGTACGCGCTTCTACCCGTACGCGTCCGAGGAAGCGGCCGTCGCCGACGCGCTGAACCTCGCGCGCGGGATGTCGTACAAGAACGCCATGGCCGGGCTGGACCACGGCGGCGGCAAGGCTGTGATCATCGGCGATCCCGACACGATCAAGTCCGAACAGCTGCTGCTCGCGTACGGCCGTTTCGTGGCCTCTCTCGGTGGGCGGTACGTGACCGCCTGCGACGTCGGCACCTATGTGGCCGACATGGACGTCGTGGCGCGCGAATGCCGCTGGACGACCGGGCGCTCGCCGGAGAACGGCGGCGCGGGCGACTCGTCGGTGCTGACCGCCTTCGGCGTCTACCAGGGCATGCGGGCCAGCGCCCAGCACCTGTGGGGCGACCCGTCGCTGCGCGGCCGCAAGGTCGGCATCGCGGGCGTCGGCAAGGTCGGCCACCACCTGGTGGACCACCTGCGGGCGGAGGGCGCCGAGGTCGTGATCACGGACGTCCGCGAGGACGCCGTACGCCGGATCCTCGACCGGCACGCCGAGGGCGTGACGGCGGTGGCGGACACCGAGGCGCTGATCCGGGTCGACGGGCTCGACGTCTACGCCCCCTGCGCGCTGGGCGGGGCGCTGAGCGACGACTCCGTGCCGGTGCTGACCGCGCGGATCGTGTGCGGCGCGGCCAACAACCAGCTCGCCCACCCGGGCGTGGAGAAGGACCTCGCCGACCGCGGGATCCTCTACGCGCCGGACTACGTGGTGAACGCCGGCGGGGTCATCCAGGTCGCCGACGAACTGCACGGGTTCGACTTCGCACGGTGCAAGGCGAAGGCCGCCCAGATCTTCGACACCACGCTCGCCATATTCGCACGTGCGAAGACGGACGGGATTCCGCCGGCTGCGGCGGCCGACCGGATCGCCGAACAGCGCATGCACGAGGCGGCTCAGGCACGCGGCTGGTGAGCCTCTTCGGTACCCGCCGGAGGAAAGTTCGAGAGAACTCTCACTCCTCCCGGCGGGTCGCCCGCCAATAAGTGGTTAAAATCGCCACTGACCAGCGAGGACAGGGCGCCTCGAGGGTTTCGTGCACACGCGCGTGCTACGGGCGACGTACCGTATGGGTTCGGGCTCAGGTACCGTGGAAGCCCTACGGACCGGCCTCTCCGCGGAGAGTCCGTTCCGGACCATGAACGCGTGTCAAGACTCTGGGGCCGTCGAGCCCCGTCGTTGAGGGGGTCGAGCCATGGGGCGCGGCCGGGCCAAGGCCAAGCAAGCGAAGGTCGCCCGCCAGCTGAAGTACAACAGCGGCGGGACGGATCTCTCACGCCTGGCCGAAGAGCTGGGCGCATCGCCATCGAACATTCCGCCTAATGGCGAACCGTTCGAGGACGATGAGCAAGACGACGACCCGTACGCTCGGTACGCCGAGCTGTACGGGGACGACGACGAGGACGAGGACGAGGACTCCTCGCACCAACACCGTCGCGGCGCTTGACCCTGCTTTCTGCCTTCACCCGGTCGGTGACTTCGGTCACCGACCGGGTGTTGTGCTGCGTGTGGGGTCCGCCCGCGTACCGCTGTCAGACGGCGTAGTCGCCGACCAGGGCGGCGCCGCTCCGGTGCTCCCCGCGGTCGGTGATCTCGCCCGCGACCCACGCCTCGACCCCGCGGTCGGCCAGCGTGGTCAGCGCCACGTCCGCCGACTCCTCGGGGACGACGGCGATCATGCCCACGCCCATGTTCAGGGTCTTCTCCAGCTCCAGCCGCTCCACCCGGCCGGTCCGGCCGACGAGGTCGAAGATCGGGCCCGGGGTCCACGTGGAGCGGTCCACGACGGCGTGCAGTCCGTCGGGGACGACGCGGGCCAGGTTGGCCGCGAGTCCGCCGCCGGTCACGTGCGAGAAGGCGTGCACGTCCGTCGTGCGGGTGAGGGCCAGGCAGTCCAGCGAGTAGATCTTCGTCGGCTCCAGCAGCTCCTCGCCGAGGGTGCGGCCCAGCTCCTCGACGCGCGCCTCCAGGGAGAGGCCGGCCTGGTCCAGGAGGACGTGGCGGACCAGCGAGTACCCGTTGGAGTGAAGGCCGGAGGCCGCCATGGCGATCACCGCGTCCCCCGAGCGGATGCGGTCGGGGCCCAGCAGCCGGTCGGCCTCCACGACGCCCGTACCGGCGCCGGCCACGTCGAAGTCGTCCGGACCCAGCAGCCCCGGGTGTTCGGCCGTCTCGCCGCCGATCAGGGCGCAGCCGGCCAGGACACAGCCTTCGGCGATGCCCTTCACGATGGCGGCGACACGCTCGGGGTGCACCTTGCCGACACAGATGTAGTCGGTCATGAACAGCGGTTCGGCGCCGCACACCACGATGTCGTCCATGACCATGGCGACCAGGTCGTGGCCGATGGTGTCGTAGACGCCCATCCGGCGGGCGACGTCGACCTTGGTGCCGACGCCGTCGGTGGCGGAGGCGAGCAGGGGGCGCTCGTAGCTCTTGAGGGCGGAGGCGTCGAAGAGGCCGGCGAAACCGCCGAGGCCGCCGAGGACCTCGGGGCGCTGGGTCTTCTTCACCCACTCCTTCATGAGTTCCACGGCGCGGTCGCCCGCTTCGATGTCGACACCCGCTGTTTTGTAGGACGCCGCAGCGGAGCCGGCACCAGTTGTCTCAGACATGGGAGGTGAGCACTTTCGTGTCGTACGGCCGGTATGACGGGACCGTCTACGGGCGGCGGATCGCGTCGGCGGCGGCCGTCGCGGCCGGGCCGGCGGCCAGCTCCGTCTCCAGGAGCTGCTTGCCGAGCAGCTCGGGGTCGGGCAGATCCATCGGGTACTCGCCGTCGAAGCAGGCACGGCAGAGGTTCGGCTTGGCGATGGTGGTCGCCTCGATCATGCCGTCGAGGGAGATGTACGCCAGGGAGTCGGCGCCCAGGGAGGTGCCGATCTCGTCGATCGACATGCCGTTGGCGATCAGCTCGGCGCGGGTGGCGAAGTCGATGCCGAAGAAGCAGGGCCACTTCACGGGCGGCGAGGAGATCCGGATGTGGACCTCGGCGGCACCGGCCTCGCGAAGCATGCGGACCAGGGCCCGCTGGGTGTTGCCGCGCACGATCGAGTCGTCGACGACGACCAGGCGCTTGCCCTTGATGACTTCCTTCAGCGGGTTCAGCTTGAGGCGGATGCCGAGCTGGCGGATGGTCTGCGAGGGCTGGATGAAGGTCCGGCCCACATAGGCGTTCTTGACCAGGCCGGCGCCGAAGGGGATGCCGGAGGCCTCCGCGTAACCGATGGCGGCCGGGGTGCCGGACTCCGGGGTCGCTATGACGAGGTCGGCGTCGGCCGGAGCCTCCTTGGCGAGTTTCCGGCCCATCTCCACGCGGGAGAGGTACACGTTCCGGCCGGCGATGTCGGTGTCCGGGCGAGCCAGGTAGACGTACTCGAAGATGCAGCCCTTGGGCTTCGCTTCCGCGAATCGGGAGGTGCGCAGGCCGTTCTCGTCGATGGCGACGAACTCGCCCGGCTCGATCTCGCGGACGTACGCGGCGCCGCAGATGTCGAGGGCGGCGGACTCCGAGGCGACGACCCAGCCGCGCTCCAGGCGGCCGAGGACCAGCGGGCGGATGCCCTGCGGGTCACGGGCGGCGTAGAGGGTGTGCTCGTCCATGAAGACGAGCGAGAAGGCGCCGCGGACCTGCGGGAGGACCGAGTGGGCGGCCTCCTCGATGGTCAGGGGCTTGCCGTCCTCGTCGACCTGGGCCGCGAGGAGCGCGGTGAGCAGGTCGGTGTCGTTGGTCGCCGCTACGCGCGGCGTGCGGCCGCCCTCCTGCTTGGGCAGGTCGGCGACCATCTCGGCGAGCTGGGCGGTGTTGACGAGGTTTCCGTTGTGCCCGAGCGCGATGGAACCGTGCGCGGTGGCGCGGAACGTCGGCTGGGCGTTCTCCCAGACGGAGGCACCGGTGGTCGAGTAGCGGGCGTGTCCGACCGCGATGTGACCCTGGAGCGAACCGAGTGAGGTTTCGTCGAAGACCTGGGAGACCAGACCCATGTCCTTGAAGACGAGGATCTGGGAGCCGTTGCTGACCGCGATTCCCGCGGATTCCTGGCCTCGATGCTGGAGGGCGTAGAGCCCGAAGTAAGTGAGCTTGGCGACCTCTTCACCGGGGGCCCAGACCCCGAAGACGCCGCAAGCGTCCTGGGGGCCCTTCTCGCCGGGGAGCAGATCATGACTGAGTCGACCGTCACCACGTGGCACATCATCGAGTGTAGGCGAGGTCGTCCACTGGTCCGAATTGGGGATACCGGCGAGTAACTCGATCTTGGGCCGTCGGGGACGGCCACGATCGACCCATCCCACCAGGTCAGGGCCCGTTTTCTGTGATCCACCGACCGGGCGGCGGCGTCGCGACGGCCTCCGTCCGGCGTCCCGCTCCGCGGGCACGAGTGAGGTGTCGCACACGATCGGGCGTCTGCCGCGTCAGGACATGAGCGGCAGCAGCCGCGCGAGGTCCGCCCGCCCCCCGCTCGCGCCGACCTTGCCCTCCTCGACGGCCGCCTGCCAGGTCAGCCGCCCGCAGGCCAGCCGTACCCAGGTCAGCGGGTCGGTCTCGACGACGTTGGGCGGGGTGCCACGGGTGTGCCGGGGCCCCTCGACGCACTGCACGACGGCGTACGGCGGGACCCGCACCTCGGTCGCCCCGCCGGGTGCCCGGACGGCGAGGGCGTCGGCGAGCAGCCGGGTGGCGGCGGCGAGGGCCTGCCGGTCCTGGGGAATGTCCAGGCCCGGGACGGCCGCGTTCAGGTCGTCGGTGTGGACGACGAGTTCGACGGCGCGGGTGACCAGGTAGTCGGAGAGGGGCAGCGCGCCGGCGTTGGTCTCCAGCAGCCGGGAGCCCGGATGGGCGTCGAGCTGTTCGACGAGGCCCTGCTCCACCGCCGTGAGGTAGGCGTCCAGGTCCGGGTGGTCCGCGGACAGCCGCCGGGTGAAGGCGTCGATGGCCGAGGCGCTCGCGGACGTCGCGAACGGCCAGTCGAGGAGCGTGGCGTCCGCCTTCGCCGGCTCCGGCAGATCGAGCGACCGCCCGACCGCCGTGACGGCCATCCCGACGTGCGCGACCAGCTCCCGCACGGTCCACTCCCCCAGCCGCGTCGGCAGCGCGAACTGCTCCGGGGCGAGCGTGCGAACGGCTTCCCGCACGTTGCCGAGCTGGGCGAGCACGGCGGTACGGGTCTTGGCGGGGTCGTAGGCGCGGGGGCGCTTCTTGGCCGGTGGCATGCGAAGCAGCCTAGGTCGTGTCGTCATCTCCCCGTCGCCCGGCCGGAGGACGGGCCGGGCGGCTCCCCGTCGTCCGACCGGAGAACGGGCCGGACGGCCTCCGGTGCGGGCTGCCGGTGCGCCGGGTGGAAGGCCCCGCACCGGACCCACCTGGGCTTTCACCCGGTGCGGCGGGAGTGCGGGTACCCGGTGCCGCCCGGCAGGCGGGAAGGCGACGGCAGGGTCCCGGGCCGCTGACAGGGGCCGGGGATCCGCGTCAATTGCCCGTCGTCCGCCCGGAGAACGGGCCGGGCGGCTCCCCGTCGTCCGACCGAAGGACGGGCCGGGCGGACTCCGGTGCGGGCTGCCGGTGTGCCGGGTGGAAGGCCCCGTACTGGACCCACCTGGGCTTTCACCCGGTGGGGCGGGAGTGCGCATATCCGGTGCCGCCCGGCAGGCGGGAAGGCGACGGCAAGGTCCCGGCGGCTGACGGCGGCCGGGGATCCGCGTTCCGCCTGGGCGGGCCGGCCTGCTCGGCGGGTTCCGGCAGCTCCGCCGCGACCGGGGGGCGGGAGCGCGCCGCCGCTTCCAGAAAGGCCGGGGGTGACGCCCTTCGGTCGGTCCGCACGCCTGTCGTTCTCCCGGCGGGTGCGTGGGCCTGCCGCCGTGCACCCCTGAGACCCGTCCGAGCCTCCCGGCCATGGTCCGGGGTGTCTGCGTCTCGGCCCCGCCCGGCCGGCGCGGGATCGCGCCCAGCGGGGTGCGGCCGGAGCAGCACAGAGCCCCCGTCCTGGCACGCGTCGGGCGCGCGTCAGGGCGGGGGCTTCGGCGTCGCGCCGGCCGGGTGAGGCGGCCGGTCGCGCGGGGAGCGGTTACGCGAGGAGCGCCGGGATCGTCTCCTCGTGCGCGGTGCGCAGTTCGGTCAGCGGCAGGGCGAACTCGCCCTGGACGTCGACCGTGGAGCCGTCGACGACACCGACGCGGGTGGCCGGCAGGCCGCGGGCGCCGCACATGTCGGTGAAGCGGAGTTCCTCCGAGCGCGGGACGGCGACGACCGCGCGGCCCGCCGACTCGGAGAAGAGGAAGGTGAACGCGGACAGGCCGTCCGGGACGACCAGGCGGGCGCCCTTGTCGCCGAGCAGGGCCGACTCGACGACCGCCTGGATCAGACCGCCGTCGGACAGGTCGTGCGCGGAGTCGATCATGCCGTCGCGGGAGGCGGAGATCAGGATCTCGGCGAGCAGACGCTCGCGCTCCAGGTCGACCTTCGGGGGCAGGCCGCCGAGGTGGTCGTGGATCACCTGGGACCAGGCGGAGCCGCCGAACTCCTCGCGGGTGTCGCCGAGGAGGTAGAGCAGCTGGCCCTCCTCCTGGAAGGCGACCGGGGTGCGCCGGGCCACGTCGTCGATGACGCCCAGGACCGCGACGACCGGGGTGGGGTGGATGGCCGCCTCGCCCGTCTGGTTGTAGAGGGAGACGTTGCCGCCGGTCACCGGGGTGCCGAGCTGCCGGCAGGCGTCGGCCAGACCGCGGACGGCCTCCGCGAACTGCCACATGACGGCCGGGTCCTCGGGCGAACCGAAGTTCAGGCAGTCGGAGACGGCGAGCGGCTTGGCGCCGGTCGTCGCCACGTTGCGGTACGCCTCCGCGAGCGCGAGCTGGGCGCCGTGGTACGGGTCCAGCTTCGTGTAACGGCCGTTGCCGTCGGTGGAGATGGCGACGCCGAGGCCGGTCTCCTCGTCGATGCGGATCATGCCCGAGTCCTCGGGCTGGGCCAGCACCGTGTTGCCCTGCACGAAGTGGTCGTACTGGGAGGTGATCCACTTCTTGGAGGCCTGGTTCGGGGAGGAGACCAGCTTCAGGACCTGGTCCTTCAGCTCCTCGCCCGTGGTGGGCCGGGGCAGCTTGTCGGCGTCGTCGGCCTGGAGGGCGTCCTGCCAGTCCGGGCGGGCGTACGGGCGCTCGTAGACCGGTCCGTCGTGGGCGACCGTGCGCGGGTCGACGTCGACGATCTTGCCGCCGTGCCAGTAGATCTCCAGACGGTCGCCGTCGGTCACCTCACCGATGACGGTGGCGATGACGTCCCACTTGTCGCAGATCTCCAGGAAGCGGTCGACCTTCTCCGGCTCGACGACCGCGCACATGCGTTCCTGCGACTCGCTCATGAGGATCTCCTCGGGCGAGAGCGTGGAGTCGCGCAGCGGTACGTCGTCCAGCGTCACGCGCATGCCGCCGGATCCGTTGGAGGCCAGCTCGCTCGTCGCGCAGGACAGGCCCGCCGCGCCGAGGTCCTGGATGCCGACGACCAGCTTCTCCTTGAACGCCTCCAGGGTGCACTCGATGAGGAGCTTCTCCTGGAACGGGTCGCCGACCTGGACGGCCGGGCGCTTCGACGGCTTGGCGTCGTCGAAGGTCTCCGAGGCCAGGATGGAGGCGCCGCCGATGCCGTCGCCGCCGGTCCGGGCCCCGTAGAGGATGACCTTGTTGCCGGCGCCGGAGGCCTTCGCGAGGTGGATGTCCTCGTGCCGCATCACACCGATGGCACCGGCGTTGACCAGCGGGTTGCCCTGGTAGCACGCGTCGAAGACGACCTCGCCGCCGATGTTCGGCAGGCCCAGGCAGTTGCCGTAGCCGCCGATGCCGGCGACGACGCCGGGCAGGACGCGCTTGGTGTCGGGGTGGTCGGCCGCGCCGAAGCGCAGCGGGTCGACCACGGCCACCGGGCGCGCGCCCATCGCGATGATGTCGCGGACGATGCCGCCGACACCGGTCGCCGCGCCCTGGTAGGGCTCGACGTACGACGGGTGGTTGTGCGACTCCACCTTGAAGGTGACGGCGTAGCCCTGGCCGACGTCGACGACGCCCGCGTTCTCGCCGATGCCCACGAGCAGGGCGTCGGACTGGGGGGCCTTCTCGCCGAACTGGCGGAGGTGGACCTTGGAGGACTTGTACGAGCAGTGCTCGGACCACATGACCGAGTACATGGCGAGTTCGGCGCCGGTCGGGCGGCGGCCGAGGATCTCCACCACCCGCTCGTACTCGTCCTTCTTCAGGCCGAGTTCGGCCCAGGGCAGCTCGACGTCGGGGGTCTCGGCCGCGTGCTCGACCGTGTCCAGAGGCGTCCGGCTCATACGTTGACCAGCTTCTTGAGGATCGAGGTGAAGAAGGGGAGGCCGTCGGTGCGGCCGGAGCCGATGAGCGGCTCGACGGCGTGCTCCGGGTGCGGCATGAGGCCGACGACGTTCCCGGCCTCGTTGCTGATGCCGGCGATGTCGCGGAGCGAACCGTTGGGGTTCAGGTCCAGGTAGCGGAAGGCGACCCGGCCCTCGGCCTCGAGCTTGTCGAGGGTGTAGTCGTCGGCGACGTACCGGCCGTCCATGTTCTTCAGCGGGATGTGGATCTCCTGGCCGGCCGTGTAGTCGGTCGTCCAGGCGGTGTCCGCGTTCTCCACCCGCAGTCGCTGGTCGCGGCAGATGAAGTGGAGGTGGTCGTTGCCGAGCATCGCGCCGGGGAGGAGGTGCGCCTCGGTGAGGATCTGGAAGCCGTTGCAGATACCGAGGACCGGCAGTCCGGCCCTCGCCTGCTCGATGAGGGGCTCCATCACCGGCGAGAAACGGGCGATGGCGCCGGCGCGCAGATAGTCGCCGTAGGAGAAACCACCGCACAGCACCACGGCGTCGACCTGGTGGAGGTCCTTGTCCTTGTGCCAGAGGGCGACCGGCTCGGCGCCCGCGAGGCGGATCGCGCGCTGCGTGTCCCGGTCGTCCAGACTGCCCGGGAAAGTGACGACGCCAATACGAGCGGTCACTTCGCGGCCTCCGCGACTTCCTCCACCTTGACGGTGAAGTCCTCGATCACGGTGTTGGCGAGGAAGGATTCCGCAAGATCGTGGATGCGGGCGAGCGCGGCCTCGTCGACCGGTCCGTCAACTTCCAGTTCGAATCGCTTTCCCTGACGTACGTCGGAGATGCCTTCGAAACCCAGCCGCGGCAGTGCGCGCTGCACCGCCTGGCCCTGGGGGTCGAGGATCTCCGGCTTGAGCATGACGTCGACTACGACGCGTGCCACTGGCACTCCCGGTGTTGTGGTGCTGAGCAGGTTCCTGCGTGTGTCTTCAGACTACCCGCACAAAATTTCTACGCGGGTAGAGTTGGAGGAAACTACGTGACCGCGATCACGGTCCGGTGTCGGAACAGGCGGCGGAGCGGGTCCTTCGCGAAAAATTACGGGAAAGATCCGCGATGCGCGCGGGCTGCCTATTGCGCTGGGACACGCAGGGAGATTTAGTCGAGCTTCACATTCGATTGCCGGGCACTGTACAAATGAAATGGCAATAGCCGATACTTTGCCCCGTAACAGGCGGACAGTCGACATCTCCGTGGCGTCTTGGCACGTCATCGCAGAGCTGTCGCACGAAGGGACCGATATTCGTGGCGCAGAAGGTCGTGGTCACTCTCTTTGACGACATCGACGGCTCGGAAGCGGCGGAGACGATCGCCTTCGGACTCGACGGCAGGTCGTACGAGATCGACCTGAATCAAGCCAATGCCAGGAAACTGCGCAAGGCGCTCGCGCCCTACGTGGAGGCCGGCCGCAAGCGGTCCAGGTCCGGCAAGGCGTACCAGCAGACCGAGGTCGCCCCCGACCCGGCGGCGGTCCGCGCCTGGGCCCAGGCCAACAAGCTGGACGTGCCCGCGCGCGGGCGCATCCCGAAGAAGGTCTACGAGGCGTTCGCCGAGGCGCGGTGAGCCGGTCGGGCCGGTCGTGAGCACCGGGGCGGCGCGGTCCGCGCGCACCGCCCCGGGGTCCGCCGGCGGGCCCCGGGGGCAACCGACTTGCGCTACCCCCCACATGGTCGGCTAATGTCTGGAGCACGCCAGCGGGGCGGGGCCGAAAAGCCCAGCTCACAAAGGTCGTGCGGGTGTAGTTCAGTAGTAGAACATCCCCCTTCCAGGGGGAAGGCGCAGTGTGCAATTCCTGTCACCCGCTCTGCATCGCCATCCCGATCCCACGTGTGGATCAGGTAGGCTGGTGCCCGCGCCGACCGGTGAAAGCCCGTCGGATGCAATGCGGACGTAGCTCAGTTGGTAGAGCGCAACCTTGCCAAGGTTGAGGTCGCGAGTTCGAGCCTCGTCGTCCGCTCCACTTCGAAGGCCCCGGTCACCGACCGGGGCCTTCGGCGTCTCTCCCCTACGATGCCTCTCCCTCTTCGAGGGATCTCCCGTCGAGGATCTCCCCTCCGCGTTTCCCGTTCTCCCCGTCCTTCCCGTTGCCGCCGCTCCTGACATTTGTCATGCGGAGCGATGACAAGGCGCACTGCCGTCGGCGGCCCGCCGACGGGACGCTGGAGTCATGGAAGCCAGGAACACGAATGAACACGTGATAGAGGTCACCGACCTCCGGCGTGTGTACGGGGGCGGGTTCGAGGCGGTCCGCGGGATCTCCTTCCACGTCGGCCGCGGTGAGGTCTTCGCGCTGCTCGGCACCAACGGGGCTGGCAAGACCTCCACGGTCGAACTGCTCGAAGGGCTCGAACGGCCCGACGGAGGGCGGGTCCGGATCCTCGGCCACGACCCCTTCACCGAGCGGGCCGCCGTACGGCCGCGGACCGGCGTGATGCTCCAGGAGGGCGGCTTCCCGTCCGAGCTGAGCGTCGCCGAGACCGCGCGGATGTGGGCGGGCTGTGTCAGCGGGGCCCGTCCGCCCGCGGAGGCGCTGGCGCTGGTCGGGCTCGCCGGGAAGGCCGGCGTACGGGTGAAGCAGTTGTCCGGGGGCGAGCGGCGGCGGCTCGATCTGGCGCTCGCACTGCTCGGGGAGCCCGAGGTGCTGTTCCTCGACGAGCCGACCACCGGGCTGGACGCCGAGGGCCGGCGCGACACGTGGGACCTGGTGCGCGCGTTGCGGGACGCCGGCACGACGGTGCTGCTGACCACGCACTACCTGGAGGAGGCCGAGGACCTCGCCGACCGGCTGGCCATCCTGCACCAGGGGCGGATCGCGGCCTCCGGGACACCCGCCGAGGTGACCGCCGAGCAGCCGTCCCGGATCTCCTTCCGGCTGCCCGAGGGCTACTTCGTGGGCGATCTGCCACCGCTGGACGCGCTGGGCGTCTGCGACCACGAGATCGACGGGCGGCTGGTGCGGCTGCGCACCCGGGAGTTGCAGCGGGCGGCCACCGGACTGCTGGTGTGGGCCGAGCGGGCCGGTGTCGAACTGCACGGGCTCGACCTGCGGTCGGCCTCCCTGGAGGAGGCGTTCCTGGGCATCGCCCGGACGGCGTCGGAGAAGAACGAGGGGGTCGCGGCATGAGCGGCGGTGCGGTCAGCGGTCCCACGGGGGACTCGGTCGAGGGTGCTGCCGCGGTCGAGGGTGTTGCCTCGGTCGGGGGAGGGGCCCCGGTCAGGGGTGGAGCCCCGGTCGTGGGTGGGGCCTCGGTCGTGGGTGGGGCCTCGGTCGTGGGTGGAGCCTCGGTCGTGGGTGGAGCCCCGGTCGAGGGTGGGGCCTCGGTCGTGGGTGGGGCCTCGGTCGTGGGTGGGGCCTCGGTCAGGGGTGGGGCCTCGGTCAGGGGTGGGGTGACCACTCCCCTGAGCCGGATGGCCGCCCTCGCCCGTGCCGAACTCACGCTGCTGGGGCGCAGCAGGGCCACGATCGTCGCGGCCGTGCTCGTGCCGCTCGGGCTGCCGTTCAGTCTGCGGCCGGTGGTGGACGACATGAACGTCGAGGAGTCCGGGCTCAGCGTCGGGCTGGTGCTGCTGCCCGCCGCGATCGGGTTCTCCCTGCTGTTCGGTGTGTACTCGGCGCTCACCGGCATCTACACCGCCCGGCGCGAGGAACTCGTGCTGAAGCGGCTGCGCGCCGGCGAGCTGCGGGACACGGAGGTCGTTGCCGGTTCCGCGCTGCCGGTGTTCGCCATGGGGCTGGTGCAGTGCCTGGTGCTGGCGGTGGGCTGTACGGCCTTCCTCGGCGTGCCCGCCCCCGAGGCGCCCCATCTCGCCGTGTTGGGCGTGCTGTTGGGCCTCGTGCTGTGTGCGGCCCTGGGAGCGGTCACCGCGAGCGTGACGCGGACCGTGGAGAGCGCTCAGGTGACCACGCTGCCGTTCGTGCTCGTGTCGATGGTCGCCTCCGGGGTGGCCGTCCCGCTGGAACTGCTGCCCGACCGGCTCGCCTCCGGCTTCGAGCTGCTGCCGCTGAGCCCGGTCATCACCCTGGTCCGCGGCGGCTGGAGCGGCGACCTCTCGGCGTACGAGGCCCTGGGGGCGCTGGCGACCGCGCTGGCCTGGACCGTGCTCTCGGTGTTTGCTGTACGGCGGTGGTTCCGGTGGGAGCCGCGGCGCTGACGGACCGGGGCGACGGGGGAGGGACGCGGATGCGCGGGATGGAAGCGGACGAGGCGGATCTGCGCGGGCGGGACGACACCGCCCCGGGCCGGGCCGACCCGCGCGGGGCGGAACCGTCCGAGACGGAACCCTACGAGGCCGGCCCGCACGAGACGGAACCGTACGAGGCGGGCCCGCACGGGACCGGTCCTCGAGAGCAGGGGCACACCGGCCCTCGGCGGACCGACCCGCGCGGGGCGGGTGGCTGGTGGCGGCGGAAGAGTTCGCCGGCGAAGGTCGAGACGTACACGCGGTGGTCGTTCCACTTCTTCGCGCTGGCCGAGTTCACGGCGGTGGGCGTGCCGTTGGGCAGCGGGGTGTGGCGGGGGTCCCTGCTGTGGCTGCCGTTGATCATGGCCGTGCACTGCGTGCTGTCCGCGATCACGGCCTCGCGGGCGCTGGACTGGACGCGGGGGCGGCGGCCCCGGCCGGTGCGGTTGATGGCGACGTTCGCCGTCCTCACCGCGATCGTCGCGGCGGTCGCGCTGGCGACCTCGGAACACGGTCCGGGAGGTGAGGCGGCGGGCACCGCGGCGGGCGGGGTCTTCGGCGTCGCCCTGGTCTTCGCCGCCTGCGTCACCACCCTCGGGGTCCGCGGCTGGCGCCAGGCGCTCGCGGTCGTCGCCGGTCACTCCGTGGGCGCGGGAGCCCTGGCGCTGCTGCTCGGCGCGCCCGGCCCGGCCGTCCTGGCCTCGATCGCGGCCGTGCTGGTCGGCGGCGGCTTCATGGCCACCACCTCCGTCTTCTCGGTCTGGCTCCTCGACACCGTCTACCGGCTCGACGAGGCCCGCGAGACCCGAGCCCGGCTCGCCGTCGCCGAGGAACGGCTGCGGTTCGGACGCGACCTGCACGACGTGATGGGCCGCAACCTCGCGGTGATCGCCCTCAAGAGCGAGTTGGCCGTGCAACTGGCCCGCCGGGGCCGCCCGGAGGCGGTGGAGCAGATGATCGAGGTCCAGCGGATCGCACGGGAGTCCCAGCGGGAGGTACGGGATGTCGTACGCGGTTACCGGGAGGCCGACCTGGGCGTGGAACTCGTGGGCGCGCAAGGAGTGTTGACGGCGGCCGGGATCGACTGCGAGGTGCGCGGGGAGGTGGGCGGGCTGCCGGCCGACGTGCAGTCCGCGCTCGGCTGGGTGGTGCGGGAGACGACCACCAACGTGCTGCGGCACGGAGACGCGGGGCGGTGCGCGGTGGAGGTCCGGGTGACGGGTGGGAAGGTGGTGCTGACGGTGGAGAACGACGGGGCGGACGGTGGCGGCTCGGCGGGCGACGGGACGGCCGCCGGTGGACCGACGGGCGGCGGATCGGGGCTGGCCGGGCTGGCGGAGCGGTTGCGGAAGGTGGGCGGGACGCTGGAGGCGGGGAGTGCCGGGGCCGGGGTCTTCCGGGTGGTGGCCGAGGTGCCGCTGGTCGTGGACGGCGCTGTGGTGAGCGAGGTCGCCTCATGAGCGCCGTGGTGCGGGTGCTGCTCGCCGACGACGAGCATCTGATCCGGGGCGCGCTGACCGCGCTGCTCTCCCTGGAGGACGATCTGATGATCGTCGCCGAGGCGGCCACCGGGCCCGAGGCCCTGGCGATGGCGCGGGCGCACCGGCCGGACGTGGCCGTACTCGACCTCCAGATGCCGGGCGCCGACGGTGTGAAGGTCGCCACATCCCTGCGGGCCGAACTGCCCGACTGCCAGGCGCTGATCGTCACCAGCCACGGTCGCCCCGGCCATCTGAAGCGGGCGCTTGCGGCGGGTGTGCGCGGGTTCGTCCCGAAGACGGTGAGCGCACAGCGGCTCGCGGAGATCATCCGCACCGTGCATGCCGGAAACCGTTACGTCGACCCCGAGTTGGCCGCCGACGCGATCGCCGCCGGGGACTCCCCGCTGACCTCGCGCGAGGCGGAGGTGCTCGAACTCGCCGCCGACGGGGCGCCCGTCACGGAGATCGCCGAGCGGGCCGCGCTGTCGCCGGGCACGGTGCGCAACTACCTGTCGTCGGCCGTCTCCAAGCTGGGGGCGGAGAACCGTCACGCGGCGGTACGTCTCGCACGTGAGCGGGGTTGGGTATAGTTGCTCTCGCGCCACGGCGCACTGCGGACGTAGCTCAGTTGGTAGAGCGCAACCTTGCCAAGGTTGAGGTCGCGAGTTCGAACCTCGTCGTCCGCTCCGGATCAAGCCCCCCGGTTCCGACCGGGGGGCTTCGTCATGTCCGAAGGTGCTAGGACCAGCTCGTGCCCGTCAGCCGCTCGTACGCCTCGACGTACTTGGCGCGGGTCGCGTCCACGACCTCCCGCGGCAGCTCCGGCGGCGGCTGCTCGCTCGCGCGGTCCCAGCCGGACGCCTCCGAGGTCAGCCAGTCCCGCACGAACTGCTTGTCGTACGACGGCTGCGCGCGGCCCGGCTGCCAGGTGTCGGCCGGCCAGAAGCGGGAGGAGTCCGGGGTGAGGACCTCGTCGGCGATGACGAGCGTCTCGCCCTCGAAGCCGAACTCGAACTTGGTGTCCGCGAGGATGATGCCCCGGTCGCGGGCGATGTCCCGCGCCCGTCCGTAGACGGCGAGGGTGGTCTGGCGCAGCCGGGCGGCGGTTTCGGCGCCGACCTGGCGGGCGACCTCCTCGTAGGAGACGTTCTCGTCGTGGTCGCCGACCGCGGCCTTGGTGGCCGGGGTGAAGATCGGGGCGGGCAGTTCCGAGCCGTCGACCAGGCCTTCGGGGAGGGCGAGTCCGCAGACCGTGCGGGACACCTTGTACTCGGCCAGGCCCGAGCCGGTGAGGTAGCCGCGGGCCACGCACTCGACGGGGACCATCTGGAGCGACTTGCAGACCAGGGTGCGGCCGGCCCAGTCGGCGGGGGCCCCGGCGGGCAGATCGGTGCTCAGCACGTGATGCGGGACCAGGTCGGCGAGCTGGTCGAACCACCACAGGGAGAGCTGCGTCAGGACACGGCCCTTGTCGGGGATCTCGGTGGGCAGGACCCAGTCGAAGGCGGAGATGCGGTCACTGGCGACCATGACGAGGTCGCCGGCCTCGTTCTGGTACAGCTCGCGCACCTTGCCGGTGTGCAGATGCACCAGGCCCGGCACCTCCAGGGGCTCGGGCTTCTCTACGAATCCGGACACGGTTCCTCCCCGTGGTGTGAATCAGAAGGGGGCCCGCAGGGCTCGTGAGGGGTGGTGGCGGGAGACGGGCGGGCCCAGTGGCTCGATTGTCCCGTACATCGGGATCGGCGGCGGACAGCGGGGGTCGGGGCGGGGCGGGGCATGGCCGGGCGGAGCGCGGCCGGCCGGAGCGCGGAGCGGGTGGAGCGCGGAGCGGGTGGAGCGCGGCGGGGCATGGCCGGGCGGAGCGCGGAGCGGCCGGAGCGCGGAGCGGCCGGAGCGCGGAGCGGCCGGAGCGCGGAGCGGCCGGAGCGCGGAGCGGCCGGAGCGCGGAGCGGCCGGAGCGCGGCCGGGCGGAGCGCGGAGCGGGTGGAGCGCGGCCGGGCGGAGCGCGGAGCGGGTGGAGCGCGGCCGGCCCGGAGCATGGTCGGCCCGGAGCACGGAGTGGCCGGAGCACGGCCGGCCCGGGACCGAGCACCGCAGGGCAGGGACCGAGCACCGCAAGGCAGGGACCGAGCATCGCAAGGCAGGGACCGAGCACCGCAAGGCAGGGGCCGAGCACCGCCGGACAAGAGCCGGAGCGCCGCCCGGCAGTAGGGACAGGGGCTCAGTCGCGCTTGCAGATGCGGTCGAGGAGGTTCGCCGTGGCGCGCTGGACGCGCGGGTCCACGTGGCCGGGGCGGTCCAGGGCCGGGGACCAGGCGAAGGTGCCGGAGGCGAAGACCAGGGCGCCGGAGGGGGCCCGGTAGAGGGAGGTCTCCTGGTGGCGTCGGGCGCCCCGGCTGTCCGTGTACGGGGAGTGGGCGAGGAGGGTGCGTTCCTCGTGGGCCGGCAGGGGGGTGCGCGGGAAGTAGCGGTCGGCCTCCCCCGCGACCAGGCCCTCGATGCCGTCGCCCTCGTGCGCGCCGGTCGCCTCCCACAGCCAGTGGTCGGCGTTGCGGACGATCAGGGGAGCGGGGTCGGGGACCCGGCCCGCGTACTGGATGCCGAGCAGCTGCTGTTCGGCACGGTCGATCTCCCGCCACAGCACGGGCTTGCCGGGACCCCTGCGTTTACGGCAGGTCAGCAGTCGGTGGGGGACGCCGGACGGGGAGGGGCCCAGTTCCACCTGCCAGTAGAGGGTGTTGGCGGAGAGGAACACGAGCGAGGTGCCGCTGTCGCGGGCGAGTTCCACGGTGCGGCGCATGGTCGTCGACCAGTACTCGTCGTGGCCCGGGAAGACCAGGCCGCGGTAGCGGGTGGGCTGGACGTGGCCGGCGTGCAGGTCGCGGGCGTCGGCGTAGGCGAGGTCGTAGCCGTAGCGCTCGGCCCAGCGGATGAAGTCGTAGGCGTGGCCGACGTGCAGGGGCAGGCCGGCGCCCGCGTAGGGCCGGTCGAAGGAGACGGTCGTCGCGGCGTCGGCCTCGCCGAGGAGGCGGCCGTCCTCGTCCCAGGCGTGGTAGAGGCTCGCGCCGGTGCGGCCGTCCTCCGGATACAGGTTGTAGGCCTGCCAGGTGATGTCGGGGAGCAGCAGGAGGAAGTCGGCCGGGCGGTTGTCGCGGACGGTGAACGGGATGTGGGAGCGGTAGCCGTCGACGGTGGTGAGGACGGCGACATACGCCCCGACGTTCCAGTAGGAGGGGACCTGGAGGCGCCAGGAGAGCCACCAGTGGTGGCAGGAGACCGTGCGGTCGGCGGTCAGGGGTGGGGGCTGGACGATGCCGGGGAGGCGGGGACTGGTGGTGATCTTGGCAGCGCCGTCGCCGTCGTAGTGGCCGATGCGGTAGATGTCGACGCTGAATTCCTGGGGCGGGTCGACCGTGATGTGGAAGTCGACGGCTTCGCCCGGGGCGACCGCGCCGGTGGAGGTGAAGCCCTTGATCTGGCGGCGGACGTCGTCGGCGGAGCGGGGGCCTCCGGCGGAGCGGGGGGCCGGGATCCGGGGTGCCGCGTCGGGGGTGGCGGCGGGGGCCGGGTCGACGTACCAGGGGACGACCTGGCCGGTGTCGTCGAAGTAGGTCTCGCTGCCGCGCAGCCACGGGAGGGGGCCCTGGCCGAAGGGATCCGTCACGGCGTGCGCCAGCGCACCCGATTCCCATCGGCGGATGTGTTTGTGTCCCATGGTGCTTCCCTCCCTCTGACCCCCGTCTTGCTGGTGCGTGCGCGGCTGCGCGTGCTCTGCCTGTTCCCCTGTGGTGCGGCTACGGCTGTGCGGGTGCGGGGCGCGGGCCTGTGGTCGGCAGGGGTGCGCCGGGGGCGTGCGGGTTACTGCGTGTTCGGATGTGCCTGGTCGTTCGTGTCCTGCCCGTGGTCCGGCGTTCGTGTCCTGTCCGTGGTCCGGCCGGGGCCTGGCCCTGCCCGATGCGACGGTTCGTGTGGTTGTCCTATGTCGCATGCGCTTGCCATGGGCGGGATCGGTCCCAGCACACCACATGATGCACGCAGTCGGTCACTATTCGTTGCGAATTGGCTGAAAGTGGAACTAAGCACTCCGCTGCGGGCGGGCGGATCGGCCCTGGCCTTCCCGCCTTGCCCCAGGAGGCCTCCCTGCCTTCTGCTCCGGTCCGCCTCCCCGCCTTCCGGGCCCCTGCCTCACGCCTTCCAAGGCTGTCTTACGGCCTGTCTTTCCCTGCCCCCTGCGCGTCTTTCCCCCGGCCTGTCTCTCTCCCGTCCCGGTGTTCCGCCCTCCGGCCGGCCGGCTCGCCTCAGCCGAGGCGTACCGGCTTCTCCGGGCGTATGCCCACTTCCACCAGCCAGGTGCGCAGGGGGATCGCGTCGCCGTCCTCGACCAGGCTCAGTACGCGGGGCGTCAGGTCGGTCACGCGCTCGCCGTCGACCAGGAGGGCCGGGCCGTCGAGCCAGTCGAGGCCCGGCGTGGCGCCCACGGTGTCCATCGCGGCGCAGCAGACCATGGCCGTGACGTGGTCGGTGAGGAGTTCGCGGTCGGTGCGCGGGGGCTGGAGCGGGAAGAGGGGGAGTGCCCGGTCGTCCCAGAGCGCGGCCTCCGGCCCCTGTCCGACCGGCTGCCCTCCCGCCGCCCCACCGGAGGCGCCGCCGACCTCCTCGCGGGCGACCTCGGACCCGAGCCGGGTGGCCAGGGCGGCGCTGCGGGGGTTGTGGGGCAGGTCGTCGTCCTCGTCGCCGAAGGGGGTGCGGGGGGTGGAGCCGGGGCCCTGACCTCCGTCCCAGGCGGGGCTGCCGGAGCCCTGACCTCCGTCCCAGGCGGTGCTGCCGGGACTCTGATCTCCGTCCCAGGCGGGGCCCTCGCCGGTGAGGTGGTTCAGTACGCGGGCCAGCGTGGGGCCGTCCGTGTGGGTGGTGGTGCGGCGGACGCCCAGGGCGTCCAGGACGCGATGGAGACGGGCCGCGTCGGTGCGCCACTTGCGGTCGACGACCTCCTCCGGATACTCCTGCCAGGCGACCGGGGACCAGTCGGGGCCGGTCTCCGCGGGGCCGCCGTGGAAGAGGCGGGCGGCGAGGAGGGAGGTGGCCTCGTCGATCGCGCCGGGCTCCTCCAGCAGATCGCAGGCGGGGCGCTCGCCCAGCCGGGAGGTGAAGCCGTCCGCCAGCCGGTCGCGCCGGGACAGCTCGGTGAGCGCGGCGACGACACCCGCGTCCAGCCGGGAGGGCCAGCGGCCCATCCGCCAGGCGGGCAGCGCCACGCGGGTGAGGAGCCGGTCCCAGCCGGCGTACGCCAGCCCGACCTGTTCCTGGGCGACGATCCGCAGCCCGTAGTCCACGGCCTGGGCCCGCTCGGCCGCCGCCGCGGCCACCCCGCGCTCCATCTCCGCCGCGTGCACCTGGCAGCTCCGCAGCAGCAGGCGGGCGACCCGGCCGATGCCCGCGCGGAGCAGACGCAGGCCGGGACTCCGGCCGCGGTCGGCCGCCACGGCCACCGCGGCGTCCAGCCCGCGCACGAAGCGCCGGGCCGCCGCTATGTCCGGGTGCGCCGAGGGGCCCGTGCCCGCGACCACCGGCGCGAGGACGGCGCGCAGCTCGCCCACCCGCATCCACCACAGGAACGGGGAGCCGATGACGAGGACCGGCGCCGTCGTCGTACGGCCGTGGGGGTGGTGGCCGGGGCCGGCTATCTCGTCACGGGCGCGGGGCGGGGGCGGGCCGTGGGACGGGTGGCTGCGGTCCTCCAGCCAGCTGTCGCAGTCCGGGGTGAGCGCTATCGCGGAGGGCGCGGGAACGTCGAGACGGTCGGCGAGGTCGCGCACCAGCCGGTACAGGTCGGGGGCCGCGCTCTCGGCGATCGCGACCGTGGGAGTGACGGCGGGCCGGGCCCGCGCGACGACCAGGGCGATCACCCCGGCGGCCAGCAGCACCAGGGCCGCCAGCGCGGACGTCACCCAGCGGGCGATGTCCCAGCCGTGACCCACGAACTGGCCGCTGGGACCGCCCGCGAGCAGGATCACCGCCGCCGCCGCGGGCAGCAGCGCGACGGCCAGCGCCCGGCTGCGGACCCGCAGCACGGCCAGCGCCCTCGCCCGCGCCCCCTGGGCGCGCGCCTCCACTCCGATACCGGTCACGCCGGACCCCACCCCCTCCCCTCAGTGCAGGCCGTCCTGGCTCTCCTGGTCTTGCTCACTCCCCCACTGTGGCAGCCGCCACCGACATCGCAATGCCGGTGGGCCAAGTGCCGGAACGCTTGCGCGGCACCCTAGTTGGCACGTCGGCGTCCGTCAGCCGGATGGAAGAGCGCTCACCCGATGGAATGGCTTTGGGGAAAGGTGAATGACTGTGGGCAACGAACAGGCCCCGGGTTCGACGGGTGTTCCCCTCCCGAACCCGGGGCCTGGAAATGCCTGCTGGGGCGGTGTCTCCCCCGAGGCCTACGCCTGCGACGCGGCCTCCGCGGCAGCCTTCGCCGCAATGTCCGTACGGTGCTGGGAACCGTCCAGCCCGATGCGCGCGACCGCCCGGTACGCCCGTTCCCGCGCCTGCGTGAGGTCCGCGCCGGTCGCCGTGACGGACAGGACCCGGCCGCCCGCGCTGACCACCGCGTCGCCGTCGTGCCGGGTGCCGGCGTGCAGCACGTACGCGTGCGGGGCGTCCTCGGCGGCCACCTCGTCGAGGCCGGTGATCGGGTCGCCGGTGCGCGGGGTGCCGGGGTAGTTGTGCGAGGCCACGACCACGGTGACGGCCGCCTCGTCGCTCCAGCGCAGGGGTGGCAGGTCGGCGAGGTTGCCGGTGGCGGCGGCCATCAGGACGCCGGCCAGCGGGGTCTTCAGCCGGGCCAGGACCACCTGCGTCTCGGGGTCGCCGAAGCGGGCGTTGAACTCGATGACCCGCACGCCCCGGCCGGTGATCGCGAGTCCGGCGTAGAGCAGGCCCGAGAACGGGGTGCCGCGGCGGCGCATCTCGTCGACGGTCGGCTGGAGGACGGTCTCCATGACCTCGTCGACCAGCTTGGGGTCGGCCCACGGCAGCGGGGAGTACGCGCCCATGCCGCCGGTGTTCGGGCCCTCGTCGCCGTCGAGGGCCCGCTTGAAGTCCTGGGCGGGCCGGAGCGGGACGACCGTCTCGCCGTCGGTGACGGCGAAGAGGGAGACCTCGGGGCCGTCGAGGAACTCCTCGATGACCACTCGCTCGCAGGCGTTCGCGTGCGCCTTCGCGGCCTCCGGGTCGCCGGTCACGACGACGCCCTTGCCCGCGGCCAGACCGTCGTCCTTGACGACGTACGGCGCGCCGAACGCGTCCAGGGCCGTGGCGACCTCGTCGGGTGTGGTGCAGACGTAGGAGCGGGCGGTCGGCACGCCGGCCGCGGCCATCACGTCCTTCGCGAACGCCTTGGAGCCCTCCAGCCGCGCGGCCTCCTTGGAGGGGCCGAACACCGGAATGCCCGCCTCGCGCACGGCGTCGGCGACCCCGGCGACCAGCGGCGCCTCCGGGCCCACGATCACGAGCCGGGCGTCCAGCCGGGTGGCCAGCTCGGCCACGGCCCTGCCGTCCAGGGCGTCGACCGGGTGCAGCTCGGCGACCTCGCCGATGCCGGCGTTGCCGGGGGCGCAGTGCAGGGCGGTGACCGCGGGGTCGAGGGACAGTGAGCGGCACAGGGCGTGTTCGCGGGCGCCGCTGCCGATGACGAGGACGTTCACGGGGGTCAGCCTAACGGGCCCGGCCACGGGCACTTGTGCGGGCTTCCGAAGGACGACGGCCTCCGCGTTCGTACGTTCCTCCGAGGGAACGCCCGTGGGCTGGGGCGATCCCCCGTATGCGGCACCCCCTGTGAGCGCGGGGCGCGCCGTCCGCCCCGCTACTCGTTGGTGAACTCCTCGACCACGGTCGCTCCCAGCTCGCGCACGATCAGTTCGTGTCCGGAGAGGGCCGACTCGTTGAGGTCGGGGTCGTCGTCCTCGGGGATGTCGTCCTCGATGGACACGTGCTCGGGGACGGAGGCCTGGGGTCTCGGGGCCGCGTGGGCGGAGGCCGGAGGCGGGGCGGACCGGGCCTGTGACGGGCCGGGCGGAGAGGGCGCGTTCGGGGTGTGGGAGGCCGGCATGCCGCCGCCCGCACCGGCTCCGGGGGCGGGGGCTCCGTAGCCACCGCCGTATCCGCCCGGCGCGTGGGCGCCGCCAGGGCCGGACGGGGCCGGGGGACCGCCGAAGCCGCCGGTCGACGCGGGCGCGGAACCGCCACCGGACGGGTCGACGAGGGCGTCGATCTTCCACTGGACGCTGAACTGCTCGGCCAGCGCCTGCCGCAGGACCTCCTCGCTGCCGCTGCTGACGAAGTTGTCGCGGGCTCCGGAGTTGACGAAGGCGAGCTGGAGGGTGGTGCCGTCGAAGCCCGCGATCTGGGCGTTCTGGCTAAGCAGGATCCAGGTGAAACGGCGGCGGTTCTTGACCGCCTCCAGGATGTTGGGCCAGAGCGTGCGGGGGTCGAGACCTCCGGCGGGCGGGGCGTAGGCGGCCGCCGGAGCGGGGCCGGCCGACGCCGGGCCGGCAGCGGCGGGGGCGGCCGGGGACGGGCCCGCCGGGGGGCGTCCGCCGCCGCCCGCGGGCGTGGGGGTGGGCCAGCCGCCGGGCCTGCGTCCACTGCCGGCGGCGGTGGGGGTGGGCCAGGCGCCGGGGGTGGCGGCGGGAGCGGGAGCGGCGGGGCTCGCTTCGGCCGGCGCGGGAGGGGTGGGGGCGGCCGGGGCCTGGGCGGGGGGCGCCTGCTGGGGGGTACGGGGCGTCTGGGGCTGGGGCTGGGGCGGCTGGGCGGCAGCCGCGGGCGCCGGGGCGTTGGGGGCGTGCGGGGCGTTGGGGACCGCCGCCGGGCCCGCCGGACCGCGTACGGCCGCTCGTACGGCCGCCGCGCCGCCGCCGGGCGCGAGGGGGGCGCCGGTCGGCGGGAGGGGAGTGCCGGTCGGGGACGGGACCGCCGCCGCGTGGGCCTCCGGGCCGGGGACGTACCCCATGGCGGGCAGTCCGGCGGGGGCCGCGCTCGCGGAGAAGTTCACGCCGCGCTCGATCCGGTCGAGGCGGGCCATCACGGACCGCTCGTCGCCGTAGGCGGCCGGGAGCAGGACACGGGCGCAGATCAGCTCGAGCTGGAGGCGGGGCGAGTGGGCGCCGCGCATCTCGGTGAGGCCCTGGTTGACGAGGTCGGCGGCGCGGCTCAGCTCGGCGGCGCCGAAGACGCCCGCCTGTGCCTGCATCCGCTCGATGACGTCGACGGGGGCGTCGATGAGCCCCTTCTCGGCGGCGTCCGGGACGGCGGCGAGGATGACGAGGTCCCGCAGCCGCTCCAGCAGGTCGGCGACGAACCGGCGCGGGTCGTTGCCCCCCTCGATGATGCGGTCCACGACCTCGAAGGCGGCGGCCCCGTCACCGGTGGCGAACGACTCGACGACCGAGTCGAGCAGCGAGCCGTCCGTGTACCCGAGGAGCGAGGTGGCCATGGCGTATGTCACACCGGCCTCGCCCGCGCCCGCGAGGAGCTGGTCCATGACCGACATGGAGTCACGCACCGAGCCGGCGCCGGAGCGCACGACGAGCGGCAGCACCCCGTCCTCGACCGGGATGGCCTCCTTCTGGCACACCTCGCCGAGGTACTCCCGCAGCGTCCCCGGCGGCACGAGGCGGAAGGGGTAGTGGTGCGTCCGGGACCGGATGGTGCCGATGACCTTCTCGGGCTCGGTGGTGGCGAAGATGAACTTCAGGTGCTCCGGCGGCTCCTCGACGACCTTGAGCAGCGCGTTGAAACCGGCCG
The DNA here is from genome assembly GCF_042870975.1 of Streptomyces sp. NPDC006259. Classification (NCBI taxonomy): domain Bacteria; kingdom Bacillati; phylum Actinomycetota; class Actinomycetes; order Kitasatosporales; family Streptomycetaceae; genus Streptomyces; species Streptomyces sp. NPDC006259. Next base: position 641,457 of record NZ_JBIAHY010000006.1, on the reverse strand, counting down.
ACGTGACCATGTGGGCCTCGTCGATGATGTAGATCTTGTAACGGCTGCCGGCGGGCCCGAAGAAGGCCTTTTCCCGCAGGTCACGCGCGTCGTCCACACCGCCGTGCGAAGCGGCGTCGATCTCGATGACGTCGATGGAGCCCGGGCCGGTCCGCGCCAGGTCCCGACACGACTGGCACTCACCGCACGGCGTGGGCGTGGGGCCCGTCTCGCAGTTCAGACAGCGGGCCAGGATGCGGGCGCTGGTCGTCTTGCCGCATCCGCGCGGACCGCTGAACAGGTACGCGTGATTGACCCGGTTGTTCCGCAGCGCCTGCTGCAACGGGTCGGTGACATGCTCCTGCCCGATGACCTCGGCGAACGACTCCGGGCGATAGCGGCGGTACAGCGCGAGAGACGACACGCTTACGAGGTTATAGGCGCCCACCGACAACCGGCCCCGCCCCGGAACGCGAGCGCCCCCCACGCACCTGCCAGAGCCGACCTACCCTTGCTGCCTTCCGGCCCTGGGGGAGTTCAGTCAGATAGCACCGCGTGAGGGGCTGCGCCCACAGTACCCGATGGCGGCCAGGGGGAACGAGTTCGCGAGCACTCCTCAACGTCTTGTATTGTTTGCCGCGGAGGATTCGCCTAGTGGCCTAGGGCGCACGCTTGGAAAGCGTGTTGGGGGCAACCCCTCACGAGTTCGAATCTCGTATCCTCCGCCAGTGCCTCACCGGGCACGATGTCGAAGGGCCCCACCGTTCGCGGTGGGGCCCTTCGTCGTGCGTGTTGCAGTTTTGGTTGCACTTGTGTCGGGCATTACGGTCATTTCAATCGGTCCGTTAGCTGCCGACCGGGCCGCCGGCGGTCTGGGGCTGTTCGATCGCGTTACGAGTGGTCGGCGCTGACCCGGTTCATCGGCGATGAGCAGCCCGGTGCCACGCTCGGAGTGGTCTCCGGTCGTCGCCGCCAGGGCAAGACCTTCCTGCTCGACGCGGCCTGCCGTGCCGAGGGGGGCTTCTATTTCGGTGCGACCGAGGCCGCGGACGCCGAGTCTCTGCGCCGGATCAGCACAGCGCTCACCGCTCATGTCCGGCCGGCCAGCCCTTACCACTTCGCGCATTGGGCCGAAGCCGTCGACGCACTCCTCGCCCTCGGCTCCGAGCGCCCCGTACCCGTGGTGATCGACGAGTTCCCGTACCTCGTCAGGGCCAATCCCGAGCTGCCCTCCATCGTTCAGGAAGCGTTCCGTCCTCTGCGCGAGCAGCGCACGGCCTCTCGTGCCCGGCTGCTGCTGTGCGGCTCGGCCCTGTCCTTCATGGGCAAGCTGTTGTCCGGCAACGCACCGCTGAGGGGCCGGGCGGGACTGGAGCTTGTCGTGCGCCCCCTCGACCACCGCCTCGCCGCCGAGTTCTGGAACATCACCGACCCCCGGCTGGCCCTGCAGGTCAACGCGATCGTCGGCGGTACGCCCGCCTACCGGCGCGAGTTCGCGCGAGGAGACAGCCCCAACGGGCCCGACGACTTCGACGCGTGGGTTGTACGTACGGTCCTCAACCCCGAGACGCCGCTCTTCCGCGAAGCCCGTTACCTGCTGGCCGAGGAGCCTGATCTGCGTGACACCGCCCTGTACCTGTCCGTCCTGGCGGCCGTCGCCGACGGCAACGCCACCCGCGGAGGTATGGCCGGCTACCTGGAACGCAAGGCCACCGACATCGCGCACCCCATCAACGTCCTCGAAGACGCCGGGCTGCTGCACCGCGACGCCGACGCCTTCCGCGACAACCGCCCGACCTACCGCATCGCCGAACCGCTGATCGGCTTCTACCACGCCATCATGCGCCCGGTCTGGGACCAGTTGGAACGGCCCGGCAGCGCCGCCCGGGTCTGGCAGGCCAGCCGTCGCCGCTTCACCAGCAACGTGCTGGGCCCCCACTTCGCACAGGTCTGCCGCGACTGGACCCTCCACCACGCCGACCCCGACCTGCTCGGCGGCCTCCCGGCCCGCGTCGGACACGGCGTCGTCCATGACCCCAAAGCCCGCACCGGACACGAGATCGATGTGGCGGTCGTCGGCATCGCGGACGGCGGTAAGCCGCCGCTGCTGGCCATCGGAGAAGCCAAGTGGAACGACACCATGGGCATCGCGCACATCGATCGCCTCCGGCACATCCGCGACCTCATCACCCAGGCCGGACGCTACGACACCACCCATACTCAGCTCATCTGCTTCAGCGGGGCGGGCTTCAACGACAAGGCCCGTATCGCCGCCGACACCACCCCTGGCATCCAGCTGATCGATCTGGCAGCCCTGTACGGCCAGACGTAACGCCAGCGCTGAGCATGCTGCTGCCTTGATGCCGATCGGCCTCGGCGAGAATGTCATGATCCGGACCTGAAAGAACTGGAATCAGTCGAATACGCGCGCAGGTACAGCGGTTCGCACCGCTGGCCGGTGACGATGGGCCTGGCATGGCACACCTCCTACCGAACAGAGGGGGACGAATGGGCAAACAGGTCAAGTGCGGGTCGACCCATACCAAGACCGGCAAGCGATGCCAGAAGCCGGCGATGATCGGTTACCCCCGCTGTCAGTTACACCGAGGCGAGTGGAACCCGCCACAGAAGAAAAAGACCAAGAAGCGCTAGCCGGAGGCTGCATTGCGGTTCTGTGACGGGGAGTCCGGAGCCTGGTCAGGCTCTCAGGCCAGTGCTGGTGATGGCGTGGCGCTTGCACTGGGTGATCATTGTGCGGCCGTACGGGAGGCGGCCGGTGACGTCAGTCCTTGTCTCCGGAACCGCCGACGCTGCGGACGTCGGCGCAGCCGTCACGCCGGCAGAGAGCCGCGACCGCCTCTTCGAATTCGGTGCCGGACACCTTGTCGACAGCCGCGCGGTGGCGAAGGTAGGCCGCCTCTTGGCCAATAGCTCGAATCCGGTCGCTGACCTGGGTGAAACGGGGGCAGCCCTGGTTGAAACCAAGCGAGCCGGTGAGCACGGGCGACGGCCACTGCGCACCTTCGTACTCGACTGCGAAGCCCTGTCCCTGGCTGTCCGGGGCGACCGGAAGATGATCGCCTGGCTGGATCTCGCAGCAAGGGGCGAAGCCGAAGTTGTCACGTCGCCCATGACGCTGGTGGAGGCGTACGACGGCAGAACCACCGAACAGCGCTGGGACTGGGTGCTCTCCCGGCTCGAAGTCGCCGACATCGGGAAGGACGAGGCCCGCCAGGCCCGCCGGCTCCTGTCCGACGCCAAGCTTCACGGCCACAAGTACGCGATCGACGCGGTGCTCGCCATCATCGCCCGACGGCAGAAGGGACAGGTCACCGTCTTCACATCGGACGTGGACGACCTGGAGAAGCTGGTTCCGCAATCGATCGTCGTCAAGCGAGTATGACCGGCGCCCTGGTCCCGGTTCTGGTCTCGTTCGTCGCCGTCCGGCGTCGTCCACCATCCGTCCGATGGCCTACTCCTCCCTCAGGTTGGAACGCCGCCGTCCCGCCCCGAACCCCCAGACGAACATGTGGACGGCGTTGTGTGGGGGGGACCCCTCACGAGTTCAATCTCGTCCGGGTCCGGGTGAGGGGCTTCACACATCACCGGCGGCGCCGAGGGGTCGACCCAGGCCGACGAGTGGCCGTGCACCGTACGTTCACCGTACGTTCAGTTCTTCTCGCTCGGCGACGCCGAGGGAATCGGGGTCGCCGATGACCAGAAGTCCGATCGGACGTCAGGGTCCGGGATCGGTCCCCCCGCGTAATTGGGGCCGACCGTCTCGGCTGTCGGCGGCGTCACCGAGGACTTGGCGACACACGGTGTAGCCACCTCGAAGAAGGCTTGACCATTGCCGCCGATGAGGAGGCGTACACGGAAATGGTCGGGCGTCTCGAAGTATGTCGCAGGGCTGTTGGTGCTTCGGTTAGCACCAAGCTGTCGATATCCCTCGGCCTTCCAATGGCGTTCCACCACCCCGAGGAAGCTACCCCTGCGTTCCGTGGAGATGATGGTCATCACCGCGCGGCGGCGCGACACATCGCAGCTGCCCGCGGTGGTTTCCCCGTGAGTCCAGTGGACGGCGGGCTTGATAGCAGCCAAAGTCGCGTCCAGCATTTTATCGGCATGCTCCGCCGCTTCCTGCATGTTCATCTTCGGCTCCCCTTCAGCCGGCTGCTCCGAATTCCCGCATCCCGTCACCAGCAGCATTCCGACCAGGAGCACGACGCGGACGCCCCTCATCGCGGCTGCTCCAGGACGATCTCGTCGGACTTGCCTACCACGATTTTGGCGATATTGTCGGCTGACATCTGATCCTTTGTGGGCGTGAAGTAGTGCGAGTGTGCGTCAAACCCACCTTCGGTCACAGGAGGGCCATCATCGACCAGGAAGCGTGTGGCTCCGAACGTCTTGTTCGCCGGATCGGTTCCGAACCAGATCTGACTGGGATCCGTCTGCTGATCCTGAGCCATGTAGCCGGCGACGCCGCCCACGACGGTACCGGCCGTACCACCGACGACTCCGCCCAAGGGGCCGCCCATCCCCAATCCCAGTACAAGACCAGCCGACCCGCCCCCGGCAGCCCCGGCTCCCATGCCACTGGCCTCATGGTGATTGGGGAGCTTGGTGACGATGTCGTTGTCCGCCGCGCCGACGAATACATGGTGCTTGCCGACGTTCAGATCATCGGCGGTTTTCGCGCCAGTACCGGGGCTTCCGACCAGGACGATGTCGTCGACTCCTGGGACGCCACCCTTTTCCTGCGCCGCCAAACCGACGGTGAGGGAACCGTACGAGTGCCCAATGGCCGTGATGTGCGGATCCTTGTTCTCGTTCGTCGCTGAGATTCCTGCCATGAAGCTGTTGTATGCCGGTGCTCCGGCTTCCGCGTTCTCCCTGAACATGACGTCCGTGTTGGCGGCAAGGTCGCTGGGAGATACCTGGGGCGCATCATAACCGAGCCAGACGATCGACGCGGTCGAGCTGTGAGGGTCGGCTTCTCTGGCGCCAAGAGCAGTGTCCTGGGCTCGTTTCATCGTGCCGCCAGCAAACTCGCCGTCAAGCCTCGTCGAGAGCCCCGGGACATACGCCGAGACGTTCTTCGCCGTGTCCGGATTTCCGTAGGAAACGATCGCGCGGCCGTTCCCCTCGTCTCCGATGCCAAGGAGATACATCGGGGGCTCGCTCGGTTCCTGAAGTTTCTCCTGAATCCCTTTCAGCCCGTCCAGCAGTGTCTTCGACTCCTCGTCGTCCTGCCCCGAGAGCTTGCCGATGAGGAGCTGGATGTTCTCCCGATTGGCCTCGTCGCGCACGGTCGCGGGAATGCCGTCCAGGTTTCCCATCACGTCCGGGTAGACCGCCAGGTACTCCTCCCGCTGCTCCTGCGTGAGGTGGTCCCACCAGTCCTTGCGGGCGGCGGGGGACTTGTCGAGAGGAATGCCGCCCTTCAGGTATGCAGTTGCGGCGTCGCCCACGGCTTTGACGTCGGCGGCAGCGTCGGCCCAGGTCTTCGCATCGACCTTCAGCCCGGGGCCAGCCTTGAGCTTGCCCAGCGCCTGCCCATAGCGTTCGTCGATCTCCCGGGCCTCGCGCAGGGCGTGGGCGATGCGGTCGGCGATGTCCTGTGCCTTGGCCCGGTGAGGGTTGGGGTTGATCAGGCCGGGTGTTCCGGGACCCGTGCCGGGTGTGTACAGCCCCTCGTCGCTCGGTGGGTGAAGCCCGTTGTTGTCCGGCGTGAGCATGCCGTTGTTGCCCACTGCCGAGCCACCGGGGATCCTTTCCCCCGTCATCTCGTCCTTGCCACCGGCGGGGTACCCGATACTGCCGTCCTCGTTCACCGTGTACGACAGGGTGGTGGCGTCGTCCAGCGCTTCCTTCAGCCGTTTCTGAGGGGGACCGAGTTCGCAGGCAAGACCGTTCAGCGAGGAGCGGATCAGTCCGCACTCGGCGTGGATGTAGTGATAGTTGCGGCTCAGTCGCCGCAGTCGCCGGACGGCCGCCTTCGCCGACTCGCTCTCCTGTGTCTTCGACAACTTGCCGGCCATCTCGGCATCCACGCGTTCGGCCGAGGCATCCGCGTGGTGCGAGACCTTGGCCCAGCCATCGGCCGCCTCGTCCAGCTCCGAGAGCTTCAGGTCCCGTAATTGCTGCCAGGTCAACGCCGAGGTCACCAACCCTTGCCCCCATCCGAGACGTGCACGGCGCGCGCCTTGGCAGCAACAGCACTGTCGTACTCGCCCATGTCCTTGGCTACAGCGCGCAGCTTGGGCTCCAGTGACTCGCACTCGTCCCGTACCGCCTCCAGCCGCTTCTCCCAGGAGGTGAGTACCGTCTTCAACGCGCCAAGGCTCAACAGGCCCTCAGCCCCGGTCGACACGCCCGTATGGCCGGAGTGCAGGCTCTTCGTCGTGGACTCGGTACTTGTTCTCAGGTCGTCCGCTGTGCCGGCCGCGTGGGTCCAAGGCCCGTTCGAGTGCCGCAGGGTGCCCGAGCCGCCATGCGATCCGGGTTTCGACTGGCCCGCGGGAATGCTGCCGCCCTGATCAGCCGGCAACTGATTCAGCCGCATCCTGGTGGAGTGGCCCTCGACCGCCGCAGCCTTGAGCTGTTCCCACTCGTCCCAAGCCACCAGCCATTCCTCCCCGTCGTACGCTTCCACGGCGCTGCCCGAGCCTGCTCCCGCGGACGTTGTCCCGCGCTCGCCACGCACAGTATCCGCGCGACCCGCCAGAGCGACTGAGTACTCCTACTCATTCCACGCACATGAACTGCCGTCGCGGTGACCCCACACGGCGTAGCTCGCCACAGCATCCTCGGGTGGACAGACCGATCCGCCGTCACGTCCTCCACTGCGGCGCCGTCGCCGCGCCGGCGTTCCGGTCGTGGGCGTCGGCGTCGCGGATGCGCGTCCTCGGGCGAGCTGGGCGGGGAACTCGAGTGGCCCCGGGTCGCGGCGCTCGACCGCTGACCGGGGCAGCATGCTCTGCGGGCGTCGGCGTCCCGCTCAGCGGGTGATGCGTACCGTCTTGGTCTCGGTGACCTGGTCGATGTCGGAGGCTCGTACGGTCACGTGCATCTGCCAGGTGCCGGGGAGGGGCAGGTGGAGGGCGTCGGCGGACCAGTAGCCGCCCCGGTCGGTGATCTTGGCGTCGAGCGGGCCGATGTCCTGGCCGGGGAGGGTGAAGGAGATGCGGAGTTCGGGCACGGTGGCGAAGCCGCCGTCGGCGCCGTAGACCACGGCCTGCACCGCGTTCTCGCCGACCCGGCCCGGGTCGAGCGTGATCTGCACGCTGCCGCGGGCGCCGGGGGCGTCGGGGGCGCTCATGTCGAAGGGGACCGTGGTCACGGAGGCGACGGGCAGTCCGATCGCCTGCTGGGGCGTCGCCGCCTCCGCCTCCGCCCGGCCGGGCAGGGTGCCCGTCAGCACGGTGGTGAGGCCGAGCACGAGGACGGAGACGGCGACCTCCGCGAGGACGGACCTGCGCAGGGCACGGCGGTGCGCGTGCTCGGCCGGGGTGAGGGGCGTGCCCTCGTCGGGCCTGGGTCCGCCGGGCAGGGCCGGGCGGTCCGGGAGGGGCTGCCGCGCGGGCACCCCGTCCTTCCCCGAAGCCCCGACCACCGCCGCCACCTTCGGCTCCGCCCCGTTCGGCTCGCCCTTCGGCTCGTCCTCATCCGCGTTCGGCAGCATCGCCGCCTCCTTCACGTTCGTGTGCTGGTCCGCTTCCGTTCCCACCAACCGCCCGGTCCACCGCCGCGACCAGGCGCCCGCCAGGAGCAGCAGGCCCACCGCCGCCAGCTTGGCCAGGAGGGTCCGGCCGTACGTCGTGTCCGTCAGGGCGTTCATGGTGCCGAGGCCGCGCCAGGCCTGGTAGACGCCGGTGACCGCCAGGACGGTGACCGACGCGGTGGCGAGCCGGGAGAAGCGGGCGGCCACGGCGGCCGGGAGGGTGCCGTGGCGGAGCAGGGTGAGCAGGGCGGTGAGGCCGCCGAGCCACACCGCCATGGCCAGCAGGTGCAGTACCGAGGAGGCCATCGCGGCCGGTACCTGGATGCCGACGGACGCGTGTTCGGCGGCGGCCCAGGTCAGGGCCAGGCCCACGGACAGGGCGAGGCCGGTGGCCAGCGATGCCCGGCTGGGCCGTGCGCGGCCGCGCTGCCGGAGCAGGACGACGGCGGCCACGGCCAGCAGGAGCAGTCGGGCCGCCAGGGCGATGCCCGGGCGGCCGGAGAGGGTGCGGGTGAGTCCGGTGGGGTCGAGTGCCTGGTCGGGGCCGGCGCCGGTCTCGTAGGGGGCGCGCAGCAGGAGCAGCAGGACCGTCGACGCGGTGAACGTCCACCAGCCGGCCACCAGGAGCCGGCGCAGCGGCCGGGCGTCCGGGGGGCGGCACAGGGCGGCGAAGGCGGCCGTACCGATGAGCAGGGCGGCGGCGCCGTACGCCAGATAGCGGCCGAGTTTGTGCAGGCCGGCGGTGGCCGGGTCCTCGACGGGGCCGCCGGGGACAGTGGCCGGCGTCGGGGAGGGCGCGCCGATGGAGAAGGTGAAGGCGCCGGCGATGGGGTGGCTGTCGGCCGAGACGACCCGCCAGGCCACGGTGTAGGTGCCGGTGCCGAGCTGGGCGGGGAGGGTGACGAGGGCGCTGTCGGACCGGCCGTCGGCGTGCTGCGCCTCGCCGGTCTCGACACGGCCGTTGTCGGGGCCGAAGACGCGGAAGGTGTCGTCGATCAACCCCACGGACTCGGTGAAGGTCAGGGTGATGCCTCGGGGCGCGGTCCTGAGGACGGACCCGTCGGCGGGGTCGGCGTCGCGGAGGGCGGCGTGGGCCGACGCCTGGCCCGCGCTCCCGAGGAGCAGCAGGACCAGCGTGGCGCCCAGCAGCACCAGCCCCCGCAACCGCGGGCCGCTCCGGCTCCGGCCTCCGTCTGGGCCTCGGAATCGGCCTCCGTCCCGGCTACGGAATCGGTCCGGGCTGTGCCCCGTACCGCGCCGTCGTCCGCCGTCGCGTCCTTCGTTCACGTCACCGCTCCGTACTCCGGACTCCCGACTCCCCGTGCTCGGGGATACGTACGGACCGCGGGCCGCTCCTGCTCATCACGGCGGGCGTCGTCGGCGTCCCCCGGTCGGCCGACGGCGGCGGCGGCCTCGCGCGGGCGCCGTACGCCGTCCGGGCAGAACGAACGCGAAACGCGAACAGGCCGAGCGGGCTCGTCAGCCGCCCGCGCCCGCGGCCAGGGTTGTCCGGCCCGTCGGCACGGTCATGGACGGCACAGTTCCGCGATGTGGGCGGCCCGGTCCGGGTAGCGCGCTGTCAGGGCGGCGGCCTCCCCGTGTTCGTAGCCCTCGTAGGTGAAGCCGGGGGCCATGGTGCAGCCGAAGAAGGCCCAGGCGCCGCCGGACGTCACCCGCGCGCCCATCCAGGTGCGCGCGGGGACGGTGAGCTGCGGGTGCTGGCCGCCGAGGACGTCCGGGCCGAGCACGGCCGTGCGGGAGGTGCCGTCGGGGGCGAGGAGCAGCAGCTCCAGCGGGTCACCGAGGTAGAAGTGCCAGATCTCGTCGCCGGGGAGGCGGTGCAGGGCGGAGAAGTCGTCCGCGGTGAGCAGGGCGACTATGGCGGATCCGGCGTGGCTGCCGTCGGGCAGTCCGGGGCCGGTCCAGGTACGGCGGAACAGGCCGCCCTCGCGGGGGATCGGCTCCAGGCCGTAGTGCGCGACGAGATCCTCGGGGGTCACCCGGGGAAGGCTACCTCCCGCCTCAGGAACGCCAGTTGGGCCGTCTTCCGCGGCAGGTACACGTCCGGCAGGTCGATCTCCGGCAGGGTGACGACCGGTCCGGTCTCGAAGCCCTGGCGGACGAACCGGGCGAGGGCCTTGTCGTTGCGCACGTCCGGGTCGACCACGACCCGCCGCCGGTCCATTCCCACCAGCACGTACGACGCGAACACACCCATCAGTGCCGACGACCAGCCCGGCCGCGCGCCCCGCTCCCCGGCGGGCGCGAGCAGCACATGGACGCCGATGTCCCCCGGCAGCACCTCGTAGCACTCGCCGACCCGGTCCTCGGACGGCTCGTACGTCTGGAGTACGGCGACGGGCTCGCCGTCCAGTTCGACGAGGAAGGCGTGGTGGGTGTCGAGACCCGCCATGTGGGCGTACACCTCGGCGACCTGGTCCTCGGTGAGGCCGTTCATGCCCCAGAACGCGGCCCGCTCCTCGCTGACCCAGCCGTGCACGACCGCCGCGTCGGCCTCGGCGTCCAGGGACCGGATACGGACGGTGCCGAAGCCCGCCGCGCTCTCCTCGTGGACGTACCGGCCGTCGAGAGCCTGGTCGATGTCCCGGCCGTCGAGAGCCTGGTCGATGTCCCGGCCGTCGAGGGCCTCGTCGATGTCCCGGCCGTCGAGGGCCTCGTCGGTGCATCGGCCGTCGAGGGCCTCGTGGACGTGCGCGTCAGTCATCGCTCTCCTTCGTCAGGTGCGCCCAGTCGGTGACGACCGGGGCCAGCCCGCCCGTGAGCCACAGGGGGAGCTGGTCGTGGTGGTGGGGGCTGTCGGGGTGGCCGGAGGCGCCGTGGGGCACGATCCAGCGGCTGTCCTCGCGGCGGGCCAGGTCCCAGACGTAACGGGCGGCCGGGCCGCGGGCGGCGAGGTCGGTCCAGCCGGGCACGGTGGAGGTGCACAGCACGCAGTCGTGGTCGCCGGAGAGGGCGGGGCCTTCCTGGGAGGGGTCGGGCAGGGCGCGCCAGGGCGCGAGGCGGTGGGTGTCGCCCCAGCGGACGGCCGGCTGTCCGGCGACCTCCTCAAGGGCTTCCTTCACGAGCTTCGGCCGGTCGATGCCGTACAGGTCCTCGGCGCGCAGGAGGTGTTCGAGGGCGAAGCCGATGCGCGGGAGCAGGGCGAGCCAGGGGAGGAGGACCTCGGGGTAGGCGGGCGGGGCGGTGAGGGCGGCGAAGGCCGGTTCGGCGGCCAGGCGGCGTACGAGCGCGCCGCGCACGGCCGCGAACCGCGCCGCCTCCTGGCTGTCCGCGTCCATCCGGCGGTCCCAGCCCAGGAGTCGGTCGCGCAGGTCGGCCGCCGCCGCGGTGAGGCCGTCGAGGGCGGCCAGGTGGTCCAGGAGGGGTGCGGCGGAGGCGAGGTGGGTGTCGGTGTGGATGGCCGCCATGTCGGACGCCGACCACTGCCGGCGTCCGTCGAGCAGCGCGCGGATGCGGTCGGCGCGGTGCGGCGGGGCGAACTCCACGCCCAGCTCGGCGGCGGGTCCGCGCTGGTTGGCCATGACGGCGACGCCGTCGGTGAGCCCGGCGCGGGGTGTCTCGTGCCAGCCGGTCCACTCGTGGCCGGGCTCCCAGGCGGGCACCAGCCGGATGCGGTTGGCCCGCGCGCGTACGGGCACGCGGCCGGCGACCCGGTGCAGCAGGCCGCCCTCGGTGTCGGCGGCCTGGACCACGTTGACCGGCTCGGCCCACAGGTCGAGGGCGCGGTCGACGTCGGCGACCCGGCGGGCCCGCAGCAGCGGGAGCAGGGCGGAGAAGCCGAGGTCGCCGGTGACGCGGGGCGGGTGGCGCAGGGCGAGCGCGAGCGGGGTGCCGTCGCCGGTGCCGTCCGGGTTGCCGTCGTCCAGGCCCTCGGGGCCGCCCGCGATCACCGGGCCCCGCTCGGTCTCCAGCACCTCGACCTCCACGGTCTCCTCCCCCGCCACCCGGACGAGTTCGGTGTGCCGGGCGACCCGCCGCCAGCCGCCGTCCGGGCCGAGGGCCTCGACGCCGACGCCGGTGCGGCGCAGACGTTCGCGGTAGAGGTCCTGGTAGTCGGCCATGGCGTTGGTGATGGCCCAGGCGACCGTGCCGGTGTGGCCGAAGTGGGCGATGCCGGGGACACCGGGCACGGCCAGTCCGACGACGTCGAACTCGTCGCAGGCCAGCCGGATCTGCTGGTAGACGCCGGGGTCCTCGATGAAGCGGTGCGGGTCGCCGGCGATGACGGCCTGCCCGGTGACCGTGCGGTCGCCGCTGACCAGCCAGCCGTTGCTGCCGGAGGTGCCGGGCCCGTCGGTGGCGAACAGGCCGACGGCGTCCTCCCCGAGGTGGCGGGCGGCCTCCTCGCGCCACAGCTTGGCGGGGAAGCCGGCGAAGAGGATGTGGGTGGAGAGCCAGACGGCCAGCGGGGTCCAGGGCTCCCAGCGGCCGGGGGCGAGGCCGACGCGCTCGAACTCGGGGGTCACGCGCAGGCCTTGGTTGACCCCGTCGACGTACGCCCCCACCCAGTCGGCGGTCTCGGGGTCGCGCCGTTGCAGGGTGGTGAAGCAGCGGCGGGCGGTGTCGTCGAGGCGGGCGCGGCGGACGAAGCTGTCCCAGGGGAGGGCCTCGGGGCCGAGGAACGACGCGGAGGTGCCACGCGCGCGGTGCCGCTCGACCTCCAGCTGCCAGGCGCGGTCCCGGGCGGTGACGCGGCCCTGGAGGCGGGCGAGGGCGAGAGCGTTGCCGGCCCGCAGGTGCGGAATGCCCCAGGCGTCCCGGTAGATCTCCTCGGCCTCAGGTGTCCCGTGGGTGGTCCCAGTGGTAGTCCCACCGGTCCCAGCGGTCCCACCGGTCCCAGCGATCGGTGTGGTCTCACCGGTCCCAGCGATCGGTGTGGTCTCACCGGCCCCATCGATCCCACGGGTCGCAGTGGTTCCGGTCTGGCCGGTCCCACCGGCCTCGCCCCCGGATTCGCCCCCGCTCTCCGCGTCCACCTGGCGGGCGGCTCCGTCCCTTGCGCTCGTCACTCTGTGACCCTTCTCAGGTTTAGGTTAGGCTCACCTAATTATTTGGTGCGGGAATCGTACGCGAGAGGTGAAGAGGCATGGCGCAGGGGAGGGGCTGGGAGGGCGCGGTCCTCAAGTTGATGCGGGCGAAGGACTTCACCCTCACCGTCACAGGGGCCGAGGACGTCACCCCGGAGTACCGGAGGCTGCGTCTCACCGACGGCGGGTTGCTGGCCGCGAACGGCGTCCACCCCACCATGTGGGTACGCCTGTGGTTCACCAACGCGGGCAAGCCGCACCAGCGGGCCTACACGCTGGTCGACCCCGACCCGGCGACCGGCACCTTCTCCCTGGAGTTCGCCCTGCACGAGGGCGCCGCCAGCGACTGGGCGCGGGCCGCCCGGCCCGGTCACACCATCGAGGCCACCGTCCAGGGCACGGGCTTCACCGCGCCCGTCCCGGCCCCCTCCCACGTCCTCGTGATCGGAGATCCGGCCTCGCTCCCCGCGATCAACTCCCTCCTGGACGCCCTCGGCCCGGCACCGGCCACGATCTGGTTCGAGGGCGGCGAGGACGGCCTCCCGTTCCGCACCGACCCCGCCCGGCACGACCTCCGCCGCATCCCCCGCACGGAACTGGTCGACCGTGTGAAGACCGAGCTGCCCGCCCTGCTGGCCGCCACCCCGGACCCGTACGTCTGGATCGCCTGCGACACCCGGACCACCCGCACCCTGTCGGCGTACGTCCGCAAGGACCTGGCGGTCCCGAAGGAACGGACGCACGCGCTGGGGTACTGGCGGGCCGAATGACGGGCGGGACCGGACGGTCGCGAACGGGCGTCCCCCTCCCCCACGCGGCATGATCGAAGGCATGGACGTCACCCTTCACCTCGCCCAGGATCCCGAGGCCGACGAGCTTCTGGGCCGGTCCCCGCTCGCCGCGCTGGTCGGGATGCTGCTGGATCAGCAGGTTCCGATGGAGTGGGCGTTCAAGGGGCCCCGGACGATCGCCGACCGGTTCGGCGCGGACGATCTGGACGCGCACGACATCGCCGCCCGCGACCCGGAGGCCTTCACGGCCCTGCTGTCGGAGAAGCCGGCCGTGCACCGCTATCCGGGTTCGATGGCCAAGCGGATCCAGCAGCTCTGCCAGTACCTCGTCGAGCACTACGACGGTGACGCGAGCGCGGTCTGGGACGGCGTGTCCACCGGCGCGGAGCTGCTGGGGCGGCTGGAGGCACTGCCCGGCTTCGGGAAGCAGAAGGCGCAGATCTTCCTGGCCCTGCTGGGCAAGCAGCTCGGCGTGCGCCCACGGGGCTGGCGGGAGGCGGCGGGCGCCTACGGCGAGGAGAAGTCCTTCCGGTCCGTCGCCGACATCACAGGACCCGAGTCGCTGGTAAAGGTGCGGGCGCACAAACAGGAGATGAAGGCGGCGGCCAAGGCGGCGAAGACCGCCAAGGGGTAGGCCGAACATGGAGGGCCCGCCGAGGGGTGGGCCGCGCCGCAAGGGTGGAGCGCCCAAGGAACAGGTGCACGCCGAGGACCAGGTGCATGCCAAGGTGCACGCGCGAGACCCCGGCCCCTCCCTGAGCCCACGCCGGACGGAGCAGGTCCGCGGACCTCCGCGCCCCTGCCGGGCCGGGACGTGGCCTCGCACCCGGTGAGCCCGTGCCAGGCGCGGCGGGTTTCCGCTGTCGGCGAGTCCCTGGCGGACAGGGCAGGACCCCGGCGCCGCTGAGCCCGTGCGAGGCGGAGCAGTTCCCCGCGCCCCGTGATCCTGCGGGCCGGATCCGGTCAGGCCGTGGCACCCCTGAGCCCACACCGGGCGGAGCAGATCACCATGCCCCACCCCGGCCCACACCGGGCGGAGCAGATCACCGTGCCCGCACCCCGGCCGAGCCGACCGGCCCTCGCCTCCTGAGCCCCTGCCAGGCCCGGCAGACCCGCCCTGCCTCTCCCCGCCCCGCCCCGCCCCGCCCCGCGCGCCCCGCCCCCAACGTCGTCCTGCCGACAGGGCGAACTCCCCGACGCTCCCGTGCCCCGTCAGCCCCCGCCGGACGGGACAGGTCCCCGCATCCCGGCCGAGCCCACCGGCCCTCGCCTCCTGAGCCCCTGCCAGGCCTGGCAGACCCGCCCTGCCTCTCCCCGCGCCGCTCCGCCCCGCCCCGCGCGACCCGCCCCCAGCGTCGTCCTGCCGACAGGGCGAACTCCCCGGCGCTCCCGTGCCCCGTGAGCCCCCGCCGGACGGGACAGGTCCCCGCGCCCCGCACCGCACCCTTGCCGGGTCCGGCAGGGACTCCCCCTCCGCGGAGTCCATGACGTGCTCCGAACGAGCGGTTCTCGTGTCCGCTGTGCTGAACGGCGGGCGTGTCGCGGGCAGGGGACCTGCCATGAGCAGCCCCGCAAGGAACGTCCCGCGCCACCGCTCCTGGCTGCGGGTCCTCGTGCTGCTGCTCGCCGTCCTGGTGCCGGGCGCCCCCGCCGCGGTCCACGCGCCCGCGCCGGTGGCCGCCGCGGAGATCGCCGAGTACGACGCCCTCGACGCCCTGCGTCCGGCGGGGGCCGCCGCTCGCCGGGCTGTGGCGCCCCGCCCGGCGCCGGCCCCCGCCCCTGCCGTCACGTCCGGCCGCGTACTCCGCGCGCCGTCCCGGCCGCCGTACCCCCCGGCCGCCCTGAACTCCCTGCGCGCGGTGGTCCTGCGTTGCTGACGTCCTCGTTCGCCATGACGACGACAGGTCAGTTCCACGCTCGAGAAACACAGGACTCACGCCATGCCGACAGACCCGTACGCGATCCTGCGCGCCCTGCTGCGCGCGGAGGCCGCACGCAGTACGCCGAAACCGCGAACCGACGTCACCGACCGGCAGAAGGCGCGACCGATCCCGGAGAACGACCGGGGTCGCTGACGCGCGGGGCGGAGGCGGGCCACCGCCTCCGCCGTGTCATGCCGTGCCGTGCTGTGTCATGCCCTGCCGTGTCATGCCCTGCCGTGCCGAGGAGGGAGCGCGTAAGCGCCTGAGCGCGTGATCTCCCGCCCGATCCGCCCGATCCGCCCGATCCGCCCGATCCGCCTGCCCGCGAACCGCGCCGGCGACCTGGACATGCCGGGCTCCGGTCTGTCGGCGTCGCCGGGCTCCGGGAGGCCGTTGAAGGGGGTGGCCGGCAGCCACAGCGGGGAGGTGGAGACCGGCTGCGGCCTGTCCGGACGACGGACAGGTCGAGGACGGGGGCGGTCCCGCGGCCGTCGTCCGCGCTGCGCGGTCGCGGGAACTCGGCCGTGTCGAACTCGGGCTCACCGCAAAACGTCGGGCGGCCACCGGCTTCCCGGCCCAGTGACCGTGGCGGTGGCGCATGGGCAGGAGGGCGTGGACCCGCGCCCCGGGCCGGCGGGTCCCACCCCGGGCAGAGCGCCGAGATCGAGGTCGGGGCAGGCGCGAACCGCGAGGGCATCCGAAACCCGGCCGCCGCACCTCGCGCCGCCGCTCGCGGCCGTGAGGGCGTGCCCGGCGGCCTTCGCCGGCAGACTCATCGACAGCCCATCGTTCCGGTTTGCACATGTTCGTCACGCCTTTTCCGGCCGCGCACTCCACCACCATGGCTGCGCCCGGAACGTCAGGACCGGTAGGCTTTCCGTGTGATCTTCAAGCGCATCGGAAACGGCCGGCCGTACCCCGACCACGGCCGGGAAAGCACCCGGCAGTGGGCGGACGTCGCGCCGCGCCCGGTCCGCCTCGATCAGCTGGTGACCACCAAGCAGCAGCTCGACCTGGAAACCCTGCTCGCCGAGGACTCCACGTTCTACGGCGACCTCTTCGCGCACGTCGTGAAGTGGCAGGGCGACCTGTATCTGGAGGACGGCCTCCACCGCGCGGTCCGGGCCGCGCTCCAGCAGCGCCAGGTCCTCCACGCGCGCGTGCTCGAACTGGACTGAGCCGCCTCCGATCCACCCCCGAGCCGCCCGGCCCGCCCCACTCACCCCCTGGCCGGTTGGCCCTTTCGGGTGCTCTGCGCCCTGTCGAATGATCATCTAGTAGGCACGGCCGCCCCGGCGCACTACGCTGCGCTCATGAGCATGCTGACTCCCCCCGGCATGGGCGGCCAATACCGGATCAGGGGGGACAAGTACCCCCGGATGCGCCCGTCCCGACGACGCGGCAGGCTGGTCGGCGCGGTCGTCGCCTGCGGAGCCGTGCTCGGTGTGGCCGGCTGGGGAACCCTCCAGCTCATCGACGTCTTCACCGGCGGCGGAGGCACCGCCTCGGCGCTCGGCACGAAGGCCGGCTGCACGACGAAGACCGGCCCCGCGGCCGTCGCGTCCCCGGCAGCCCTGCCCAGGCCCGCGCAGATCACGGTGAACGTCTTCAACGCCACCACCCGCAGCGGCCTCGCCAAGACCACCGCCGACGAACTCAAGAAGCGCGGGTTCCGCATCGGCGACGTGGGCAACGCCGGCCCGCAGTACGACAAGAAGGTCACCGGCACCGGCGTACTGCTCGGCCCGGCGTCCTCGCTGAACACCTCGCTGCCGGTCCTGGCCACCCAGCTCACCACCGCCGAGCGCCGCACCGACGCCGCCCACAAGGGCACCACGGTCGACCTGATCATCGGCAACGGCTTCAAGACGCTGACGAGTCAGCCGGAGGCGACCAGGGCCCTGACGGCGCTGGCCGCACCGAAGCCGGCGGCGACCACGAAGAAGGACTGCTGACCGCCGTACCCCTCGGGTACGGCGGGTGTCACTCGGCCGCGCCGTACAGGCGGTCGCCCGCGTCGCCCAGGCCCGGGACGATGTAGCCATGCTCGTTGAGGTGGTCGTCGACGGCCGCCGTGACGACGGTGACCGGGGCGCCCGCCAGCTCCCGTTCCATGATCGCCACGCCCTCGGGCGCGGCCAGCAGCACCACCGCGGTGACGTCGTCCGCGCCCCGCCTGATCAGCTCACGGATCGCGGCGACCAGCGTGCCGCCGGTGGCCAGCATCGGGTCCAGGACGTACACCTGACGGCCGGACAGGTCCTCCGGCATGCGCGTGGCGTACGTGGAGGCCTCGAGGGTCTGCTCGTCGCGGATCATGCCCATGAAGCCGACCTCGGCGGTCGGCAGCAGCCGGACCATGCCGTCCAGCATGCCGAGGCCGGCCCGCAGGATCGGCACCACCAGCGGACGCGGACGGGCGAGCTTGACGCCGGTGGTCCCGGCGACCGGCGTCACGATGTCGACCAGCTCGGTACGCACGTCCCGCGTGGCCTCGTAGGCGAGCAGGGTGACCAGCTCGTCGGCGAGGCGACGGAAGGTCGCGGAGTCCGTGCGGCGGTCGCGCAGCGTGGTGAGCTTGTGGGCGACCAGGGGGTGGTCGACGACGTGGAGACGCATGTCCACAACAGTAACCGGGCCCGACCGGCCCGGCGTCCCCGCACACGGTGCGCCCGTTTTCCCCGGTCGGGCCGTTCGCCGGCATCAAACGGCCCGGTGGGGGAAGGTGGTGGGGACGGACCAGGGTGGTGGACCAATGCCTGACCTGCCAGAGCGTGCGGCGTCGCGAGCGAAGCAGTCGTCGCAGAACGCGTCGCAGAACCCGTCGGAGGAGCCGTCGGAGACCGAGGCCGAGCGCCGCCGGCGCCGCGCCCGGTTCCTGCGCGAGCTGGCCGAGGCCCGCGAGCTGCGCGACCGCGTCCAGCCGCGCCGCGCCAAGACCGCCCGGCTCCGACACGCGATGCGCATGCGCACGTTCCGCTGGTAGCCGCCCGCCCGGCGCCCGTTGGGAAGGCCCCCGACGTCAGGCGCGTTACGGGGGTGGGCGTGCGTGGCCGAACGGCAAAGCCGCGTACGATCCGCGGTGGTGGCAACGAGTGCGCTGGTGAGTTGGTTGCGGACCTCCGCGTGGACCCGCGATCAAAACCTCCGGACACAGGGAGCCGAAGACGTCCCCTGGACGCTTTGTTTCTGCCACGATTCCGAGTGGGTGGGGCTCGGAGCCTCAGCTCTCTCCGCCCGCAACCTCCGCCGGGGGGACCCCCAACCGGCACGCCTAGGACCAGTGGGAGAGTCACGGTGTACTTCGCCGCACTGCTCGCGCGCACCGAAGACGGGTGGGAAGCGAGCGACACGGAGCTGGACGATGTGGAAACCCTGTCGGATCTGACCGACCTGGCACGGGAAGCCGCTCCCGACGAGGACACCGTCCTCGTGCTGATCGAGCAGGAGGACTCCTGGTTCGGGGTCGTCCGCATCGACGGCGAGGAGGATCCGCGCATCTTCGTCTCCGACGCCAGCGCCGCCGCCCGCAGTTCGTACGGCGAGATCCTGCTCACCGACGAACTGCTCGGCCGAGATCCGGGTGACGCCGACGACCTGGACGTCCTCGACCTCGACGGCACCGAGGACGGCGACGACGACAACGACGAGGAAGCGGACGACGCCGGGGACGGCGTGCCGAGCGCCGGTGCGGCCGAAGCGGTGCCGCACGGCCCGGTCGGCGACGCCGGCATCCTCGACGACCTCGGTGTCGGCGAGAAGGAACTGCGGGCGCTGTCCTCGGACGCGCTCACCGAGATCGCCGAGTCCCTCGGGGCCTCGGAGGTCCTGGAGACCGTCCGCTGACCGCACCGACCGAGGGGGGCCGGCCCGCCGACCCCGTACGCGACCACTGGCGGGCCGCCATGCGGCTCGCCCTGGACGAGGCCGCGCTGGCCGCCCGCGGTGGCGACGTCCCCGTCGGCGCCGTCGTGCTGGCCGCCGACGGCACCACCGTCCTCGCGACCGGCCACAACGAACGCGAGGCGGGCGGTGACCCCACCGCCCACGCGGAGGTGCTCGCCCTGCGGCGGGCCGCGGCCCGGACCGGGGAGTGGCGGCTGACCGGCTGCACGCTCGTCGTCACGCTGGAGCCGTGCACGATGTGCGCCGGGGCCCTCGTCCAGTCCCGCGTGGACCGCGTCGTCTACGGCGCCCGCGACGACAAGGCGGGGGCGGCCGGCTCCCTCTGGGACGTGGTCCGCGACCGGCGGCTCAACCACCGGCCCGAGGTGGTCGAGGGCGTCCTCGCCGAGGACTGCGCCAGGCTGCTCACCGAGTTCTTCCGCTCCCGCTGAAACCTCCCGCCGAATCCGATTTCAAAGCGGGGCTCACCTTGTTGTAAGGTCTCTCTCGGTAGCGTGTCCGAGCGGCCGAAGGAGCTCGCCTCGAAAGCGAGTGTGGCGCAAGTCACCGAGGGTTCAAATCCCTCCGCTACCGCTGATGACACCCCCTGAACCGTGGCGACACGGGTCAGGGGGTGTTCTGCTGTACGTCGGTGACCTCACGCGGACTCCCCGAAAGCGCCCTGCCCGTTGTGGCGTTGATCGGGAAAAACGATGTGAGGGTTACACTCGCGGCCGGCAACAGGGGACCCCAGGGGCAGGACTCAGAGGGAGGCCGCGGTGGCGGTGAACGCAAAGAAGATCGCCGTCTACGTACTCGTGGTCTTCGTGCTGTACGTGATCATCACGGATCCGGAGAAGGCGGCGGACTACGTCCAGATAGGCTTCGAGGGCATATCGGACGCCGCCAGCGCCGTCGGCGACTTCTTCACCTGGCTCGCCGACGGAGCGAAGTAGCAGCCGCGCAGCCGCAGCCGACGGGAGTTCCCTTGATCCGCCATCTGGTCCTCTTCAAGCTCCACGAGGGCGTCACCCGTGACGACCCCCGGGTGGTGGCGGGCGAAGCGGCCTTCCGCGCCCTGGGCGGGCAGATCGAGGAGCTGCGCTTCTGGGAGCTGGGCTGGAACATCAGCGACCGGCCCATCGCCTACGACTTCGCGATCAACTCCGCGGTCGAGGACGCGGACGCCCTGAAGCGGTACATCGAGCACCCGGCACACCAGGCGGGCGTCGCCCTCTGGCGGGAGTTCGCCACCTGGGTGGTCGCCGACTACACGTTCTGACCGCGCGACGTGGCGGGGCGGCGCGTCCGGGCTACGCGTACGGGCGATGGGTCCGGACTACGCGTCCGGGCGCCCCGCCGCGCGGGCGGTCCGGGCGCCCCGCCTGCGCGGCCGGCCGTTGACCGCGTGCGTGCGGCCCGTCCGCGCGGCCCGTGCGGGCGCCCTGCCTGTACGGCCCTGGCTGCGTGGTCGGTCCGTGCGGGCGCTCTGCCTGTACGCCCTGCCTGCGCGGCCTGTCCGTGCGACCCGTGGCGGCGCCCCGCCTGTACGCCACGCCTGTGCGGCCGGTCCCGGCCGTTCTGACTTCGCAGGCCCCCTTGGCGTGCCGACTTCCGGATCCCTCTTCGCGTGCCGGCTTCTCGGCTCGTCCTCGCGCACTCCCCATGCGCTCGGACCGCTCCGCACCGAGCCCTGCGCCGGAACGGCGGGGGCTTTCGCGCGTCCCGGGACCAACTTCTCCCTCAACACGGGGTTATGGGGTGCTTGCACACAGTGCACATGTCTTGTGATGCTATGACCGCTTTTGACGGATGAGTTGACCGATGTTGACCTGACGAAGAGGTGGCGTTGACCGTGTCGGCCAGTACTGCGCCGCCTCAGGAAGAGGCACCCGCCCCGACGCCCGAGCGGCGCCGCGGCGCGGACACCCGGGCACTGACCCAGGTGCTCTTCGCCCAGCTGAAGAACCTGCAACCGGGCACCCCGGAGCACGACCGCGTGCGGGGGGCTCTCATCGAGGCCAACCTCCCGCTGGTGCGCTACGCCGCCGGCCGCTTCCGCTCCCGCAACGAGCCGATGGAGGACGTCGTCCAGGTCGGCACCATCGGCCTGATCAACGCCATCGACCGCTTCGACCCCGACCGGGGCGTGCAGTTCCCGACCTTCGCGATGCCGACGGTCGTCGGCGAGATCAAGCGGTACTTCCGCGACAACGTGCGCACGGTCCACGTACCGCGCCGGCTGCACGAGCTGTGGGTGCAGGTCACCAGCGCCACCGAGGACCTGACCACCGCCTTCGGCCGTACGCCGACCACCGCCGAGATCGCCGAGCGGCTGCGCATCCCCGAGCACGAGGTGCTGTCCTGCATCGAGGCCGGCCGGTCGTACCACGCCACCTCGCTGGAGGCCGCGCAGGAGGGCGACGGGCTGCCCGGCCTGCTGGACCGGCTCGGCTACGAGGACCCGGCCCTGGACGGCGTGGAGCACCGCGACCTGGTCCGCCACCTCCTCGTCCAGTTGCCCGAACGCGAGCAGCGGATCCTGCTGCTGCGCTACTACAGCAACCTGACGCAGTCGCAGATCAGCGCGGAACTCGGGGTCTCCCAGATGCACGTCTCACGCCTCCTGGCGCGGAGCTTCCAGCGGCTGCGGTCGGCGAACCGCATCGACGCCTGACGGTTCCGTCCGCCGCCCGGCGGGCCCGGCGACCCCTCGGCGGCGGTGACGCATAGCCCTTCGGGGTGAAATCGCGTAACCGAACGCGGAAGCGATCCATCACCGCCACGGGCGAATCACCCAGCAGGGCGCTTCCCGGCGAATCCGTGCTGATAAACCGTCACACCCCCTGTTTCCAGGGCCGATTCGTGACTGACATGTCGACATGTCACTACAGCGTGTTGCCGACATGTGACATTCTGCCGGAAGCGCGTTTGCCAGAGCTTCGGCTCCGGTATTCAGGTGAAGGCTGGCGTTCCTCGATCCGGAGCGTTCGTCACGACCGTCCCGCGACCCAAAGGGGGTGGCATGTCCGCAGACCAGGGCAGCTCGAAGGTGCTCATGCTCACGAAGAGCGAGTCCGCGCCCACCGAGCCCGTCACGCCCGTCGAGCCCGACGTGCTCGACGCCGTCACGGCCCTCGAGGCCGCTCCCGTCCCGGCCCTTCCGGCCACGGGAGCCATCGACACCCGCACCCTGTCCCGCTCCCTGTTCCTGCGGCTGGCCGCGCTCGACGAGGAGAGCCCCGAGCGCGCGTACGTCCGGGACACGCTCATCGAGCTGAACCTCCCGCTCGTGCGGTACGCGGCAGCACGCTTCCGCTCGCGCAACGAGCCGATGGAGGACATCGTCCAGGTCGGCACCATCGGCCTGATCAAGGCGATCGACCGCTTCGACTGCGAACGGGGCGTCGAGTTCCCGACCTTCGCGATGCCCACGGTCGTCGGCGAGATCAAACGCTTCTTCCGCGACACCTCGTGGTCGGTGCGCGTCCCGCGCCGCCTCCAGGAGTTGCGGCTCGCCCTCACCAAGGCCAGCGACGAACTCTCCCAGAAGCTGGATCGCTCGCCGACGGTGGCCGAACTCGCCGTCGTCCTGGGCGTGTCGGAGGAGGACGTGGTCGACGGCCTGGCCGTCGGCAACGCGTACACCGCATCCTCCCTCGACTCCCCGGCCCCCGAGGACGACGGCGGCGAGGGCTCCCTCGCCGACCGCCTCGGCTACGAGGACATGGCGCTGGAGGGCGTGGAGTACCGCGAGTCGCTGAAGCCGCTGCTGGCCAAGCTGCCGCCGCGCGAACGCCGGATCATCATGCTGCGCTTCTTCGCCAACATGACGCAGTCGCAGATCGGCGAGGAGGTCGGCATCTCCCAAATGCACGTCTCGCGCCTCCTCACGCGCACCCTGTCCCAGCTCCGCGAGGGCCTGATCTCCGACTGAGCCACCCGGCGGGCCCGTCACCGGGCCCGCGTCCTCGTCCGCGGGCTATCTTCCTGACGGCCCGTCAGCGACACTGGCGCGATGCGCCGACCAACGTGGACACAGGGCCGCCGAGGCGCCTTACTGGGCGCGTCGGCGGCCGTCGTCGTCTGTACGGGAGTCCTCCTGGTCCCGGGCGACGGCGGTCAGGACAGGGGTTACGTGGCGACGGGCGCGGCACCGGGCCCCTCGGGCGCCGCGGTGCCGCCCACGGCCGGGGTCAGACTGGTGCCGCTGGACGGGCAGAGCGCCGGGTCGCCGCCGCACGGGAGCGGTCCGACGGCTCCGGCGGCCGTACCGCCGGAGAGCGGCGACGGGTCGGCCACGGCTCCGGACCCACGGCCGTCGTCGCCGGAAACCCGGACGGAAACCCGGACGGAACCCGGCCCGACTCCGGCCGGCCCCTCCGAGCCTCCTTCGGCCTCCCCCGTCTCACCCGCGCCTCCCTCCTCCCCTTCCACCCCCTCCCCCACCGTCCCGCCCGCCGGCCCGGCCGTTCTGAACGTGGGCGAGCCCGAACGTGCCGCCACGGACCGCCGTTGGTGCGAGCGGGTGACGCTCACCTTCCACAACTCCGGCGGTACGGCCGTCCGTTCGGGCTCGGTGACACTGGGGACGCACGTCATCGGCGCCCTGGGCGTCGACTGGGCGACGATCGAGGCCACGGAGGACCTCCCGGCGCCGATCGCTCCCGGAGCCCGCGAGCACGGCACCTGGACGGTCTGCGTGGACGCCTGGCGCGTCCCCCTGGGCATGCGCGTGGAGACGCGGGACGTGTCGGTGCGGTGGGAGTGACCCCTTGGGTACGACCGGGGTCCGGATGCCGACCCGGCGGGTGCGACCCGAGGGCGTACGACCTGGTGCACGGCGCGGGTGGGGCGCTTCCGGGCGCCGGGCAGGGACCGGTGCGGACGGCTTCGGCGGACGTGTGAGCAGGGCGGGGCGGGTGCTCGGCGGGGGATCGCGCGAGCGGGATACGGCCGCCCGGGCGTAAGGGCTGTGTGGGGGTGGGCCGGGGGCGCTCTCGGTCCGAGCGGGTGCGGCAGGTACCGGCGGACGGATGCCGCCCCGACGGACGCGGCGGGACGTGCGGGCTCACGCGGCCGGCCCGAGCACCTACGACGTGGGCCGGCCCGCTCGGAGCCGAGCCGAGCCACCGACCACCGAGGCGTCAGAGGCGGGCAGAGGCGGGCAGAGTGCCGCCCTGACATGTCGGCTCGGGCGGGCCGTCCGTGCCGACCAGTCGTGCGGAAGCCCGGCCGGCGCATTCCCGTCACCCTCCCGGAAGCCGAAGCCGAAGCCGAAGCCGACGCTGGAAGCCGGAACCTGGAACCAGGAGAACTCCGAGCCCAGGTGGGGCGGGAACGCGTCGGCGGGACCTCCGGACGCGGCGCGGCGGCAGGCCCGCCCCGCGTCGTCGAGGCGTGGTCGGGCGGGGGCTGGTCGCCCTGCCCGTTACTTCAGTGCCAGCCAGGCCACCGCCGCGACGATCGCCACCGCCGCGACGATGCCGAGGATCAGGCCGAGGCGGGAGCCGGTCGGGGCGGGGGCCTGGCGGGATGCCTGGGGGGCGCCCTCGTCGACGAAGGCCCGGAACATCTGGGTGCTGCCGGCGGGGTCGTGGTTGCCCTGGGGGCCCTGCGTGTTAGCCATGCCCCGAGACACTAGCGAAAGCGGCCGGGACGGCCCAAGCGGGGGGCGCGGTCCGGCCCGATCGGTGCTCCGCCCTCGGTCACCTCCCTCACCTGGGCGTTTACTGCCGCAATACGCGTCTTTGCCAACTTTTTGCGGCGCTCACCGCCGATTTATTTGTCTGTAGCAACCAAGCGCTTCTATGGTTGCCCTAAGCAACGAACACGGGAGGTGTGATGGCCGGGCAGGCGCAGTTCGAGGAACTGGCCCGTCAGCTCAGCGCCGTCGGAGCCGTGAAGCGGGACCTCGGGCGGATCCTGCCGGCCGACTGCTCCCCGGGCTCGGCGGGTGTGCTGACGCTGCTCGACCGGCACGGTGACCTACGCATGAGCGCCCTGTCCGAGCTGCTCGCCGTCGACATGTCGGTGACCAGCCGGCACGCGGCGCACCTCGCCGAGCGGGGCTGGATCGAACGGTCCCCGGACCCGGCGGACAAGCGTTCGCGCATTCTGCGCCTCACCCCCGAGGGTCACGCGATGCTCGCCGAGCTGACCCGGCGCAGCACCGATCTCCTGGCGGAGCGGCTGGGCGACTGGACCGACGACGAGGTCGGCCAGCTCATCGGGCTGATGACGCGGCTGCGCGCCAGCTTCGGCGACTGCCGGTCGACCCCGCACCGGCCCCAACGGCCCGCCCCCGTTCCCCCTGCCGTTCCCGTGGGCGAACACCCGCGTGGACCGTCACGCGAACAGACCACCCGTACACCCGCACAAGCGACATAAGAGAAGGAAGCCCATGGCAACGACCACACCAGCCGGTGTGCGGGCTCACGCGAAGCACGGCGGAGGGTCCGCCGGCGACGCTCCGATGACCCACCGGCAGATCATGGAGGCCCTCTCCGGACTGCTCCTCGGCATGTTCGTGGCGATCCTGTCGTCCACGATCGTCTCGAACGCCCTCCCGGAGATCATCGGCGACCTCGGCGGCGGCCAGTCCGCCTACACCTGGGTCGTCACCGCCACCCTCCTGTCGATGACCGCGACCACCCCCCTCTGGGGCAAGCTCGCGGACCTGTACGACAAGAAGGCGCTCGTCCAGATAGCGCTCGTCATCTACGTGCTCGGATCGGCCGCCGCCGGTCTGTCGCAGAACCCCGGGATGCTGATCGCCTGCCGCGTGGTGCAGGGCGTCGGCGTGGGCGGCCTCTCCGCGCTCGCCCAGATCGTCATGGCCGCGATGATCTCCCCGCGTGAGCGCGGACGTTACTCCGGCTACCTCGGCGCCACCTTCGCCGTCGCCACCGTCGGCGGTCCGCTGCTCGGCGGTGTCATCACCGACACCAGCTGGCTGGGCTGGCGCTGGTGCTTCTACGTCGGTGTGCCCTTCGCCGTGATCGCGCTGATCGTGCTCCAGAAGACCCTGCACCTGCCCGTCGTGAAGCGGGACGTCAGGGTCGACTGGGCCGGCGCGTTCTTCATCTCGGCCGCGGTCTCGCTGCTGCTGGTCTGGGTCACCTTCGCGGGTGACAAGTACGACTGGCTGTCCTGGCAGACGTACGCGATGGTCGCCGGCTCGATCGCGCTCGGGCTGATCTTCGTGCTCGTCGAGTCGAAGGCCACCGAGCCGATCATCCCGCTGCGGCTCTTCCGCAACCGCACGATCACCCTCTCCTCCATCGCCTCGATGTTCGTCGGCGTCGCGATGTTCTCCGGCACGGTGTTCTTCGCCCAGTACTTCCAGCTGGCCCGGGACAAGTCCCCGACCATGTCGGGCGTCATGACGATCCCGATGATCGGCGGCCTGTTCGTCTCCTCCACCGTCTCCGGGCAGTTCATCACCAAGACCGGCAAGTGGAAGGCCTGGCTGGTCAGCGGCGGTGTGCTCATCACGGCCGGCCTCGGTCTGCTGGGCACCATCCGCTACGACACCCCGTACTGGAAGACCGCCGTCTTCATGGCCCTCCTCGGCCTCGGCGTCGGCATGATGATGCAGAACCTGGTGCTGTCCACGCAGAACCAGGTCGCCCCCAGCGACCTCGGGGCGGCCAGCTCCACGGTCACCTTCTTCCGCTCCCTGGGCGGTGCGATGGGCGTCTCGGCGCTCGGTGCCGTCATGGCCAACCGCATCGGTGACTACGCCCGTGACGGCATCGCGGGCCTCGGCCCCGACTACGCCTCCCTCGCGGCCGGTTCCAGCTCGGGCGACTCCATCCCCGACATGGACAAGCTGCCGCTGCCGCTGCGCACGGTCATGGAGAGCGCGTACGGCCACGGCATCGCGGACGTCTTCCTGATCGCCGCCGTCATGGCCCTGCTGGCCTTCCTCATCACGCTGTTCATCAAGGAGGTCCCGCTGAGGACCAGGGGCGCGCTGGCGCAGACCGCCGCCGACGGCACCCCGGCCGAGGCCCAGGCTCCCGCCGAGGCGCAGGCCCCCGGTGAGGCCCAGGCTCCCGGTGAAAAGGTCCTCACCGGAGCCGGCTCGACCGCCGAGGCCGGTCCCGAGGGCACGCAGCGGCTCGCGGCCGTCGCCACCGCCGACGCGCCCGGGGCCTCCTCCGGCGGGATCCCGGTCCGTGGCTTCGTCCGCGGCGCCGAGAGCGCGCCCGTCCCGCAGGCCGCGGTCACGCTGATCTCCCTCGCCGGCCGTCAGCTGGGCCGCTCGGTCGCGCAGGCCGACGGCTCCTACGGGCTGGACGCGCCGGGCACGGGATCGTACGTCCTGATCGCCTCCGCCGACGGGTTCCAGCCGCAGGCGTCCACGGTCGTCGTCAACGGCGAGCCGGTCGCCTACGACATCCTGCTCAGCGGGACCAGCGGGCTCGGCGGTGTCGTGCGGGCCGCCGAGTCGGGCGGGCCCGTCAAGGACGCCATGGTCGTCGTCACCGATGTGCGCGGCGATCTGCTGGCCACCGGGACCACCGGTGAGCAGGGCGAGTTCTCCTTCACCGAGCTGGTGCCGGGTGCCGTGACCGTCGCGGTGAACGCCGCCGGGTTCCGGCCGCGCGCCCTGCCCGTCGAGGTGGGCGTGACCGGGGTGACCCGTGTGGAGCTGGTCCTCGACGCGGGGGCGCGGGTCCAGGGCGTCGTCCGGGCGCCGCACGGTCCGCTGGCCGACGCGCGCGTGACGCTCGTCGACGCGGCGGGCAACGTGGTCGGCACCGCCACCACCGGCGTCGACGGGGCGTACGCCTTCACCGACCTCGACGGCGGCGACTACACGGTCATCGCGACCGGATACCCGCCGGTGGCCACCGCCCTGACCGTCGCCGGCACCGGCGTGGACGGCCACGACATCGCACTCGCCCACCCCGGCGAGTAGCACGACACGGCACCGGCCCGTGGCGGGGGTTCGCCCCGCCACGGGCCGGTCTCTTCGAGGAGTTACGTGAGATGGGACTGACCGCGAGGATCCGCACCCGGGACGGATGGGCCGTGACGCACGCGGTCGTCACGGTGACGGACACGACGGGCACGCAGGTCCTGCGCGCCGAGGCCGACGCGGAGGGCGCCGTGCGGGACGCGACCGCGCTGGCGCCGGGCGCGTACACCGTGATCGTCACCGCCGTCGGATACGCGCCGGCCGCGGCGAGCGCGCTGGTCACCGCGAGCGGCCGGGCCGAGGTCGGCACGCTCACGCTGGCCCGGCAGGGCGGCACCGAGCTGCCGCCGCCCGGCCCGTGGACCGTCGACCCGGCGCACTCCACGGTCGGCGCGGTCGCCCAGCACCTGGGGATCTCCAGTGTGCGCGGCCGCTTCACCGACTTCGCCGCGTTGGTCGAGATCGCCCCCGACGACGTCGCCCGGTCGCGGGTGGAGGCGGTGATCCGGGCCGCGTCCATCGACACCGGGAACGGCATGCGCGACACCCACCTGCGCTCGGCGGACTTCCTGGACGTCGACGCCCACCCGGAGATCACCTACCGCTCGACCGGCCTGACGGCCGCGGGCCCCGACCGCTGGACGGTCCACGGCGACCTGTCCCTGCGCGGGATCGTCCGCCCCGTCGACCTGGACCTCGCCTACCTCGGCACCGGCGCGGACCCGTGGGGCGGCACCCGCGCGGCCTTCCGCGCCACGGCCGACCTGCACCGGGAGGACTTCGCCATCAACTACAACCAGGTCGTGCAGGCCGGCATCGCCGCCATCGGTACGACGCTCAAGGTGGAACTGGACATCCAGGCCGTGCAGGGGCGGTCGCTGCCGCAGGCGTAGGACGGCCGGGGTCGGCCACGGCGCCCGCCCGCGCGCCTACGCTGGCCCCATGGCACCGAACATCGCGACCAACACGTCCGTCTCCCTCGACGAGCTGCTGGACTTCGTACGCCCCCGGCACCGCGCGATCCTCCTGACCCGCCGGTCCGACGGCAGCCCCCAGGCCTCGCCGCTGACCTGCGGGGTCGACGACTCGGGCCGGATCGTCGTGTCCACCTATCCGGAACGGGCCAAGACGCGCAACGCCCAGCGGGACGAGCGCGTCAGCGTCCTCGTGCTGAGCGACGAGTGGAACGGGCCGTGGGTCCAGATCGACGGCCGCGCCGAGGTCATCGACTCACCCGACTCCGTCGAGGCGCTCGTCGAGTACTACCGCAACATCGCCGGTGAGCACCCGGACTGGGACGAGTACCGGGCGGCGATGGTGAAGCAGGGCAAGTCGATCATCCGCGTCACACCCGAGCGGTGGGGTCCGGTCGCCACCGGCGGCTTCCCGGCGCGGCTCGCACCCCAGGAGTGAACCGGCCCGAACCCCTCAGCCCCGTTCCACCATCGCCTCGATGCCCGCGACCAGCAGGTCCAGGGCGAAGGTGAAGTCGCGGTCCAGCATCTCCGCGACCGTGTCGCCGCCGCGGGCCGCCATGAGGTTCCTGGACTCCTCGATGACCTCGGCGGTCTCCGGCGCCTCGGTCACCTTGCTCATGGAGTGCTGGAAGTACTCGTCCGGGGTCATGCCCGCGTCCGCCACCCGGCCGAAGAAGTGGCCCTCGATCGTGCCGTAGCCGTACACGAACTGGAAGACCGCCGAGATCGCGCTCGTGATGCGGTGGTCGGGCAGACCCGTGCGGCGGACCACCCGCTGGACCGTGCGGGAGAAGACCAGCGCGTTCGGCCCGATGTTGAGGTACCGCCCGGCCAGCGGCGACAGCCAGGGGTGCCGCACCAGCAGCGCCCGGTACGACGCCGCGAGCGCCCGCAGCTGCCCGCGCCAGTCCTCGCCCGCCGCCGGGTCGGGCAGCTCCAGCTCGCCGAAGGCCGCGTCGAGGGCGAGTTCCAGCAGGTCGTCCTTGGTGTCGACGTACCAGTAGACGGACATCGCCGTCACGCTCAGCTCGGTCGCCAGCCGGCGCATGGAGAACCTGTCCAGGCCCTCCGCGTCCAGCAGCCGTACGGTGACCTCGGTGATCCGGTTCCGGTCGAGTCCCGACGGCTGGCTCCCGCCCCGTCCCCGGCGCGCCTTGCCCTCCAGCCACACGCTGGTACGCCTGGGCTGCTCGGCAGCCTTCGCCATGGCACACCTCTCTGGGGTTCTCCGGGTCACTGCTGATGACGATGCTAGGCGCCGACCGAGCCTTCAAGAGGCGGGGCCGACGACGGGCGGCTGCCCCGACGGCGGGGGGCTCACGCGGCCGGTGCCGTGGCGTCCTTCCTCGCCGCCCTGCGCAGCAGCACCGCCGCCACCAGTCCGCCCAGCAGCACGGCGGCCGCGCCCACCAGCTGACTGCTCTCCAGTCCGGCGGCGAACATGTCGACCACCCGGCGCCGTTCCTCCCCCGGACCCGCCGCGGCCAGCGCCTCCGGCAGGGAGTCCGCCGTGAACCGCGAGCTGAGCACCGCCCCGAGGACGGCCACACCCAGCCCGGTCCCGAACTCGGCGAGGGTGCCGTTGATCCCGGCCCCGACCCCGGCCCTGGCGGGCGGGATCGCGCTCATGACAGCGTGGGCCATGGCCGGGCCGGCGAGCGCGGTGCCGGTCCCGATGAGCAGCAGCCCGGCCAGCGTGCCGGCGTACCCGCCGGAGGCCGTCGTGGCGATGGAGACCAGCCCCGCCGACATCGCCGTCATCCCGAGCAGGATCGACACCGGGCCGCCCAGCCGCGCCAGCCACTTCGCCGACACCCCGGTGAAGTTGAGGGCCACGACGGTCAGCGCCAGCGGCGCGGTGCGCAGGCCCGCCTCCAGGGGGCCGTATCCGAGGACGAACTGGAGGTGCTGGGTGAGCAGGAAGAGGGCTCCGCCCATGCCGAAGGCGACCAGCACCGTGCCGGCGACGGCGCCCGTGAAGCGGCGGTCGCGGAAGAAGCGGAGGTCGAGCATGGGGTGCGCGAGGTGGTTCTCCCAGTAGCCGAACAGGCCGAGGGCGGCCACCGCGACGGCCGCGCTCGCCAGGGCACGGCCCGACGTCCAGCCGTGCGAGGGGCCGGAGATGATGACGAAGACGAGTGACCCCATGCCGATCGTGGAGAACAGCGCGCCGAGCAGGTCGGGGCGGTCGCCCTGCGGGTCCTTCGACTCGGGGACCAGGGCGACGACCGCCACCAGGCCCAGGGCGGCGACCGGCAGGTTGATCAGGAAGATCGAGCCCCACCAGAAGTGGTCGAGCAGGAAGCCGCCGACGAGGGGGCCGGTGGCGAAGCCCAGCGAGTTGACCGCGGCCCAGACGCCGATCGCCTTCGGCTGTTCCTCGGGCGGGAAGATCTGCATGGCCACGGCGAGGGTGGTGGTCATCAGCAGCGCCCCGCCGACGCCCATGCCGGCGCGCGCCGCGATCAGCTGGCCGGTGCTCTGGGCGAGGGCGGCGGTCAGGGATCCGATGCCGAACAGGACGAGGCCCGCTGCGAGCATCCTCTTGCGGCCGTACCGGTCGGCGGCGCTGCCCGCGGTGAGCAGCAGGCCCGACTGGACCAGCGAGTAGGCGTTGATCATCCACTGGATGTCGGCGGTGCCCGCGTCCATCTCGCGGGTGAGCGAGGGGATCGCCACGTTCAGGACGGTGTTGTCGAGCAGCACGGTGAGCTGCGCGAGGCAGATCACCCCGAGGATCGGCCAGCGCTGGGGGTGGCCCTGGGCGCGGTCCTGGGGGAGTGTCGAGGGCACGGTCATGTTCTACACCGTATAACCACTCCTGTACGGCGTACAACAGCCGGGTGCGGCGGAGACGCGGGGAAGGGCGGCGACCGCGGTCACCGCCCTTCCCCGAACACCGGACGTCGGCCTCAGCCGGTCGCCTCCTTCGTCAGGTCGTAGAAGGTGGCCGAACCCACCGTGACCTGCTGGAAGTTGGCCTCGATCCACTCGGTGATCCGCGCGGAGGCGCCATCGCCGCTGCCGCCCATGCCGCCGCCCGATCCGCCGCCGATGAAGTAGTGGATCCTGCCGTCGGCGACGTACTGCTGGAACTGCGCCAGCGTCGGCGACGGGTCGGTGCCGTTGAAGCCGCCGATGGCCATCACCGGGTCACCGGTGGCCAGTTGGTAGCTCGCGGCGTTCTGGGAGCCGATGGCCGCCGCGGCCCAGGTGTACCGGTCGGAGTCGGTCTCCAGCAGCTTCTTGGCCTCGTCGGTGACGGTGGCGCCGTTGATCAGGCCGCCCACCCCGCCTCCGCCGCCCGTCCGGCCGCCGTCGCCGTTCGCCTGACCACCGGGAGCGGTCTGGCCCTGGCCCGGCGTGGTGCCGTTCGGCCGGCCGGGCATGCCGCCGCCGGGGAGACCGCCGCCGTTGCCCTGGCCCTGCTGACCCTGGTTCTGCCGGCCCTGGCCCTGCTGACCCGGCATGCCGCCACCACCGCCGGGACCGCCCCGGCCGCCGCCCCCCATGGACGCGCCCGCCGGACCCGCCGTCGGGATGGAACCGGTGTGCGCGGAGTTCACGGTGCTCAGCGTGTACGCCGCCGGTCCGGCCAGTGCCGCGACGACGCTCACGGCCGCCGCCGCGAGGGCGAGCCGCCGGGTCAGCCGGCCCGCGAAGACGAGGCCGAGCGCGCCGGCCAGCCCGCCGACCAGCACCAGCCACTTCAGCCAGGGCAGGTAGTCCGGGGTGCGGTCGAGCAGGACGTATCCCCAGGCCGCGGCCGCCACGGAGGCGGCTGCCAGGGTGAGGGACGCCCGGACTCCGGAGCGCTTCTCCCACAGGAGACCGGCGCCCATGCCGATCACGGCGGCCAGGTACGGGGCCAGCGCGATCGTGTAGTACTGGTGGAAGATGCCCGCCATGTAGCTGAAGACCACCGTGGTGATCAGCAACGACCCGCCCCAGACCAGGAACGCGCCGCGCGTCGCCGAGGTCCGCCCCCGCCTGCGTGTGGCCACCAGGCCCGCGACCAGCAGGATCAGCGCGGTGGGCAGCAGCCAGGAGATCTGGGCGCCGATCTCGGAGTTGAACATCCGGTCCCAGCCGGTCTCACCCCACTGACCGGTCCCGCCACCGCCGCCACCGCCGCCGACGCTTCCGGTCTCCTCGCCGTTGAGGCGGCCGAGCCCGTTGTAGCCGAAGGTCAGCTCCAGGAAGGAGTTGTTCTGCGAGCCGCCGATGTACGGGCGGGAGGACGCGGGCCACAGCTCGACGATCGCGACCCACCAGCCGCCGGAGACGACCAGCGCGGCCGTCGCCAGGGCCAGCTGCGACAGACGCTTCCTCAGCGGCACCGGCGCGCAGACGGCGTACACGACCGCCAGCGGCGGCAGGATCAGGAAGGCCTGCAAGGTCTTGGCGAGGAACGCGAAGCCGATCGCGACACCGGCCCACACCAGCCACCTGGTGCGGCCGTCCTCCAGGGCGCGGACCACGAGATAGCAGGCCACGGTCATCAGCAGGGCCAGCAGGGCGTCCGGGTTGTTGAACCGGAACATCAGCGCGGCGACCGGGGTCAGCGCGAGGACCGCGCCCGCGATCAGACCCGCCGCGGGGCTGAACCGGCGGCGCACGGAGGCGTAGACGACGGCGACCGAGCCGACGCCCATCAGCGCCTCGGGGACGAGGATCGCCCACGAGCTGAGACCGAAGATCCGCACGGCGAGCGCCATCGGCCACAGCGCGGCCGGGGGCTTGTCGACGGTGATGGCGTTCGCCGAGTCGAGCGAGCCGAAGAAGAAGGCCTTCCAGCTCTGGCTGCCGGCCTGTACGGCCGCCGAGTAGAAGGAGTTCGCGTAGCCGGAGGCGCTCAGGTCGTACAGGTACAGGACGCAGGTGGCGAGCAGCAGTGCGAGGAAGGCCGGGCGCACCCAGCGGGGGTCCTCGGGCCGGCCGCGCCACAGCCGGCGGGCGAGGGGCTGTTTCGGCTCGCCCGGACCGGGGGCGGGGGCGTCCGGTTCCCGCGGCGCCGCGGGAGGGGCTGTGTCGGGCGCGCTCCGGGCGGCCGTGGCGGTTGTGGCGCCCGTGGCGGTTGTGGTGCCCGTGGCGGTTGTGGCGGCCGTGGCGGCGGTACCGGCCGCCTGAGCCGTGTCGTCGAGGTGGGTGGTCATCGGGCGTCCCCCGGGTCGGTGTCGTGGGGGCGCACCGGCTGCAACCGCATGGTGGCGTCCCGCCAGGTGCCGTCCGCGCCCGTGCCGGCGCGGAACTGGGTCGTGCCGCCGGTCCCGGGCGGGGTGGAGGGCCGCCGCGGCAGCGGTCCGGGCGCGGGACCCGTCGGTGGGGCGGCGGGGCGCGCCGGGGGCCGGTCCGCGAGCCGGGCCCCGGGCTGCTCGTCGTCCCGCCGGTCCGGGAACACCCAGGCCCGGAAGAGGAGGAAGCGCAGGACCGTCGCCGCGAGGTTGGCGGCGACCAGGACGGCCAGCTCGGTGGCGTGTGCCGGGTCGGACGTCGCCGCGTCGAGCGCGAAGAGGGATCCGCTGGTCAGCGCGAGGCCGATACCGAAGACGACCAGGCCCTGCGCCTGGTGGCGGACGGCGCCGGCCCGGCCGCGCACCCCGAAGGTGAGCCGGCGGTTGGCGGCGGTGTTGGCGACCGCGGAGACGAGCAGCGCGAGCGCGTTGGCCGTCTGGGAGCCGGAGAACTGCCGGAAACCGCTGTAGAGCAGCAGGTAGAAGAGGGTGGACAGGCCGCCGACGACGCAGAAGCCGACGAGCTGACGGGCCAGGCCCTTGGGTACGTCCATGATGTCGCGGTCGCGGGGATCGTCGCCGAACGGCCTGGTCAGCCGGTCCAGGGGGAGCGAACCGGTGGCCAGCGCCCGGCCCACGCGCCATACCCCTTTCAGGTCGTCGGTCGCCGTCCTCACGATGTGCACCGTGGAGTCCGGGTCGTCGACCCAGTCGACCGGCACCTCGTGGATACGGAGACCGGCTCGTTCGGCGAGCACCAGCATCTCAGTGTCGAAGAACCAGCCGGTGTCCTCCACCAACGGGAGCAGCAGTTGCGCCACATCGCGGCGGATCGCCTTGAAGCCGCACTGGGCGTCCGAGAAGCGGGCCTGGAGCGAGCCGCGCAGGATCAGGTTGTACGAGCGGGAGATGAACTCCCGCTTGGCCCCGCGCACCACCCGGGAGCTGCGGGCCAGCCGGGAGCCGATCGCCAGGTCGGAGTGGCCCGAGATCAGCGGCGCCACCAGCGGCAGCAGCGCGTTGAGGTCGGTGGACAGGTCGACGTCCATGTAGGCGAGGATGGGGGCGTCCGAGGCCGACCAGACGGTCCGCAGGGCCCGGCCGCGGCCCTTCTGCTCCAGCCGCACGGACCTCACCTCCGGGACCCGCGCCTCCAGCAGCCTCGCCACGTCGGGGGTGCTGTCCGTCGACGCGTTGTCCGCGACGGTGATGCGGAACGGGTAGGGGAACGTCCGCGTCAGATGGTCGTGCAGTCTGCGCACGCAGGGCTGGAGGTCCTTCTCCTCGTTGTAGACGGGAATCACTACGTCCAGGACAGGCGTACCGGCGGTGGCGGCCGGGAGGTGCTCCCGCGCCGGCAGGGTGCCGGGAGAAGAGTCGGTTCGCATGTCGACGACTTTCCTCAGGCGCCCTGTTGCGCCCATGTGCCGGCCCTGTGCTGGCCCTGTGAGTCCCGGCGCCAGTCGGTTTCGGGCGCGGGCCGGGGCACGGCGGGGGCGACAGCGGGCAGGTGCACGGTGAAGACGGTCCGTCCGGGAACGCTGTCGACGGTCACGGCGCCGCCGTGGGCGGTCGCGACGGCCTCCACGATGGCGAGGCCCAGCCCGGTCGAGCCGGTGGCGCGGGAGCGCGCGGAGTCGCCGCGGGCGAACCGTTCGAAGACCCGCGGGAGCAGGTCCGACGGGATGCCCTGACCGTTGTCCTGGACGTCCACGCACAGCCACGGGCCGCGCCGCTGCACGCGCGCGGTGACGGTCGTACCCGGCGGTGTGTGGGTGCGGGCGTTGGCCAGCAGGTTGACCAGGACCTGTTGGAGACGGGCCGGGTCGGCGGAGACGAGGGCGGGCTCCTCGGGGAGTTCGAGGCGCCATACGTGACGGGGTCCGGCCGCGCGGGCGTCGCTGATGGTGTCGATGACGAGCGGCACCAGGTCGGTCTGCTCGAACTGGAGCGGGCGGCCCGCGTCGAGGCGGGCGAGCAGCAGCAGGTCCTCCACGAGGAAGGTCATCCGGCCGGCCTCGGACTCGATCCGGCCCAGCGCGTGCCGGGTGTCCGGCCCGACCTGCTCGCGTCCGCGGCGGGTCAGCTCGGCGTACCCCCGGATGGAGGCCAGCGGCGTTCTCAGTTCGTGGCTGGCGTCCGCGACGAACTGGCGGACCCGCATCTCGCTCTCCTGGCGGGCGTGCAGGGCGCCGTGGACGTGGTTCAGCATCCGGTTGAGCGCGGCGCCGACCTGGCCGACCTCGGTGTGCGGGTCGGTCTCGGACTCGGGGACCCGCTCGGAGAGGTTGACCTCGCCGGTGTGCAGGGGGAGTTCGGAGACCCGGGTGGCGGTGGCGGCGACCTTGCGGAGCGGCCGGGTGGCGAGGCCGACGAGCACGTAGCCGGCGATGACGGCGGCGCCGAGGCCGGCGGCGGTGACGCTGATCTCCACGATGATCAGCGTGTTGACGGTGCTGTCGACCGCGGCGGTCGGCAGGGCGACGTAGTAGTCGGAGCCGTCGTCGCCGTGCACATGGGCGACGAGATAGTCGCCGAGGCCGGGAATGGTCACGGTGTGCGTGCCGGTGGTGGGCACGTCCTCGAACACGGAGCGCTGGGCCGCGCTCAGCGCGGTGGCCCGCATCTGCTGGCGGATGTCGTCCGACACCCGCTCGGCGACGACGGCCTTGGAGATCGTGCCGTCGGCCGCGACCTTCGCCGCCACGGTGTTCTCCTGCGTCGGACCGTTGGTGACGAAGCCGTCGACCCGGTCCTCCACCAGGGTCGACTTCTCGTCGCCGTGGCCGAACGGAGGGCCCGTGAGACGCTTGCCGGCGTCGACGACCTGACCGCCCAGCTGCTCGTACAGGTGCGACCGCAACGCCAGCGTCGTGACCGTGCCGATCACCGCGCAGACCACCGCGATCAGCACCACCGACGCGACGACGAGCCGGGTCCGCAGGGTGCGGGGCTTGCGCAACCTGCCTGCTCGCTGCTGCGCACGCGGCCGTCGTCGCCCGCTCATGACACCGCGGGCTTGATCAGGTAACCGGCGCCGCGCCGCGTGTGGATCATCGGCTCGCGACCCGCGTCGATCTTGCGGCGCAGATACGAGATGTACAGCTCGACCACGTTGGCCTGGCCGCCGAAGTCGTAGGACCACACCCGGTCCAGGATCTGCGCCTTGCTGAGCACGCGCCGCGGGTTGCGCATCAGGAAGCGCAGCAGCTCGAACTCGGTGGCGGTGAGGTGGATGTTGTCGCCGCCCCGCGAGACCTCGTGGCTGTCCTCGTCCAGGGTCAGGTCGCCGACGACGAGCACCGACTCGGAGCGGCGGTCGGCGGCGCCGGAGCGGCGGATCAGCCCGCGCAGCCGGGCCACGACCTCCTCCAGGGAGAACGGCTTGGTGACGTAGTCGTCGCCGCCCGCGGTGAGGCCGGCGATCCGGTCCTCGACGGCGTCCTTGGCGGTGAGGAACAGGACGGGCACGTCCGGCAGTTCGCGGCGCAGCCGACCGAGGACCGCGAGCCCGTCCATGTCCGGCAGCATCATGTCGAGGACGACGGCGTCGGGCCGGAAGTCGCGGGCGGTCTGGATGGCGCCCGTGCCGTCACCGGCGCTCCGGATCTGCCATCCCTCGTAGCGCAGGGCCATGGACAGCAGTTCGGTGATCGACAACTCGTCGTCCACCACAAGCACTCGGACGGGGCTCCCGTCCGGCCTCAGCAGTTCGGTGCGCCCCTGGGGCGAGGTCGTGGTCATGGAGGACACCATGTCGGGGTCCTCTGAGAACACGCTTTCCCCTGTCTGTGATTTGCCTGAGAACCGCACAGGAAGCTCTCAGGGTGGCGCGGCGCGGGCGCGTTCCGGTCGTCCGTCCGTCCGCGTATGCCCCGGTTCGGCGGCCGGGGCGATGCTGTGAACCGCCCGACCCCGCGAGGGAAACCCTGGGAGTTCCTGGGAATTCCTTGAGGACCTGTCCTGTCCGGTGCCGGCCGCGAGGGCGGTCCGGCGGAGCGCGCCGCAGCGGCCGCTGGGGGAGGACTCCGGCCGAACGGGCGACGGGCAGGCACGGGGGCGGCCGTGCGCAGGGGGGATGACGGGTGACCCGTTCGGCAGAACCGGGGTGGACGGACGGGGGCCCGGACGGGCGAGGGCCCGGACGGGCGAGGGACGGACCGACGAGGGCCCGGACGGGCGAGGGACGGACCGACGAGGGCCCGGACGGGCGAGGGACGGACCGACGAGGGACGACATCAGACAGACAGGGTGACGACGGAGGGCCGCAGCCGGACGGCCCGGCGGGAACGTCCGCCCCCCTCCCGCCTCGTCCCGCCCCTCAGAACAGCTCGTCCTGGGTATGTCCCGCCGGCTTCGCGAACTCCCGCACCGGAACGGTCACTTCATCCGCTCCCGTGGCCGGGACCAGCTCCCAGCCGCGCATCAGCCGGGTGTCCAGTACGACGACTCCCGCCGCCGTCGCCAGATGCAGATCCGGGCCGGCGGCGGCGACCAGCTCACCACTCACCGCACCCCC
This sequence comes from Streptomyces sp. NPDC006259, assembly GCF_042870975.1. NCBI lineage: Bacteria > Bacillati > Actinomycetota > Actinomycetes > Kitasatosporales > Streptomycetaceae > Streptomyces > Streptomyces sp. NPDC006259. Next base: position 602,447 of record NZ_JBIAHY010000006.1, on the reverse strand, counting down.
GGCCACCAGCTCGCTCACCGCGCCGACGGCAGCCGGTGCCCCCGCCAGCCCGAAGGCCGCGACATGGTCGACGGCCCGGAAGGGCGCCCGGGTCAACGACTCGGGCCAGCCGCCCAGTCCGACCGCCCTCGCGTGCAGGTCCCGGAGTTCGAGCGCCCGTTCACCCTCGTCCACCGGCAACTCGGCCCGCACGGCCCGCTTCTCGGCGTACGGGATGCGGTCCGGGACGCGCAGGGCGGCCCGCAGCAGTTCCTCCGTGCGCCGGGCGGCCATCAGGGGGCCGGTGCCGAGCCAGCTGAAGGACACGGCACCCTGCTCCAGCAGCCGCGCCGGGCCCCGCTCGGCCGCGGTGATCCCGACCTTGACCAGGCCGGGCCCGAACCAGGCCAGGTACACGCGGTAGGGCCGCGGGTCGTCGGCGACGCCGTCCGCGGCGACGGAGTGCGCCCGGTCCAGCCGCCCGCACTCCTCGCAGCGCGCCCCGGTGCCGCGCGCCGGCACCACCGCCCGCACCGGGCACGCATGCCCCCGAGCCCCCGAACAGGACCGCACCGCTCCTTCCGCGACCCCGAAGGCCACCCGCTTCCCCCACGACAGCGGGCTACGACGGCCCCCGTCCCACACCAGCTCGGGTCCCGGCCCCGACCAGCGCAGCCCCGCGCACTTCCATGCCTGTGCCATCCCCCACAACGGTAGGCGCCCCCACTGACAGCACCCCCTCGGCCACCCGCCCGCGCCCCGCCAGCCGGCATCCCACGCACCCCGGATGACCGGCCCGCGCCCGCGTGTCCCGCACCCGCATGCCCCACTCGGCCGGTGGCCGCACGCCCGGCGGCTTGCCCCACCCGGACAGGTGCAGCACCCATGTCACCAGCGCGCTCAGGCCCACGACCGCGAGCCCCGCCGCCAACGTCGCCCGGGACCCGGCACACACCCCGGCCCCCGCCACCGAGGTGCCGACGGTGGCGACCGCCACCCCGGTCCAGCCCGCGACCGTATGCCCTTCGTCGTACAGAGCCATGAAACCCTCACGATCTAAGAAGTTCAGCGAAGTAACCTCTTAGAGGGTAAGAGAAACCGAAAGCAGATAACAAGGAGCCAACAGAAACCGATCACAGAGGGAGCACCGTCCGGCGATGACCGCCCAGCCACCCCGTCCCCCCGCCACTCCCGCGCAGGCGCTGTCGGCGATGGACGACCTCATCGCGGCCAGCCTGGTCGGCCAGCAGGAGATGGCCCAGCGCCTGGGCCTGAACGTCACCGACCTGACCTGTTTCGGGTACGTCATCCAGGCCGGCGAGGATCTCCTCACGGCGGGCGACCTCGCGACCCGCGTCCACGTCACCACGGGCGCGGTGACCGGCATCCTCAATCGCCTGGAACGCGCGGGATACGTCACCCGCCGCCCCGACCCACGAGACCGCCGCCGCGTCCGCGTCGCCGCGGAACCCGCGGCCGTCGCCCGGGTGCACGCCCTGTACGAGCCCTACTACGCCCGGCTCCACACCCTGTTCGCCGACTACTCCCCCGCGGAGACCGCCGTCCTCACGGACTGGTTCACCCGCGCGACCACCCTCGCGAACGCCTACCGGGAGGAGCTGCGCGAGCCGTGACGCCGGCTCACACCGGCAGCGGGCCCACCCACGCCCAGGAGACGCACGTCACACTGCCCCGCTGTCACACCGCCCCGGGCCGCTCCGTCAGAGAGACGTACCGCACCGACGACGGAGGAGACACCATGGAAGCCCGCCTGAACCTCTACGGCAACCGACTGGCGGCCAAGATCGTGAAGCACGTCAACTCGGCCGGCCGGGAGATCACGACCTCGACGCTGCCGGCCGCGACCCAGGAGCTGGTGAAGATCCGCGCCAGCCAGATCAACGGCTGCGGCTTCTGCACCGACATGCACACCAAGGACGCCGCGCACGCCGGGGAGACCACGCAGCGCCTCCACCTGATCGCGGCCTGGCGCGAGGCGAAGGTCTTCACCGACGCCGAGCGCGCCGCCCTGGAGCTGACGGAACAGGGCACGCGCATCGCCGACGCGTCCGGCGGCGTCACCGACGAGGCCTGGGCGAACGCCGCGAAGCACTTCGACGAGGACCAGCTGGTCGCCCTGGTCTCGCTCATCGCCGTCATCAACGCCTACAACCGCATGAACGTCATCGTCCGGCAGCCCGCCGGGGACTACCGGCCGGGCCAGTTCGGCTGACCTGGCCGACGGGGCCCGAGCACGGTGCGGGGGCGGCCGCTCAGGACGGCCGCCCTCCGAACTCCCACTCGTGGACCTCGATCGCGGCGTACCGGTCCGCGGTCAGGACGGCGCGTGCCGCGTCCGGGTCCGACGCCCGGACCAGCACCGCCGTCCCGAGCCAGGCCTCGCCGTCGTCGGACAGCAGCGGCCCGTACGCGATCAGCTCGTCACGGTCGTCGGGCACGTCGAGATCGGCGGCCTCTCCCGCACCGAGCCCGAGGACCAGGTACCGCTCGCCCCCGGTCCGGCCGCCGGGGAAGGCCCACATCGTGCGTCCCAGCAGGTTGCGCCACCGTCGCAGCATCACGTCCCGGTAGGCACCGGCCTGGTAGTTGGGCTCGTCGAACGCGAACGCCCGTGCGGCGGCCGGGTCCGGCAGGTCGAGGAGGTGCACGCTGCCGGTGAGCACACCCTCGTCGAAGGTGGGCCCCCGGGCGATCATCTCCGCCTCGTACCGGTCCATGTAGGCCCAGTGCCTCTCCACCGACGCGGTACGCAGGGCGAGGGAGCCGGGCCGGTCGCGGTGGTGACAGAAGAACTCCATGCGCCCAGTCTGGGCGCATCCCCCGGGGGCCGGGGACGATCCGACGGATCGTGCGGTCCGGACCGAAAGCGGACCCGACGAGTCCGCGCGAAGCGGACCCGACGCCACCGGAGCAGGCCGACCGCCCGGAGCAGACCGACCGGACCGGAGCAGGCCGACGAGCAGACCGGCCGGGGCGGGCCGAGCCGGGGCGGGCCGAGCCGAGGCGGGCCGAGCCGGGCCGAGCCGAGGCGGGCCGAGCCGAGCCGAGGCGGGCCGGTGCGGACCCGGCCTGCCCCGGCTAGGCCGCGAGGCGGGCGGCCAGCAGCTTGGCCTTCTCGGCTGCGCTCACCAGGGCCTGTTCACGGGACGCCTCGGCGAGGGGCACGAGGTCCGCCATCGCGGGGTTGACGGCCGCCATGGTCAGCTCGGGCACGATGAAGTGGACCTCCGCGCCGAGCAGGTCCCCCAGGACGGCCTGGAGGTAGTTCTGCACGTACTCCAGGCCCTCGCGCGGGGTGCCCGGCGCGTAGGAGCCGCCCCGGCTGGCGACGACGGTGACCGGCAGGCCCTTGACGGTCGACTCGGGTCCGGCCGTGCGGCCCATCAGGACGACCTGGTCCAGCCAGGCCTTGAGGGTCGAGGGGATGGTCAGGTTGTACATCGGGGCGCCGATCAGCACGGCGTCGGCCTGCTCCAGTTCCTCCACCAGCTTGAGCCGCTCGGCGAACGCCGCGGCCTGCTCCGGGGTGTGGGTGGCGGGTTCGGAGAAGGCGGCCGAGGCGGCGAGCAGCTCCAGGTGCGGGACGGGGTCCGCGGAGAGGTCGCGGTAGTTCACGGTGCCCTGCGGATGCTGCTCCTCCCACGTCCTGCGGAAGGCCTCCGTCACCGCGCGGGAGGCGGAGGCGGAGGTGGGGAACAGCGACGAGTCCAGGTGCAGCAGCGTGGCCATGGGTACTCCAGATCGGGATGCGTCGAGGCGTTTCGGTGCGCAGCCAAAAACAACTACGTCCCAACTAATAACACAGCTCCTTACTTTTTCTCACCCCCGAACGGGAAGGCGTACCCTGGCGGCATGGCGGACACGACGACGGACACGGGCACGAGGACAGAGCACGGGCCGGGGCCGTGCAGCCGCGTCGGTGACGGCATCACCAGCGTCTTCGGACTGCTCGGCAAGCGCTGGACCGGTCTGATCGTGGCCGCCCTGATGGAGCGCCCGGTCTACTTCGCCGAACTGCGCCGCGGGATCCCCGGCATCAGCGAACGCATGCTCTCCGACCGCCTCACCGAACTGGGCGCCGCCGGCCTGGTGGTGCGCGAGGTCGACGAGGGCCCTCCGCTGCGCGTCTCGTACCGCCTGACCGAGGCCGGCGCCGCCCTGGACCCCGCCCTCCAGGAACTGGCCCGCTGGGCGGAGAAACACCTGCTGAAGACCGGCGGTGCCTGCTGAGCCGCCGCCGGAACCCCGCCTTGTCGGCCTCCCTCGGCGACGCCGTCCCCCGACCGGCCCCGCGCCCCCCTCGATCGCGGAACGGCATTTCGGCCCACCGCGCCAGGCATGACGGCGTGCACGCCGGGGCAGCCGTACCCCGGTCGATGGGGCAGGATCGGAGGGAGGCAAGGTGGACGTTCCCGCCGGGAGGTGATGATCGTGGGCGGCGACGCGGGTTACGACGGCGGTGACGCCGAGAAGGAGACGGATCTGCGGCGGGCCAGGATCGCCCGCGAACTCGTCGACGCCGTACGGGGGCTGCCTCCCCAGGAGGTGCCCGAAGCCCTGTGCCGGGCCTGCGCCGCTCTGCTGCCGGGCGTCGCGGGACTGTCCGTGTCCGTGCTCGGAAACGGCGCGGACTCGGCGGTGGTGCTGTTCGCGAGCGACGAGACGGCCTCGTGGCTCGCGGAGATCCAGTACACCCTCGGCGAGGGACCCAGCGCGGAGGCCGTCCGGCTGCGGGCCCCGGTGTTCGCACCGGACCTCAGACGCGGTCCGGACGTACGGCGGTGGCCGCTGTTCTGCGATCAGGCGGCCAGGACGGGCGCGGAGGCCGTCTTCTCCATGCCGCTGGCGGGCGCCGGTGGCGCCTTGGGCACGCTGGACCTGTACCGGGAGACCCCGGGCGGACTGGACCACGACGACGTACGCACGGCCCTGCTGGTGGCCGACGCCGTAGTGCTGGCCGTGAGCGCGCTGGACCGCGCTTCTTCGGACACCGATGGAGTCGTAACGTGGCTAGCAGGAGCGGAGTCGGATCGGGAGGAGATCCACCAAGCCACCGGAATGATCATGGCGCAGCTGGGAGTCGGCGCGGACGAGGCACTCCTGATCCTGCGTGCCAGGGCTTTCGCGCACGGCCGCACCTCCATGGAGGTCGCGCGCGCCGTCATCGACCGGACCATGGACATGTGTCATGACTGAACGACCACGACATGTGACGAATCCGCCGGGGAGGCGAGCATGAACCGCGAGCGGGAGCTGGCGCAGGCGTTCGTCGACCTGGCCGACACCTATGCCTCCGACTTCGACCCACTGATCCTCTTCGACCGACTGGTGCACACCTGCCGGGGCCTGCTGGACGTGGACGCGGCGGCGGTGATGATCGCCGACGGCCGGGGGATCCTGAAGACGATGGCGGCCACGGAGGACGGCGCCGCGTTCGTCGAGCTGCTCCAGATGCAGACGGGCCGCGGCCCCTGCATGGACTGTTTCCGCACCGGCGAGGCGCGTGGCATCCCGGACGTCACCGCCGAGCGGGAGCGCTGGCCGAAGCTGGTTCCCGCCCTGCTCGACCACGGGTACCGGGCACTGCACACGGTCCCGCTGCGTCTGCACGAGCGTTCCCTGGGAGCCTTGACCCTGCTCAGGGCCCAGGTGGGGGACCTGTCAGCAGCCGACGCGCACCTGGCGCAGGCGCTGGCGGACTCCGCCGCGCTGTCGCTGATGCACTGGTCCACGGAACCGGCGCGGGTGGACGACGTCATCACCCGCGTGCAGAGCGCCATCGCGGCCAAGGCCGCCCTGGAGATCGCCAAGGGCATGATCGCCGTGTACGGGGACATCGAGGTCGGTGAGGCGGGGCGCCGTCTGGCCGACTACGCCCGCCGCCACCGGGTGAGTCTGGCCGACACGGCCCACGGCCTGGTGAGCCGCACCATGGATCCGACCGTCGTCGTCGAAGGACCGCTCCGGGGCCGACCCGGCCCATAGTCGTGAGGCGGGGGCCGGACAGCTCCCGGTGGGGGCTAGCCGGCCCTGCGCCGGGTCGAGGCCCGCTCCGGGATGAACTCGGCCGCGTACTCCGGTGCGTCCTCGGGCGGGAAGTTCTCGTTCTCCGTGTAGTCCCCGAGGTCCCCGAAGTCCGGTGCCTGGAAGGGATTCGCCGTCGGAGGCGGCGAGGGAGCGGTGGCACTGCGCGGCGCCCCTTCCGGAGCGGAGAACAGCGAGGTCGAGTCGATGAGAGGACTCCCATTCGTTACAGGTCCGTGAGGAAGCGGGCGTGCCGTGACCGGGCACAGCGGGTTCTACAGCTTGGTCAGCTTGGGGTACGGGCTGAGGATCCGCTGTTGCGCCGAGCCGAAATCCACGAGGACCGCGATCCCCTCCTCGATGCCGATCACCCGGCCGAGGCCGTACACGTCGTGCGTGACCTGGTCACCCACGGCGAACTGCTTGGGCGGCGGCGCGACCGGGGCCTTGAAGGGGCTGGTGGGCAAGTAGCGCTTCGATGCAGGAGGCTTTGTCATTGACTCCAGTATGCGCCTGCCCGCAACCCCCTGGCAGCGCTCGAACGCATCCTCTGTCCGCCAGAGGGCTTCCGAGGACCGGCGTGCGCCCGCAATCCGGGCCGTCGGCGGCCGAGGCCGAATGGACGCCGACCCAACGCGAGAGGCCCCGGATCTCTCCGGGGCCTCTCGTCCGTGTGCACTCGGCAGGATTCGAACCCGCAACCTTCTGATCCGTAGGATCGGGCAGCCTGCCGCAACGGGAGCCAGCGGACTCTGACTGCGATCGCTCAGGTTAGCGATCATGCGCGTCTGTGTGCCGTCGTTGCCGTCAGGGTTGCCGTCAACTCCGAACGCGGTCGGCTGGCTCCACATCCTTAAGGCTGGACCATCAGATGACTCGTGGCCACGCGGGTACGGAGCAACTGCACGTGTGACGCGGAAAGGTTGCGACCTCGAGCGGCAGATCGACGGCCGGTGGAGGCAGAGTCGGCGAGATCAGTGCGCCCTGAAAGTCCGGCAGCTGCCGGTAGGAAGCGATGTCACGGCCCACGAACAGGTCTTCGAGTACAGCAAGCAGATTGTTAACCCGCGCCGGTAGAGGTGAAGACGGGTCCGCGTAGGCTTGGCTGAGGGAGGCACCGATGTTTGCTGCCTTCCAGGGGTTGTCGTGCTCCTCCGTGATGCCGAGCCAGCGCTCAATGGTGCCGGTAAGACGAACTGCGCCCACGAAGGATGATTCGGAATCGTTGGCGGCCGCTGCCAGCGCGGTGAGCGCCGATGCGTCCTCACACAGCCGCTTCTTGAGATTGTTCTGGGTTGTAGCCATGACCGCGTCCTCGTCCCAGAGAACAACGTGCGGGATACCAAACAGGGACAGAGTGCTCGCCGCACGATGCAGCTCGAATTTGCCGAACGCGCTGAGGAGACCCACATTGGGGCCGAGTTTGGCAAGGAGACCCCGACGGGCCAGCCACTCGAAGAACAACACGTCGCTAGGACCTTCGACGACGATCACCTGGTCAGCGAAGAATGCGGCGGCCCGGTGCGCGTCCAGGTCGTAGAGGACCCGGTCTCGTTCCTCGTCGGCCGCGGTCAGGCGGGCAGTCTTGAAACAGGAGCGAGAGCCCACGGCGTAGGTCGAGCGGGTGTGTATGTCCGAGAGAACCCTGCTCACAAGTGCGGGAGAAGGCGACACCACTTCGATCCGATGGAGTAAACGACGCACCCGAGTGATCGCCTCGGGAGAGGTCTCGGCAGCCGCAATCACGGATGCGTTATGCGTGGTGATCGTCACTGCTGTATTGCCCGCAGCAACGAGCTGGTGCAGGTCGTGGGCGAGCCGTGTCACCTGGGATGGGTGGAGGAAGGCCTCGGGCTCCTCGAAGAGGACCCACCGGAACGCGCCCTCCTTGGCCTGAGCCCGTAGTCGTGCCGCCGCTTGGATCAGTGCGGCGATCATTGTGCGCTGTACGCCGGATCCCTGAGTCTCCAGCGGGCGGTGAGTGCCCTCTTGGTGGAGTCGCAGCTCGATGAGGTGGCGCATGATCAGCTCGTTGGACAGCTCGCCAACGTCGACCTTCGCGGACAGGCCCCAGGGCATTAGTGCCTCGTCGAGATCGCTCTCAAGGTCAGTGATGGGCCCTTCCTGCAAGGCACTGCTCAGCGTTCCGAGAGCAGCCCTAGCAGTCATGAGCATTGTTTCGATGTGCCGCTCAGAGAAGGCAAGGAGCAGTACGTCCCGCAAAGGCGAGGGACCGGTAAGCGACATGTGGTCGGCCATCTTGCTGATCGCCGGGATATAGACGCACTGACCGAGCTTGGCGGCGCTGGTCCAACCAGTCGGCTGTGGTTCACCGCCGTCCTGGGGAATCAGGTAGTAAGCCCCGGCAAGTCGGTCAGTGTTCTTGGTGAACCAGCGCCGGATCCGGAGGAAATCGCCGTCAACCAGGTCGACGCCAATCTGCTTGGCCTCGGCGGCGTCAACGCTGTAGTCGATCTCCACCCAGGATTCTGCACCAGGCTCCGCGTGCCAGGGAATGTCTCGGGTTTCGTTCCAGTCCAGTGCGCCGTAGAACAGTAGGATGGCATCCATCAGAGTGGACTTTCCCGCGTTGTTCGGGCCGATCAGTGCGCCGAACGGACGCAGGTGTAGTTCGACGTCGAGGGCGCCGCGAACGTTCCGGATGGCCACGCGTAGGGGGCGCATGGGAGGCTCCTCGAACTCAACGGGGAAGGAAGGGGCTGGGAGCCCCGGAATACGACACATACAGCCGGTCACGGGCACGAGTGCACGCGACATAGAGCACGCACCGCTCCCTCTGCACACTCTCCAGGTGGGCGGCTCTGTCGACTTCCAACGGAACGATCGCCCGGTCGTGCGGCACCACCTTGTCCTGGACGCCAATGACCGCGACGCACTGAAACTCCAGGCCCTTCATGCTGTGCATCGTGCCGACCTGGACCCGGCCGCCGGACGGACCGGGCGGCTCGGGCTCAATCCCCGCGGAGCGAAGTGCGCCCGCCACGTCGTCGGACTTGGCGTTGACCCGGGCCGCGACGGCAATCGCACCCGGTTCTACGCCATCGGCTAGCCAGCCCCGGACTTGGGAGACCACAGCAGCGCGCTCTTCGGACCACTCGGCGAACCGCCGGACGATCGGCCGGCGGCCGTGCATCGGCGACTCATAGCCTTCCCGGCTGTCGGGCCAGCCATCGAGGTCCTCCTCGGACACGAGCCCCAGCACTCGGACGGCCCATGTGAGGATCTCCTGGGTGGTGCGGTAGCTGACGGTGAGTCGCAGTGTCCGGCCGACGATGTTGATCCCAGTGTTCTTCAGCGGTACCCGATGCTGCCAGATCCGCTGATGCGGGTCCGCAACGAGGAAGAGGTCGTCCTCCGCCGGGCGGACGGCCGCTCGGAGCAGCCGCCATTGCGCAGGATGTAGGTCCTGAGCTTCGTCGACGATGATGTGCTGGTAGACGGCAGGTCCGCCCTCCTGTCGCAGGATTCGAGCCGCCTCATCGGCTACCTGCAAGAACGACCAACGCCCGAGGCCGCTCAGCTGAGTCCGCAGCGCCTCGATGGCGGCCCAGACAGACGGCCGCTCCGAGCGAGGCAGGCCTTGGCCTCGGCCAGTGCGTGCTGCCGTCAGGTACGTCTCCAGCGTGGTGACATCCTGGGCGAGCAGCACCTGCTCCCATTCATCGATCAAGAACTCCCCGGCGTAATCCGGGTGCACGGCGTCAGCCAGGCTGACCAATTCGCGCGACGTGAGCACCACCGGGCGACTTCCACGGCGGTCACTGACAACCCGGGAAGCAAGCTGATCAGTGGTGATCACCTCGATCCGGTCGCGGTCCTCGGGGTTCTCGACGAGCTGGTCCAGCTGACGAGCCAACTCCGCAGTGAGCGGGCGGCTGTAGGTGGTCAGCAGGATCTGCGCGCCGCTGTCAGAGAGGCTGGCGAGATGCGCAGCCCGGTGCAGGGCAGTCACCGTCTTGCCAGTGCCCGCGCCGCCGGTGATCATCACCGAGCCGGGATAGGGATCGTGGTAGGCAATCCGGCGCTGCATCGGATGGAGGAAGATCCTCCACAGTGCAAACGGGGGGCGCAGCAGCTTCTCAAGTTCTTCAGGGCCACTGACGAGCGCAACTTGGTCGGGGGTCCGCCCGATCGCTGCGGACAGGTCGTCCGGCTCTACCCGGTCAGGCTTAGCGGCGTTGACGAGATGCTTGCTGACTTCTCCCCAAGTCTCCTCGATCGTCATACCCGAGGCCAGCGCGACGAGGACGTCGTACTGGAGTGAGGGCAACATGTGCTGGAGGGCATCCAAGTGCGCCTCCCGGGTCAGCAATCGGACGATCGGCAGCACCTGGCCGTCGATGCCGAGTGTGCGGAAGTCCGAATCCTTGACGTGATCAAAGAGCCTGGACGGTGTAGCTTCGGCGGCCAGACGCAGTGTGCCAGTCATGTTCTGCAACTGCGTCTCGTCACGCATCTCCAGGACGCCGAGGACCTGGTTGACGGTGAACAGCCTCGTCGTGGCCCAAGCGATCGCGTCATCGTGTGGCAGGACGCGTAGCAGGCAGTAGAGGTCTCCGGTCGCCGGCGCCAGCACGACGCCGCGGTAGAACTGGTTGATACGGATCGTCCTGATCCGAGGGTCCTCGGCTCGGTTGAGTTTCTCCAGATGCAGTCCCGCGTGGGTGGCGTGGGCGAACTTGGAGAGCGCGGCCTGCACAGCCTTCTGGACCGGCTTCTCCAGCTTCGCGTACTCGGAGAGGAACTCCTTGGCGATCGCCAGCTGCGGCACGGTCACTCCTCCGACGGGGGTGGGCAACCCTCATGGTAGGTCGTTGATGATCTGTGCTGGGCAGTATCGTATGAGGTTGTCTGACCCACCTTGACTGACGACTGGAGGCTCCGCCTGTGGCGAAGCTGACGTTGCCGCAGCTGGAAACACACCTGTTCGGCGCGGCCGACATCTTGCGCGGCAAGATGGACGCCTCCGAGTTCAAGGAATACATCTTTGGGATGTTGTTCCTCAAGCGCTGCTCCGACCAATTCGACACGATCCGGGGCCGGGTCATCGCCGAGCAAGTCGCGGCGGGTCGGACAGAGACACAGGCCGAGGAGATCGCCAACAACCGAGCGTTCTACCGGGGCGGCGACTTCTTCGTTCCGATGGCGGCCCGATGGAGACACCTGGTCGGCAAGTCGGCCGAGAACGGCGTCGCGGACCTACTCAACAAGGCGTTGGCAGCGCTGGAGACTGCCAACGCCACAGCCCTGCAGGGGGTGGTCGGGCACATCGACTTTAACCGCAAGGTCGGTAAGACGTCGTTGTCGGACCAGAAACTGCGGGCCTTGATCAGGCACTTCGACCACTATCGGCTACGCAACGAGGACTTCGAGTTTCCCGACCTCCTAGGCGCCGCCTACGAATACCTCATCGGCGAGTTTGCTGACTCGGCGGGCAAGAAGGGCGGGGAGTTCTACACCCCGCGCGGCGTCGTCCGGATGATGACGCGCTTGGTCGATCCACACTCAGGGATGCGTGTATACGACCCTTGCGTCGGCTCCGGCGGCATGCTGATCATGTCGAAGGAGTACGTCGCGGAGTCTGGTGAGGATGCCCAAGATCTGCGTCTGTACGGCCAGGAAGCCAACGGCGGCACCTGGGCCATTTCCAAGATGAACATGATCCTTCACGGCATCGTCAACGCCGACCTAGAGAACGACGACACCCTCGCCAATCCGCTGCACATCGAGCCGGATGGTTCGACCCTGACTCTCTTCGACCGGGTACTCACGAATCCGCCGTTCTCACAGAATTACGTGCGTGCCGGAATAAAACACGCCGACCGCTTCGAATACGGCTGGACTCCGGAGACGGGGAAGAAGGCCGACTGGATGTTCGCCCAGCACGTGCTCTCGGTACTTCGACCCGATGGCATAGGCGCCACGGTTATGCCGCACGGCGTGCTATTTCGTAGCGGCGAGGAACAAGCAATCCGAAGGAGAGTCATCGAGGCCGATCGGCTGGAGGCCGTCATCGGCCTCGCCTCAAACCTATTTTACGGCACCGGTATCCCGGCGTGCATCCTGATCCTGCGTGGCTCCGGACCCCGCCCGGCCTCGCACCGGGGCAGGGTCCTGTTCATCAACGCCGACCGCGAGTACCTGTCCGGCCGCGCCCAGAACTACCTCGAACCCGAACACGCAGAGAAAATCGTCGCCGCTTACCGGGCCTATCAGGCCGACCCGACACACGACATCCCTGGCTTCGCCCGCGTAGTGTCGCTCACGGAGCTCGAAGACAACCAGTTCAACCTCAACATCCGCCGTTACGTCGACAACACCCCGCCACCAGAGCCCCAGGACGTCCGGGCCCACCTGCACGGCGGCGTCCCGAAGTCCGAGGTGCGTGATCAGGAGGCCGCTTTCCGGGCGTACGGCGTAGATGTGCACTCCCTGTTCGTGGAACGGGACGCCGATTACTACGACTTCCCGGTAGATGGCTGGCGGTCGGCAGCCGCCCGTATTCCTGAGCTGGCCGCGCCTGCCGAAGCGCGTATGCGGGACGCATTCGATGAGTGGTGGAGTCGGCACAGTAAACGGCTGAGCGAGCTGCCCGACACCCACAAGGTCATGGACACCCGCGCCGAGCTACTGGAGTCCTTTGTCGCAGAACTCGAACCCCTCGGTACGCTCGACCGATTTCAGCTCTCTGGCGCCGCTGCATCCTGGTGGGGCAGCGTCCAATACGACATCCGCACGCTGGCATACCACCAGTTCAGTGGAGTCGTTCAGGGCTGGCTGACGACGATCCAGACTGCTTTCGCGAATGACGGCGCGGCGGTACTGAACGCCCAGCGCCAGGCAGCCGCCAAACGCAAAGCCCGGGAGCATCCGTTGGTCCCGTACGTCCTCGCTGACTACCTCACCGAGCTAGAAGAAACCGAGAATCTCCGGGCTGAGCTTGACTCTAAAGTCAAGGCCGCCACTGCGACCTCCGAGGACGACGCCGACGAGGTCGAGGAGGTCGATCCCGTTATGCTGAAGCGCTTGCGCGCCCAGCTCACCGCGGCCAAGTCCAAGGTGCGCAAACTGGAGGCCACCTTCATTGACCACCTCGGCTCGGGCGTGCGCCAGATCCGCAATGCTGAGACCGAGCCCGAACTGGTCATGCGCATCCTCAAAGCTGACCTCAGTCGGCGCCTCGACGCCCGCCTCGCCACCGGCCGCAAAGCCTTGATCGACCGCTACGGAAGGTGGGCTGCCAAGTACGCGGTAACGCTCCCAGAACTCGAAGCCCAGCGAGCTGCCACAGCCACCCGAGTCGACGAGATTCTGCGGGAGCTCGGTTATGCGTGACGTCCCTGAGGGCTGGAGGCAGGTCCAGCTAAAGGACTGCGGAACTTGGTGGTCTGGCGGAACCCCAGACACTGAAGAGCCCCGCTTCTGGGGTGGAGATATCCCGTGGATTAGCGCTGCGAGTCTCAAAGACTTCCGGATTACTGATTCGGATCGTCGGGTGACCCGCGCAGGCAGTATGGCCGGCACGAAGGTGGTTGAACCTGGAACTGTGCTGTTCATTGTACGAGGTATGAGCCTGAAGAAGGAGTTCCGGGTAGGTGTCGCTCGGGGCCGTGTGGCCTTTGGGCAGGACTGCAAGGCACTGCTGCCTCACACATCGATCGACGGAACTTTTCTCGGCCACGCACTCAAGGCCCGTGAACGTAATATTCTCGCAATGGTCGATGAGGCAGGTCATGGGACCGGGCGTCTCCCGACCGATCTGATGGGGCGGTTGGAGATCGCGATGCCAGCCGATTTGGCTGAGCAGCGACGGATCGTGGAGATCCTCGATGCACTGGACGAGCAGATCGCGTCCGCCAATCGAGAACTTGCAAAGCGGCGCGAGGTGGGGGCAGGTTTTGTTGCGAATATTTTCAAGGCTGACTTCCGTTCGAGCTGGCAAAATCCTACGGTCGGAGCGCTGCTAGAGGGCAGTGGGACCATTCAGATCGGCCCCTTCGGCAGCCAGCTACACTCTTACGAGTACACCTCCGAAGGCATTCCCGTGGTCATGCCTCAAGATATTATCGATAGGTCCATTTCTCCGGACAAGATCGCTCGCGTATCCACGAGGAAGGCTCGCGAGCTCGCACGGCATCTTCTCGTACCGGGAGATCTAATTATCGGTCGCAGAGGAGATCTATCGCGGTGTGCAGTCGTCCGCACTGAAAACGAAGGCTGGCTATGCGGAACCGGCTGTTTGCGAATTCGCCTCGACAGTAAGCGAGTTCTTCCTGAATGGCTTGCACTTGCCTATACGCAAGATTATTGCCAACGTCAAATTTCCGCTATGGCGGTAGGGTCAACTATGCCGAATATCAATTCCGGAATCATTAAGGCTCTAAGAGTCCCAGCACCTCCGATGGAAATGCAACGGAAAGCAATCTCAGCATTGGATGCGCAACGGGACGGCTTGTCCGCGGCCGAGCTCAAAATCTCGCAATTGATACGCATCAAACAGGGCCTTTCGGAGGACCTGCTGAGTGGGCGCGTTCGGGTTTGAGGTCAGGTGGACATAAGGGCCCAGATGGATTGGCCGGTGTCGGTGGGTGAGGGCCCTGTCAGCTTCCTTGGCGTAGACGGTGAAGCCTTGGTCGGGTTCGGCGATGTGGGGGCCGCGGGGCGGGTGCCCTATCCCTGCCGCCCTACGCGCCCGACCTCAACCCGGTCGAAGACATCTGGATCCTGCCGGCGTGGCTGACTCTCCAACGTCGCCTTCACAACCCCGACCAGTCATCCAGCGCATCCGACGCGGCTTACGGCACATCGAGTACTACAGCAACCTAATCGACGGCTGCCTCAGGGAGACCGGTCTGATCATCAGACCAACCTGAGCAACGGCACGGCACCACAAGTTTGGGCTCAGTAGGAATGTCCGTGGCGTGTAGCGGTCTCCGCAAGGAATGATGGGATCGCTGTACTGACAGGCAGACTTGAAGCGAGGGACGCCCGTGTCCGGGCCCGAGTACATACAGGTTGAGGCGCCACTGCTCCGGCAGTTGGCGGACATGGGCTGGGAGCACGTGCCGGGCCAGGCAGAGGGCGCATTCAAGCCGGAGGACCCGACGGAGTCAGGGCGCGAATCGTTCGCCGAGGTGCTGATGGAGTCGCGGCTGCGTAGGGCGCTGCGTGACATCAACCCGGGGCCAGATGGGGAACCCTGGCTGGACGACGCGCGGATCAGCCAGGCTCTGGGCGAGCTGACCCGGATCACGGCCAGGGGTCTGTTGGAGGCCAACGAGCTGACAACTGAGCTGTTGGTCAAGGGCGTCACCGTGCCGGGTCTGCCAGGCTGGGACGGCGGCCGGAACCAGCGCGTCCACTTCATCGACTGGAAGCACTGGCAGCGCAACGAATTCGTGGTCGTGTCCCAATTCCGGGTCGACGTGCCGGGCACGAGCGGACTGAAGCACATCGCACCCGACGAGGTGCTGCTGGTCAACGGCATCCCCTTGGTCGTCGTGGAGTGCAAGAAGCCCAGTAAGGGTGACGCAATCGCCGCGGCCGTGAGGCAGCTCAGGCGGTACGCCGGCCAGGGCCACGGCAGGATCTCCACCGGAAATCCGAAGCTCTTCCATACCGTCCAGCTGACCGTGGCGACCTGCGGGGAGCGGGCACGCCTGGGTACGTTCACTGCCGACACCGAGCACTACGCGCCGTGGCGCGACCCGCACCCGCTCACCGACGCGACCCTCGCGGCTCAGCTCGGGTGCGATGAGCGGTCGGTTACCGAGCAGAACCGGCTCACGGCTGTGGTACTCCACCCCGAGCGGCTCTTGCAGATCATCCACGACTACGTCACGTTCATGACGCTGGACAATGGCATCCGAATCAAGGCCGCGCCGCGCTACCAGCAGTATCGCGCTGTCGAGAAGACCCTGGAGCGCCTACTGACGGGGGCCACGCGCGAGGAAGACGGTGTCCAGGACCGGCGGGGCGGGATCATCTGGCATACCCAGGGCTCCGGCAAGAGCCTCACCATGACGTTCCTTGTCCGCCGCATGCGGTCGATCCCGGAACTGTCCGCGGTCAAGGTCGTGCTGGTCACCGACCGGACGCAACTGCAGAAACAATTGTCTGAGACGCTCCGGCTTACCGGTGAAGAAGTCGAGGAGGCCAAGCGGGTCAAGGAGGCCAAGCGGTTGTTGGCTGCCGACGGCCCAGGCATCGTCGCCGTAATGATCCAGAAGCAGCAGGACGTGGCAGCACGCGCTACCAATGGTGAGCTGGGCGAGGCCGTCCCCTCACTTGGGGAGCTCAACGACAGCAGCGCCATTGTGGTCCTCATCGACGAGGCTCACCGGTCGCACGGCTCCACTCTGCACATGAACCTTTTGGAGGCGCTGCCCAACTGCGCCCGAATCGGCTTCACCGGAACCCCGATCATCATGGGCAAGCAGAAGAAGACCTCCCAAATCTTCGGCAGCGTCATCGACACCTACCGCCTGGCCGACGCCGAGGCCGATGGCGCGGTCGTGCGGATCTTCTACGAGGGCAACACTGTCAAGGGCGCGGTCAAAGACGGCCGTGACCTCGACGAGGTCTTCGAGGACCTATTCGCCGAGCAGAGTGACGAGGACCGCGAAGCCCTGCAGCGCCGGTACGCCACCAAGGGCGATGTGCTCGAATCGGAAGAGCTAATCACGGCCAAGGCCAGGCATCTGCTCCGGCACTACGTCACGGCCGTGATGCCTGGCGGGTTTAAGGCCCAGCTGGTGGCGAACAGCCGGGAGGCGACACTGCGCTACCGAACGGCTCTGCTCGCCGCGAGGGACGAACTGGTCCGCCAGGCCGAGACAGTCCCGGCGCGATTGCTCGACACCCCACTGGACCAGCTGACCGCCCGACAGATCGCGCAAGTAAACGCACACCGGAATCTAGATCTCCTTCGGGCCATGGACTTCACTCCCATCATCTCTCCCGGGACCGACGACCAAGAAGAGCGTTTCGCCGAGTGGACCGCTCAGAAGGCGCAGGAAAGCAGGGTCGACGACTTCACCAAGCCGTTTCCGGCGGAGCTCGGAGCCGACGACCGACCGGTCGCATTCCTGATCGTCAAGTCAATGCTGCTGACTGGCTTTGATGCGCCGATCGAGCAAGTGCTCTACATCGACCGCTCACTCAAACAAGCCGAGCTGTTGCAGGCTGTGGCCCGCGTCAACCGACCTGCCAAGGACAAGAAGTGCGGTTATGTCGTCGACTACTTCGGTGTTGCCAACCATCTGACGGAAGCACTTAAGGCCTACGCCGCCGACGATGTCGATGGAGTCATAGTCGACCTCCGCGAGGAAGTCGCCAAACTGGATCCGATGCGTCGGCGCCTCCAAGCGATCTTCGCCGACCAAGGTGTGTCCCCCTCCGGGACGACCCTGGAGGACTGTGTACTTCTGTTGGACGACGGAGCCCGGTTCGATAGGTTCGAGGCCGAGCTCAAGCGGTTCCTCACCACCATCGACGTCATCCTGCCCGAACCAACCGTGCGCCCCTTCCTCAAGGACGCCACCCTTTACGCGGAGATCGCGATGCGGGCCAAGCGCAGGTTCCGGGTCGACGGTGGCGACTTCGATCCCGCAGCGTATGGCGCGAAGGTGCGGCAACTGCTCGACGACCACCTGTTGTCGCTGGGCATCGACCAGATGCTGCCGCCAGTTTCGCTGACAGCGGACGACTTCGAGGAGAAGGTGGCGGCACTGCCTGGAGCACGAACCCGCGCCTCGGAGATGGAACACGCCGTACGCGACCACATCGAGATCAATCGAGGCAAGGACCCGCGCTTCTACAAGCGACTCAGCGAGCGCCTCGAAGAGATCCTGCGCGACTACGCCGAGAACTGGGAGCAGCAAGCCGCGCTCCTGGCCGACTTGGTCGCCGAGTTGCGAACGGACCGCCCCGCGCCCGATGACCCGCTTAGCCCAGTCGAGCGCGCCCTATACGGCGTCCTGTTGGAGGAGACCGCTAGGGACGGAGTGATCGACCCGCAGACCGACCAGTTGTTGTGCGATGTCAGCGCCGGCGTCTACACCCTCGCCCAGCAGGTGACCCATCGGCGCGATTTCTGGCGGAGTCCGGTCGACCAGGAGGACTTCCGACGCCAGACCGTACAGTTGCTGATCATTAAAGATGCGGCGGCGATCGACAAGGTCGACTCGCTGGCCGATCAGCTGGTGGAAGTGATCGGACACCGTCGTTCCGAGATTCCGCGCCCCTGACTCTGGGCTTGGCTGGGAATGTCAGTGATGGGTGCCAGGATGTGGGCGTGAAGGGTTCAGCGGCCTTCAAGGTCCTGCGAGTCGATGACCTTGACGTAGAAGTGCGCGTCAGCGAGCGACGGCGCCACGTCAGGCTGACCGTCGAGCGCGACTCGACCGTCAGCGTCACCATCCCTCCGGGGACCGAGCATGCCGAACTGATCAAACTGATCAGAAGCCGGCGGCAATGGCTGTACGGCAAGCTGGCCGAACGCGAATCGCTGAGTCAGGGCAGACCCCCACGTGAGTTTGTCTCTGGAGAGGGATTTCCCTATTTGGGGCGCAGCCACCGGCTGCTCGTCGTCGAAACTGGCCCGGCCGATGTGCGGTTGCTGCGGGGACGACTGGAGATCCGGCAGGACGTGCTCCACGATTCATCGGCCTTGATCGCCTGGTACACCCAGCGTGGTGACAGCTGGTTGCCCGGTCGGCTCCGACCGTGGGCCGAGCGGTTGGACGTGGCTTGCGGTGAACTCCGGATCAGACCTCTGGGCTACCGCTGGGGATCGTGCTCGCTGAATGGCGATCTCAACATCCACTGGGCGACCATGCAGCTTCCACCCGATCTGATCGACTATGTGCTCGTGCACGAGCTCGCCCATGTGCACGTACCCCATCACGGCGAACGGTTCTGGCGGACGGTTCAGCGGGCCATGCCCGACTGCCATGCCCGTCGCGACCGGCTGAGACGGCTCGGGCCCGACCTCTGGCTGCCGGAATCGAAGACTTGAAGGCAGTAGCGGGTGGTTTACGTACGACAGCCTGAGCCCCTCATGACGCCGTAACCCGGAGTAGAGGCTCCCACCGAATCCGGCCTCTCAAGTGGATCCCATGAGATGCGGAGCACGATCGAGCGCTGCGACATTGTGAGCAGCGGATCTCCTGTTGACCTCCTAGACCTGCTTATGGACGCAGCGATGCCTTGGCACCTCCGTCATTGGTGGGCAGTTCCCGACCTATAGCACTCCACACCTGACGCCCGCTCTAGGTACCTTCGTGAGGAGAAGCCTCTATGGACGGAGCACCGATGTCTCGCCGCCCGCTTGAACGCCGGCGCCTCACCCACAAGGGGGCGCGCTGATGCTGGTGGGCTACGGCGGACTGGGACGACGCCATTGCCCTGTCGGACAAGGCCATCCGCAGCGTGCAGGAGGGATACGACCTGGGTGAGCCGCTCGCCGTGCGGGCGTGGGGTTCCCTGCAACTGCGTGCGGCCATCTCCGCCGCTCGGGGTGGTCACCGTGCGGAAGCTCGCGAGCGAGTCGACCACGCGCGGACCGCAGCCGATCGAATGACGGAGTACGCCGGCCCTCCGGTGTACGACCGCCACAGCACCACCTTCTCGCCTGGCAACGTGCAGATCCACGCAATCAGCGTGGCGCTGGAGATGCACGAACAGGGCAAGGCACTGTCGATAAACCGGCGTACGAGTCCGGACCTGATCGAGGCGCTTCCCAACTCCCGCCGTGGTCATCACCACATGGACCTGGCGCGTGCCTGGCTGTGGGACGGGAATCGCGACTCGGCGCTGAAGGAACTGGAGAAGGCTGAGCGCATCGCACCGCAGCTCGTTCGCAACCACCCCATCGCTCGGTCAACCCTGCGCAGCATCGTGTACGCCGAGCGAGCGAGCACCCGTGAGAAGCTGTGCCGCATGTCGGACCGCTTCCACCTCGACGGGTGAGGGTCGTATTCCTGCGGTTCATATTGGGCCCCGAGCACACACCTAGCTTCGGGGCATGGCCGATCGAACCTCGAAGCAACTCCCCACGCCCAGGACTGCGTTAGCCCCAGGCAGCCCCTTTCACCCACGCCTCGGCGACCTCGCCGTCGACCTCGCCAAGGACGGAACGGTCGGGGTGGTCGTCGCCCTGCCCAGCGACAGTTCGGCGTCGTACCAACTGCGTCCGCCTGGCGGTGGCGTGGACTGGCGCGCGAGGTCGGACGGAACCACCCTCCGGCCCGTACCGGTGCCGGTCACGCACGTCACACCCATGCGGCGAGACGCTGCATACGACCCCCGTGCGCAGCAGGCGGGCCTGGCGGTAACCGTCCACTACGAGGACGGGGGCACATGCGAGTCGCTACTCGTTCTCACCCCCGCGCAAGTCGAACTGTTCCACACCCAGCTCGACCGCATGATCAAGGCGAGGGAATCGGCCCAGGATCGTAAGCGGTGAGCCCGAACGTGCTGATGCTCGCCCCACCGACCTCTGCACGTGCCCTCGTGCGACCTCCTGTCGCATTCCGCTGTGAATCCACCGCCCACGACCTCAGCGGCTCCTGCGAAGTCCTGCTCGCCACCTACCGCGGCCGTTCCCCACGCCTCGCGGCCCGGTGGCTGAGAGCCTCCGCGCACCGCCTCGCCCGGCTGCTGTCCCCGGACCTGGGGGCCATGAGTCTCGCTGACGCGCCGCTCGTCGTCACCGGGCCGGAAATCCCCCGTCCTGATGTGGAGTTGAGGGCCTGGGCCGAAAGCGACCAGGCGTACGAGCACGCGCTACGCGCTCTCGCCGCAGGCCGCGCGTTCATGTTCACCGTGACGGACTACGACGCCCGCTACTCCCTCCGCGTGTACCCGTTACCCGCCCGCCGGCCACGCCTCCCTCAGCATCCCGCCCTCGCCGAGGGTCCGCCCGATCCATCGGCGAGGGCGGGCCGTCACCGACGACCCCGCGGGCGTCGCCCGACCCGATGACTCCCGCCCCCGCGTCTCTTCCGGTTCCCCCCGGCGCGGGGGTGGGTCCACCACGCAAATCACAGTTCAACCGCTGAACGCACACCCGTCGCTCTGCGGCGCAGTCCTGCCCATCTACCGAGGGGAAGACGCGGTGACCACCTATCCCGTATCGCCGAACACCGTTCTCGCCAACGCGCTCACAAACGCTGAGGACCTGCTCAGGCCGCACATAGTCGTCGCGGCTCCGGAACGGATCGTGTTCGTGGTGGGAACGCAGATCAACGGAGCGCCGCACATCGGAACGTCCCTGGTTCAGTCGCTCACGTTCGCCACGGCAGCCCGCATCCGGGACAAGTTAGACGTACCGGCCGAAGTCCAGTTCAGCGCCCTCGACAACGCCCCGTATGCCATCGTCACCGACAAGGAGACCGGTCACCGCTACCAACGGGCTTACGCGCAAGCCCTCGGTGAAGACGGCATCGCGGAACAGGTCGACAAGCTGTACCGCCCGCTCTTCGCGGCTCTGTCCGAGCGGCTGGAAGTGCCGTACTCCATCGAGACCTACAGCCAGCAGCAAGCAGGCGAACACTACCGCCGTACCTGGCTGCGTGTGTTGCCCTGTATGGCAGCAGCCCGCTGGTACCTGTCTCCGTCCTCCGGTCGGCCACACGTTCGCGTTCCCTGCCCGCGCCCCGGCTGCGGATGGGCCGAGAAGCACGCCGAACGCACCCGCGTCCGTGACGACGGCTTCGAGCGGGCGACCATCTCAGCCGTGTGCCTGCACCACGGCGCATACGAGGTCGTCATCGAGCCTGCAAGCGGCGGCTACCTCGACCTCGCCACCCTGTACCGGAACCTCGTCAAGGAACTGGCCATCGCCGGATCGGACGGCACGCTGTACGTCATGGTCGAGGGCGGCGACTGGATGCCCGGCTGTCTCCTCGTCGACGGCGCCCTACAGGCCGTCGGCCTCACCCACGGACAACTGCCCGCCCGGCTGTTCTGCCCCCAGGTGGTCACCGACACGGGCGCGAAACTGTCCAAATCCCTTATCAGGGAGGGGCAAGCGCCCTTGCCGGACGGTGCGGCCCCGTGGATGCTCGACACCCGGGAGTGGCCGGGGTCGTTGGCTGAGTACGTCGACCGTCTGCTCGGTCTGACCGACGTGTTACTCGCTGATCCACGCCACTTCTTCCGCTCGTACTCGGCCGGTGAACTCGGCCGGCTGATGACCACCGCAACAGCTAGGAGCGTTCCCGCCCCATGACGGAAACCGCCGCCGCTCGCGTCCGCGAACTGAACCTGTACCGCCGGTACTTCGATCTCGTCGCCGCAGGTGAGAAGACCATCGAGGTGAGGGTGAAGTACCCCCACCTCGAAGACCTGGCCGCCGGAGACGTCATCCGCTTCCGGATCAAGGGCATGGACGAGACGTGCGACGTCCACGTGAATCGGGTGACGGAGTACAAGACGTTCGAGGAACTCCTCGACGGGGAGGGCCCGGCGAACGTCAACCCGGCGTCCTGCCGCGAGCAGCAGCTCGCCAACATCCGCGAGATCTATTCCGCGGAGAAGGAAGCACTCGGAGCGCTCGCCATCGAAATCGAACTGCTTCCCCTGTAGTCCAGTCGTACGGTCCTCGCCCCCGAGGGCGGTGCGGCTTCCTCCGAGGGAGCGCCGACAACTGAAAGCCGGACCACCCCTCAGGCTGGACAGCAATCCGGGCGGTCCGGTCCCGGAATCCCCGGTTCTCGGTCAGGACCCCGGTGCGGAGGGCACCGGGGTGGTTGGCGTGCTCTGTGATGGGTCCTGCTCAACCGAGGTTCTCTGTCACCGAGTTGGAGAAGGGGCCTGACCTGAGCCATCGAAAGTCAGCCACGGCGACGGGTGCGCCGAACGCGCACCCGTCACGTATGTCTCCAGCAACCACCCACCGGCATCAGCCACGCTTCTTCGAACGTCACGAGCCTCCGCATCGCACCGGCCCCGGCGCTCCGTCGGTTGCGGCTGAAGGATGGCTTCTGTCTGCGGCGCTGAGGCTGGCCGCCTGACCGCAACCGGCTGACAGCAATACGCGGTGATATGTGCCGACTTGGCGAGCGCCACGCTCCTGTCGACCGTGCGCACCTTGGGGTGACTGGCAGGGTTCTTCCCGGTTTCGGCTGGCTGCTTCTCGGGCTGTGCGGCGCGAGCGGGCGGGGCCGCCGCGGGCGGTGGCGGAGACATGGAGCCAGCGGCGGCCTGGGCCGCCGCGCCGCGCGGCCCGCGCCAGCGGGCCGCCTTGATCCAGTAAAGAAACTTTGGACAGCTCGCTCCCTCGGTCGCTTCGGCCAGTAGGTGGCGGGCTGTTTCGACGTGTTCGACATATCTCATCCGCATTATTGCCATTTCAATCCGTTCTGTTCGCCGGATCGCCGTTCTCTATCCACAGGCCCCGCCATGTCTGATGTCCCTGCTGAAAGTTATCCACAGGCGTGCCCGCCGGGCGCGGGTCATCAGAAAGGGGGAGCGAAGTGCGCTATCTGACTGATCATCAGCTTTCACTGATCGCACGCAGCTCACGCCGGAGGGCCTGGAGCCTATGCCCACCGAAGGCGATAGATGTGACTCAAGCCACACAGCTGACCGTCACACGCTCAGGCCTTCCGGCACCTGTAGCCAGTGAGAGTCCGGATTCCTCTGCGAATTTCCGGAGGGCTACGGCCCAGGGCAACGGAGGTGGAGCGAGTGGGAGATGACTGGCGGGCTCTGCGCCGGTCACAGCAGCCGACTGCTTCCCGTCAGCCGGTGCGGTCCTGCGACTCGCCGCCCGCGCGACGGGAGGTCACGAGGGATTTTCCTGCCCGCTCCCGCCCGGCGGGCACGTGGGTTGCGGCAGGCAGACCGGTTTCAGCAGGCTTCCCGGACGAGCGGCCGAATGGTGCACGCGCGCTTCACCAGGACGGGCCAACGAGGGGATTTGCGACGACACGGAAGAACGGCACAGCAATGAACGGGGAAACGGTGGACGAGCGAGAGATCGCAGCGCTGGAAGCGGACGTGAAGCAACTGGATGGCGAGATAGCCGAGTTCGCGAAACTCATGCAGCAGGCAGCGCGGGAACTCAACTCTCTCGCCCGTCGATGTGGTCTGCCATCTTCTGCATCAGAGTGAACATCTTGGCCATGTCCCGCTTCAGGCCCGCCAGTTCATGCTTCAGCTCCTCCACGTCCATGGCGAGGTTGAAGTAGCGAGTCTCGGAAGGCGTCGGCTTGGGGGCCGCACTCTCGGGTGCACCCTCTCCGGCAGCCTGTTCGTCCTGAGCCTGCTCGGGTTCACCTTCGGGCCGGCGCACGAAACTGCCCCTGCCCTGGACGCCGTAGATGAGCCCCTCGCTCTTGAGCATGCGGAACGCGTTCTGCACGGTGGCGCTGGCAATGCCGAACTTCTCCTGAAGTTCCCGCGACGGAGGGATCTGGTCACCGGGCTTCAGAACGCCGGTCTGAATCTGGCGTCGCAGGTACTCGGCGACCTGCACATAGGGGGGCCGGTGGTCCCGATCGAGGGGCAGTGTCATGGCCGCAGGATACGGCCACCCAGCTAGATCACGCGGGAGTACCAGCAAACTCCCACCCTCAGGGTTTCAGTTGCCTAGCGTTGCAGCCAACTGAAACATGTGGTTGTATCTTATCCTGGCCAGAGATCACCGGTCACCTCCTGCAGAAAGGGCCTCACTGTCATGGCCAGGACCGTTATCCGTGTGCACGTACTGGACTCCACGAACGTCATGGTCGGCACGCCGACGGTGCCGAAGTGGAAGGACCAGGAGAACGGCGTCCGCGCGGTGGACTTCGAGACCGGTGCGCCGCTGTGCACGCTGACTCTCTTCGTGATGGAGGGCGAGCGCGCAGAGGCGATCAAGGTGACCGTCCCGCAGACCGGTCTGCCCAACGGCCTGCACCCGGGCCGGTTCGTCCGCCCGGTGGACCTCTTCGCAAGCCCGTGGGCGCAGATCTTCAACGATCGGCTTCAGGAGGGCGTGGCGTACCGCTGCTCCGCGCTGGAGCTCGTCGACGGTTCGCACGTGCAGCAGGACATGGCCGCGCCCGAGTCCGCTGCGGCGTGACGCCGCTCCCCGCATGGCTGGGGTGAGACCCCAGATGGCAGCCGCCCGCTCGCAATCTTCATCGACGGAGCGGCTGCCCTTCCGGGGCATGCGCCCCCATCCCTGTGCTTCTCCGCGCGTCCGATGCCGCGCGTTTCCCGAACGACATGAAGGAAGACCGGTGAACGAACTCAACGAAGCGTCTGGTTGGCTCCGCGGAGCGATGTGGCTGGGACTCGGACTGATCGCCCTGTGGGCTGTGGTCTGGGTCGTCCGCTACTTGCGGGCGTCGCCGATGGAACGGATCAGTATCCGGCAGGCGATACGGATTCGCTGGGGCTGGAAGCGGCTCGCGCAGATGTGCGGACTGTCGGTCACGGACAAGATGCCCGCCCCTCTGGCCTCGCTCGCGAACACGGACGGCACACCGCCCAAGCCCCGGGTCTTGGTTCCGGCGCTCAAGGTCACACCGGACGCCTTCGGGGTGATGGCGTGGGCGAACTGCTTGCCGAAGGTGGGTCTGGCGGAGTTCCAGAAGGCCGCCCCCTATCTGGCGGACGCCTGGCGCATGACGCGGGTGTCCGCGCTACCCGGAGAGAGGCCCGGGCAGGTCCTGCTGCGTGGGGTGCGGGTGGACCCGCTGATCGTGCCGACCGTGCACGTGCCCACCGGCCACCCGCCGGAGGAGTACGCGCAGTGGGACCTGGGGGTCGACGAGTTCGGTATACCTGTCGTCGTGCCCCTCAGGGAAGTACCCGGCATGGCTGTCGGCGGCCTGCCGGGCTTCGGGAAGACCTCGTGCGTGAACCGGCTGGTGTGCGACTGGGCACCCTCGCCGGCCGTGCAGTTCGTCTTCTTCGACGGCAAGGTTTCCCACGCCTATGAGGGCGACTACGCCGACCTCGTCCAGCGGGCGTTCGCGTTCTGCGGCGACGACCTGGAACAGGCGAACAAGCTGTTGAAGGAACTGGTGCAGCTGCGCCGCGCTCGCTCCGCCTCCATCCGCAGCGTCCTGGGCGTGAAGAACATGTGGCACGTCGGCCCGTCCGCCGACTGGCCACTGATCGTCATCGTCATCGACGAAGCCCACACCTACTTCCGCGATCACAAGGGCTCCGACCCGGCCACCAGGAAGCTCGCCGCGTTCGCGGCGGACAACGCCCGCTTGACGGAGGACCTGGTGAAGAAGGGCCGTTCGGTCGGCTTCCTGACCATACTGACCACACAGAAGACCACCGGGGACGCCATCCCCACCTTCATCCGGGATGTGTGCCCGGTCGGGCTCTCCTTCGCGCAGAAGACCGCGGATGCCGCCGTGGCCGCGCTCGGCGACGACATCCGCGAGTGGCCCGACGCCAGCCCCGTCAACCTCCAGGACCCCGCCTATGTCGGTGTCGCGGTCATGTCCCAGCACGGGCGCCCCGGCTTCGTACGCATTCGTACGCCCTACGTCGCCGACGAAGACGCTGCCCGCATCTCCGAGCAGACCGCCCACCTGACGCAGCACCCGGCCCGGCTGCTGGAGAACCTGACCGGCCGCCCGGTGGTGGACCTCACCAAGCCCGACCCCGAGCCCCCGGCAAAGGCGGCCTGACATGGGCCGCGTCATGAGGATCTACATCCGGCAGATGCGCAGGGCGATCACCGCCCAGGACTTTGACATGGCCGGTCGGATCGGCATCACCGCTTACCGCGTCGCCAACGCCAGCGAACGCCGGGTTTTGGAGAGCTACCTCGGGCCGAACGCCGCCTACCGGGCCGACCTCGACCGCGACTGACCCCCTGCTCTTGTCCCCAACTCATCCTGGAAGGAGGTGAAACCCCTCATGTCAGAAGACCGGATCACTCAGCGCACGATCACTGTGGTCATGGCGGTCATCGCCCTCTTGGCGTTCGTGTTCTCCTTCGGCAACGTCTGGAACCTCGCCCTGCGCCTGGGCGTCCCCAACCCGATCGCACCCCTGATTGCCCCCATGGTCGACCTGTCCGTCCTCGGTCTCCTGGTCGCCCTGCGCTACCTGTCCCTGCGCGGCGTCCCCGCCGACAACCTCAAGGGCGCGACCCGGCTGATGCACACCTCCGGCTTCTTCACTCTCGCCCTCAACATCGCCGAACCCATCATCGCCGGGCACTACGGCCGCGCCTGTGTCGACGCCGTCGCCCCGCTGCTCCTCCTCGGCTGGGGCGCTGTCGGCCCCGCGCTACTGCGCCACTTCCACGCCGTCACCACCCCCGCCCCCGCCGGTGTATCGGCTGGTCACGGGACCTCCGTAGCCCTTCCGGATCCGAACAGGGAAACTATGCCGAAGGACGACCGGGCCGAAGCCGCTCCTGCCCCGGAGCCTGCCCCCGAACCGGCGATGCCCCCGGCTCCCGCCGTCTCTCCAGTCGCTGCGCCGCACTCGCCGGTCAAGGTGGCTCCGGCCCTGCTCGACGCCGCCCGCGAGATCGCCGACGCCCACCGCGCCGCACACGGCCAGCCGATCACCGCGCCCCAGCTCAAGGCTCGCCTCGGCGTAAGCCTTCCTTTGGCCACCGCCGCACACGCGGCTCTGACGGCCTGACCTTCCCGCCTCTTCCCCTCCCCGGCCCCCTGGGCCTGACCCGTCACGCCCCCGGGCAGCACCCAGCCCCCGCCCTCAGCGCTGCCCGGGGCTCAATCAACGGAAAGGACGTACCTGCCGATGCCCCGCGACCTCGACCTGCGGCACGTGATCAGCCCCGCTGTCCGGGACCTGATCGAGCTGGCCAACCTCGGCGACTTCGACCGCACCCGCGATCAAGTCTCCCGCCTGCGCGGCTGCACCCGCCCGTCAACCTCGTCGGCCACACCCACACCCGCGACACAGCCACCGGAGAAACGATCCGTTCGTACTCCACCAGCGATGAACCTACGGGACGCCTGCTGACCACCTGCGGCAACCGTCGCGCCTCCCGCTGCGCCACCTGCTCCCGCGTCTACGCCGCCGACACCTATCACCTCATCCGCACCGGACTCTCCGGGGGCAAGAACGTCCCCGAAACCGTCCGCACCCACCCCCGCGTATTCGTCACGCTCACCGCCCCTTCGTTCGGCCCCGTCCACAACCGGGCCACCACCAAGGCCGGCAAGCCGCGCGCCTGCCGCTGCGGCCAGCGCCACGCAGACGATGCCCCCGAACTCGGCGCACCACTGCACCCGGTCTCCTACGACTACACCGGCGCCGTGCTGTGGAACGCCCACGCGGGAGCCCTGTGGGCCCGCTTCACCCTCAACCTCCGCCGCGCCCTGGCCGCCCACTTCGGCATTACGCAGAAGGACATGAAGCAAGTTCTGCGGGTGTCCTTCGCCAAGGTCGCCGAGTACCAGAAGCGCGGCCTGGTCCATTTCCACGCCGTCATCCGCATCGACGGCCCCGACGGCCACACCAGCTCCCCGCCGGCCTGGGCCACTGTGGACGACCTCACCCACGGCATCCGTACCGCCGTCCCCCGCACCGCGCTCACCGTCACCTCCGACACCGTCGGAGACCACGAGATCCGCTGGGGACAGATGCTCGATGTGCAGGAGATCACCGCCCTCGGCGACGGCGAACTCACCGACGCCGCCGTGGCCGGATACGTCGCCAAGTACGCCACCAAGAGCGCTGAGGACTCCGGCACCGTCGACCGTTCCCTGGTCTGCCGCACCTGCTCCGGCCACGGCACGGTCGGCGACCGTATTCGGGACCTGTGCCCCGACTGCGAAGGTACCCGCCAAGCCGAACCCCTGCGGGACCTGCCCGTCCACCAGCACGTTCGGCAAATGATCCGCACCGCCTGGGACCTCGGCGGCCTGCCCGAATTCGCGGACCTCAAGCTCTGCAAGTGGGCCCACATGCTCGGCTTCCGCGGCCACTTCTCCACCAAGTCCCGCGCCTACTCCACCACCCTCGGCG
The DNA here is from genome assembly GCF_042870975.1 of Streptomyces sp. NPDC006259. Taxonomy (NCBI): domain Bacteria; kingdom Bacillati; phylum Actinomycetota; class Actinomycetes; order Kitasatosporales; family Streptomycetaceae; genus Streptomyces; species Streptomyces sp. NPDC006259. The sequence continues at coordinate 573,434 of NZ_JBIAHY010000006.1, read as the reverse complement.
CCCTCCGCGACGTACGCCGAACCTGGCGCCTCGCCCAGGCCGAAGCCGCCCGCATCCGCGCCGGCCTCCCCGCACCCACTCCGGACACCGTCCTCGTCACCGAAGCCTCCTGGGCCTACCTCGCCTCGGGCTACCGCCCCGGCGAAGAACTCCTCGCCAACCAGACCCGCCACGACATCAACCAGGCCCAACGCCGCAAGCACGAAGGGCTGGGGCCTGCTGCATGACGACCGCCGTACTCACCGTGGACCAGGTCGCGACGCGCCTCGGCATCAGCCGCTGGAAGGTCCACGACCTGATCCGCTCCCGCGAACTCGCCTCTTTCAAGATCGGCCGCTGCCGCCGCATCAGCGAAACCGCCGTGGACGCCTACGTATCCCACCGCACCGAACAGGAAGCCGCCTGATGGCCACGCCGAAGAAGAACGCCAACAACGAGGGCACCATCTACCAGCGCAAGGACGGACGTTGGGAGGGCAGTGCGTACGTCCTGACTACGGACGGCACGTACAAGCGGCGCAGCGTCTACGGCAAGACCTGGGACGAGGCGCACGAGAAGCTCACCAACCTCAAGGCCGACTCCCTCAACGGTCTCCCGGTCGCCACCAGCAAAATGACGATCGCCGAGTACCTAACGTACTGGCTGACGAACATCGCCAAGAACAAGGTCCGCAAGACGACGTACGTCAACTACGAGTCGCTGGTGCGCAACTACGTCACCGCGGAGTTCGGCAGGAAGAAGCTGGTCCGGCTCACCGCTCGCGACATCCGCGCCTTCCTCGCGAAGACTGCGGTCACCTGCCAGTGCTGCGCACAGGGCAAGGACAAGAAGCGGCCGGAGCACAAGCGGCGCTGCTGCGCCCTCCGGCAGTGCTGCAAGAAGCTTCCCTCTGACCGGACCGTGCGCTTCCTGCTGGTGATCCTGCGTGCCGCTCTCCAGCACGCCGTACGTGAGGACGAACTGCCCCGCAACGTGGCCCGGAGCGTGGAGCTCAGCATGGGCACGAAGCGCGAGATCGAACCGCTCACGGCCAAGGAGGGCCGTCAGCTCCTGGCGGCGGCCCGGGACAACCGGCTGTGGGCCGCGTACGAACTGGCGGTCCGCATCGGACTTCGGCGCGGTGAGCTGCTCGGGCTGCGCTGGTCGGACGTGGATCTCTACGAAGGAGTGCTCACCGTCCGGCAGGCGCTCCAACGGGTCGGCGGCGAACTGCTGATCGTCGCGCCGAAGACCCAGCGCTCGGCCCGTCGTGTGGCCCTGCCTGCTGAGTGTGTGACGGCGCTCCGCGCTCAGCGTTCCCAGCAGATCGCTGACAAGAAGGCAGCGGAGGACAGCTGGAAGGAAACTGGACACGGTCTCGTCTTCACCACGAAGAACGGGACGCCGATCGAGCCGCGCAACATGAACCGCTCGTTCGAAGCCCTGTGCGTCCGCGCCGGCGTCCGCAAGGTCCGCTTGCACGATCTGCGCCATACCTGCGCGTCACTCCTCCACGAGCAAGGAGCCGACGCCCGCATGATCATGGAAGTCCTCGGCCACAGCTCGATCCGCGTGACCATGGACATCTACACCTTCGTGCGGCTCGACTCGCAGCGATCCGCTTTCGATCGCGTCGGGGATGCCCTGAGGGGTGACGGCAACGATCCGGACGATGACGACGGCGCGGCCGGTGTCCCGGTAGCCGTCTGATCGGCTCGCAAAGGCGGTTGCCGTCAAAGACTGCCGTCAAGACATAAGCCAGAGGCCCTAAGGATCACTCCTTAGGGCCTCTGGTCTGCTGTGCACTCGGCAGGATTCGAACCTGCAACCTTCTGATCCGTAGTCAGATGCTCTATCCGTTAAGCTACGAGTGCTTGTTCTTCTTTTGTTTTCTGCCTTCGCTCCCGGCCCTTCCGGCCCGCTCGCGGCGACAGGAAGAACATTACATGACTGCCGCCGCCATGTGAAATCCGATTCCCCTACCCCTTGTGACCTGCGAAAAGGGCCGATCTGGGGGTGCGGGAGGGAGGTCGGCGACGACGAAGCCCCGGTCGCGGAGGACCGGGGCTTCGATGTCGAGCGGAGGCGGAGGGATTTGAACCCTCGATGGGATTGAAGTCCCAAACCGCATTAGCAGTGCGGCGCCATAGACCGGACTAGGCGACGCCTCCACACAGCCGCTCGCGTGTGGGCGAGTGGCGCGTGCAGATGATGACACAGTCGAGCGTCGTGTCACCAATCGGCGTCCACGATACTAGGCGGGCGGCCCGCGGGGCAAAGGTGTTCGCCGGGCGGAACGTCGCCGCGGGCGGGGCGTTAGGCAGGCCATGGTCCAGGTCACACCGCTCCGGCGGCTCGTACTCACCCTCTCCGCCGCCTCCGCCGTAGCCGTCGCGGGCTCCCTCGCCGCGGGCTCCGTCACCGCCCATGCCGGATCCGGCGCGGCCCGGCCGCCCCTCGCGCCGCCGCCCGTGCGCGACGAGGACCGGCCGGCCGCCGGCGACCACCTCACCGTGACCGTGCGGGGCGCGGGCGGGGGCGCCGACGGAACGTTCGCGGTGCGCTGCCACCCGGACCGCGGGGAGCACCCGGATGTGTCGGGGGCCTGCGCCGCCGTGGACCGCAACACCCGGTGGGGGAGGGATCCCTTCGCGCCCGTGCCGGACGGCGGCGTGTGCACCATGCGGTACGGCGGTCCGGCCACCGCGCATGTCACCGGCCGGTGGGCCGGTCGCCCTGTCGACACGACGTTCGAGCGCGGCAACGGATGTCACATCGAGCGCTGGGACCGGTTCGTGCCGCTGCTCCCCGAGGTGGGGCGGCTGCCCGCCCGCCCCTGACAGGAGGTGCCGGGCGGCCGACTGGGTTCCGCTCCGCCGCCGTCCCGCCGTCCCGCCGTCCCGCCTCCCAGGAGGCCCGTCGGGACGGCGGCGGCGGTCCTCCCGCGCCCCGTGGAGCGCGCACAGGTTCCCCCTGGCAGAAGCACCGGTGGCGTAAACGTCACGCGAAGGTCCCGCGAAGGCCGGACGTGCGGTCATACGTTCTGTGTCACTTAGTCGTGCGAGCTGCCTCTCATCCGGCGCCGCGAGGACGACCCCAGCCCTTAGACTCGCTCGCGTGACACGCTGCGGGACGGTTGGCAATATGGCCCGAGCGGTCGGCAAGGTGCGGTAACAGGGAGGAAGCGACTCGTGAGCAGCAGGCCATCCCGAGGCGCTGCTCGCCTCGCGGCCATACTCGACGCACTGCCCGACGCGTTGGTCCTGGTCAACGCCAACGGCACCGTCGTCAACGCGAACACCATCGCGCTCGAGGCCTTCGAGACGCCCGGCACCGCCCTCGTGGGGCGCGGCCTGCTCGACCTCCTTCCGGAGTTCGACTCCAAGCTCATCCCCGGTTCGATGCGGCGCCCCGACCACATGGACCCGCGCGGCCGGACCAAGCCCACCCGGATGGTCGCCCGGCGCACCGACGGCACCGAGTTCCCCGTCGAGGTCACCAGCGCCAACCTGGAGAACGGCCAGCAGGCCTACGACAGCTACGGCTACGCCAACGACGAGCTGCTGATGCTCGTCGTGCGCGACCTGTCCGGCACCGTCGACACCGAGGCCGAGCTGGCCCGGTCGCAGCGGCAGACCGAGATGATCCTGCGGGCCGCGTCCGAGGGGGTCGTCGGCACCGACACCGACGGGCGGATCGTGCTGGTCAACCCGGCCGCCGCCCAGATCCTCGGATACCGGGCGAGCGACCTCGGCGGCAAGGAACTGCACACGCTCGTGCTGCACTCCCGCGCCGACGGCTCCCCGTTCCCCTACGACGAGTCGCCGCTCGCCGACACCCTGCGCTCCGGGCGCAAGCACCGGGTGCGCGGCCAGGTGGTGTGGTCGAAGGCCGGGGACAAGGTGTCCGTGGACCTGACGACCGCCCCGGTGCGGGACGGGGACCAGCTCGTCGGCGCGGTGATGACCTTCACCGACCGGCGGCTCTACGACACCCTGACCGAGGAGAAGGCCGCCCTCGAGAAGCGGCACGCGGACGAGCTGGAGCGGCTCTCCGAGGAGCACGCCTCCGACCTGACCGCGCTCCGCCAGCAGCACGTCGCCGACCTGGAGGAGCTGCGCGAGCGGCACGAGGAGGAGCTGGCGGCCGGCGAGGAACGCTATGCCGCGCTGGGCGAACGGGAGAAGGACCGGTACGAGGCCCTCGCCGCCCGGTACGACCAGTTGCTGACCCTGCTCGGCGGGTCGCTGCGCGGCCCCCTGGACGAACTGCGCCGCGAGCTGTCCGCGCTCGCCGCCGACGACGCCGGGCAGCTGTGGCCCGAGGCCAACCAGGTCCTGCACCACCTGTCGGCCGGGTACGCCCGCATCACCACCCTCATCGACAACGTCCTCGGCTACCAGCGCCTGGACACCGGCGGCGAGGCCATCACCCGTACGAAGGTGATGCTCGACGCCGTCGTCGCCGCGGGTGTGGACGGGGCCGTGGAGCTGGTCGGCCCCGGCCGGGTCCAGTTCGCCGTGCACGCGCCACCCATCGAGGCCGAGGTCGACGCGCGGCTCCTCGCCACCGCGCTCGCCCACCTCGTCGCCGACGTCGCGGGCGTCGACGCCACCGGCAACGCGCCCGTCTCGGCCGGCGGGTACATGGACAACACGGTCGTGGTGGCCGCCGCCCAGCGCGGCGAGGTCGTCCGCATCGAGGTGCGCGGCCCGTACGCCGGCGGCGATCCGGTGCACGAGCCGATCGTGCGGGGGATCGTGCGGGCGCACGGCGGCGTGCTGCAGACGCACGAGGTGCCGGGCATGAGCGGCAGCGCGTACGTCCTGGAGGTTCCGCTGGGCGGCGGCGCGGGCGCCGTCGCCGCTCCCGTCGTCGGGTCGGCCTTCGCGCTGCCGGCCGGTTCGCCTGCCGGGGCCGCCGAGGCGGCCGACGACCTGCCCGCGGCGGACCCGGCCGACGAGCAGGGTTCCCTCGCCGGGCCGCGGCGGGCCCGCCGGTCCTCCGTGGACGCCTTCCTGGACGGCGAGGTTCCGGGTGCGGCACCCGTCGGTGCCGAGGCCGACGCCGAGGCAGGGGTGCCGACCGGCCGCCGTCGCCGGCGTGGTCCGGCCGCCGAGGAGATCCCGGCCCCGGCCCCCGCCGAGGAGGCGGACGCCTCCGGCGGAACCGGCCGACGGCGCGCGCGGTCCGCCGAACCCGGGCAGGACGCCGGGGTGAGCGAGGGTGCCGTGGTCACGGCCGCCGAGCACGCGGCGGGCACCGCCGCCTCGGGTACGGGACTCGGCGGCACCGTTCCGCCGCAGGGCGTCCCCGCGCCGAGCGGACGGCGGGCCCGGCGCGACGGTGACGAGCCGCAGGCCGCCCTGCCGCCGGCCCTGCCCGCCGTCGCCGGCGCTCCGGTGCCCGCGGAGGGTGCCGAACAGCCGACGGGACGCCGTCGGCGTGCCCTGGCCGCCGCGAACGAACGCGCCGCCGCGCAGGAGTCCGGGCCCCGTACCGTGTTCGCGCTGCCGCCCGCCGAGGCGGACCGCTCGACCGACGGGCCCGAGAGCGCTGGGGCACGGGACGCGGGGCAGGTCACGGGGCAGGTCCCCGGGCAGCAGGGGCCGGTGCCGCCCGCTCCCGTGCCGGGGCAGGAGGCCGTACCTGTTCCTGGTTCGATCCCCGCTCCCGCTCCCGTGCCCGCTCCCGCTCCGGTTCCCGGGCGGGCCCAGGTGCCCGCTCAGGCGGCGTCCGACGACTCGCTGATCGACCACGGCCGGCACGACGCCGTCGCGCACGGCCAGGCCGACGACCACACCCCACCGCAGCCGCACCCCACCGCCGCGCCCACGGGCCGTCGGCGGCGGGCCGTGGGCCAGCCCGTGCCGGAGGCGGAGGGCGGCCCGGCCGCCGCCGTTCCGGCGCAGGCCCAGGCCCCTCGGGCACAGGTTCCTCAGGTGCAGGCCGCCCAGGCGCAGGGGCCGGTGCCGGTTTCCGCCCAGCCCGTCGAGATCGTCCCCGAGCTGCCGCTTCCGGCCCAGCCGGTGCCCGCGCAGCCGCTGCCCGGTCAGCCGGAAGCCGGCCGGCCCGTCGTTCCCGGTCTGCCGGACCCGGCCGCACCGGCCCCCCAGGCCGCACCGAACGTGCCCGGACAGGCAGGCCCCTCCACCCAGGTGCCGCCCGTCGGGCCGCTTCCCGCCGAAACGGCCGTCCCGGCGACGCCGACCCCCGGTTCGGGCACCCCGCTGCCGCCCGAGGCGGCCACGGCGCACCCACGGGTGGCTCAGCCGCTGCCCGCCGAGGCGGCGACGGCCCCGCCCGTCGACCCCAACTCCACCCAGGGCCGCGCGATCAGCGTGCGGACGCTCGGCCAGGGCGTGCCCTTCGCCCGGCAGGCCGCGCAGGCGCCGCAGGTCCACCAGGTCCAGTCGGCGCAGCAGGCCCAGCAGGTCCAGCGGTTGCCGGAGGCCCCGCAGGCCGCCCAGCCCACGCCCACCCACTCCGCCTCCGCCTCCACTCCCGCCCCGCACCATCCGAACGGCTCCGGAAGGCGCCGCAAGCTGGGGACGCCGCCCGACCCGGCGGGCGGGCAGGAGCAGGCGGCCCGCCCGCATCCGACGGGCGAGCAGGCCGCCGTACCGCAGGCACCGGCGGCACCGGGCGGCGCGCATCCCTCGCTCGCGGGTCAGCCGCTTCCCGGACAGGCGATGACCGGACAGACGATGGCCGGGCAGTCCATGGCCGGGCAGTCGCGGCTCGCGCCCGGGACCGAGGGGGCCGGACGGTCCTACGCCATAGGGGCACCGGACAAGAACGCCGCCGAAGGGCCGGAGCCGCTGGACGGTCCGGGCGGGGCCGTCGAGGTCGCCGATCCGCCGCGGCCGCAGCCGATGGACGACGAGCTGCCGCCGGAGCCGCTGGACAACCCGCGCAGGCTGCTGGTGTGGCCGGCTCCGGACGTCAGTACCCAGCAGGCGCTCAGCGACCGCGGCTACCGGCCGGTCATCGTGCACTCGCGCGAGGAGGTCGACGCCCAGATCGCCGCCTTCCCCGCCGCACTGTTCGTCGACCCGCTGACCGGGCCGATCACCCGGACCGCCCTGCAGTCGCTGCGCCAGGCGGCGGTGGCCGCGGAGGTCCCGGTGCTGGTGACGGCCGGGCTCGGACAGGCGACGCGCGAGGCGGCGTACGGTGCCGATCCCGCCGTCCTGCTGAAGGCGCTCGCGCCGCGGGACAGCGAGCAGCATCCGCCGCGGGTACTGCTCATCGAGGAGCACGCGGAGATCGCGCTGGCGCTGACGTCGACGCTGGAGCGGCGCGGGATGCAGGTCGCGCGGGCGGCCAGTGACGCGGACGCGGTCACGCTCGCCGGGCAGTTGCGGCCGAACCTGGTGGTGATGGACCTGATGCAGGTGCACCGGGGACAGGCCGGGATCGTCGACTGGCTGCGCGCCAACCGGCAGCTGAACCGCACGCCGCTGGTCGTCTACACGGCCGCCGTCGACCAGGCCGATCTGCCGCGGCTGGCCTCCGGCGAGACGGTCCTGTTCCTCGCGGAGCGCTCCACCAGCGCGGAGGTCCAGACGCGGATCGTCGATCTGCTGGCGCGGATCGGCACCAACTGAGAGGTGCGGTTCAGGGGCGGGTGACCAGCCTGCGGGCCGCTTCCTTCACGGAGGCGCGCAGGCGGTCGCCGGCGGAGTCGTCCGCGCCGACCAGGATGCGGCTCATCTGGGGGACGACGGTGGCCCAGTTGGCGAGAGCGATCAGCAGGAACAGCAGGTCGCGGGCGGGGATCGTGTCGTCGATGACCCCGCGGTCCTGGCCGTCCTGGACGGCGGCGACCTTGCGGGCGTAGTGCTCCTGCCGTTCGGGCTCGTCGGGGAGTTCCGCGGTGCCGTACTCGATGCCCTCCCAGTAGAGGAGCCGCAGGAGTTCGGGGTGGGCCGCGTGGTAGTCCATCAGCCGGTCCATCCAGCCCTCGACGTCGTCGGGGTCGACGGGGGACGCGGCGGCGAGGTCGACCATGCAGCGGCCGAGGACCTGGGTGAACAGCTCCGCCTTGTTGCCGAAGTAGGCGTAGATCAGCTGCTTGTTGGCCTTCGCCTCGGCGGCGATGCGGTCGATGCGGGCGCCCGCGATGCCGTACCGGGCGAACTCGGCGACCGCCGCTTCGAAGATCCGCGCCTTGGTGGCCTCCGGGTCGCGGGTGGTGGTCCTGGTCGTTGCCATGAGGACATGGTACGACGCGGTAACCAACTGGTTGGTTGACAGGGAATGGGCGGGCGGCCGAGACTGTTCCCCGTTCCAACCAACTGGTTAGTTATCAGTGTCGGCCCGAAGGAGCGTCTCCGCCATGCCGTCCGCGGCCACCGTCAGGCAGCAGCACACCGAACCCGTCGAGCGCGCACGGCTCGCCCACCGCCTCTTCCTTCCCCTCATCGCCCTCTGCACCGCCGTCACGGCCGCCAACATCTACGTGGCCGCCCCCCTGCTCCCCCTGATCGCCCACGACTTCGGCACCGCGCCCTCGGCGGTCGCCTGGATCGCCTCCGTCGCCCAGTTCGGCTACGCCGCCGGACTCCTCTTCTTCGCCCCGCTCGGCGACCGCGTGAACCGCCGCCGACTGGTGGCGGTCCTCTCGCTGGTCACCACGGCGGCGCTCGTCGCCGGCGCCGCGGCGTCGGGCACGGCGGCGCTCGCGGCCGCCGTGTTCGCCGCCTCGGCCGCCACCGTCGTACCGCAGCTCCTGGTGCCGCTGGTCGCCGAACGCGCCCCCGCCCACCACCGCGCCCGGCACGTCGCAGCCGTCATCGCCGGTCTCTTCACCGGTATCGTCGCCGCCCGCGTCCTCGGCGGACTCGCCGGACAGGCCTTCGGCTGGCGCGCGGTGTTCGTCGGCGCGGCCCTCCTCACCGCGGCCCTCGGCCTGCTCACCGCCGCCGTCCTGCCCGCCGAACACCGCCGGCCCCGCGAAGGCGGCCTCTTCGCCGGGCTGCGCGCGATGCCCGGCCTGGTGCGCCGGTCACCCGACCTGTGGCGGGCGTGCGTGCGGCAGGCCGGCATGTACGGCGCCTGGAGCGCGCTGTGGACCTCACTGGCCCTGCTCCTGACGGGCGAGTCGTACGGCCTCTCCACCGCGACCGCGGGCCTGTTCGGCCTCTTCGGCCTGGCGGCGAGCGTCGTCGCCCCGCTGGCCGGTGGCCTGGTCGACCGCTTCGGTGCCGCGAAGGTGGTCCGCAACGCGTATCTGCTGGCCGCCGTGTCGGTGCCGCTGTTCTGGCTCGGCGGCCAGGTGATGGTCGCGCTGTTCGTCGCCGCGATCGTGATCCACACGGCCCTCGTCGCCTCCCACGTCGCCAACCAGACCCTCGCCCTCACCACCACCGACGCCCCCGCCACCGCCAACAGTGCCTATGTCGTCGCGGGCTTCGCCGGCGGAGCCACGGCCTCGGCCCTGGCAGGCCTCGCCTTCGCCCACTTCGGCTGGACCGGCGTGGTCGCCATCGCGGCGTTCTGGCTGATGGCGGGCTGGGCAACCACGGCGGGCAAGCGGGCGTGAGGGAGGAACGGCTCCGGCGCGAAGGCCGCGGGCAGCGGACTCCGGCGGTGGGGCCGGCGTCGGCCCAGCAGCCCGCGAGGCTCAGCGACCCGCGGCGGTGAGGCGGGCGTAAGCCCAGCGGCCCGCGGCGGCGAGGCGGGCGTCGGGCAGCGGCACCCGGCG